>JBJEOB010000108.1:0-46342 GCA_051880495.1 Lachnospiraceae bacterium
CTTATGTGCTACGGAGATGAAACTCAGCTGAGGTTCATCGTAGTGTTTAGCACATCGGAACAAGGACAATAAATTTTGTACAATCTTACGAGGAGAAAATTATAATCCGGCTTTTGGCACAGGAATCTTGTTTATGCATAAAAATGCGAAAAGACTGTTCCTATTATTTAGAAACAGCCTCTTCAATATTCTATGATTCTATAATTATATAAATGAAAACTTTCCCCCTTTCATTCATATTTTAAACATTAGTTCTTGCAATGATTTCCATTACCTCTTTCATAATATTGTTTGCCCTTGTAAGCTGTTCCTCTTTGGTACAGCATAAAAGGTAACTCTCAATTTCAGCAAATATTTCACTGTTTTTCTTACCCGTGACAATGTAGTCAGGATTTATATGGAACAATTCATTCAGCTTATTAAGTCGCTCTGCTGTAAGACCCGCTTTTCCCAATTCAAGCTTTCTAAATGATTCTTCACATATATCAAGTTTCTCCGCCATCTGTGCCTGGGTATAACCGAGATTCTTTCTTGCCTGCTGCAGCCTGCGTCCCGCATCAACATTAAACTTAATTTTCATATGTATTCCTTCCATTATATGCCAATTATATCAATGATAGGTTCAGGAAAACAGAGCGCAGAACTAGTGGTACACCACAATTAATTATACGGTTATAAAGAAATATTTCTGTTAGAATGCGTTATTACAATATTGATAGGATTAAAATTTTTATACTTTATATTATATGGCTGAAATTCACCATAATCCAATTCACTTAACAGTTCATTTACTGACTGGTAGCGGCTGTCCGGATTCTTTTGCAGACATCTTTTGATTATCTGCTCAAGCCATGGTTCTATGCCTGTCCTGACCGAATTAACGAGTGGCAGTTCAAATGGCGGCTTTCCTACATCAATGCCGGTCACGATGTAATACATCGTTGCACCAAGAGAATATATATCCGTCCTTATATCAGATTGTGCCGTGCCCATAAGCTGCTCCGGTGCCGCATATCCCGGTGTTCCGAGTGCCACGGTGTCATTATCTGATTCCATGCGGTATCCTCTTGCCGTTCCAAAATCAATAAGTCTCAGATCCTCATGGACATCAACCATAATATTGGATGGTTTAAGATCCCTGTAAATTACAGGCGGTCTCTGGTCATGCAGATACATTAAAATATCCGACATCTGCCTTAGAAAAAAAACTGCCTTTGAATTGCTTACCGGTCCCTTCTTCTTAATATATTCTTCCATATTGCATCCGTTTATAAAATCCATAACAATTACCGTGATTTTATCGAATACAAAATATTCCTTTATTTCGGGCAGCATGTGATGATGAAGTCCGAGAAGAATCTGTGCCTCCTTCTCGCCGCTGCATATATCGTTATGATATATAATTTTGGCAGCGTAATAATTTCCGTCCTCTATACCTTTTACCTTATAAACACTTCCCATGCCTCCTTTACCAATATTTTGTATTACCTTGTATCTGCCTTTAAGACAATTTTGTATCTCCATAAAATTCCCCCTAAACTATTTTAACTGCTATAACGGAAATATCATCATTCTCGCCCAGTTTCCTCGCTCTGTCCGTATACACTCTTAAAACTCTCTCCATGTCATTACGGTTTATCAGCCTGCCGGATAAGAACCCCCTGTTCAAATCTGCATCGCTGTTCTTATGCCTGAAACCATCTGTACATAATATAATAATACTGTTCTTATTTACTTTTCCCTTAATGATTTCAGGCTTTAAATTGTCCGTGGTTCCGACCGCCTGCAAAAGCATTACGTCATTTATACTCTGGTCGGTTGTAAGCCGTCTTAACTTTCTTCCCGGTGCAGCCTCATACGCACGTGAATCACCCACATGAATAATTGCATATTCCTTTCCCGCTGAAATAAACATTGTTGCCGTAGTTCCTATGGCAAACTGGTTTTTCTGTCCGTATGCCATTATTTCCTTTGATATTTCATGCAGTTCACGTTCCAGGCAGTAAACAAGCTTATCAAATCTTTTAATTGAACCTGCCCTGTATGAAAACCATTCTCCGATTCGCCTTATTGTATGTGCACTGGCAACTTCACCTTCCGCCAGTCCACCCATGCCATCGCAGATTACCGCCAGACATACTGCCCCAAGGCATGTCATTCTTGTTCTTATAATAAGTGCATCTTCATTAACTTTATTTCTGCTTCCTTTATCAGAAAGCGCTGCTACAATATAATTCATTTTTTCCTCTCTTTCATTGCATAATAATTTGTGATAAAATCAGATAAAAGACTTGTAAAGGAGATTATAGAAATGGTTGGATACAACAAAGACGCAGTGCCGACACCATGCGAACCTGGTGTTACACGCAGAATTTTAAATTATTGTGATGAAATGATGATGTGTGAAATCACATTTGAAAAAGGTGCACGTGGAAATCTTCATTCCCATCCGCACATTCAGATGAGCTATGTAGGCGCCGGTAAATTTGAATTTACCGTCGACGATGAAGTTAAAATTGTTGAAAAAGGTGATTCTGTCTTGATTCCTTCTAACAGCAAACATGGCGTTTTATGTTTAGAAGAAGGTATTTTGGTAGACATTTTTAATCCAAAAAGAGATGATTTCTTAAAATAAAGATTCGTCAATAGTACCCCATCCCTGAACTTCGGTGGGTTTTCCAAGATTAACCGCCCTGGCATGAAGTCTTAGCTTAACATCTATAGGCTCCATGTCGGGGTATTTTTCTAAAAGTCTCGCAATCATTCCGGATACATATGGTGCCGCCATGGACGAACCGCTCTTTTTACTGTATCCGAACCTTGTATTGCTGCAGCTTACGATTTCCGAGCCTCTTGCAACAATTTCAGGTTTAATGTATGGAAGTGTCTTATTGCCCCTGCCCGAATAAAACTGCCGTACATTACCTTTGGAATCATGTCCATATAAGTTATCATAGGCTCCGACAGTTATTATTTTCCTGCAGATGCCGGGCACTCCGATAGTTCCCTCCTGAGGTCCTTCATTGCCCGCAGCAGTCACAACAACTATTTTGTTGCCCCATAATTCTTCTACGGCCTTAATAAGCGGATGATTTTCGTCATTTTCCTCATCGGCATCCATCGAAAAAGAAATATTTACCACGCGTATGTCATATTTCTTACGATTCTTTAAAACCCAGTCAATACCCTTAAGTGCATCAGCACTGCTGCCCTTGCCGCTCTTACCAAGAATCCTGACTCCGATAAGATTGGCTTTCGTCGCAGTTCCTGCATATTTTCCGCCTGATGCTCTTCCGTCTCCGGCAATGATTCCGGCCACATGACTTCCATGTGAATTGTCATCATACGCTGAAACTTTATTACTGATAACATCATAAAAACCAATAATACGATCTTTCATATCGATATGTGGAAAAATTCCGGTATCTAAAACCGCAACTCCAATACCATAACCTGTCAGTTCCGGACCGGTCATATACTCACCGCCGCAATTTAATTAATTATATGATATTCTCAATAAATAATTTTAGTTCCTGCTCCCAGAATGTCCACTCATGTCCCATTTCATCAATCTGATGGTAAACATAAGCATACTGAGGGTCATTTATTTCCTCAAAACACTTCTTAACAAGCAGATTCAAATCAAGCCACGGATCCTTACCTCCACATGCATGATACACCTTCGGTCTTACGGTATCGGTTTTCGCAAGTTCTCTTGCAAGGTATCTGATACTGAATTCGGTTTCATGTATATCGGTCTGACCAAACATTCTGACTCTTGGATTCATTTCACCATCCGGGAATGGTTTGGGCACGGCATCTGCCTTATCTCCTGCTGAAAATGCTCCGATTGCCGAGAAATTATGAGGAAATTTAAGTCCCAGATAAAAGCTTCCATAACCGCCGTTAGACAGACCACATATGTAATTATCTTCCCTCTTATCCGACAGAAAAGGAAATGTATTATGTATTAATGCAGGAAGCTCCTCACCAAGATACGTTCCGTATTTCATACCGTACGGCATATCAACAAAGCATGAATCGTTACCGTTCACAGCAACTGCTGCCAGCCCGTACTGATTGACAATATCCACAAGTCCCGTATGATAAAGCCATTCATAATGGTCTGAAGAACCGCCATGACACAGCCACAGAACTTTTAACTTATCACCACTGTATGAGCCGTCTGCCATACTTCTTACAACCTCATCCGGCAGGACAATATTACACTCCGAAAGTGTCATCATGACTTTTGACATATGACTGAATCTCATAACTGCCATCTAAAACACCTCCTTATATGCTTCATTGCCGGTAAACCATTCGAGTGCACACTTTATTGAATCATTCCACACATACCAGTCGTGTCCGCCCGGTTTATGAAGAAAAGAAATATCAAAGTCATCCTTCATATTCTCATAGAAGCTTTGACTGTCTGCAAACAATTCGTCATCATCACCGCATGTAAGCAGAATCTTTACAGGCAGCTCATCATTAAACTTTCGTGTATCTTTAATCAGATTCTTGAGGTTACGTCCTGAACCGATAAACTCTTCCCTGCTGCCAAGCGCATTTTCTGCCAGTATAAAGTCTGCCTGCTCATGATGCGCTTCCATATCAAGTGCACCGCTAAAGCCTGCGATATACGAAAAGCGCTCCCTTGCCGACAAACCACAGTATAAAGCTCCGTATCCGCCCATCGAACAACCTGCTATCATCCAGTCATCTCTGTTGGCAGAAACAACCGTCATATTGCTTATAAGATTAGGGAGTTCGCTGCAGATAAAATCCCTGTAATGATATCCGTTATGTGTATTTAAATAAAATGAATTCTTCGCCGTAGGCATTACAACACACAGATTCTTCTCTGCTACCATCAGCGCAATCTGTGACCTTAATAACCACGATGTCCTGTCACCAATCGCACCGTGAAGCAGAACAAGTACCCTGCACGCCTCGTCACTTTTACTGCTTCTCTGTGGCATCAAAATCTCCAGCTGAACAGCCATATTAAGTGTCTTTGACGGATATTCCAGACTTACCCATGCCATAAAATAATCCTCCTTAAAATTCACATCCTCCTTCCATATCAAATTGTCAGGAAGATAAATCTTCCCGCCAGGTTACGGGATAATACGCATAGAATATGCATCAGACAGCTAACCGCCGCCAGAAAAGATAGCGAAATTGCAACGCAATTTCCTATCAGATAAAAAAGAATAAATAACTTACTACATCACAGTTTAGCATATATTTTTTTAATAAACAATACTTTTATTTTATTATTTAATTCCCTTTTCCTTTGCCCACTCACTGATTTTCTCATAAGTCGGCAGCGAAACATTGTATTCATGCGCAAGCCGCACAATAAGGTGAAGCAGACCGTCAATCTCGGACATTCCGCCCTTTTTGACATCACGCTGCATGGATGTCGTAGAGTCAGGCGTCAGTCCCTCCATAATCACACGGTTGACTTCAACAAGGTCATCGTCAAATGTAATGCCCATCGCATTGCCAAGCTTACAAACCTCACGTACAAGCTCAAAAAATGTGTCCTGTGGCTCTCCCTTTACCAGGAAATCTTTTCCGGTTGCATCATAATAAAGTCCTGCAACTCCCATTGGAGAAACAAAACTGAATTTCTGCAGTGCATCCCTTAGTATATTGTCGGTATAATGCGTTTCAATCTGCGCATTGTTGCAGTCATCAACTATTTTTAACACCTTCTCTTCAAGCCTTTTTTCCTGTCCGCTTCTATACCCAAAGAACAGCCTGAAAATTGGTGTGGGCTGGCTTATTACACCCGGTCTTTCAATCATGCTCATGATGTAGATGCAGCCGTCAAGGATAACGCAGCCGCTACATTCCTCCTGAAGCATTCCTCCCGTGCCAAATACGTTTAAAATGGGAATCACAACTGTACCCGGTGCTGCATGTTTTTTGATAAATCCGACAGCATCCGGCAGTGAATAGTATTTTACACAGACGAAAATAACATCCGGAGTACCTTCATAATCCTCCATCGTGCATGCATGAATTCCCTTGACATTAAAATTACCCACTCTTGCGGAATTAACACACAGACCGTCCGATTTGATTGCTTCAAGATGTTCACCACGCGCAATAAGAGTAACGTCACATCCGGCCTTTGCAAGATACCCTCCAATACATCCGCCGGTTCCTCCGGCACCAATTACCGTATATTTCATTCCTGCTTCTCCTTTGCTTTCGAATTTACAATAAAAATACCGATACATACAAGTACAAGTGCTATTACAGCATTAAAACCAAGTTCCTTACTGCCTTCCTTAAGCCACCATGCAGAAAGAATAACTCCGAATACAGGATTGGTAAATCCGAATATTGCAACTTTGGAGACAGGATTATGTTTAAGCAGTATTCCCCAGATTGAATATGCTACGGCCGAAATGCAGGCAAGATAAAATAACATTGCCAGTGCCTTTACATCTACATGATGGATTCGTCCGCCAAGCACATAACCCATGACAGTCATTACAATTCCTCCGAATAAAAACTGGTATCCGCTTAACATGACAGGGTTATCATTTTTTGAATATATCTTTATAAGTGATGATGAAAATGCATACGCAACTGCACACAGGAAAACACATCCCTCACCAAACATACTCATATTAAAATCAAGACTCTGACCATTAAGACTCACAAGTATTACTCCCGCAAAACCGATAAGACATCCAATGACCTTGCGCAAATCAAGCTTCTCATGATGGAATATCAGACTCGCAACAAGGATTGCAAGAAATGTATTTGAGCCATTAATGATTGAAGCCTTTACGCCACTCGCATGTGCCAGTCCGATGTAAAAGAAAATGTACTGCAAAACCGTCTGAAAAGCAGACAGTTTTACAATATTAAAAAACGATGACTTTGACGGCAGCAGTACTTTTTTATTTAGTATGCTTCCAATCAGAATGGTAAGAATTCCGGCAATCACAAATCTTATTCCTGCAAATAATATCTGCGACCATGTCTCACCTGACGGGATTTCAAAATAAGCATATCCAAGCTTTATACACGGAGATGCACTTCCCCATAGGAATGTACACACTAATGCAAGTGCACATACGACCAATGTATGCGTAAGAATATCATCTTTTTTTGTTATTTCTTTTGTCATGATTAATAAATGCTCCTAAATACTACATTTTTTCTTTTTTCCACAGATGTAATGCCAAAACTGCTGTTAAAGCCGACATTACAAATATAATTACTTCAACTAAAACCATGTTCATTCCCATTCTGCTTGTGATTACGGCAACCGCATCAACCATAAAATGAATGAATATGGCAAGCGGGAATAACGCTTTTTTGCCCTTAACTACTGCCATCCAGACAAGCACTGACAACGCAATATGTAAAATGACTGCCAAAACACGTTCAACCGATCCGACCAGAAACGCTGCAGAAGGTGTATTAATTAATGAAGCAATTGAGGCATACACCTGATCTTTTCCTGCCTCATCCAATGATGCAAGCAGTACCTCTGTCTGATTGTTATTTATAATAATCGAATAAATAAGGTTATTAAGCATTGAAAACCCAAGTATGAAAAATGCTTCAAAACCGCCGTGACCTGCACCATACATAATCGAATTGTAAGAATTGTCCTGATTCTTTTTAAGAATGGTTTTCATAGCGATAAATCGTCCTGTCTCTTCAAACACACCTGCTGCCAGACCTCCATACAAAGCCAGAAGCCAGATATTACCCTGAATTGCCGCACCGGCGGGTGATGCAAGAACAGCTACATGGAGAATCTGTTCGAGTACCATTGCAAATAAGAACCATACGGCACAGCCGACAAAAAATACTTTAAGCGATGTGTTGTACTTTTTCTTAAGAACAATTGCCAGGCCTACAGGAATTGCAATACTCACAAGAATATTAAAAATAATAATGAAAATAGTTAAATTTGGAACCATAATAATACCTCCCAATAGTTTATAAACAGACATTTGTGATACTAATACACCGCAATAGTATCGCAAATGTCTGTTTATATTATATCATAATATTGCAAATTCACATATAAGGTTATATAATTTTCTATTATTTAATTATGAGGTGAAAATTAATATGAGAGAAATGGAATTTAAAATGGAACGCCAGGGGCTGCTTGAAGTTGGTCAGAATGTGACCGTAACCGAAGGACTCCTGCCGACATCTTATTATTATACAATCAATCCGAGCCTCGCCATGAGTAAGAATTTTACCATCAGCGAACGCCTTAAGACAAGGTCCGGAATTGTTAAAAGCATCACTCATACTGAACGAGGCTACTATGTGACTGTTGAATTTGATGAATAATATTAATATACTGCCTCAAGACCTGTGTAGCATGGCATTACCTGTCCGTTACACGAATCGGTTATCTCGCCTGTGATTTTACCATCTTTGCAGGTTATCGAATAATAATAGTATGATATATCATTTGAGGTGCTCTTATCTGCGCACTGTATTTCCAGTATGCCGTTGCTTCTGAGATAATACTTAAATTCAACGGTTCCCATTAACGAAGATGAAATATCATTTTTT
This sequence comes from Lachnospiraceae bacterium, assembly GCA_051880495.1. Classification (GTDB taxonomy): domain Bacteria; phylum Bacillota; class Clostridia; order Lachnospirales; family Lachnospiraceae; genus MGBC120314. The sequence continues at coordinate 8,578 of JBJEOB010000108.1, forward strand.
ATATCATTCATTATCTTGTCAGCATTTTCATATTTTACAAATTCTTCCTCCGATATGGCCGTTGCGCCATATTCTTTGTATTTTTCATCACTTTCATCATAGAAAATGTACGCATTCTTCCATGTATGTTCAATAAGGGCATCAATTGAAGCATCATAATAACCGTCATAAGCCTCAACAATAACGTTTACTCTGCCGGTTTCCGCCTGCTCTGCGTATCCGTTCATATTTTGTACAGGCATTACAATTTCCCCATCCTTAAGACCAAGAATTGTAAACTGTTTATAATCGCCCATCATATTGTAATAATTAACAATAACATGAGTAAAATTCTCATACTCAATCAGACTGACACTGTCAGAATCAAAAAAGGCTGTACTTTCGGTCACCTTACCGCATACATTTCCATCACTGCTGCAATACCATACATAATGGATTCCTGTATTGGCATCGGCAAATGTACCTATCAATTCGCTGTTTCCGTCATTATCCAGGTCAGCATATACATGATTTTCAATAGTGTTCTGACATTCCTTTTCCATGATTTCAAGAAGTTTATCTTCACTTAATGAAACCTGCGTCTCCTTCTCAGCCGCTGTCGTATTATCAGTCACATTCCCGGATGGCTCTGTCACACCATGATTATCAGCCATGCCGCATCCACAGACGAGAGCTGTCGTTACGGTGATAATAAATAACAATGTTTTCTTCATAAACTCCACCCCTTATATAATATAACATACAGGCATTTGCGAAACTCATTCGTATATCCGGTGTTACAAGTTTTGTGTGAAGAGTTTTGTGGCACGTTTGCACTAAGTGCTCGCTCGCAGCGGTACATAAGATGCCACAATACGGCATCTAAATACCAGCGGCTCGCAATTGCCACGAAACTCTTCCCACAAAACTTGTATCATGTGTAATGTGATGAGTTTCGCAAACGACTACATATAACATAATTATACCATAATCCCTCACATTACAGTAGTACATATACCTTTATTATGATAAAATATTAAACAGGAGTATGCAAAACTACTGACATTATGATGTAAATAATCTTTGTGGGTACAAATTAAGAGGCAATTGTGAGCCGCCGGTACTTAGGTGCCGCTTAATTGTACCCGCAAAGAATATTTTTTGTATAATTTAATAGTTTTACAAAACCTAATAAAATAAAACGGGGTGTATCTATGCGTAATTTTAATTTTCATGCTTATACTGATATATGGTTTGGTGAAGGACAGATAGCGCATTTACCGGAAAAGCTTTCGGTATATGGGCAGAATGTACTGATGGTTTATGGCGGCGGAAGTATTAAGAAAAACGGTATTTATGATACAATCAGAAGCCTGTTATGTAATTATAATGTTGTTGAACTTCCGGGTGTTGAGCCTAATCCAAGGATTGATACCGTCCGCAAGGGCGTTAATCTGTGCCGCGAGCACAAAATTGATGTCATTCTCGCTGTTGGCGGAGGAAGCACAATAGACTGTTCAAAAGCCATTGCAGGTGCGGTCTTCTATGATGGCGATGCATGGGATATCGTCGAAGATTCCGGAAAAATCGGCCGTGTTCTGCCGGTTGCCGCCGTACTTACAATTGCTGCCACCGGTTCTGAAATGAACAAAAATGCTGTTATTTCTGACACGAAAAAAAATTTAAAACTTGGCACTTCAAGTATGAATTTTATTCCTCAGGTCTCAATGCTCGACCCGACATACACATACGGCGTCCCGGCTATTCAGACTGCCGCAGGTACGGCAGACATTATGTCTCATGTATTTGAAAACTATTTTAAAAGTGAACCCGGCACGTTCGTTCAGGACAAAATCTGCGAAGGTCTGCTTGAGACATGCATAAAATATCTTCCGGTTGTCATGAATGAGCCTGACAATTACGAAGGACGTGCCAATCTTATGTGGGCGAGCACGCTTGCACTTAACGGATTATGCGGCTGCGGCAAGGGACAGTCTTGGTCATGCCATCCAATGGAGCACGAATTGTCTGCATTTTACGATATAACACACGGCGTTGGTCTTGCAATACTTACTCCAAGATGGATGAGACACATTTTAAGTGAAAAAACAGTCGACAGATTCGTGGATTTTGCAAGAAATGTCTGGCATCTTGCCCCACAGTCAGAAGACATTGCCTCATATTCACCGGATAAGAAAATGTCACTCGCCAACGAGGCAATTGATAAACTGGAGAAGTTTTTTACTGACAATAAGCTTCCAATGCACCTTAAGGATGTAGGTATTGACAGTACACATTTTAACGAAATGGCAGAAGCCGCCGTTAATCATGGCGGATTGGCAAATGCGTATGTACCTTTATCCGTAAATGATGTTGTAAGCATTTTTGATTCATGTCTGTAGTGCATTTACGGCAGTGAATTTCTAAAGCACACAGCACCCCAGCCTGTTACATTGTTTGGGGTCTGTGTGTAACCTGTAAGCTGCCTTGCTCCCTTAAAAAGACTTGCTTTTACTTTCTCGCCATACATATACATATCATTTCCTCTTACAATTCCCCATTCCATAAGAAGTGCCGCAATTCCTGTCACAAACGGCGTTGCAAATGAAGTCCCCGTGACGCTCCTTTCATTTACGCTTCCTGCCATAAGTATGATATTTACTCCGGGTGCTACCACATCAGGTTTATTTACTGTGCTGTCATAAGCTCCCCTTCCCGAAAAATCTGCATAGGACTCCCGCCTTGCATCGTATGCCCCTACCGAAATCACGCGTCTTGCAGTCGAGGGTATTGTAAGTGTCATTTCAACACTGTTATTTATTAATCTTGTGTTATCATTTAAAACAGCAGCTGACGGAAAGTATATGTCAAACCGTCCGTTTACAATTCTTTGCGGCATCAGGCGAATCTGCCATATTCCTGCATCTATATAGTCATTTACCGGTATCAGATCAAAATAAATCTCCTGTATAGCACTATACGGTCCCGGCTCGCCGTAAAATCCAAGTATTTCCGTATTGCCCGTAACAAACCTCGATATTTCTTCAATCCGTCTAAGCGGCCCGATTCTGCCGCCTGACGGACTAATTAGCATTACATCAAATTCATCCGGATACTGCTTCCATATCTGAAAATTAATTGAGGGCTGAAAATCACCGACAGAAAATTCAATATTAATTTCAGTATCGTCCTGTAAGATGCCAAAATTATGGGTTCCCCTGACCCCCTCGTTGCCAGTGCCTACACATATCACCATACGCCATATGTTGGATATTTCATCAATGTAATTTTCAAGTATTGATGTTCCGTCATGCGGGCCATAGTTGTTTCCAAAGCTTAAATTGATTGCGACAGGCTGACCAAACCTCATCGCAGCATTTACAACATAATCAAATGCCTTCATTACTTCCACCGTCCTTGGAAATGAGTTCTGCCTGCTCACTGCGAGCTTTACCACAAGTATATCCGATTCATATGCAACTCCGTCATTTCCACAGGCAATTAATGCCACATTTGTTCCATGCTGTCCTTCGTCATAGGCAATCCGTCTTTTTTCATTAATTGCCTCATTTATCTGCTCTTTTGTATAAACCGTGTCCGTATTCTGGTCCCATATTTCAACTATGCGTGTCTGTCCGTCACGTATAAAAGCCGTGTTTAGTATATCAATTCCGGAATCGATTATCGCCGTCAGCACACCTCTTCCACCATAGCCGTCCGCAGATTCGTTATTTGCACCACCCCGATCGTAAATGCACGAAGCAATCTTTGAATACTGCAAATCAAAAAACAGTGATTTTGGCTTTTCTACATAGTCAATCACTGTTTCATCTGCTATTGCCTCTATATTTTCTTTAGCGGTTGTAATAATCGCATACCCCGCAAGCAGTGTAACCACCGTTGTTCCGGGATATTTTTCTTCAAGAAATGAGACATCGTTATTATATTTTACTATTATTTCCCACAAATCCCCCGCCATACTCACACCAACATTTAGATTAAGGGATTTTTCGCGTTCTTCTTTTGTTGCGCCAAGGCTGATATTCAAAAGATTTTCTATTTTCTGGTCCATACTCTCTCCGGATGCATTTTTTACATCATATGCACCCTAAAGTGAATTTAACAGTCCTTTAAGCCCCTGTTCCTTATAAATCTTTTTGTAATACTTTACCTCATCATTAATCAGTTCATCAATTACCTGCATTCCCAGCAGTTCAACCGGTGCTTTATCGTCCGTCATAATATAGTTTCCTGCATCATACGCTGTCATATTATCCATAACATTAAGAAGCATCATTCCGAGAGTCGAATCAGTGACATAATCTACATTTTCCCTCATTACGTCAAACATATTAGCATTTACCGATGCAAACAGTTCCCTGTTCGTTGAACCTATAACGTCAACTGTATACACATTGGGAAATACTGATGAGATTGTATCTGCCAGATACTGATTAATATTTCCCTCACTGCTTCCGCGCATGTTCATATTAACAGCCATGACACCATTTTCTGTCAGATGCTCCTTTACAAGTGTAAAAAACTCGACCGATGACATCTGAAACGGTATTGTGATATCCTGATATGCATCTACCATGATTACGTCGTATTTTCTGTCTGTTGCGTTGAGGAAAGCCCTTCCGTCATATGTTGTAACCTGAACGGATTCGGGCAGTTCAAAATACTCCCTTGCAAGGCGCGTTATTTTGTCATCAATTTCAACGCCTTCTATATTGATATTTTCAAAATACCTGTTACACTGTGTGGCATATGTACCTGTTCCCATTCCGAGAATCAGTACATCACATCCGCCTTTTCTTATTCCGTCAGCCATAAGCGGTGCTGCCATCGCATAATCGTAATACATTCCCGTAAGCCCGTCATTTTTTACCAGAACCGACTGAACGCCAAATAAAACATTTGTTGAAAGAATAACCCTGTCATCATCTTCGCTTACCTGAAGGTAATTGTAGACTGATTCTCCTTCATAACATAAATCATCCACCCAGAAAGCGAAACTTCCTGAATGTCCAAAAATTATACACAAAACAAGCAGAATACCTGATACCACGCATTTTCCCCTGCCCGTCTTACTGCTTAAAAAATATACAGCGCCAAGTACAATCAGGATTCCTGCAAAAATAAGAAATGTTATTGCAGTTCCTACCGCCGGAATTGTTACAAATGTAGGTACAAATGTTCCGATAATACTTCCTATCGTATTGAACGCTCCAAGCGTTCCAACTACCCTGCCACTGTCATCAAGGCTGTCTACACTGTATTTTGCAAGCGAAGGCGTTACCGTTCCAAGAAGGAACAGCGGGAATACAAATATTACCATACATGCTGCAAATGCCGCACACACAAGAAAGTTACTGTTGACCGTAAAAATCAGCACTGCCGAAATCAGCATTATAACATATTTACCAAGAACAGGGATTGCTGCAATCCACACTGCCGCAACAAGGATTCTTGAATACAGTTTGTCCGGATTTGGATTTTTATCCGCACTCCGTCCTCCGTAAATATTTCCCAGTGCCATCGCAATCATAATCGTTCCGATAATTATGGTCCATACAATCTGCGATGAACTGAAATATGGTGCTAACAATCTGCTCGCTCCGAGTTCCACTGCCATTACGCTCATTCCGGCAAAAAATTCCGTCATGTACAGGAATATTTTATTTTTTAAAATTGGTCTGTCACTCATATTATTTTCCTTTTCCATTAAAGTTAAAAACTGCTTCTGCACTTATATTAGTCTGCAGAAGCAGTTGATTTTAAAACTTTTTTGTAGAATCAAACGGTTCAAAGTCAGGTAAATCAAGGTCAAAATCCGGGAACGGATCCTTTACTTTGCTGTTTGCATCTTCCTTTACCTCTTCTTTATCCTCTTCGCCATACGTTTTAAATGATGGCAAAACATCCTCTACAATATCTTCTTCAATTGTAACTCCCGACGATTGGAATACATTGTACTGCGGCTGTACCTCTTCCACAGGTTCCTCAACCTTAAATGTTCCAGACGACTGGAATACGTTGTATTGTGGCTCTGCCTCTTCTACAGGCTCTTCAACCTTAAATGTTCCTGATGACTGGAATACATTATATTGTGGCTGTTCCTCTTCTACAGGCTCCTCAACAACATTGGAAGCTCCTGTCGACTGGTACACCGTAAATTCTGCCTCTGAATCCTGCAAATCATATGCCTCATTTTCCGGCTCAGGAATTTCAGTTGCAGCTATTTCCTCATAAGGATTAACCTCAGGTTCAACGTTTTCTTCTGAAATCACTTCTTCATTCACGCTCTTAACCACATCATCTGTCCACACAAATTCTTCAAATTCGTTATTTGTTGTAGCAGTCTGTGTCTGTTCTTCAGCCACAGATTCAATTTCATTAATTTCTTTTTCTACATACGCTGATTCATCATATGAACTCCAGTCAAAGAAATCGTCATCATTAGCATATTGATTAACAGGTGCCGTTTCTTCCTTCTCTGCAGCCGGCTCGTCATAATTATATACCTCTGTTGACACTTCCTCTTCAACCGGTTCTTCTGCAACCGTTTCCTCTACTGCAGGCTCTTCTGCAGCAGGTTCCTCGTAGCTGTATTCAGGTTCAACTGTAACCGGTTCTTCTACTGCAGGTTCTTCTACTGCAGGTTCTTCTAATGCAGGTTCCTCATAGCTATATTCAGGTTCTTCTGCAGTTGGTTCTTCTGTAGCTGGCTCTTCTGCGGATTCAACTGCTTCATCCGACTCAAAACCGGTAACTGCAGTTGTTTCATCTGTATTATAGAAATCAAATAATGACTGAGCAGTTCCGAAACTGAATTCTTCATCCAGATCCATTCCAAGAACAACATCGTCTGGTAAAACCGTTTCCTCTGCAGAAACATTCTCTGCAACAGGTTCCTGAACCGTTTCCACTTCCTGAGTTTCTACCTTGTCTTCAAATAATTGTGTAATGTCAAATTCAGGTGCCTCAAATGCAGGTGTTTCAAAACCTACTGATGCAAGTGTTGATTTATCTTCCTCCGTGCTGTTATCAACATATTCAAATAAACTTTCAATTGATGAACTTACCGGTTCTTCTACAATATCATCATCTTCCGTTTCAACAGGTTCTGTGACAATAGAAGCCTCTTGCGGCACAATATTCTCAGCCGTACTTTCATCGGTAATCTCAGTTGTAACATCAGGCTCTTTTTCTACGCTTGTTTCAAATTCAGGGAAACTTCTTTCCTCTTCCTTATCCATGAAACTTGACATTGTTTCAAACATCGGCTGAACCTGGATAAAACTATAATCATTATTGCCATAAGAATATGATGGTTCTTCTCTGTGTTGTTCAAATGATACAGGATTCTCAATTACAACCGGATTCTCAATTGTAACAGGATTTTCAACAGTTTCCGGTTGACTTGTTTCAACAGCTTCCGGCATCTCAAATTCCGGCATTTTAAATTCCGGCATCTCAAACGTTGGCATTTCAAATTCTGCCATATCTGCCGATGCAATAGATTCATAAACCTCTTCTACCGGTTCCTCTACTGTCTGTTCCTCAATTACAGATTCTGCTACCGGTTCTTCAATAACCGGTTCCACTACTACAGGTTCTGTGATTACCGGTTCATAAGTTTTATCTGTTTCTTCAGATTCGGACATCTCAAAGGCTGGCATTTCAAATTCTGCCATATCTGCCGATGCAATAGATTCATAAACCTCTTCTACCGGTTCCTCGATTATTGGTTCTTCTACCACCGGTTCCTCTACTATAGGTTCCTCGATTATCGGCTCTTCTACTACAGGTTCCTCGATTACCGGCTCTTCAACTGCAGACTCCTCGATTATTGGTTCTTCTACTACAGGTTCCTCGATTATCGGCTCCTCTACAATTGGTTCTTCCACTACCTGCTCTTCGACTACAGGCTCCTCAATAATCGTATCTTCAACTACAGATTCTTCGATTACCGGTTCTTCAATTGTCACATCATAATTATCTTCAATAACAGGTTCCTCTATTGGTTCAAAAGCAGGTTCTTCACCAATAACCGGTTCCTCTATTTTAAAATCTTCATTGTCTTCTTCTATTAAAGGCTCTTCAATAGTGAATTCCTGTTCCAAAATAACATTTTCATCCGTTTCTGCTGTCGCATCAGGCATCTCTGGTTCTGCAGTTTCCTCAGTTTCTATCTGTTCCGATGTTTCAGCCTGATTAAAAACCAGTTCTTCTGCCTTTTCCGGTTTGTATTCAGATGTCACCGTTTTTACAGGTTCGGGTGCTTTTTCAGGTTCTTCTGTTTTTACAGGTTCGGGTGCTTTTTCAGGTTCTTCTGCTTTTACAGGTTCAGGTGTCTTTGCAGGTTCTTCTGCTTTTACAGGTTCAGGTGTCTTTACAGGTTCTTCTGCTTTTACAGGTTCTTCTGTCTTTGCAGGTTCAGGTGTCTGCAAACCGCTTGTTCCGGCATCATACATCTGAAGCTCAATCGGAATATCCTCATTTTCATGCTCATCCTTCACCTGAGTAAGAATACCTCTGCCGATTTTATATGGCTCCTTATCGATTTCACCAAGAATTTGGTCAAGGTCACTGTCATCAATCACTGTATCCTGTCTGTTAAGATATTTCGGATCAACCTCACCAAGATTATCAAGCAGTACCTCTTCCTCATCTTCATATGCAGGACGGACACCAAATGCTCCCGAAACTGCAATGGCTATAAATGGGAATAACATATAATTAAGGCCTGTTCCTGTATTGTAAAGAATTGTAAATACATAAAGTGCATTAATCGTAAAAAGAATCAGGTTAGAACCCGTACCTCTGCCTATTGTAATTCTCATGCCTGCTATAATGGCAGAAATCAGAAATGCGATATAGAAAAATCTGTTAGCTTCTGTTATTACAAACATAGCCTTGAAATTCTTTATGTACTGCATGTAATCGGTTACATAAACCGTTGTCAAACCCTTCTGGTACATACCATAATAAAGGAATGCTGCTACCGCCAAAACAAATACTACCGAAACCGCCATCTTGGCACCGCGGATTCTGCGTGTTGCATACATAATTACGGAAATTACACACATAATTACAAGTATTGTCAAAAGATTTTTTATTTCTGCTTCTGAATAGCCCCAAGTACTTATCATGTATGGCCATGGAAGAAGCATAAGTAATGTTGCAAATCCATACTGGTTGAGCATTCTTGCTATTACATATGAAAGCAGCATACAGCCAGCAACCAGAATTTCCTTGTTAAAATCAATAGAAAAATCTCCCATGCTGTATACTCTTATAACAAAAGCACCTGTAATGAGCACTAATGTAGAGATTATCTCAATCGTATGCTGCAAAATCGGATTAGCCTCCAGCCTGTTTGCAACCTTTAACATATGAAATACATACATAAGTACGCACAATATCATGGTTACAACTACCGCACATAAGCCCCCATCCATGTCGATATTGTCGGCATCAAATGCATTAATCCCCAATAGCAGTGCGTATCCTGTCAGGAATAGAAATACGACTGCATTTACATAATATAACGGATTCTTTTTTACATTCATTATTATTTACACCTCATAATTTCCCGATTTTTATTTCTACTAATATATTTTATAATTTTACCACAAACCGAGGTCGATTGCAAACACGATTATTACTTAATATTTACATTATTCACACATAATTTCTTCACCCAGTTTGAATGAGTAGATTGATTTTTTAATAACCTTCTTTCCTGTAAGCCGTGAAAGTGCAAGTGCATAATAATCCAACTGCCTGTGATACCTTTCAAGAAGTGTTTCTCGTCCTGCACTGCCATATGCTACGTTATCTGTTTTGTAATCCGACAGTACTATGCCATCATCTGTTTCATAATAAACATCGATTACACCCTGTACAAGTATCATTTCTTCTTTTGGATATTCATCACTGACATCATCTGCAGGTATTTCCATGACAAACTGTCTCTCACGGTATAATCTGCCCTCTTCTGCTGCATTTTTCAGATTTCTTCCGAAGTCCGAAGACAGCAGTTTTACAAAATCCTCAATATCAATCGCCTGTGACCATTCTTCTGAAATCAATCCGGCTTCAACACACCTGTCTAAGTGTTTTGACAGCTCGTCTGCATTTTGGCATGAGAAATCCATAAGTTCCATAAATTTGTGGTATGCACTACCTCTTGCAGCACCCTCAACCTTTACTTTTCCCGTTACAAAAGCCGGAACTGACGGATTAAATTCCTCTTCAATAAGTTTTTTACTGTTTTCATCATCAATATTCTGACCAAGATGTTTTAACTCTGAAACAGTAACCTTAAACGGCATTGAAACTATCGGGTATGGATATTCATAATCCACAGTCACGCTGTTTTCTTCACGGACAACATTTTCATTGTCTGTTTTCTGTGAAATCTTTATGTTGTCGCATAAATTGCAGAAAGCCTCATCCATAATGGTAAACACGGCAAAATTACCGCTGTTTAACGCCTGTGGCATTATCATGTCAAGATATGACGCATGACTGGTTACATCAAGGTATGTAAGTTCATTTCTCTGACCGTCTGCAGCCCACTCACTAATCTTATCAGCAGAATTTTTAACGCAGCCTGTAATAAACAGTTTTTCTTTTGCACGCGTCAGTGCAACATAAAGTACCCTCTGTTCTTCACTAAGACTTGCAAGACGGATTTTGGTCTGAATTGCTTTTTTGACAAAAGCAGGTTTTTTTGTTCTGCTTTTTAATTTCATGATATCCATGCCGACTCCCAGATCTTCATCTATGACAATTTTGCTGCCGATATCAGAATTGTTAAATTTTTTATGTGCATTAACAAGAAAAACTACAGGAAATTCCAATCCTTTACTTTTGTGAATCGTCATTATACGTACTGCATCATCATTTTCATTTATAAGTGATGCCTCGCCGTAATCAACATCATATGATTTAAGCCTCTCAATATATCTTATAAAGTTAAAAAGTCCCTGATAACTCGTTTTTTCATACGTTTTTGCCTTTTCGATAAGCATGTCTATGTTAGCCTGACGTTCATCTCCTGACGGCATGGTTCTTACATAATCGTAATATCCTGTATTATAAACAATGTCCCAGATTAATTCGTGGATAGCCTTATACTTTGCCTGGCTACGCATTTCATCAAGAAATCCGGTAAATCTTTTACATTTATCACTACCACATTCAAAAAATGCATCGTAAAAATTATCTTTATCCGAATCAGCCTTAATCTGTGCAAGCTCGGTGCTTGTAAATCCTCCAAAATAAGACTTCAACACCGACACAAGCGGTATATCCTGAAGCGGATTATCTATGATATTTAACAGATTAAGAAGAATGGAAACCTCATACGCATCAAAATAACCGGATGTCGACTCTGTTATTGACGGAATGCCCTTAAGTGCCAGCATATTTGAAATTATCGGTGCTTCCTGTTTAGCACTCCTCATTAATATAACAATATCACTGTATCTTATCTGTCGATAGGTGCCTGTTTTCTTATCAAGACAGCAATACTCATCATTTCCGACAATCTGCGCAATTTTAGATGCACATAAAAGTGCCTGTGCCTCCGTATCCGTATAAACTGCCGTGTTTTCAAGGTCGAGAAGCATTACCTCAGTTTTTCCTATATCATGCTCACATGGCGGATACTCTCCACCCGCATACAGCTTAACATCATCGTTATACTCAACCCTTCCAAAATCCTTACGCATGATTTTTTCAAAAATATCATTGACGGATGACAGAACCGATTCACGGCTTCTGAAATTTTTATGAAGTTCTATTTTCTGATAACTGCCATCCTCCTCGCTATAAGTATCGTATTTATTAATAAATAAATCCGGCTTGGCGAGTCTGAACCGATAAATGCTCTGCTTTACGTCGCCGACCATAAACACGTTCGGAGTACCAAATCTCTCCCTTGATACACTGTTTAGTATTATTTCCTGTACAAGGTTACTGTCCTGATACTCGTCGATAAGTATTTCCTCATACTTACGGCTAAGTTCATCGGCGACCGGAGTATATTTAAGTTCACCGCCTTCTTTTCTGACCAGAATTGATAATGCCAGATGCTCCATATCAGTAAAAGTAATTATGTTCTTCTGACGCTTTTTTTCATCCAGCCGTTCCATAAAATCAATTGTCATGTCAATATAGAGTGAAATATACGGAAAGCACTGTTCAAGCTGGTTCTCAAATGATATTAAGTCTTCATTTAAGTATGTGTTTTTTATGTCTCCAAATACGCCCTTCACTTTATCACGCATAAGTTTTACTGTTTCTTTCATCGCTGCATCAACTGATGTGTCTTTTTTTGCTGATAATCGTGCAAATGAATGCTCTGCAATCTGTCTTGCTACTTCATCAGGTTTTTCCAGTGAATTCAAGCTTTCAGCAAATATTATATCATCATTTAATGCATCAAGATACATATATGGTCCACCCGGAGCTGATGCTATTTTTTTCATATCACTCTGGATTGCCTTTATTGATTCAATCTGCTTATGCAGTTCCCTGACAATATATTTATAGGCTTCTGATTTGCTGATATCAGAATCACTTGTAACCGCATAATTATCCCTGCAGCTTAAGAGCCATTCCTTAGGCCACGGATTACTCTGTGCTGCTTTATACAGTTTCATAATGTAATCACTAAGCTTCGCATCTGTTTTTTCAGGTGTATAGCAGTCAACAAAGTCATAAAAATCCTGTCTGCCTTCTTTGTAATAATCTTCAATCATTTCATCCATGACATCTGCCATAAGAAGCTTAATTTCGCCTTCATCCGCAACCTTAAAACCCGGATCAAGATGTATTTCACTGAAATAACTCCTGATGATATTAAGGCAGAAGCTGTCAATGGTTGTAATCTGTGCATGATTAATAAGATTCTGCTGCCTTTGAAGGTGAATATTATAAGGCTCATTCTCCAGCTTTTTTTCAATGGCATCAAGAATTCTCTGCTTCATTTCAAATGCAGCTGCATTTGTAAATGTTACTACCACAAGCCTGTCAATATCCACCGGTTTCTCTTCATTGGAAATCATCTTAATAATTCTCTCTACCAATACCGCAGTTTTTCCGGAGCCTGCTGCCGCTGACACCAGAATATTCCGGTCGTGTAACTCAATTACCTTTTTCTGTTCACTGGTCCAAACCGGTGCCATTATCATTTCCTCCATTTTCCTTTGAAATTATTTCAAATATTTCTTTCGGACTGTATTTTTGTAGTCCGTTGTACCTGCATTCTGATATTTTCTGGTTAAATCCGCACAATGAACGCAACTTGCAGTAGTCGCACCCGGTCCTTCTGTCCTGCATATATGGTCTTGCATGAATAACCCCGGCTGTTATTTCTTTAATGGATTTGTCAATAAGCCTGTCCACATGACCCGACAAAAGGTTTATTCCTTCCCCTGACATAACATTTCCCGCTTCCTTAATTACACCGTCTTTATTAAAACTTGCAGGAATCACAAGTGACTTTCCGTTTCTGTCCTCATCAAGCATCTCAACCACTGCACCATCACCGTTAACCACGCCCTTAACACGTAATTTATCAAGAATCGCTTTTTCAACATCATCAGTTTCATCAACAAACGGATTGCTGATATTATAGTAAAACATACCTGCCGGAATAATATTCTTATCTCCGTGTTTCTTTCTTTCCATTGCAACTGCAGCATTCATGTATGTTACAAGCTGGATTTTAAGACCGTAATACGTATCCAGCAAATCGAAATCACTGTCACCGGTCTTATAGTCTACGACTTTTACATAAACATTCTCTTCATCTTCGTAAGTATCAATCCTGTCAATTCTTCCACGGACTTTATCTGCAAGATAAAAATTCTTCTCAAATTCCGTTGGGTTAAATTTACCTTTAACAAGTTGTTTTCCTACTGCCCACACGGTTCTGTCGGTCATTGTGATTAACCTTGTGATCATATACTCATTTCTCTTGGAACTATACAGAATTGTATTACCATAATCCGTAGTAATTTCATTTACGCTTTCCGTGACGATTCTTAGCCTGTCCTCATCAGTCAGCGTTGTAAATGATTTATTTTCTTTGTTAATCTTATACGCAACACGTTCAAGTGTATCATGGTACAGTGTACCTATGTCGGTTGCTTTTATACTGTAGATCTCTCGTTCTGAAAGCCTTAAACCGTATGTTATGAAATGGGCAAATGCACAGGCATAGTAACTTTCAACGGCAGAAATACTCGTCATATAATCATCACCATAGAGTTTTTCTGCAACATCTTCATCTATTTTTTCTTCAACAAATTTCCATCTCATACTGCACTTTGGTATTTTTACAAGACGGAGCACCGATTGTGAGGACTCATCCGTATAAATACACAGATTTGGAAAAAGCTTTCTGATACCTGTAAGCAGATATGACATCTTACCTGCGTTACCGTCCGGTCTTATCTTAGCATACGTCAGATACAGTCTGTTGCTGGCCTTTGTCATGGTTAAATACAGATAAAACCTCTGCACGAAAACCTTTTCACGCTCTGTCATGGACAATTCCACATTACTTTCCTTAAAAATTTCTTTATCAGTTTCCGAAATAAGTCCTCCGTCACCCGAATGTTTCGGAATTATTCCGTCATTAACTCCAACAAAGAACAAAACCTTAATGTTTTCGAGTCTGGTTCTCTCAATATCACCAATCATCACCGCATCAAGTGCCTGCGGTATAAGCCCTATCTTAATCTCTGAAAATCCGGCATCAAGTATATCATTAAACTGCCTGAAATCCATCTTTTCATCGCCCAAAAGTGCCACAAACTTATCAAGAAGCTTTATAATCTTTCCATATACCTGCTCATATTCACCTTTTCTTGCAAAATCATTTGCTCCTGCAAATTCGTCTGCGCGAATATGAAGCTTTCTCTCAAGGTCTGAAAACACCATAAATTCATATAATGCCATGCAGTAATCTTTTACGGTATGGCATGATTTTATAGCTGTCCTTAGGCCATCAAGCAGGGAAATAACCTTTTCCCTTATGGAATTAATATAATCCATTGATAAGCCCGATGCCTCCATGGATTTTGTTTTTCTAATCCATAAGGAGTTATATTTTGAAAAACCGCGGATGCCAAGAGCAACACAATAATTATCAAGAATATCAATGTCATGCTGATTTATATCAACAAATCCTGTTTTCAAAAAGCCAAAAACACTCTCATAAGAAAAATCTTCTTCAACTATTTTAAGCGCACTGCGTATAAAATTTACAGCTGCATTTCCCATTACATTCCTCTTATAATCAAGAAATGAAGGTATGTCATTCTGTGCCAGAATATTAACCGCAAGTTCGCCGTAAGTCTCGATATCAGCCGAAACAATCGCAAAATCACGATAATGGTATCCGTTTTCAGCTACAAGACGCTTAATTTCACCTGTCACATATGCAATCTCCGATTTAGGCATATTACCTTCATATATACGGATGGACTCGCATTTTGCAGGAAAACCTGCATCATTATAACGGAAAATGTTTTTCTCAAGGAATGTAAGTTCTTTGCTCTCCCCAAATCTCACCGGAATCTTATCGTCCATCTTAACCGGCGGCAGAACTTCAATATGCCTTTCATCAGCAAGTCTATATAATCTTTGAATAGTATTCTTGCTGAGATAAAATAATTCTGAAATACCATCCGTAACATTTTCACGCTCATTAGAATCTATCGTAAGTGTAATTGTTACCTTCTTGCAGCACTCAAGCAAAATGCCAATAAGCCTGTACTGTATCGGCGTAAATCCGGTAAATCCGTCCAGCGTTATAATGCTGTCGTGTAAAATCTCCGACTTTGGCGCAATTTTACACAATACCTCAAGTATTTCCTCACTTGCAATGTATTTTTCTCTTATATCACGTTTAAATGTGCTGTAAACAAGTGATAAATCCCTAAGCTTATGGCTAAACAGCTCCCTGTCGGAATTTTTACTGATTACCTCACTAAGATTTTCAGGAGAAACGCCGTACTGGAGCATTTCAGAGATTGCAGATTTGATTTCTTCCACAAATCCCGGCTTATCAATATTTTTTTTGAAAACAGTCAGTTCATCTTTGTGGTCTTCGAGTATTTTCCTGATAATAAGGCTCTTGCCGGTATCATCAAGAATTTCCTTTTCTTTTATGCCCAGCTCTTCAAATACTTTGTATGCAAGTCTCGGAAAGCTGACAATATCGACATTAAATGTACCATGCCTTGGATGCATCTGGACAATCTTTGCCTGCGTTCCCATGGTAAACTGTTCCGGCACTATTACTATAAAATTATCTTTCGGTGAAATAACAGATTCATTAATGACATCCTGATATAATCTGTGTGATTTTCCTGAACCCGATGAACCAAGAATAAGCTGTAACGACATAATCTCTCCCTCCGTTATCATAATTGTATCATAAGTTGAATATATAGTTAATATCCTAATAAAAAAAGTAAAGGTGAGCAAATGAGCAGTCCGACCAAAATAATCGTTCTAAAGCAAAAAAATCTTCTGTACGGAGCACTTGTGGCACTAGCCGTCATTGCTATAATAGTATTTATATCACTATCAATGTCCAAAAAAACGAACAGTGATACCGATTATGACAAAGAACTCTACACTGCCGGTGTTTACTCATCAACAATCATTCTTAACGGCAATCCGGTAGAAATCAAAGTAACCATCGATGATAATCTGATTCATCATATCGACGCCAATAATGTTTCAGACACAATCGCAACGATGTTCCCTCTGTTTGGCTCCTGCTTTGATGAAATATCAAGACAGGTCATAGAAAACAATTCAACGCAGAATATATCGTATAATTCAGAAAATAAATATACCAGCACCGTTTTAATAGATGCAATCGAAAATGCACTTTCTAAGGCGCGGAAATAATCATTTACATATTTTCAATTTCATCAGGATTAGGGTGTCAAAAGCTAAATAAAAAACCTCCAAACCTAAGCTGTGGGCTTAAATTTGGAGGTTATATTTACATTTTCTGATTAGTTAACTAAGTCAGGGTCATTTCCAGCTTCCAATGCTGCCATCTTGGCCTTTGCAACCGCAATCATATCTGTATTAGGATATACGATTGAAAGTGGATTTGCTCCATAAGAGAGACAGTACTCCATGCCTGTTCCGCCTGTGATATTGTATGACTTAATTGTCCATGGTGACATATCACTAAGCTGCATCTTAACAAGCTTGGTCATCTGTTCCTGAGGGATATTGGTTCCAAGAACATCCTTCAGCGATTCCATGATACCTGTGTAATTGGTTAACATTGTAATTGACATTGCCTTATCTGCAATCGCCTGAATAACCTTAATCTGGTTTCTTGATCTCTGGAAGTCTCCATCTGCAAATGCATGACGCTCTCTCGCAAAAATAAGTGCCATATAACCACTCATGTGATTAACACCCTTTACATATGTGAAATCCTTAGCGTATGAAGTAAATGCATAATCAGATACTACATCAATACCGCCTAATGCATCAACAAGCTTTTCAAGACCCGTAAAGTTAAGTCTTACATAGTAATCAATATCTATATCAAGCATAGCTTCAATTGTTGCCATTGTACAAGCAATACCCTTATTACCTGTATGTGTCAGCTTATCTTTCTTTGAACCGCTGTCAGTTCCGTCACCATAGTGAACAGTTACATATGAATCTCGAGGAATGGTAACAAGTAATATTTCCTTGGTGTCCGGATTAACCGTTGCGACAATATTAACATCAGAATGTCCTGAAGCACCAAGCTTACCTGATGAATCCATGCCTGATAAAAGAACCGAAAAGCATTCATTGGTTATTTCCTTATCAGGTGTATCAATAACTACAGTATTCTCAATTTCCTTGTAACCCAAAACTCTTGTATTTGCTGAAAATCCCGGATAATATTCATCCGCTGTTGCCCTGTAACCCTCATTAAATACTATTGCCTGAACATTACCTGCATATAAAGCCTCAATTGCTTCCCACCATGACTCATATCCCTGTGTTGATACCTCAACGCCTAATTCATCCTTAACACCGTCAAGGAGAGTCTTGGTAAGATTCTGGTCTGTTCCAAGATCAGTACCATACAGGTATTCTGTTGTCTCATTAATTGAGGTTGCAACATTTTCATTTAAAACAATAATAGACACTACATCAACTGAATCAGGTTCAAGATCACTTAATACGTTTCTTGCAACTGCCAGATAATAACATCCAAATGCAAGAATAACACTAAGCAGTACCGCCAGAACCTTTCCAATCATATGTGCCTTCATAAACTGTGAAATGGCTACATAAATCAGAATAAGAACCAGCACAATTACTATCGCTACAGTGTAGATTGTCGGAAGTACATCTAAATATGTTAATAACCCGATGAACACCGCCATGAATATAAGCATCACTGCCGTTAGCGCAAGTCCTACCGTTCTTTGAATTTTCTGTCTCTGTCTAGCTTTTTTGCTAATACGTCTTGAGCTTTCGCCCGATGAGTTTCCCATACTCACACCCCTTTCATTAATCTTTTTGATTATACAACACTTCGTATATAATGGCAAAGGAAATTTATATAAATTGACCAAAATTTAAAAATTTTGTCATAATTTGTAAATAGTTTTGTTAATATTTTTCATAATTACAGGCAGAATATAGGTAAAAAGTAATATTCGGAGTAATAAAAATGAAGAAAAAAAATTTCCCGGCAGACAGACTTGATATCACCATTGAAAGTGTCGGAGGCATGGGTGCCAATCTGATTGGCAAAATCCTCGGCGAGATATCAGCCTCCAAATACGGACTAAACGCATCAAATTTTTCAAGCTACGGTTCTGAGAAAACCGGTTCACCCGTTACCGCTTATATACGAATCAGAAAAGACACAAGCATTTTACTTGAATGTACACCTATATTATATCCCGACCTTCTCGTAGTGTTCCACGAATCGCTGCTTGCAGCCTCATCATTTGTAAATACCGCCACAGATTCGATTATTCTGGTAAATACATCAAAGGATGCCTCTGAATTAGAAAAAGAATACGGCATCTGTTGTAAAAAGCTCTACACCATAGATGCCCATGAGTTGATTAAATCCAATAACATCAGGATAAATATGCTGATGCTTGGCGCAATTATATTTGCAATCGGCGACGAAGAACTTCTTAATATTACGTTTGAATATATAAAAGAATTGTTTGAAGACAAAAATCCCACTCTCACAGATAGTAATACCAATGCAATTAAGCTTGGATACGAAAATACCTCTGTCATTACCCCGGTAAGCAAACCGGACAGTATAGAAACACCTCAGTTCCCGCCAAAGCCCGGTTCCTGCGAAATAGGTTATAAGAACATGCCTTTGGGAGGGATATTAAAAAGCAACGGCGTAACAGCCGATAATGACCTTTCCATTTCCAGAAACAAAATGTATCCTCTCTACATTCCCGAAAAATGTATCCACTGCGGTCTGTGCGACACGACATGCCCCGACATGGTATTTGTATTTAAGGAAGATGAATACGAAGGACGTACCATCATGAAAAATCACGGTCCTGATTACAAATACTGCAAAGGATGTCTTCGCTGTGTTGAAATATGCCCTACACAGGCTCTTGTGGCAAAAACCGAAGAAAACAAATCCACCAAAAGCCTGCACGGAGCAGATCCTGTTATAACCGGCGAAGGCTTCAACTTTGCCGACGTATCAGAGGGAGGTCTTAATGAATAACAACAAAACCCTATATCTTAACGGAAATGAGGCGGCCGCTCTTGCTGCCAGCCAGATAAACTACCATATTGCAGGTTATTTTCCGATAACACCGTCAACACAGGTTGTTGAAACACTCGATAAATTCAGGAAAGACAGGCTTCACGACATAGTTCTGATAAGTGCCGAGGGAGAACACAGTGCCGCCGGAATATGCTATGGAGCAAGTGCATGTGGTGCCAGGGTATTTAACGCGACCAGTGCCAACGGACTGTTATATTCTTTAGAACAGCTTCCTGTCCAGTCCGGCACACGCATGCCAATGGTTTTAAATGTAGCCTGCCGAAGCGTGTCTGCCCCGCTATCAATAAAATGTGACCACAGTGACCTTATGTACGCACTTAATACCGGATGGCTGATTTTATTTGCACATAACCAGCAGGAGGTATATGACCTTAACATCTGCGGAATCAGACTTTCAGAAGCATTAAATCTTCCTTTAATAGTTGCTTATGACGGCTTTTTCACAAGCCACCAGAAAATAAGCATCAATGTTCTGCCTGATGATGATGTCAAAAGCTTTATAGGCACAACAAGCTATAAAGATAAGCTTCTGGATTTTTCAAACCCAATAACAATAGGTGCTTATATGAATGAGCCATATCTTATAAACAACCGGTATCAGCTTAGGATAGCAATGAATGATGCAGCAGACACAATACGCAAAACATTCGCCAAATTCCGTGATATTTCATCAAGAAATCACGATTTAATCAGCACGCATAAAACAGAAAATGTAAACTGCCTCATTTTCGCACTCGGCTCTTCCTACACAACCTTAAAGATTGCAGTCGACGAACTTGAGAAAGAAAATATTCATGCCGGAGCATTTACATTAACGTCAATAAGACCATTTCCGGGTGAAGAAATAGCCGCTCTGTGTTCCGCGGCAGACACAATAATTCTTTTAGACCGCCAGGACAGCTATGGCTGTACAGGAGGCAATATGTCAACGGAAATCAAAGCAGTCCTGTACGACAGCGGCTGCAAGGCAAAAATTTATACAAGAATATATGGATTAGGAGGATTAGACTTTTATGTTACTGATGCTAAAGAAATCATTATGCAGTGCATTAGAGGCTCTGCTAAATCTTTTGATTATTTTGGACAGTATCCTGGGACTTCTTCTGATATACTCTCTAAACCGGCTAAACCGATATCAGAAAGAGAAGCATCTCCAACCCTAGACAGCTTCAGTGCAATGCCAAAGAGAATTGCACCGGGGCATTCAGCCTGCCCGGGATGTGGAATCATGGTAAATATAAACATCCTTCTTTCCGCCATACCCGGAAATGTGGTTCTGCTCTTCCACACCGGATGCGGCATGATTGTGACCACAAGCTATCCTAAATCGTCATTTAAGGTTCCGTATATCCACAATCTTTTCCAAAATGGTCCTGCCACCATGACGGGAATCGTTGCTGCCTTTAAAGAAATGCAGCGGCGCATGGAATATCCTGACGGCGATATAACATTTGTAATGATAAGCGGCGACGGAGGAATGGATATTGGAATGGGGTCAGCCATTGCAGCTGCACTGAGAAACGACCCGTTTATCCTGTTTGAATATGATAACGGCGGATATATGAACACAGGTTACCAGCAGTCATATTCGACACCAAAAGGTGCCCTAAGCTCCACTGCAAGACATCCTGACAACACAGCTTTACACACTCACTACAAAAACACACCATTTATAATGGCAGCAGCCGGAGCTTCTTACGTGGCAACCGCTGCAGAATGCAATGTCTCCGATTTTCGAAAGAAAGCAAAAAATGCATACAAAAATGCCAAATGCGGCAACTTTTCGTATATCCGTGCACTTTCTGCCTGTCCGCTAAACTGGGGTGACACACCTGCATACGAGCGGCAGAATATCGAAGCAGCGGTAAATTCATGCTATTTCCCGCTATACGAGATATCAGGCAGTAAACTCACTCTCACCTACAATCCGGAGAAATCCAAGCGGAAATGCCCTGTTTCAGACTGGTTTAAATACATGAAACGGACAAAATATCTCTTAAAGCCTGAATATGCCGATACACTTCAAAATATACAGGATGAAGTCGATGAGCGCTTTAACCTGATAAAAAAACTGTCCGGTTCTGATACGATAAATTAATTTGAATTTCCTTACACATTGATTTATAATAAATCTACCACGCCTTTGGCGTAAGCGAAAAAAAAATGGAGTGTACTGCAATGAACAAGAAAGAAATATCAGAGATAAAAAAACTGTTTACTCCTGAAAAATGCGCCATCACACGAATCTGTGGCTGCTATGTTGATCATGAAAAACAGATTAAAACACAGTTAAAGGAGGCATTTCTCGCCCTTCCGCAGGAGGAAATGTTCAAATATTTTAACATTTTCAAAAGCACATTGTCCGGAACAATCGGGAAAAACCTCATCAATATGGAATTTCCTATTTACACGGAGGAGGAAGGCGGAACGCAGGAATTTCTTATGAGACTGCGCGCAAGCGAGTTAAAGGACGATGCACTGATTAATGAATTCTACCAGAAAATTATTGACACATATAATTACGGCGAGAATTATTATATCATTCTCATCCACCAGGCATACGACGTTCCCGGCAAATCAAGTGACGGACTTGAAATGAATGATGCATCCGACACGGTGTACAGCCACATTTTATGCAGTATCTGCCCTGTAAACCTTGCCAAAGGTGCACTTTGCTATAATGAAGAACACAACAGTATAGAAGAACGCATTCGTGACTGGGTTGTGGACGGACCTTCACACGGATTCCTTTTTCCTGCATTTAATGACAGAGCCACCGATATCCACGGACTGTTGTATTTCTCCAAGAACCCTGAAACACTTCAGCTTGAATTTATCGACCAGATGTTAGGCTGCAGCCAGCCTCTTACATCAAAAGGCCAGAAAGAGGCTTTCCAGAATATCATCGAAGAAACACTCGGTGACAGCTGTGACTTTGAAACAGTCAAGCTTATTCATGCAAATCTTCAGGAAATTATGGAAGAAAATCAGGACTCACCTGTACCTGTACAGTTCGAAAAAAATGATGTTAAACGTTTGCTGGAAACAAGCGGCGTCATGGATGAGCAGTTAGAAGATTTTGATGCCTGCTTTGAAGAATCAGTAGATGAAAAGGCAGTATTTTCTGCCAGCAATATCGTAAACACCAGAAGCTTTGACATAAAAACGCCTGATGTAACAATCAAAGTAAATCCTGACAAAACACATCTTGTCGAAACAAGAGTCATCGACGGAAGAACATGCCTTGTCATAGAACTTAGTGAATGTGTTGAGGTCAACGGAATCAACATTAAAAACCTTGTAAGCCATTCCGAAGAATAACTAAGGCTTCTCAATGTTTTTTAAAGCTATCATCGGTCCAAAATAAGAAACCAGTGCTACTAAAAGCGCAGCCACAACAGAAATCATGTTGCTTTCAATCATGGCATACACAAGCTTATACGCTAAAAATGTGCAGATACCCATGAATATGGCACAGGCACCCGTGATACCAAATGTTCTCTTTATTTCCTGGTGGTAATCAATGGTCTTTTTAATCTCTATCATATTAAGGACTGCCACTATCAAAGGAAATGTCATATAACCTATAACAAGTGCATAAGCCTTAAGGTCTGTAAATGCAATAAGTGAATAAACAATTACAATATGAATCACCAGTGATATCGCAGAATGAATCACTGGTTTTTTCATTTTATCAAGTGCCTGAAGAATGGAACTTGTAATTGTAGACAGAGCATAAAAAACGACCGCCAGAAATCCAAGTCTTAACATATTTCCACCCGTAGCATAATCAAGCCTTGGGAAAATAAGCCTTACAATCTGCTCTCCAAGAACAAACAGCCCGACAGCCGACGGAAGTGCAATCATCATATTAAACTTTATGACAGAATGAATCTTTTCCTTAACCTCATCGTCCCTGTCAAGCGTAAATGAATGAACAATACTCGGAAGTGCTGATGAAGCAAGTGCTGACGCAACACCCATCGGAATACTAATCATAAGCACATAAATGGAATTATAAACACCTGAGCTTGCCGAAATAATTTCGTCACTATAACCCTTTGCAGTCATCATGTTGCCAAAAATAATATCATCAAAGACTGCACTTATCTGATAAAAAGTCTGTCCGAGAATAATCGGAATTGTAGTAAAAATAATTAGCTTATAGATTTCACCATAGGTCTTATTCTGTTCATTCTCAGACTTTCTGACATTACTGATGAAATCTCCTCTATTAATAAAATACCATACAGCCACACACAAAAAAGCCGTAACCGCACCAAAACATGTACCAAACGTAGCACCCATTGCGCCGTAACCGGCCACATTTGCAGCATTTTTATGTGCATTGACAAGCACAACAGCAGCCACAATACTAACAATGGCATTTACAATCTGCTCAAATATCTGCGATACGGCAGTCGGTACCATGTTACCATGACCCTGGAAAAATCCTCTGAAAACACCAAGAACAGCTACAATAAAAATGGTAGGTGCAAGCACACGAAGCGGCAGTTCAATTCCGGCATATCCCGCATATACATTTCGTGCAAGCCAGTCCGCGCCAAAAAAGATAACAAGTGCAGCGATACCACCGCTTATACATGCAAATATTATCGCCGAACTAAATATACGCTTAGTATTTTTATATTCATTTTTAGACAAAGTTGCTGAAATCATTTTGGAAACAGCCATAGGAAGTCCATATGAAGAAAGAACCAGAGCAATGTTGTAAACATTGAATGCAACGGAGTACACGCCATTTCCCTTATCACCTACAATATTGGCAAGAGGAATACGATAAAGCATTCCTATCACTCTTACAAGGATTCCTGCAACAGCAAGAATTGTACCCTGTCTTAACAGGTTGTTTTTCTTCTCCGCGCTCATTAACTCTGATTACCTTTCTTTCCAAAATATCTATCGCAGAACGAAATCCGCCAAATACCAGTTTCCATCCTTCTTAACGTAAGTACAGCCAAAAGACGTATCGTATGTAATACTTCTTCCACTGTATGAAACATTAAGCTTGTAACTCACATCACAGCTTGCACAGTCATCGCTGTAACGCACAAAGTTCTCAAGCTTTTCATCCGTAAATGTATATGTATATTCCTGGCCTACAAGATAAGCCCAAATAGCCGGAATATCACTTACATACTCTCTTGCCTTACCAATCATATAGCTCTTAAGATTACCGAGGCTGCCTTTGTTGATAATATATGCACCGTATTCATGTGCCATGCCCCAGATTCTGTTCTTAAGTTCATTCATAAGAGCTTCATCGGTACCATAGTCATAGCAAACCGTATATTCCTCAGAAGAAACAGGCACGGCATGCTCTCCGTTTACCTTAACATCAGGCTTTCTGGTGAAATTATCTATCTTGTAAACCTTATAATCAGGAACCCACGAAATGTATTCCTTGACATTTTTAACACAGTCAACTTCCTTCGACTCAACAAGGTAATCATCCGATATCTCCCTGCCATTTACCATGACGCTGCAGTTTCCCGGAACCCTTATCGACACACTGTATCGTTCCGGTCCGTATCCGTCAAATGTCACCTTACTCATTTCCCAGACAGAAAAACCATGACCGTTTTTACCCGTCTCAGAAAGCTCGACCTCGGCAATCTGAACATCATCAGCATAAACACCATAAACAGGTGTTGCATTTGTATATTTTCCATTTACCTTCTGATAAGACAGTTTTTTACCTGATATAAAGTCGTTGTAAAGCAAGACAATATTGCCCGTGTTGTCATACTCATTTACCGTTACATCATACTCATCAAGAAGCTTACCTATTTCACCCCACTCGAACTGAATAAGGTACTTATCCATATTGACATCAGGCATTCCCGCCTCATAATCAATAAGAAGATTCCATACATAGTATAAACCAAAAACAATAAGTAAAATCATCAATGTGGAATAAACCACAAGAAAATTGCGAAATCCATGAGATTTTTTAGTCTTTTCCATTATTCCACACCTCCTACGATAAATGCTGTAGGGCATGAACGTGCGCCCCATGGCGAATACGGCTGATTAATAACCTCACCGTTATATACCATCTGTGAAGATGTACCGCCGTCCATGGTCGAAGCATTAACTGCTCCATACTCACTCATAATATACATGAGATCTGAAAATGATGCTCCAAGACTGTTAGCCTGTCTTCCGTCAATAACAAGAAAAAGAACAGCTCCGTCCGCTCTCTGTCCTATAGCCGTACGCGGATTAAGTCCACCGCCGACACCTGAAACATCCTGTGGCTCACCATTGATTATAAGGAACGGTCCAATGCTGTTATTGATGTTGACCGCATCCCTCATACCTAAATCAAGCGCCTGCTGTCCCGTCATATTGCCGACAACCAGGACATTATCCTTGGTGAAACCTGTTATATGATAATAACCATCCGGCGAACCTGCAACCAGATTGCCCTGCGAAATAACAATACCAACCGGTCTTCCCGTGCTTGTAACCGCACCGTCCACAAACTCACCGCCATTGATACCAGCGACAGCATCGTAGCGCTTACAGATGGCATCAACCTTCATACCGCTTCCGTCGTTAAACTCCGGTATGGTGCCGACAAACACACGTGAAGGATCCTTAATAATCATAAGCTTGCCGTTAAAGGTTGCGCCCTTAACGTCAATAACTTCAATATCAGGCATTTCCTCATCAACCACTTCATCCTGCGGCGGTATAACAACCATCGTTGTATCAGTAATAGCAACTGAATCCTTTATCGAATTACGTTCCTCTATATCGGCAATCTCCTCTTTGGTGTAGAACCAGTCAGCAAGGAAACCAATCGCACTTGTCTCACGTACAGACATTACAAAAAGCTCCCCCGCCTTCTTTGACGGGCCGTAAACCAGCACACACATAAGGGCATAAATACCGCCAACAATAATAACAATAGTAACGAGTAAAGTGATAAGGACTCTTCCAATCCATTTTAATATCTTCTTACCCACGACAAACCTCTTTCTATTTTCTAAAAACCCAGCGTTTCTGAATCTGAAAACTTAGTAAAAATAATAAAGTATCAATTATTCCCTTTGCAAGAACAGTCATTGCATTTCCCAATGTAAAAGCGGTATTTACCGCATACACCAGTCCGTATGAAGCAGACATCTGGAGCACACATAATATGTAATAACGAGCCATTGTGCTTCCAACGCCGTCCTTTGAATTAAATACAATCTTACGGTTAAAAGTAAAATTATATAACGACGAAATTACTCTGGCAACTAAGGTTGCAATAAAAATACTCAACTCCGGTGCAAGCCGGACCGTCAGGCACTTTAGCAGCGCAAATATAGCTATATCAATAATAAATGCTGACAGCGAGCCAAAGAAAAATCTCGCCAGCGTGCCAAAAACAAACTTAAAAATAATACTGTAAATCTTGAAAGAATCACGTATAGGATGAAAATGTGTCGTTTCATTTTCATTTATGTACACCGTCCTGATTGGCACCTCAGCATACGGTATGGATAACTTCTTAAATGTAAGAAGCATATTGGTCTCATACTCAAACCGTTCCCCGGCAATATTACACATTGCTTCCAGATACTGTGCCGGAATAGCCCTAAGACCCGTCTGGGTATCAGAAATCTTCATTCCACACAACACCTTAAAGACACCACTTGTCAGATTGTTGCCAAATCTGCTCTTAAAAGGCACATCCTCACCGCTAAAATCACGCACGCCAAGAATGACCGTATCTTTAAGGCTCTCCATTTTGGCAGCACATGCCGCAATGTCATCAACATGATGCTGGTTGTCGCCATCCACCGTAATTACACCACTTATATCCTTACGGTTTTGAATGCAGTACTCAAAAGCTGTCTTTAACCCACGCCCCTTACCTTTATTCACATCATGGGTAAGAACAGTAACCTCTTTAAGCTGTTCTGCCTGCTTAAACGGCTCCAGATGATTCTCATCACTTCCGTCGTTTACCAGCACAATATCATTAAATCCACCTTCAATACATGCCGTAACGACCTGCATAAGTTTTTCGTCCGGATTTAAAGACGGAATAATAACTGTAACCACAAGAACTCCCCCTTGCTTTTATATATAGTAACCGCTTTTATATTATATCATCAACCGTTATCATATTAAAGATTTTTTTCAAAACTTATTAAATAATAAGAAACATATACAACCCCATATGAATACTATTTATTGTAAACAAATTTTGGAGGTTACTCTATGAGCGACTTATCAGCAACATCATGCGGTTGCGGCTGTGACAACGGATGCAACAACGGCTGCGGTTCAAACTTCTTTAATATGTGTGGAAACAACTCATGTATCTGGATCATCCTTCTTCTCTTATTCTGCGGCGGAGGATGTGGCAGTGGTTTCTTCGGCGGAAGCAGATGCGGATGTGACAATGATAACAACAACTGCTGCTTTATTATCTGGCTTATCATCTTAATCTTCTTCTGCAACGGAAACAATAACGGCAGTTGTGGATGCGGCTGTTAAACATACCCAAAAAGTTCTGTTAACAGCTACTTGCCTGAGAGGGTGTCCCAAGAGTCATAAACTGACTTGAGGGCTGCCCTCTTGTTTTTGCAATTCATATTACGACTGTATACGCATATAAATATATAAAACAATCCTAATAAAGAACCCACATCATGAATGACAACACAGAAATCCTCCCTGTAACAGAATTTGACCTGTGCACCACCAATGGAAGCACACAGATAATCAAGGCACTCATACCCTGTCTTCCGCCCGGCGACCAGAAAATGCTCGCCATCCTCGTAAGAATCTGGGAACTCTACATGACAGTCAAATACTTTGAACATTCGGTACTCAAAGCCTCCTGCACCTTAGGAGGAGACAGCTTTCAGCCCGAAATATTTGATAAGATACGCCGTTACTGCACTCCAAAGAACCGCCAGACCATCGACATGATATTAAAATTCATGAACATGTCAGAAATAATGAACATTTTCAATATGTTTTCCGATGATTCCGACGAGCCGTCAGGCAGCAACGCCCCCGACATCATGGACTTTATAAACAAAATGGCATCACCCGCGGGCATGAATTTTGCAGGCATCAGCAAACCCGACACATCCAACAGTCCAATGGACCTCGTAAGCTCAATGATGTCAGACGAGCAGGAATCCTTATACAAAGAATTCCTAAACAAATTAAATGAAGAAATGAAATGAAAAAGGAGATTGCGTCATGAATGTAGACGAAAAGAAAATGAAACTGATTGATGAATTTATGGAAATGTCAAAAGGCAGAACTTCCGACGAAATCCTGCCTCTAATATTAGCCATATCACAAAAAGCCAAACAAATGGGTCTTATATTTACAAAGGACGAGACTCTGATGCTGATTGAGAACATCAAAAAAGATATGTCCCCAAAAGACCGTGCCAAGGTCGACATGATAACAAAAATGATTTCCTAACCATGGCACAAACCTGCCCATCCGCAGTCACCACAAATTGAACGGAAGAGATCCTTATCAAAAATCTCTTCCTGAATCCTTTTCTGAAACTCGCCGTAAGCAATCTCATCGCCGGCCTTAAGACCTATAGCACAAAGTACTCTGCCGTCAAATGACATAACATGCTCCTCACTCTCGCACACACGGCCCTTAAGATTCGGACACTTACTGCAAATGCAGTCATTTCCCCCTGCAATCTTCACAATCGTATCATCACGAAGTCCCTCTATCACGCCTGCCATATGCTTCGTAAATTCACTGCTATACCCTTTGCCCTCAAAAAACCTCACACACAATCCATGGTGTGGGCGAAGCTCAATCACATTTGTCATTTAATAAAACGTCCCACTCTCTTCTCAAGTAAAATTGCAAGTGCAATCTTCACACAGTCCGGAATGATATAAGGAATAACGCACCATGAAAGTGCCGTAGCCATACCGATGGCACCATTTGCCCTGGCATAAACAACCATAAACCAAACCGTTCCAAACGCATAGCATGCAAGAAGTCCAAGGAGCATTGCAACAGCCATCACCCATACCTTCTTACCGAAAAACTTCAAAATCACTCCGATAACAATCGCACTAAACAAAAATCCGATAATATATCCGCCTGTCGTTCCAAACAGTGCACCCGGTCCTCCTGAAAATCCTGCAAACACAGGAACTCCAATCGCTCCAATCAGAATGTAAATAAACACTGCGAGTGTACCCTTTGAAAGTCCAAGTAATGCCACTACCGCGAACACCGCAAATGTCTGCAGCGTAAATGAAATGCCCCATGGTGTAGGAATGCTAATCCACGAGCACACTGCCATAAGTGCAACCGAAAAACCTATGTACGCCATATCAAGCGTCCTGAATCTGCTATTTTCCATATCCATAAATCTCCTTTTATAAAAACGATATGAAAAATATAACATGTCAAAAAACAATTGTCAACCCATTAGTTTTTACAAGTTAACATTCTAGTTGACAATCATTAACAATCCATTAATATCCCAGATACTTAAGGAATGCCTCACATCCCTCCACAATATCATCATAAGTTTCATCAAAATTGCCGGTATACCACGGGTCCGCAATATCCCTCGATACCCCCGCAAACGACAGCAGCTTATAAATCTTTCCCTCCGGGTCGCCACCCGCAATCCTGTTCATATTACGAATATTGGCCGTATCCATCCCAATCAGATAGTCATACTTCCAATAGTCCTCTGCCGTCATCTGCACAGCCCTGTGCGGCACAACCGGTATTCCAACCTGCCTAAGCTTCCCCACAGTCCCATGATGCGGCGGATTCCCAATCTCCTCCCTGCTCGTTGCAGCCGAGTTAATATAAAATTCTGTTTCTATCTTCTTTTGTCTGACCATATGCGTGAAAACGCTCTCGCACATTGTGCTGCGACAGACGTTGCCATGGCAGCAAAAAAGTATTTTTATCATTGTTTTGTTTCTCCCTAATTTGCCCGGGAATGCCCTGTTTTGCGAGGGATTACTACCTGTTAGTGAAATATAGTAGAAAAAAGAATTTATTTACTACAAAGGATTTTCACACCACTTATCTCACATTAAACTTCTGACAATTTCATTTTGTAGCGTTCATTCTCTGCAGCAAGTCTTTGTATTATTTCCAAATTGTTAGATTCGTGATTTTTCTCTGCATACTCATCACACACATAATCATATACATTCTGTAACTGTTCCTCATCCATATCAGATAACATACTCAAAATCTCTTCAATCATCATTGTATCCTCCTTAATCCTCTGATTCATCCTTAAATAAATCCATCATCATCTCATCCACATCTGCGTAGGCTATTAATAGGTTTCTACCATATTTAACATCTTCCATGGCTGCTATTGTTTCTGCATTTGGAATCTCTAAAACAAAATCATCATTGCCATACAGTTCTCTTTACTCATATTCATCCAACATATCATCTTGTTGATTAATTTCTGTATGCACAAATAAAATTCCATTCTCTATATAACACTTTTTTACGAAACGACAATTCAAAAACCTTTGCGTTACCTCTCCTGCCATGCATTCCATTAATATTTCATAGTCATCAATTATTTTTACCATTGTTGATTCATCAAAAAATGATAGAAAATCATGCAATCTCATAATTACCTCCGTCTAATTCCTGTTATTAAACAAAAACAAATTTTGGTGCTTAATCAGCTTCATATTACTTTTCTTATCTTCTCAATCAACGTAATATCCGCCGGCAACCACTCCACAGAATCCAGTTCATCTTTCGTCAACCACCTCGCTGCCTCATGCTCCGTCAATACCAAATCACCGGAAACAATTTCAGCCCAGAAGCAATCCATTGAAAGATGAAACGTCGGATAATCATATTCTATCGTATCAATCAATTCACCTACTGCTATTTCCGTTTCAAGTTCCTCCATTATTTCACGTTTCAACGCCTCCTGCGGCGTTTCACCTTCCTCAATCTTTCCACCAGGAAACTCCCATCCACCTTTAAAGTCCCCATAACCTCTTTGCGTTGCGAAAATAGTAGGCTCTCCGTTTTCATTTAATGCTTTTATAATCGCTGCTACCACTCGTATTGTTTTCATGTCGCACCTCTTACTCATTTACAATATATTCGTACAAATCTTCACGTACCGGAACATCCAACAGCCACTCAATCTCAACAGCTGTCTTATCTGTGTTCGGCATAACAAATTCTCTTACTTTACCGCTTGCTTGCATATATCCCAGATAAGAACTTTCTCGTAAACTTATAATCGTCCTGAGTAAAATACTTCTCAAAAAACTTCTCAATATTAGAAATCTCTTCCATATTTCCAATAACATTTACTGCATATATTCCCAACTCAGCTGGCAGTGTCCATCCTATATTTTCAACTTACCTGTGACGTTATCTAACGTCTTATCAAAATCAGCCATACTCTTTTTCGTTTCTTCTTGAATATGCTCATTAATAGCTGACAATAGTTTTTTCTGCTGTTTTTCGGAAAGATTAAGCATATAAAATTTCACTCCTTGTATTATATTTTCATTGCTCCAAGCATTTCTTTCAACATGTGATGCACATCAATAACATACTCTATGCAATTTTTTGCAGACGTAATCGTCAATTCATCTCTATGCGCAGAAGGGTTTCTATAATCTAACCGTACTCTTTCTATAAACTGATAATCCTTTTCTATCTCACGTTCTGCACTACTCCTATCAGATAACCTAAAAAGATTCCTTGTCGCATAATCTAAAAATTCCATTCGTGTTCTATTATGGCCTCTGGAATAACCAGTTATATTACCATTAACATCATAATCTCTCTTATATCCAACAGTAGTAACAACTGACCCGAGTGTAAATTCTCCATCAGGAATTATTTCATCTGTAACCTGCCCATGAACTCTCTTCCTCAATACATATGGCCATTGAGATACACCAGTATACTTTCTATTTAGAAATTCTTTGTATTTATCAAAAAATCTCTTTGTTGTTTCGACTTCAAGAGCCTTTGTAACCAAAAGACATACTCCAGAATAGTCCATAGAATCCTTATCTGGCATCTTTACCATACTGTCATAATTACTTTTTGCCGTTATAAGAAATGCCTTACTCTTCTCATCAAGTTTATCCCATACATCTTGAGTCAGTTCTCCAACAAGATATTCCTTATAGTATGTATTATCTGCCACAGAAATAACATTTCTAGTAAGTTCTCCAACGATCTCTGCTACTTTATCCTGAAGTTTCTTCAATGCAATTTCTTTTACATCTTCATCAGTACTTTCGAGTTCCTCAATTAATGATTCGCGAATCCTCTGTATCTGATCAAATGATTGTTCAATCACATCAGGAGATATTCCAATACTACTAAAAGCAGTTTTCATGAATGAAATCATTTGATCCTGTTGTGCAATACGAGCATCTTTTTCAATTAATTGTTCTTGATACTCTTTCTCGCGAGCTTCTAGATCTTCGATTCGCTTATCTCGTTCATCCGCCTGCAATAAAGCTTTTAGCCTTTCAATTTCAGCCGCTTGATTTTTGATAGTCTGCTGATCTTGCAGCTGCTTAAAAGCTTTCATATATGCTTGAAGCCTATTAATCCTATTTTGTGTCTCATTTCTCTCTTTTTCTGCTTTAACACGTTCTGTGGTCAACCAATCTGATACAATAGAAATTTCATTTTTTATAAAAGATGTTTCCATTTCACCAGCATATCTAATATCTCTGATATCAAGTATGTCTTTTGTTTCATATACGCAAACAATAGGTGTGATACGCTCTGCATATGCCATCAGCCTCTTTGCTTGCTCAGAATCACTCACCTGATTTTCCTCAACAACATCTTGTCCTGGTGCAAAAAACGAAACCGTTACTACGTTGTTATTTTTAATTGCATCTGAAATTTGTTTTCTATCATATACAGCCAAGTCATGAAGCAAGCAATACTTATATTTTTGATTTTTATCATGTAAAAATTCATTAACCGTTACGCAATAGATTTCATCAGATTTTCCTAATTTTGCTATTTCAGCCTTCGTCTGATCACAGTTTGCCCTATAACGGAATACTAATACACAGCTTTCAGAATAACGTTTTATAATTTCATCAGCTAAGAATATAGAAGTTATACTTTTTCCTAAGCCAACTGTCATTGCAACACTGATTCTTGTTTCCCCAGACTCAATTTTATTAAATATGTTTTCTATACACTCACGTTGATATGACCTTAAATATATATCCATAGCTGGTCTCCTTATTATGCTTTACTTTTGGAATCAATTTTCCCTTTAGTAACAATAACCCATTTTGGGGACTAGTCTCAATGTAAGATTACTCCACCGAAAGATGTGTTAATTGTTAAGTTGATTGAACCGCCGTGTACCGAACAGTACTCACGGTGGTATGTAAGATTGTTTTATTACATGTTGTAGTGTCGTTTGGCCATTTCTCTTACTTCAACCAAACTCATTTCACACTCCGAAAAATAAAACACACCATTTGATCGTTCAATTGCGTTTATTTCTTCCCTAATTACATATTGTTCATTTTCTAACTTAAAGTAATCTTCAATACATGATGAAAGTGTTCGTGCAACCGGCGAAGGTATATAATTTTCTTCAAATTCATCATCAAATAAGTAACCTTCTTCAAGTAATTTATCTCTTATTATCTTCTCGTTTCTCTTTATTATTTCTAATGCCACTTCTTTATTTGTCATAGCTGGTCTCCCTTTTTTAGAAATAATATCACATCAACCCTCATTATTCAATTTTCAAAGTGCTCATTCTTGCGTTAATTTCAAAAAATTAAAATAATTCACTCCGAATCATACTTTTTAGTTTATTTAGATCACTTTGCAGTGATATGAAATCTATATTGTCTCTTGACAAGCCCAAACCAATTTGATAGAATTATTAATATATAAATACACACTACAATTAATTTTTCAACTAATCATTATACAAAAGATAATCATGCATCGCCAAAATTATGAAAGAGGGGTACAGTCGTATGATATTTTTTGTAATGTTAACATTAGTTGTTTTTTTATTTCTTGTTTCCTTACTTATAATCTTGCATATCAAAAAGAATGATGATGTCAATTATCATTTCAGCATTAATGTTTCCCATATTTTGCAAATCAAATTTTGCTGTAAATCCATCAAATGGAAAAAATAAATTTAATACTAGATTTTATCTGTAAAACCATCACATTATTTTGTAAACGTCGAACCATGCGCTCAATGTTAAAAATAACGCCGCTATTATTAGCTGCGTGGTTTCCTACATTCTTCCGGAAGGCTATCCGACCATGGCCTCATGTAACCCAGTTTGGTAGGTTCTATACTTCCTTTTTCGTCACAGGGTCTCGAAAGCTCCGTGAGGATGTATTTGAAGAAATGGTATGGACGCATTTTATTCAACTTCTCAGTTTCTGAAATTCTGTAACAGAAGTGCTTGCCGAGGCACCATTTGCCTTCTCCTTAGAAGAAATCAAGCCATCCCTGAAAACCCTGTAAAGTGGAATGATTTCTTACGGGGAATCTTTAAAATCAAGATTTCTCTGTCCCTTTTTCTTTCTGCTCTGTTTGGAAGGCAGTACTTCTTCCGGGATAGGCTCTGGCACAAATTCATCATAAGCGGTCTCGGCTTCATCGAGAAACGAGAGTTGTCCCTGCATCATGAGAACAGTGGTAATCAGTTCTTCGCGGCTTAGATTATTCAGTTCCTCCAGTATGTGTTTGTTTGCCATTGTTTCGCTCCTTTAAACTGTTTCTATTATAGCACAAACCGGCATAAATAGCGAATCTTCGTGCGCTGTGCTTTCGTCATTATGCCTATGCGTACAAGGCTGTATAACGTCCATATACACAAGAGAATATAGAGTTTTCAAGGTTCAAAATATTTATTTTAAGCCACCCTGCAGCCACCATAACTGCCATAGATAAGGCTCAAAAACAAAAATATGTTTTCGGTTTTCGGGCATCCGAAACGCATCCGAAAAATCTCCGTTTTGCTCAAAAATCACTCGGCTTTTTCGGTTTTACCTCTTTTATTTTGGGATCAAGAGGATTCATGCCGAGCATAAGATAGTTGAATTGTTCTTCTGTAAGTTCAGCAGCCTCTTGTGTCGTGCGGGGTCAGGACAGGGAGCCGGCTTCGAAACACTTATAGAACAGGAGAAATCCATCACCCATCCCGAGAAGTCCCTTAATTCTGTCAGCGCGTCTGCCACAGAAAAGGAACAGGGTTCCTTTTTCAAATAGGTTCTGATGATATTTATCTCCGATAATCATAGACAGACCATCAATGCCTTTGCGAAGATCCACCATTCCACATACAAGTACAACACAGCGGATTTTTGCAACATCCTCAAGCATGGGCAACCTCCTGCAGAAGCCTGTTTAATATTGATTCTGAAATATCGTTAGATATTTCGATTGATATGTTGCCACATCTGATAACCGCAACCGGATTGGAATGCAAGGTACATGGCATTGACTTTGACGGATTGCCCATTGGAATGGGAACTTCGGCAAAAGAGATTTCTGCCGGTCTGTCAACTGCCGGAACCTGCATCTGGTCATAGGCTTCTTTACGGAACTTACGTAACCAGTAATAATAAGCTTTTTCTTTAATTCCGTTGTCGGCCAGCCATTGCTTGGCCGAAAAATCCGCAGGCCACTCCTTACATTGATTTACAATATTTAACCAGTTGGCACGCCTTACATCGTGAGTTGATTGATCCATGATAGTTTACCTCTTCGAAAAAACTAATAGTTTTTTCGTGTTTCTAGAGTATCTCACAAAGAGGCTAACTATCTAAGGCACATGGTTTGACGTTTACGATTTCTCCGAGCATGAAAAAGCACCAGTACATTCAAGGATTGATGCTTTTAATTAAAATCTATCTTACTAAGATTCTGATTTATCCATAATGTATTTATCAGCTTCTTGTTCTTGCAAACAATATGCCATTATTGTTTGCTTTCCCTCTTGTATATATCTATAAACTCTATGGTTTCCATCTAACAATTCATATTTACCATCTCGATATCTAATAACTATAATTGGAACATTATTATCATTTTTCATTGCATATTCAACATTTAATTCTTCAAAATCGTATTTTATTTCTTTTATACTTATTTCTATCAAATGAAAATTTAAACTGTCATTTATTAATTTATCAATGTTCCAAGTATATTTGTATTCTTCATGTTCCATCGTATAAATTTGACGTGGAAGTTCCCATAAATCACATTTTGCTTTCATTTTATCCCTTTACATTTTATCATAAATAATGCAGTTATATACCGCAAACATCAGCCTTCTTCCATGGAAAAGTATAGCAGAAAAAGGCCGATTTCTCAATCAGCACCTATCAAAGTCTTCCTGTGTTGCCAATTCATTATACCCCTTGTAATCATCATTCCCGTTTTCTGCGTACATATCGTTCACAAGACCAATAGTAAGAAGATCAATGTCACGAATGCTTATGCCAAGCTGTACGCATCAAAGTAGGAATAGAGGTGTTGTCATCGGGCGGTCAGTTGGGCGAAATTTTTTAGATTCAACTTCCGTCTGCACATTCAGCCCCACAGTTCTCTGCTGCAGAAAATCAAGCCTTTGACACGCTCTCCTGAATATCCCAAATAAGCCGCCTGCTCCATAACATATTTCACGCGGTCATCACTGGTTAAATATCTGAAATTTTCAAGCTGTTCTTCCTTTGAATTACCCTCATCAGAAATCATCGCCAAATCCGTAATTCCAAAGTAATGGAACGGGCACAGCAAATCTTCCTCCATCGCTTGCTGCAATCGAATCTCGTATGCAATATTGTGGTCAAAAATTTCATAGATGTTGCGTCCATCTATATTGTCATCACGCTTGTCCGGTGTCGCTGTCATTCCCAGAGTAAATTCCG
>JBJEOB010000109.1:0-2093 GCA_051880495.1 Lachnospiraceae bacterium
CTGAAATGTATTCAGGATAATTGATTGTTAGTCCATTTAAGATTCTTATCATTTCATCTTTTTCTATTCCAAATATTTTAATAGGACTTACTCCATCTCGTTCAATAGTATTATCAAACAATGTACTCAATGTAAACTGATAATACTCTCCACATGCTTCTGCAAATCTATAAAGGGCATATAATACAACTAATGCATCCGGTTCTTTCCAAGGTTGTCTTTCCAACGCAACTACATGATTTTTCTGTTTAATTGTCTCGCCTAATCCAAGACTTCCAATCGGAAGATCGCATATTCTAGAAAGCGAACTGAATATATCATTTGTCCAATTTTCTTTTGCGCCATCCTCTAACATCAATGTTGCAAGATAACTTTTCTCCAATGTTTCATTGTAATTGGTTCTATTTACAAACCATCCGATTTGCGGAGTGTAGCAAAGATTAGTATATATAATTCCCCAGCTCTGCTCATTGTCCAATCCTAACTTATCAACAATTTCCGCTGTTCTAGAAAATCCCGTATCATCTAAAAGCTTTGCATCTCTTAAAAAGCGTTTAAAAAAACTATACATCTGTGAACCTAAACTATGCTTTTCATCGAATTCATTTTTATACTCAAAATACTGTGAAAACCATTCTATTTTAGGTGCATGGTGTGAATAACTATTTAAACTCATATTTTTCCCTGACATTATAATTCCTCCTTTGGGTTGTTCTAATGATTTGTAAACTAAACATCCTTTTTCGACTTTATGACACTGTGAACAGTGGTGACAATTATCACTTATAACAACCTGTCCATTTACAAATTCCATGCATCCATATGGACAGTCAGCTTGGCACTCTCTACATGCTACGCAACTACTTACCTTTCTAAAGACATTTTTTATTAATTTTACAAATTCACTGTTTTCTCTTGCGGTAATTCCATCAATAATGATCTGAAGTTTGTTATTATGCTCATATAATTCAAATTGCAAAATTTTTCCTCTAAACATTATTGTATACGGTGAAAAATCATTTCCAAGTATGCCTATTGTTTTAATCCATTCTTTCCAATTCGTTGTTGGAAACTCTACGTTTATCTCAATAGAATTATCCTTGAGCCTTTTTTCACTATAAGATGTTTTTAACTCTAAATCACGTCCATTTTTCCTTGCTTTCCATCCACCAACACGAATAAATTGTTCTAACGCTTCTTTCGAATTAAAATTTCTCTTATATTCATTTCTAATAATATCAACAAAAGGTTCTGCCTCTTCCCGATAACAATAGTGGTTCATAAAATCATTTCTTTCAGCTGCTCTTGGACATATCAAACACCCTGCTCTTCTATTTCCCTTCTTGTATGTTTCATTCATAATTAGATTTTGTTTGTAAATATACAAGAATATTTCAGCAGAACTCCAATTCAAAATTGCATTACAACTATATTGACCTTTATGTTTTTCTCCATAGCTTACATAATCATATTTACTTCTAGCAAGGCTTTCATCTGCCCGTACACCCACAAATCCCATTCCTGTAAAATCTGGCTTTTGGAGAAGTTCTCTCAACTTCAAAATTTGTGGTGCAGTTTTATGAACACTACAACACCATCTCGTTACTGTTGATGGAGGTCCAAACTTTTTCCATGTATCTAATGGATTGTATTCCGATTTTGCCACATGAAATTCTATTTCCGCACCTTTGCAATAATCCCTAACCAAATCTACCGTTTTGTAAGTATCAGAGAATTCCATCCCTGTATCTCCAAACAACACGATAAATTCATTATGAGGTAATGCACGTTGAACCAAGTCCAATGCAACAATACTATCCTTTCCACCGCTAAATGCCACATAAAACACATCGATTTTTTCTTTGTACTCTCTGTAAGTGTTATATATTTTTTGAATTGTCTCCTGTGCAAATCCTTCCAAAAGCTCGCCGTTTTTTTCAACCATACGCTTGACATCTACAAGCTGTAGTTCTTCCTCATCACTATCATCTAATACTACAATCTCTGGACAACTATACAATGCCCCTCCCTTTGTTTTTGCAATTGTCCGCCCCCTATAAATGTAATTATTTGCCTCTGCCCACATAATTGGT
>JBJEOB010000110.1:0-45107 GCA_051880495.1 Lachnospiraceae bacterium
TAAGAGCATCACCCAGTTCCATATTAGATGACATATCAGCAAATTTCAGCACCAGAATCTTAGTAACATGGATAAGTACTGCAAATACCAGTGCCCTTGTGATGCAAAATGCAGCCGCAGAGTTGTACAGCAGCTGGTTGATTCCCGGTATTGCAGACAACAAAAGTGTAATCAGCTCAGTGCCGACAACACCAAGCATAAGGAATGCAAGAATACCCATCAGCCCAGGCATAAATTTTGCTGCATATCTTTTATATAAAATAAATCCGATTACAAATATAATCGAAATCATCAGTATTCCAGAACCATTAATATAGGTTATTGTCTGTTGTGGAAAAGTTATATTATAATCCATAAATATTTACCTCCAATTTAAATGAGAGCTGCCAAATATGACAGCTCTCCATAATCTCGTCGTACGACAATATATCCTTAATAATAGAAACTCTATATAAAAAAGGCACACTGT
Organism: Lachnospiraceae bacterium; assembly: GCA_051880495.1. Taxonomy (GTDB): domain Bacteria; phylum Bacillota; class Clostridia; order Lachnospirales; family Lachnospiraceae; genus MGBC120314. Next base: position 470 of record JBJEOB010000110.1, read on the forward strand.
TCAAGTTACTTTAGATTATAATTTTGTTACGTTGGTTGCCTGAGGTCCCTTAGCTCCATCAATGACGTCAAATTCTACTTCTGCGCCTTCATCAACTGACTTGAAGCCTTCCATGTTGAGACCTGAGTAGTGAACGAAAACGTCCTTTCCTGTCTCATCGCTGATGAATCCGTAACCCTTCTGGCTGTTGAACCACTTAACTGTACCTTTCATTTCGATACCTCCGAAAATATTAAATAATGTGGATACACCACACAAACCAATACTACCATATTTACGCAGTTGTGTCAAATTATTTCAAGCAATTTTTCAAGCTCTTCCACCGAAAAAACGTACTTTTTATTACAAAAATGACACTTAAGTTCTACAGGCTCGTTATCATCAATCATGGACCTTATTTCACTTTCTCCAATACTTATTAACGCCTTCTCAACTCTTTCCTTGGAACAGTTACAGTAAAACCTCACAGGCATCTTATCCATAATTTCCAGATCCATGTCAAATAAAAGTTTTTCAAGAATTTCTTCCGGAGACAATCCGTCCTCAAGAAGTGATGTTACAGATGTTATCTCTGAAAGCCTTTGTTCGAGCTTACATATAATTTCTTCAGTTGCTCCCGGCATAAGCTGAATAATAAAGCCTCCTGCCTGTGCTACCGTGTTGTCCTTATTCATCAAAACACCCAGTGCAACCGATGAAGGTGTCTGTTCACTTACGGCATAATAATACGTGAGATCTTCTGCTATTTCTCCTGACACAAGCTCTACTTTTCCAACATAAGGGTCCTTAAGGCCTATGTCTTTAATAACATTAAGATAGCCTCTTCCCACTGCCCCGCCAACATCAAGCTTTCCCTTTTCGTTTGGCGGTATAATAACACAAGGTTCAAGTGCATATCCCTTAACATTTCCCTTGCTGTCGGCAGTTACCGTCAGACCTTCAACAGGTCCGTCACCCCTTACATTGACTGTAAGAATATCTGTATCACTTTTCATCATGCTTCCCATCATAACAGTGCCTGTAAGCAGTCTTCCCAACGCTGCCGTTACCACAGGACTTGTATCATGAGCACGTCTGGCATCCTCAACAACCTGGCGTGTTGTTGCTGCAAATACTCTTATTTCGCCATTTGCCGCCGTGGCTCTTACTATATAATCTTCCATTTTTTATCTCCTAAATACAAAATATACCCTTTCACTTTGTTTTCCCGGTTTTTCTTTGGTAAATGCGTCATATACCTTAATCTGAGTAAATCCGTTTTTTCTGGCAGTTTCTATAAGGTCATCCACCTCATACGCTCTCTGAAAATGATTTTCAACAAATTTGCGATACAGCTTACCCTCTTTAACAAAAACCGTAAGAAGATATTCGTTAATCCGCTCTTCCTCATGATAATAATTATCCCATATATAACTGCAGTTTTCAAAATTTTCAGCCATTGTATTATACGCAAGTACATTTTCATAGAAAAATCTTGTCTTGAGGTCAACAATAAAACTTCCGTTGCTCTTAAGATTCTCATTAACCCTGACAAACAGCTTGTCCAAATCACCGTCTTCTATAAGGTAATTAACAGAATCACACACACTCACTATCGCATCTGCCTTTTCCGGCAGTTCAAATTCAGTCATATCCTGCTCGCAGAAAACGACCTTATCATATTCGGTATCTTCAAATTTACTTCTGGCAACTGAAAGCATATCAGGCGAAATATCAACGCCTGTCATCGTATATCCCAGCTTGCTCATTTCAAGTGTAAAACTTCCTGTACCGCAGCCAAGCTCGGCAACTGTGGCTCCTTTTCCAATTTTGTCATCCTGTAACAGTGTCTTTACATATTCAGCCCATTCCGCATACGGAATATCCTTCATCATAGTGTCATATACATACGCAAAATCTGTATAAGCTTCCATAATACACCTCATCAATATTTTATAAAAAGGCTTCCGTGCCCGACACGAAAGCCTTATAAATTACAAATTTTTTATAAATTAGCACCGCAGCATTTCTTATATTTCTTGCCGCTGCCGCATGGGCACGGGTCGTTGCGCCCTATCTTCTTATCCTTCACAATTGTGTTGGACTTCTTCTGCTGAAGATATAACTCTTTTCTTCTTTCAGCGGATAACAGTGCATCCCATTGTGGAAGTTCATATAACCAGTCAGCCTTTGCACCAACCATGTTATAATAAAGCTTTTCTTTATCAAAACCAAGATTAACTACTGTGTCCTCATCCATTGTTTCAATTGGATTAGGGTTAACAAGGCTGTCATTAATTCCATCGAGGTAACCAACCATAATCATTAAATCAACACCATACTTATCGGCAAGTTCCTTAACAGTTCCTGTTACAACTTCATCCGGTGTAGATAAAATCTGCTCATAGATGCCTTTCTCAAGATTGAAATAATTGCCCCAAAACAGCTGTGCCTGCTTGTTGTCCATCTCTGTTTCGTAAGCGCCCTGTCTCCATTTTTCTAATAAAGTCATTTTCTTGCTCCTTAAAAATTACTTGTAAATAATGAACCGCTATATGCGTAATTACTACCATACAATCCCGTACTGTCATAAAAGGTGCCGTTAATCTGCGCAAGCTTTGCAGCTGAAGTATTGGCAATGCCTGATGCATTCGATGCAATCTGGGATGCATAAGATGAGCTGCCGTTAAACAGTGACTTAACCCTGCTCATGTCAGCCGCCTTAAATGCCTTTTCGTCTATCGTAAGCCTGTTATCAATTCCAACGGTAATTCCAACTTTAGATAGATTCTTAGACATAGCTGCGGTAAGTGACATCATCGACTTTTCTGAATTAATAATCGATGAATTGCCGGAATTTCCTGCCGCATCTGCCATTGTATTATAATCCTTCACAAAAGAAGATACTGCCTTATAAACAGCGTCCAAATCGTACTCCTGCTTAATAGTTCCATCTTCCTGCTTTACGTCTTTTTTGCTGAATACAGAATCCTTGCCCGTAGCTGTTAATTTGTCAACCGACTCCTTCAAAGACTTAGCCGCATCTCTTGCCGATACAAGCTGTGTGTTTGATTCACTTTTGGTTTTATCAGTCTTATCTGATGAAGTATCTGATGTGGAATTAAGCTTTTCATTACCACCATAATATGTCTTCATCAGCTTGCCATAAGCACCGCTCCTGATACTGTTATAATCAGAAAGCATCCCTGCAAGAGTAGAAACGGAATTATTGTTAAGTGAACTAAACAATGAGCTTACACCACTGACTGATGTTCCAAAATAATTCTGGTTTAAATTCAAATTAATATTTGCCATCGCGTTTTCCTCCCTGATTAATAATATTGACCTCCATGTCATTTCTTAAAAAGTGCATACTTCTACACTTAATTAGATTATAACACAATACACCTAAATGTCAAATCTGCTATTCCATAATTATATCTTCAAATTTTGCTAAAACAACTTTAGCAAGGTCGCCAGGGGCCAGATGTATCTGTGCGCCAAGCTGTCCGCCGCTTATTATGATTTTGTCATAATCAAGCGCACTCTTATGTATAAATGTAGGATATAACTTTTTCATTCCTACAGGTGTGCAGCCTCCCCTGATATATCCGGTAACCGCATTGATATCCTTCACATGAAGCATTTCAACAGACTTTTCACCTGCACATTTTGCTGCTTTCTTAAAATCAACTTCCTTGTCCACAGGAAGTACAAACACATAATAATTTCCTGTCCTGCCAACCGTTACAAGCGTCTTAAAACTGATTTCATATGCCTGTCCAAGCATATCTGCTATATGAACACCATCAATAAATTCCTCACAGTTATATGTAACAACCTCATAAGGAATCTTATTTTTGTCCAGAATGCGCATTGCATTGGTCTTAACTTCCTTATCTTTCTTTGCCATTTAATAACTCCTTACTCTCAAGGACAACGGTAACCGGTCCGTCATTTAAAAGCTCTACTTTCATTTCGGCGCCAAACTCACCGTGTTCAACATGAATGCCAAATGACGCGACAGCCTCTACAAACTTCTCATACAGAGGCTTTGATATCGCAGGAGGTGCAGCATTAATAAATGAAGGCCTGTTGCCCTTTCTGCAGTCTGCATAGAGCGTAAACTGCGAAATAACCAGAATTTCTCCGCCTACATCCTTAATTGAAAGATTCATCTTTCCTGCTTCATCCTCAAAAATTCTGAGTTTAACAATCTTATTTACCAGCACGTCCAAGTCCTTCTCGGTATCATTATTTTCCACACCAAGAAGTATCATAAATCCATGACCGCACTGACCTATAAGTGTTCCATCCACCTTAACTGTTGCATACTGCACTCTCTGTATTACCGCTTTCATATGTCCTCCTGCCTACAGCCTTGCACCCATGATATTTTTATAACCCTCACCGTATATCTCATTTGCACTGCTGATTATCATAAATGCATGCTCATCCTCTTCCATTATAATATCCTCAATCTTAGGAGCTACCTGCTTTTTTAAAACACACATGATGACCTTCTTATTGTCATTGCTGTAAGCTCCCTTTCCCTCAAGAAATGTAATTCCTGTATCAAGCTCTTTAAGAACTCTCTCAGCAATTATTTCCGCCTTATCACTTATAATGTAAATGAGTCTTGCCTCATCGCCGCCGTAAAGAATGACATCCATCGTTCTTCCCGAAACAAATACTGCAATTAATGCATACATGGCAAAATCAAATTTGCCAAATACAATACCCGAAATTGCAACTATAACAATATCAAACATCATAAAGAGCACGCCTGTTTTAAGATGCTTATATTTAAGTTTAATCACTTTCACAACTATATCCATTCCGCCTGTTGTGCTTCCGGCGCGGAAAATAATACCAATTCCAAGTCCTATACATATACCTCCGGCGAGTGCCGCAAGCAACGGTTCTCTTGTCACCGGCCCCAGTCCTGCAAAAAAGTCAGTCAGAAAGGAATTAAGTATTATTGTTGCAAATGTAGATGTCATAAATTTTAATCCGAGTTTTCTTATACCAAGTATAACAATCGGGATATTAATAACAAAATATAAAATACCTGTTCCAATATTGGTAAAACGATTCAAAATAACGGATATACCAATGACGCCGCCCGGTGCCAGGTTATTAGGATCAAGGAAAAGACTGATTCCCCCGGCATACAGCATAGTACCCAGTATAATATAAATACTATTTCTCACTCTACGTTTTAAATCTCTTTGTTTCATCAACATACGCTTTACTCCATAAATAAATATTCCGGTATACCCTTCTCATAATGAACGGGGTTCTCACCCTGAATCAACGGACGAAGATATGATTCCATTTCCCTGGTAACATCGCAGCCGTCTTCTGTTATCCATTCTGCCGGAATCTTCTTTTCAAAATTTGCCACCTTATTGATATCAGCCTCACCAAACACAACCCGATACGGTTCATCTGACACCCTGTTAAGCGTAGACATAACACCGCTTTTCCCTTCCATAGCAAGCTTTACGGCATTCACTCCCAATTCAAAACTCTCTTCTATATCTGTTTTGGATGCCACATGTGATGCAGCACGCTGCAAAACATTGAGTTCGACACTTCTGACCTTACATCCGATTTCTTCAGCCACAATCTGCTCTAATACCTTTCCTGTACCGCTTAACATGACATGTCCGAACTTATCTACCTTACCGCCCTGTGCGGAAATGTAGTTGCCGTCACAATCCTTAATTCCTTCAGATACGGCAACGATGACATGGTGCTTTTCCTTAAGAAGTTCAGAAACCCTCTTAACAAAATCTGCCTTGTCAAATTCTCTTTCAGGAAGATAGATAAGATGCGGTGCTGCGCTGTAAGATGTTCTTGCAAGCGAAGACGCAGCTGTAAGCCATCCGGCATTCCTGCCCATTATCTCCACAATAAGCACTGTGTCTATAGCATAAATATATGTGTCATGAGCCATTTCGAGTACCGATGTCGCAATATATTTTGCAGCAGAACCAAATCCCGGTGTGTGGTCAATACAAAACAAATCGTTATCTATTGTCTTCGGCACACCGATTACCTTCACATCCATACCTTTGTCTTTTGTATATGCCGACAGTTTAGCCACTGTATCCATGGAATCATTTCCACCGATATAAAAGAAATATCCAATATCATACTTTTTTAATATTTCGCATATCTTATCATAATCTGATGGGTCTTTATGATAATCTGTAAGTTTATAACGGCATGAGCCCAGATACATCGATGGTGTGTTCTGTAATTTAATAATATTTTCTTCCTGATTAAAAATATCATTTAATACTGACAGACGCTCCTCCAAAACACCCTGGATTCCATTTCTGGCACCATACACATTTTTTATCGAAGATGATTTTAGTGCTGCAGATATCACTCCTGCAAGGCTCGAATTAATAGCGGCTGTTGGTCCGCCCGACTGTGCCACCAGACAATTTCTACTCATAATCGTACTCTCCTTATTTTTGGTCACATTTGTGTTAAGTATACCACATTTATCTTTTTATGTCATCGGAGGACACCATATTGAAAAAATTTTTTCCTGCTCTTTTAATAACAATTATTCTCATACTGTTTATTCCTTATTCGATTACTATTGCCATGACCGGCATAAAAGAAACAGAATCCGAAATAATACCTTATGACGGAAGAATTGTTTTAGTTGAAAATAATGATATCAAAATGTCTCTTGACTACTCTGTATACCTTGTCGGTATGACCGCCAAAATGCTGTCTGCATATGACACAAGCGTTTTTGAGTATCCTGAATTTATAAAATTATGCATTGTTCTTTCAAATACATATCTAGCCGGTGAATTTCCCGATGAATCTGTTATAACAAATGATATTCTGTCAGACCGTTATCTTTCGGATGATGAGCTTAAATATTTGTGGAAAGACCAGTATCAATCCTACACAAACGCAATAAAACTGGCAATTCAGGAAACAGGAAATCTTATTATTTCGTATGACAATTTACCCATCAGTCCGTTATATCATTTTATCAGCAACGGAATGACCAGATGCGACGTCAAAAGACCTTATCTTAAAGCAGTTTCTACCAACGAGGACCTTGAAGAAATGGGCTTTTTGTGTGTAAAACAAATCACATGTGAAGACTTTTTAAAAACAATAAAAAAAGCTCTTCCCGACCTCATCATTTCAGACGATTACAATATGTTAAAAGATAACATCCAGATAATGGAACGTGATTCCTCCGGTTATATCAAAAAACTTAAAATAGGCAGCCTCATAATGAGCGGCGATGACTTTATGCAGATAATGGGAATTAACTCCCCTTCGTTCACAATTACATTTCAAGAAAATACATTAAAAATCATAACCAAAGGAATCGGGCACGGTTACGGAATAAGCATGTCTTATGCATTACGTCTTGCCAAAGCCGGATATTCATATCAGGATATTATTTCATTTTTTTACGAAAATGTGGAAATTAAAAATGCGAATTAAAAGAATAAAGATTTTGATTTAAGGTAAATATATTCTCAGAGGTGATGATAATGAGAAATAAATCTAAATCGAAACGTACAGAAGCAACATTATCCCTTCTCGTGACCAGTGCCCTTGTAATCACACTCGCAATTGCAGTGGCTTCAGCAATAAAGAAGGGATCAAATACCGACGAACCAAATAATATAATTAACCTTAACGAAACCGAAGCGCCCGGATTTTCCTTAAATAACAGTAATCCCGACACCGGCACTTCCCCTGCATCAGATATAAAACAGGCTAAAAATTCTGACATTAATAAAACCAAAGATGCTGATATTACAGACATTATTAATGATGTTGGACTTATCGATGAAACTGTCGCTGAGACAACCTCTGTATCAGATGAAAACGTCCCTGTTGATGCAGGCAATAAAGTAAACACAAGCTACTCCTTTAGCGAATCAGACAGGCTTTTAATGCCGGTTTCAGGTGAAATCATTCTCTCATACAATATGGATAACACCATCTGGTTTCCTACTCTCGGCGTATACAAATGCAACCCGGGCATTTATATTTCCTCAGATGTCGGGACTGATGTAATAGCATCCGCAACCGGCAGCGTCGAATCAATTACAATAAATGAAGAGCTTGGAAATATCGTTACAATAGATATGGGAAACGGCTACAAGGCCTCGTACGGACAGCTTGATAATATAACTGTTCAAAAAGGCGAAGTGGTCCTCGCCGGTTCCAAAATCGGTTCAGTTTCTGCCCCGACCATCTACTACTCAAAAGAAGGCAGCGGAGTCTATTTTAAATTAACAAATAACGACATTCCGGCCAACCCCCTGGACTATATGGAATAAATACAAAAGGAGCATAAAACCGTGTTTTTACACGATTTCAATGCTCCTTATTTTTATTAATTATTACGCCATTTCAAGTGCAATCTTCACCATTTCATGGAATGATTCCTGACGATCCTTTGCCGAAAGCGCCTCACCCGTGTACAGATGGTCTGAAATTGTAAAAATTGCAACCGCCTTCTTTCCAAGCCTTGCCGCATTCATATACAATGCTGCAGACTCCATCTCAACAGCAAGGATATTCATCTTCTTCCATAAATCATTGTCTGTGGAAGAATCCGTATAAAATGTGTCTGACGACAACACATTTCCAACCACTACATTAATATTTTCTCTCTCTGCTACCTCTACAGCCTTTCTCACAAGCGAAAAATCAGCAAGTGGAGCAAATGTACCCGGAAGTTTATACTGCGATGCATAATTAGAGTTGGTTGATGCACCCATTCCAATTACCACATCTCTTAGTTTCACACTGTCACTGATACCACCGGCAGTCCCGATACGAATTATATTCTCAACATCATACATAGAAAACAATTCATACGAATATATTCCCATGGAAGGCATTCCCATTCCGCTTCCCATTACCGATATTTCTTTCCCTTTGTATGTTCCCGTAAATCCAAACATGTTTCTTACTGTATTAAAACACGTTACATTTTCCATATATGTATCCGCAATAAACTTGGCGCGGAGCGGATCCCCCGGCATTAATACTGTCTTTGCAATAGCGCCCTTTTCAGCCGCATTATGTGGTGTTGACATACTCATTCCTCCTTACATAATTTATATATAAATTGTAACATTTGGAATTTAATTTGTAAACGAATGAAAATCATGTTATACTTTCATAAATTATAGTTATAAAAGGAGATTATTTATGAAACGTGCCGGAGCCTTAATTGTAGTTTTTCTATTAATCAGCTTATATATTACAACTCTTGTATGTGCACTTATTGGAAGTGAATTTGCAACATCAATGCTTCAGGCATCTATTTTCGGAACGATTTTCCTTCCGGTAATTCTGTACGCCTACCTTTATCTTTTCAAGGTGTTCAATAAAACGCCTAAAAATAACGATGATAATGATGAAGAATAAACAATTATTAAGATTCTAGAATTTTGTGCACCTCATCAACCTCTATCTTTAGCGTTTTAGCAATTTCTTCGACAGACTTCTCTTTTTTTGCCATCTTAAATACCTCAAGCTGTGTCTGCAATATTCCTGCCTGAGTTTCGGCCTGATCTGCCCGTTCTTTCTGTTCCTGCGTTTTTTGGCGTTCTGCCTGTATATCCATCTTTTCCATATTTTCAAACAAATATCCCATTTGCCGGCCTACCACCTTTCTTACACATTCATCCTTCTCTTCATCCGTCGCATTAGCGAAAGCAACAAAGATTCTATAGAAAAAACTTTCACTTCTGCCCGTATTTTTATTCAGTTACTCCAAGTGAATTATGGCGAAACGCCTGAATTTTTATCTGTTAAGAAAAACAGATGATATTCACCGATATGACACAAAATCAACTGTATATGATACCAAATTGATTTTGTGTCTATTATGCTATAATATTTTCTATTTTTTGTCAATATCAGTTGAAAGATGATTTATGTCGTTATTATCACTCTTATTTATTGAATGCATTACAACGAAAAAGACACCAACCATCATATTATATATTCTCCTGACTCATAGTCATTTTTCTTTCATCCACCATTCGAACCATTTGTGCAAAATCAGTCTTTTCCATTGCGAGCAGCTGATCATCGTACCCAAGAATCATAAATGGGGCTTTTCTTTCCAAAACGACCAGAATTTCTCTTTGTGCTTCTTCATTCTTTACTTCAATCTCACCCTTATTATGATTTCTGTCAATCATAATAATCTTATGTGTGGCAGATTTTCCCGCAGGAATAACTCCGCCAACCCTGTAATTTGTAACATTGGTAGAAGAATATGCCCAAACAAGATTCTCAATCAAAAAAACAGTCGGTTTCATAGCATAAAGTATTATGTATTTTTCACCTACATCCACACTGCCATCCGCAAGCGAGGCCGCACAAGCCATATCAGAAGAAAGCACAAACTCAGATATCCTGTTGCTTTCCATTAATTTTATGAAATTCTTTTTATATGCGCCTGTAACATAAACAATAATATGATAAATTCCTATAATAATTATTATAATTGACGCAATGCCCCAGATGATATCGCCGGAATAAATATCACCATGCTTTATGGCTTCTGCTTCCTTCGTCCAAAATACGACTCCCCCTAAAGCTAAAGCCAAAAATCCGCCTCCTAATCTTGGTATAAGATTTTCTTTTGCCATTTTTTTATAAATTTCATTCATCCTTTTGATTCCTTTCTCATAAATTTTTCACCTTCTGTTGTCATTTATCCTCCCTTATTCTTTATATTATACTTCAAAAACTAGCGAAATACAACAATAAGTTTATTAATTAAATAACCAGTTAAGTATTTAGTCAGACTATAATTCATTTGACTATTAAACACGATAGGGAAATTACAACACTATTTCCTGTCAAACAAAAAAGAGAGACCCTCTCCGACACCGGCAAAGGACCTCTCTAAAATCATTCTGCCACCCTACAGTGACAAATCTCTCTTCGTAAACCAGATTCCTCCCGCTGCCGAAAGCATAACACAAATCAAAAGCAGGATGACACAAGGCAAAATTGCATCACTGTTTCCGGCAATGAGCTTATCCGCCGGAAGCAAGGAATAAATGGTAGCATACTTGAAAAACTCCAAATTTTCTCCCATGTTTCCCATCATGTTGAAAAAGAAAAACAGAATCGGAACGCCGGCACCAAAGAAATAATAATACTTCGCATCACTGAAAATACAGGCTGCAAGGAAGGTAATTCCTGCCACTGCAAACCACAGCATCAGAGTTCCGGCATTTAAAAATATATATTTTTGAATATCAAGTTCATCCGGGAACATCATATCGGAAGACACAATTCCTACAACCGAAATACACACCATCAGAATGGAAAGCCACAAATACAAAGATATCAGCTGTGTTACGATAAATTTTCCTCTGGAATTCGGTGTTGCCAGAATTCCGGCAAGTGAACCATTATCAATAAATCCCATAACCAGCTTGTTCACTGCAATAATAATGAAAATCAATGGAAAGAGCAGCATAATAAATCCATACAGATAAATCTGTATCCACTCAATCAACGAAGCTGCCACCCCTGTCATTCCGACTGCCGCCATCATTTCCGGCAACGCCTCCTGATATCCCTGTAACATTTCTGACAATTTAGGATCATACATATAGATAATGACTGTGGTGTACATAACCAAAAATGCAAATATAATAATAAATGGTACCATACATGCTTTCAAATTGTGTTTTAACATTGGAATACTAAGCATCTTTCTCATCCCCCTTTCCGTAGTAATGCAAAAATACATCCTCCAAACTCTGGGTCGCAATCTGCAAGTCCACCGGTTCATATTCCGCCAGTATCTTAAGGCTGCCTGCAACATTGTTATTTACTAAAAGTTTTACAACAACACCATTCCTTGACTGCACGGTAAGCTCCGGCTGCCCGGACAACTTAACTGCCTGTTCTTCGTTTGAAAGAGTAACCGTATACACCTGGTTGCGTATTTTCGAAAGTTCTGCCATATCCACCGTATCCACGATTTTACCCTGACGGATAATAGCGGTGCGGTCACAGGTACGTTCCACTTCTTCAAAGATATGGGATGACATCAGGATTGTGGTTCCCTTTTTCTTTTCCTCCAGAATCAAATCCACAAACCTGTTCTGCATCAAAGGATCTAATCCGCTGGTCGGCTCATCTAATATGATTACCTTCGGAGAATCCATAAATGCCGTCACCAGTGCAATTTTCTGCTTCATTCCCTTTGACATTTTACGGATTTTCCCTGTAGGATTTAACTCAAACATATCAATCAGTTCTTTCATACGGGTATCATCCTTCATGCCTCTTAGCTGTGCAATGAAACGGATATACTCCATTCCATTCATGTTTTCCACAAATGCAATCTCTCCCGCCAGATAACCAATCTGCTTATGAATCTCTGCCGCCTGCCTGAAACAATCCATTCCCAGCACCTTTAGGGAGCCCTTCTGTGGCTTCACAAATCCCATGAGCTGACGTATCGTAGTACTCTTTCCCGCTCCGTTTGGACCAAGATACCCAAACACTTCTCCTTCCTTCACGGAAAAGCTGATGTCAAACACGCCCCTGCCCTGACCAAAATCCTTTGTTACGTTTTGAATCTCAATCGGCTGCATAATCCTTCTCTCCTTCCTTGAACTTTACTAACATTTCATTCAGATTCTTTGTGTCAATATTACGTTTTAATTTATTTATCAGATACACACACCAGTATGCAAATACGATAAACACCCAAAACAACGCCGTCACCGGCAGCTTTCTGTCAAACCAGCCAAACAGATAAGATACCGCTGTATAAATACTGCCGCAAAGCAGCGTTTTCAAAAACTCTGCTACACCAAAGCTCTCTGCCTCATCAAAATTATTAAGGCAGTAGATTTGCAGATATCCCATCAGGTAGGTGGACGCAATCATTTCGCACATATACAGAACACTTGCTAAAAATACGCCCTTGCATGCCAGATACAAACAATAAAACACAAGGATACTGTAAAAATACAAACACGCCTTATACTCAATGGCAATCTCCTTACTCAGATAAGAGTTCCATTTTTTCTTGTAATTTTCAATAAAACTGCTTTTCTTTTTTCTACTCATCGTCCCTGCCTCCCTTCAAAATCTGCCTCAAAATTCTCGCATATCGTCTGGATATCATAACCTTTTCACCATTTTCCATAGTTGCACAAATCCGGTTTCCCGGTTCACTTTTCAGATAGGATATTTTGTAAATGTTGATTACCATGGATTTGGAACAACGAAACATCCCCCTGTCTTCATAACAGATTGCCAGCCGTTCCAAACTGTCACTTACCTTACACACCATATCCTTTAAATAGGCATAGGTTGCACCATCCACGCTTTCAAAATAATAGATTTTCTCCGGAAGCAGAAAAAGCTGCCTGCCGTCTTCATACCCCTCGATTCGTTTTCCGTATGACTGTACCACAGAAGCAATCGCTTCCACCTCGTCATTCATCTGCAGGTAGCGGATAATCACCTCATCCTCACCCTCTGTAATCTGTTCCATCGTAATTTTCATAAATCTTCCCCTTTGTATCGGCGCACCTGACTTCTTATAAGCACTCATCCTTATATGTTAATTATACAAAAAAAGACTATCCTCGCAATAGCGGAACCGTTAAGTTGCAGTTTTTACCCGTTAAGATGCAGTGTGTTTTCAGCAAAACCACTGTCTTAAAAAAAGATTTTCCGCTATCTGAGCATAAAAATAGAGGCATCAATACCCCATCAATACATTGAAAAAGACGAATGAATATCTGATATAAATATTCGTCCGTCTTTATACACTTAAATATTAAATTATCGGTATCCCTGCAAACCGGAATCTGTCACTGTCTTTTTAAAAGTCTTTGTTTGAATGCTTTTATTCTTTGACCATAACGGCTTGTAAAGATTATACCACAGATAATCATTCCGATTGCCGCACCTTCAGCAAAGTCTGATATTGCGCTTAGTACTGCATTATTATTCAGTGTCGTATGGTCAATCAAACTCGAAACAAACCCAAAAATCGCTCCCGTTAATAAAAGTAAATGTACACGCCTGGTATACCGTTCTGTTTCTGTATTCGTATAATCTACTGCTTTTAATATCGTTTCTTCCATTTCACTATTCACTTTCTCGCATTTCCTTTCTCCATTAAGTAATTCTCGCAGGTCAACCTGACATAAAGCGAGAACTGCCATACTTATCCATCCGACACACTATGTCTACCTCTACAGCACCTAATTTAATTAATAACTCTGCATTATATCAAAAAGCATATATACCAGGTTGAACAACTCAACACGAAAGACTCATGGGGACAAGCCTCTTTTTCCAATTTCCCATGATTTTTTTCACGTAGGGCTCATGGGAACAAGCCCCCTTTTCCCATTTCCCATGATTTTTTCACGTAGGGCTCATGGGAACAAGCCCCCTTTTCCCATTTCCCATGATTTTTCCCAGACAAAGCTCATGGGAACAAGCTTCATTTCCCCATTTCCCATGATTTTTCCCAGACAAAACTCATGGGAACAAGCTTCATTTCTCAATTCCCCATGATTTTCCCCTCACAAGACTCATGGGTATAAGCTTCATTTCCCCATTTCACATGATTTTTTTCACGCAGGGCTCATGGAAACAAGCCTCTTTTCCCAATTTCCCATGATTTCCCTCACGAAAGACTCATGGGTATAAGCCCCTTTTTCCAATTTCACATGATTTTTCCCAGACAAGAATCATTAGAACAAGCTTTTATTCTCCGCTTATCAACAGAATTAAAAATCCCTCAAACCTGCTCTTCAAGAAGCTCGCTAAGTTTCTGTTGTGTCTTTTCATATCCATCAAAGACGATTCCCTTCATGCCGCACAAAATTGCCGCGTCCACGTTAATCTTGCGGTCATCAATAAAAACAGATTCTTTGGCGGTAAGGGAATACCTTTCCAGCAGGGCTTCATATATCTCAGGTTCAGGCTTGATTTTCCCAATCTCATAGGAAATCAGACGACCATCCACATCCTCAAGAAACGTGTAAAGCTTGGAATTAATTTCAAAGGAGCGCTGTCCGAAATTTGAAAGTATGTATACTTTATATCCGCGTTTTTTAAGGCTTAGTATCCATTCGTGTGAGTAAGCATACACGCCTGTCACATCCCACAGATTATCCCACAGCATGTCAACCTCTCTCTCATACCCTTTGACACGCTGCTTAAACAAAGCCCTTATCTCTTTATCACCGAGCGGATTACGGTCGCACTCCTCCCACAATCCACTGAATATATTTTTTTCAAAACAATTTATTGCTTCCTTGGAAAATCCCATCTTTTTCATTCCCTCTGTCGGATGAAAATCCACAAGAACCTTACCAAGGTCAAATATAATATTTTTAATCATGCAAACCACCTGATAATCTTCCAATCCGCCGCAGTGCGTTCCTCGCGGAGCTTTTTTTGTATAATGGGAAATGTCAACAAAATTTCCTGTTATACAAGATAGAGAAATTGCAGAGCAATTTCCTATCAAATAAAAAACCACAGGAACCCGTAAAAACAGCTTCCTGTGGAAATATATTGCTTACTATCTCTTAATAATCTCGTGTCTTCCCGGTCCGTTAGAAACCATTGTGATTGGTGCTTCGATTTCCTTCTCGATTCTTTCGATGTATCTGCGGCAGTTCTCAGGAAGGTCTTCGTACTTCTTGATTCCGCGGATGTCACACTTCCAGCCCGGCATAACCTCCAATACCGGTTTAGCCTTCTCAAGCTTGTATGTAACAGGGAAATCACGTACAACTTTGCCATCAATTTCATATCCTACACAAATCGGAATCTCATCAAGATATCCAAGGACGTCAATAACCGTAAGGGCAACTTCAGTAGTACCCTGCATTCTTACACCGTAGCGTGTAGCCACCGCATCAAACCAGCCAACTCTTCTAGGTCTTCCGGTTGTTGCACCAAACTCGCCCTTGTCACCGCCACGACGACGTAATTCATCGGCCTCGTCTCCGAATATTTCACTTACAAATGCGCCTCCGCCTACTGCTGAAGAATAAGCCTTAACAACGGTTGTTACGTTCTTAATTTCTGCAGCCGGAATACCTGCACCGATTGCACCGTATGCAGCAAGCGTTGAAGAAGATGTAACCATCGGATAAATACCGTGGTCAGGATCCTTTAATGCTCCAAGCTGTCCTTCAAGAAGGATATTTTTACCATCCTTTATTGCCTGATGAAGGAATGCTGATACATCTGCAACATAAGGAGCAACCATGTCTCTGTATGAAAGGAGAAGCTTATATGTCTCGTCTGCATCAATAAGAGGCTTGTGATATAAATGCTCCAATAAAATATTTTTATATTCAACCACACGGTCAACCTTTTCTCTTAAAGCTGCTTCATCAAAAAGCTCGCTTACCTGGAAACCGATTTTGGCATACTTATCAGAATAAAAAGGTGCAATACCTGACTTGGTTGAGCCGAAAGCCTTACCTGCAAGTCTTGCTTCCTCATATGTATCAAAATCCACATGATAAGGCATCATAATCTGCGCCCTGTCTGACACAAGAATCTTAGGCATTGGAACGCCCTGATCCGTCAAAGACTTGATTTCGTTAAAAAGATATGGAATGTTAAGTGCAACACCATTTCCAATAACGCTTGTTGTATGATTATAAAATACACCTGATGGAAGTAAATGAAGTGCAAATCTGCCGTAGTCATTAATAATTGTATGACCTGCATTACTTCCTCCCTGGAATCTTACGATAATATCCGACTCTTCTGCCAACATATCAGTGATTTTGCCCTTGCCTTCATCACCCCAGTTAGCGCCAACGATTGCTCTAACCATAAAGCCCTCCATTCTGTTTTACAAAAAACAAATTAAAATAACAGTTGTCCTTTAACACAACATACATAGTATATCATAATTCTAATCATAAGTAAAATCAATAGTATTTATGTCTTGTATAATTTAAACTTATACAAGCATCTCATACAGGCATTTCCCAACATTTGACATCGGCACATTCTCATTTACCGCCACACAGATATTTCTCGGAGGAATCGGTTTGTCGAGCTTTAGTTCAAATATTTCACCCGAATCGAGAAACTCTTTTGCGAAATCACTTACCACACATCCGACGCCAAAATTTTTAAGAACGAACTGCACTATCATGTCGCTTGTAGCGATTTCGAACTCAGGTGTGATTTCAACACCGTTTTCCCGTAAAAATGAATCCACGTATGTTCTTGTGCTTGTATTTTCCTCAAGGCATACCATGGGGAGTTTTGCAAGCTCTTTAAGTGACAGTTTACTGTTGCGGTATTTTTCATACTGCGCTCCCGCAATAAAAATGTCCGAAATTGTACGCACGGGTTTCATGCTGATTCCCTTCACACCCGGTATAGGAGCACTCACAACGCCAAAGTCAAGTTTTCCCTCACTAAGATAATTAAGTGTTTCAGGTGTCGGAGCATTCGTTACTGATACCTTGATTCCCGGATACATCTTGTGGAACTTTTCAAGATGATTGAGCAGGTAATATCTTAATGTCATATCACTTGCACCAATGCGCACTTCACCATTGTCCATATCTATCATATGCCTTATCTTATCTTCACCCAGACGGATATACTCATAACCCTGTTTAACATATGAATAAAGCACCTCACCTTCGGCTGTAAAAGAAACACCCCGCGAACGTCTCACAAAAAGATTAGTCCCAAGCGAATTTTCAAGTTGTTTTACTGCCTGGCTTACTGCGGGCTGGGAAATGCATAAAAGCTTTGCCGCCCCGGAAATACTGCCCGTCTTTCCAACACAATAAAATATTTTATAATACTCCAGATTAATATCCATAAGCTTATCTCTTATCCCTGCTTACTCTTAAAAATTTTTTAAGCAATTCAATATCACTGTTTGCAATAAGTTTCTTTGGGAAACCTGTTTCTTCCACCAAAGGATATATCATTTCAAAATTTCCGATATCACCCTTTACGTGTGCATCACTTCCAAATATTACCGGCACTTCATACTGTTTGCAAAGCTCTAGTATCGTAATGTCATTTTCTCTCGTATTCTTACGCGGTCCTGTCGGTTTTAAAGAATTATTGTTTATCTCAAGCAGAGTATTTGTTTCTTTAGCCGTCTTTACAAGAACCTCATAGTCAACAGGATATCTTCCGTCGTCCGGGTGCCCGATAATATTAATATACGGATTTTTCATTGCATTGACATATGCAGCCGTATTTTCCTCTGCCGTACCTGACTTTATGCATGGGATATGCATACTTGCAATAACCACATCCAGCCTTTTTAATATCCACTCCGGAAGATCTATTTTACCGTCATAATCTACGATATTAGCCTCACAGCCAAGAAGCAGCTCAAGCTTTTTTCTCTTTCTTGGCACTACCGAAAGATTCTGGAAATAAAACTCATGACACGTTCCGGGCATAGCCGGTGCATGTTCCGTTATTCCAATATGTGTCATGCCTTTTTTGGCGGCTTCCTTTACCATCTCATCTATTGTATTATACGCATGTCCACTTGCCAGTGTATGCATGTGAAGATCTATTTTAAATTCCGGCTTGTCGCTCATTATTAACGCCTCCTGTATCAGATTTCAACATTAAATTAATTGTATCAATTATATAGCAGAAATGCAATCACACAAATTTTCAAAAATGCATACGATATATGGAAAATATTTGGGAGAATATTTATGAAAAAAAGAATACTTTTAACCACATTATTTCTTGTAGTTCTATGCTTTTGCTGTGCCTGCGGCAGTAAAAAAACTGTCGATGAAACTGCACCGGCAAAAGTAACATTAAACGAAGTCGCGCACTCCATTTTCTATGCGCCTCAATACGTTGCCATCGAAGAGGGTTATTTTAGCGATGAAGGAATTGAATTAAATCTTGTCACCGGCTTCGGTGCTGATAAAGTCATGACAGCCCTTGTTTCAGACGAAGCACAGATAGGTTTTATGGGCTCTGAGGCGTCAGTCTACGTTTACCTTGAAGGCTCAAAAGATTACGCCGTTAACTTTGCACAGCTTACACAGCGTGCAGGAAATTTCCTTGTTTCAAGAGAACCGATTAATGATTTCAAATGGTCAGACATCAAAGGCAGAACTGTACTTGCCGGTCGTGCCGGAGGTATGCCGCAGATGGTATTCGAATATGTTTTAAAGAAAAATAATATTGACCCCAAAAATGACCTTAACATGATTCAAAATATCGATTTCGGTCTTACAGCCGGTGCTTTCAGTGGCGGTCAGGGCGAAATGACCATAGAATTTGAACCCCATGCAACCAACCTTGAGCTTATTGGTGACGGATACGTTGTCGCTTCACTTGGTGTTGACAGCGGTTATGTACCGTACACCGCATACTGTGCAAAACAAAGCTATATAAAAGACAATCCTGAAATCATCCAGAGTTTTACCAATGCCATACAGAAGGGTCTTAACTACGTAAACAGCCACACGGCAGACGAGATAGCCAAAGTTATTGCACCACAGTTTCCTGAAACCGACGTCAAAACCATTTCTATTATTGTAGACCGCTACAAAGAACAGGATACCTGGAAAAACGATACAATTTTTAGCAAAGAAAGTTTCGAGCTTCTGTGTGACATTTTAGAGTCAGCCGGTCAGCTTGACGGTAATGTACCTTACGAGGATATTATTACAACAGTTTACTCTGAAAAAGCAGCAAAATAACAGTTCAAAACTCCCCTCAGACAAAAAGCGGGAAATCATACAATACAGTATTTTTCCCGCTTAACTTTTACATAAATATTAAATTAAAATCTAAAATACAGGAACGGACTGAATCCGCTTCCCACCATATAACAGATTGCAATTACAAACACGGCAATTGCAAAAATGTTATATACAGTATTACCAATTACCGAAGAATCCTTTATTCCGCTAAGTTTCTTATGTGGCACACTAAAGAAGATTCCGGCAGCAATGCAGAACCAGTACTGACCGTTCATGATAAGATTAAAGTTGGCAACATCATTTCCTGACGGAATAAACATATACTTAATGTAATCTAATGCGGCCGTAAGGTTCTCTGCCCTGAAAAACACCCAGCCAATCAGGATAATTATCAGTGCATAAATGTGCTGAAGCACTGCAGGCATTTTTTCAAGCACCTTGTCAAATCCAAGCCTCTCAATAATCAGGAATACTACATAAAACAGACCCCATACAATAAAATTGTAGCTGGCTCCATGCCACAAACCCGTAAGGAAGAATACAATCGTAAGATTTATGTACGTTCTTACTTTACCCTTCCGGCTTCCGCCAAGCGGAATATATACATAATCCCTGAACCATGAGCTGAGTGAAATATGCCATCTTCGCCAGAATTCCTTTATTGACTTTGAAATATACGGATAATTAAAATTCTCCAGGAAATCAAATCCGAACACTTTTCCAAGACCTATTGCCATATCTGAATATCCGCTGAAGTCGAAGAATATCTGAAGCGAATAGGCAATAATTCCTATCCAGTGTCCCAAGATTGAAGGATAATTTCCGGCAAATACTGCATCTGCAAGTGTCGACAGCTGGTCTGCAATAAGAATTTTCTTTGCAAAACCAATTGTAAATCTTAAAAAGCCTTCATAAATTTTATTCCAGTCAGTCTTACGCTCAGTTATCTGCTCATTTACATCAATATAACGAACAATCGGTCCTGCAATAAGCTGCGGAAACAATGAAATATAAAGCGCAAGATTAATTATATTTTTCTGAGCCTTCACATTATGCCAGTATACATCAATAACATATGACATAATCTGGAATGTAAAGAATGAGATACCAATCGGCAGCACAATCGGTGCAATATCAATCGATGTTTTCGCAACACTGTTTATAATATCTACCGTGAAATTCAGATATTTGAACACAAACAGCATTCCAAGATTATATACTATCGAAATCACAAGAAAAAACTTAGCGCCCTTTTCAAACCGTTCAATCAACAGACCAAGAAAATAATTGACTGTAATTGAAAGCAGCATAAGAAATACATTTTTAGGTTCTCCCCATGCGTAAAATACAAGCGAAGCAATCAGTAAAACAATATTTCTTAATTTCCTGTCAATAAGAAAGTATACAAGCAATAATATCGGTAAAAATGCAAATAAGAATATTGCTGATGAAAAAACCATTACCTTACCCCTCCTATATACCTTAACTGCAACGCCAGATTCCTGTCATCCGGACTCATTTTACTCTCCTTCGGGTTAAAATACTTACTGCATTTTATTTCTACATCAAATATTTTTTCAAACTCTTTTAATTCCTCTTTATCAATTATAATTGTGTCAATTCCTTCTATCGTGTAATCCTTCTCACTGAGCCTTTTCCCGTTAACAAAAACTGTCACGTGAACTGAATTTTTGTCATTTAAAAACAAAAGGTATGGTACCTGAATTTCCAGTTCCAGTCCTTTTTCCATAATATCCTCTGACTCAATGATTACATGGGCATCAGGCTCACACCATGCGAATTCGTTCTCTCTGTCATACACACCGATGAGCGAATCCGTCTTCCATGCTTCATCTGAATTACCGTCAAAACATTTTGCATAATTACCGCTCTCAGGTTCCAAAACCTCACGGTCTTTGTCAGCCTCACGATTCTTTCCCATATACATAAGCTGAAGTGAAAGATTCCTGTTATCCTCACTCATGCCGCTTTCTTTCGGGTTATAGTATTTACTACAGTATATTTCAACGCAGTAAACATCACCGTCTGCATTAAGTTTGCTCTTATCAATATAAACTGAGCCCGTCCATTCCTCTGAATAATCTGATTCATGCATCTTTTTGCCGTTAACAAAAACTTCTACATTCAACGGAGCATTGTCACTTTCAAACAACAATTCCGGCACCATAAATTCTATTTCAAGTCCGTCTTCAGTGATTTCCTCATTTCTCACAGTTACCTGGAAATATGGCATTGTCCATGCGAACCAGTCTTCAGGCCCATATACTCCCTTTACGGCACCAAGCTGCCACGGTTCGTCAGAAGAAGTATCAAAGTTTCTTGGATAATCTGCAACATATGGCATTGGCTCATAAGTATCAAGAAAACTGTTTAAGTATTCCAAAAATCCATTGGCACGATACATTATTTCAGCCTCAGTAGTCTCAATCACGATTGCATCTACATTATTAAGATAATTTGTTATATCAAAGGTGTCCCATGATTCAATCTTTATCTGATTTTCAGTTAAATCCGTAATATAACTTGCCCTGTTTATGTAGTAAATATCTTCATATGGATAAACCATTGAAATATCATGTCTTAATCCTTCCGAAAATGACGTACCCTGAACCAGAAAACGGATTTTATCATATTCCTCTGTATATTCTCTTTCCTCTGTATATTCATAAAAATCAATGTTCTTTATCTTATTCCATACATTAAGAAGCTTATAGACATCATCATCTCGCCAGTACGGCGTAGAACTTTGATTTACATTTCCAAGAATAATATTTCTGTAATTCTTACCCGTAAGGGCGGCAAGATCACTTATAACCTGTACACTTGCCTTCTGCTCAAATGTTCTTGACCAGTGAATTCCTGTTGTATAAAAGGCAGGATATTCAAGGCTGTCCTTCATTTCCCTGCATATAAGATATGGCACATCCGTCTTCGCAATCTTTTCAGCCAGATATTCGACAGGCCTTACCATATCATCAGGCGAAATATCCGTATACTTCTTTGAAATGTTAGTCTTATTAAAATATGCCTTACTTGGTGTAACAAACAGATATAATGTTTTGCCACACTTTTGAAGCTTTTCATTTACAGAAACCAGCTTGTCCACATAATCATCAAGTAATTCCTGATTCTGTGAATCGTTTAAATTCTCTGCACCATTAATACCAAGTTCGGAATTTATATAATTCCATTCAAAAACATCATGGTTATATCCGACAGGACGGTTACCAAGATAGAAAAGATTAAATCTTATGCTTGAATATGTTCTTGTAAATACACCTCTTAATTTTAGATTCTGCTCAAACCACGCAGAATAATTACTCTGAAATTCTCCTGTAAAAAAAGTTTCCGGTTTAAACTGTGGTTTCTCCACATTTTCCGTATATCCATCCAGAGTAACATCACAGTTGTACTTGGTGTTTGCAGAAACAATACCGAGTACAAGCGGAAGATATATAATTGCTATGACAATTGCCACAAAAGTTTTTTTCATAGAATAACCCCTTTTAAAAATTCATAACAGTATTATTTTACCATATAGACTTTTTAGCCGCAATATATCCGTTACCACCCAATATGGTTGTAATGGCTGTATCCCTCTAATTTCTTACCGTACTCTTCAATCTTTATCCGCAGCTTATCCTGTTCCTTTAAAGACAGTTCGCCCTGCTCACTCTTTTCCTTAAACAGACGCAAAACCTCTTTGTATGCCTTATGTGCCTCATCCTTATAATTATTCTCAAGGTTATTCTGCAACAGAGCAAACTGTTCATCAAGCTCTGTCCTTTTCTTCTTCCAGAACATAAAATTGTCTCCCATAAACAAATTATTACGCCTTTACAGCCCAGCGCATCTTTGTCGATCTGGCACGTCCATTCTGCCTGCACTCTTCTGCCGACGGTCTTACGACATCCTTTGAAATTTCAGAAAAAATTCCTTCTTTAAAATAATACTGGAACGCTTTCTTAACCAGTCTGTCCTCACCTGAATGAAAAGTAAGGATAGCTATCCTTCCACCCGGTTTCATTATGCCGGGTAATTTAGTAAGAAACGCATCCAGCACTTCAAATTCACTGTTTACATCGATTCTCAGTGCCTGAAATGTTCTCTGGCAGGTTTTCTTAAGTATATCCTTTTTTTCTTTATTCTCCGGCAAAAATGAAAGTGCCCTCTCAACTGCATTCTTAAGGTCTGTAGTAGTTTCTATCTTCTGTCCTTTTCTAAATGTTTTAAACACTTCTGCCGCAATTTTATCTGCATAAGGTTCATCTGAATTTTCAACAAGCATCCCACAAAACTCATCCTGGGTAATTTCAAGAAGTCTCTGTGCAGCAGAAACACCCTTCTCAGGATTAAGTCTTAAATCAAGCGGTCCGTGAACCTTGTATGAAAATCCTCTTGCCGGATTATCTATCTGCATTGATGAAACGCCAAGGTCTGCCATACAGAAATCAAACTTTCCATACAAATCGCTAATCTTGTCTATATTGGCAAAATTCTCCTGCACAACGGTCAGTATTTCATCGCCAAACCCGGCGTTATTAAGACGCTCCTTTGTCTTGACAATTTCAATCGGGTCTACATCAAGCGCATAAAGGTGTCCGCACCCATTGAGGCATTCAAGCATTTTTCTTGAATGTCCTCCATAGCCAAGTGTCGCATCAAGTCCTGTCTGCCCCGGTTTAATCTGCAGCACATCCAGAATTTCATTTACCATGATTGAAATGTGCATACCGGCAGGCGTACTTCCCTTACTTATTACCTTTGCAACCGTGTCTGCATATTTTTCCGGATTATGCTCTTTATATTTTTCCTCAAAGGTCTTCGGGTGCGTGCCTTTATAACGCACCCTGCGCTTATGTGTGGTTTCTTCCATTATTTCACAACAACCTTCTTAAATGACTTTTTACCCTTCTGTACAACAAGTCCTTCTGCAAAATCAGATGTCTGATAGGTCTTTCTGAAGTCAGTAACTTTTTCTCCTGCAACGGTCACGCCGCCCTGTTCAACAGCTCTTCTGCCTTCTGAACGTGTCGGAACCATTTCAGCCTTAACAAGAATTGAAACAACATCAATGGCACCATCCGTGAAATCATCTGCGCTAAGTTCTGCCGTAGGCATGTTGTCCGTATTTCCACCGCCAAATACCGCCTTTGCCGCATTCTGAGCCTTTGCAGCTTCTTCCTCACCATGAACAAGCTTGGTAAGTTCAAATGCAAGTATTTCCTTAGCTGTATTTAACTGGCTTCCCTCCCAGCTTTCCATCTTTTCGATTTCCTCAAGCGGAAGAAATGTAAGCATTTTCATACACTTAATTACATCTGCATCGTCAACGTTTCTCCAGTACTGGTAGAAATCATACGGAGAAGTCTTGTCAGGGTCAAGCCATACCGCACCTGACTGTGTCTTACCCATCTTCTTACCTTCTGAGTTAAGAAGAAGATTGATTGTCATTGCATATGCATCCTTACCAAGCTTTCTACGAATGAGCTCCGTACCGCCGAGCATATTACTCCACTGGTCATCACCGCCGAACTGCATATTGCATCCGTATTTCTGGAACAGTGCATAGAAATCATAACTCTGCATAATCATGTAATTAAACTCAAGGAAGCTTAAGCCTTTTTCCATTCTCTGCTTGTAACATTCTGCAGTAAGCATACGGTTAACGCTGAAATGAGGTCCCACTTCACGAAGCACCTCGACATAATTAAGTCCCATAAGCCAGTCTGCATTATTTACCATGAGTGCCTTTCCGTCAGAGAAATCAATAAATTTACTCATCTGCTTTTTAAAGCATTCACAGTTATGCTGTATTGTTTCTACCGTCATCATCTGTCTCATGTCGGTTCTTCCCGACGGGTCTCCAATCATAGCTGTTCCGCCGCCGATAAGCGCAATAGGTTTGTTACCTGCCATCTGAAGTCTCTTCATAAGACAAAGTGCCATAAAATGTCCTACATGCAGACTGTCTGCGGTAGGGTCAAATCCTATATAGAATACAGCCTTTCCGTTATTAACCAAATCCTTAATTTCTTCTTCGTCCGTTACCTGTGCGATTAAGCCTCTGGCAACCAGTTCATCGTAAATTGTCATTTTCTTTTCTCCTTTTTATCCAGTTTTCATATTTATTATGTAAAAAACTCCCGTCCAAAAGAAAACGAAAGTCTTCTTAAAGGACGAGAGTATATATCCCGTGTTACCACCTTTATTCACCCGTGGCTCACACCACAGGCCTCATCAGGTACCTTCTGATACCCTCAACACAGTAACGTGTGTCATTCCGTCCTGACCTACTTATCTTGCGATGTTCAACAGGCTGCTCCGGGATGTATTCTCTAAAAATCTTCCTCGCGCCTCTCATCATCCGGCAGCTTTCTGTGATTCCGATTAAAAGATACTTCTTCCCTTCACCGCATTTACTTTTTGAAATTATAGCCTCTTACATTTTTTTTGTCAAGTTAAATAATCTACTAATCATTTACAAATCTATTTTTTCTTGTTATAATAAAGTATGATTACACTTAGGAGCAAAACGAATGAAAATATCAGGACACACAGCAGACAATCTTAATAAAGTTACATCTTTTACTGCAGCAATCAACAGGGATTTGCTGGCCGTTTTGAGTGATGAAGCCCTATATGCATTCGTAGGCCGTCAGAGTGGCATTCTTTTTAGTGAATTAATTCATCCTGATTACTCAGACGAATTTATCAAAGAATGTGCTGCACTGACTCCCGGCACTTCAAGCCGTATGTTAAGCTATATCAAAAATCATACCGGCAACTATTATCTTTGTGATATTAATGTTACGGATAACGGACGTTCACTTGGTGATACCGAAGTTCTTGATGTTTTAGTATATATTATTGATACGATTGAATACGGATATAACTACTCACTTGATAATCTTAACAAATACCGTACATTTCTTTCAATTTATCATAACTATCTTATGGACTATGACCCTGAAAAAGACATCTTCACTATATATCTGTATATGGGCAGCAAGTCAACGCCTTTTATTCGTTGTTCCATAAAAGAATTTTATGATAAGGTTCGTCCGAAACTTTCAGGCAAAAGTGATATCGACAGATTCGAGATATTCTACCATAACATTCTTGATGCTAAAGAAGATTTCGATTGCGCCGTTAATCTCCCTACGCTTAACGATTACTCTACCATGAGTACATTATGCGTTACTGCAAGGGTAATACATAAGCGTAACAAGAACCCGCTTGTAATTGGAATATTAAGACATTCGAACGCAGATGATGATGCAATGATCCCATACTACTCAACCAAGGAAGGCAGAGATTCCGCAACAGGCCTTCTCAACAAACGTGCTGCCAACGAGTACACTCTTGATATCCTTAAAATGCATGATAATCTAAAACATTACATGATTATGATAGATATTGATAATTTTAAGGACATTAACGATTCTTACGGACATTTATTCGGTGATGAAGTAATCCTTAAGGTTGCATCTACCATGAACTCTATGCTTGACGGACGTGGTATAGCAGGCCGTTTTGGCGGTGATGAATTCTACATATTTACAACCAATATTAATGATGAAACAGCTCTTCGTAATTTGCTTTCAGCTATAAAGAAAACAATTTATTATGCTTATGAAGAACGATTCCACGACCTTCATGTAACATTGTCAATCGGCGTCAGCATGTGTCCGGATGATGGAACTACATATGAGGAATTATTAAAGAAGGCCGACCGCTGTCTTTATATTGCCAAAGAAAAAGGCAAGAACCGCTTTATTATTTACGACGAATCAAAGCACGGCAATATTTCTGACAGTAAGGAACGTCTCCAGCGTCGTCTCGGTCCGTTGGAGAAGGCAGAATATCTTGCTCTTGTCATGGCAGATTATTGCTCTGACCTCATGAAAAAAGGCAGCAACGCAATACCTGATATTCTTTCATCAGTCGTTAATAATTTTGAACTCGATGGTATAAGAATATACAACGGCAACAGTGGTGCACTGCTTACATATAACGGCATTTACAAGTCACTGCCTGAGATGACTGACATTTTCAGGGATGAACAGTTCCTTTCACACTACACTGATAACCATCTTAATATTGTAGGAAGCACTACCGGCTACGAAGTAGTCCACAAGCAGTTTTCAAAAGAAATGGTTCGCTGTAACATTCTTTCAACAGCATGCTATTATTTTAACAACCAAAATGGAGAACCTATATTTATTTTCTATGATTTGTTTAACCGTACGGCTCGCTGGATAGAATCAGACAAGAATTATCTGCTTATGCTGAGCAGACTGCTGGCAGAACAATTTTAACTAAAATATACCCTTCCACTGCCAAAAATGGGAGGGTATTTTTAACAAATGGAGGGTTACATATGTTTAACTGGGGAGGATTTATCATTAAGCTTCTGATTAGTATTGCAGTAGCATTCGGAACTGGTCAGAATCAGGAAATCGCTGTGAGAATTTTGATGGCCGTGTTTATATACAGCGTTATTTCTGCCTGGTGGTACTGCTGTAAAATGTCAGGAAATTACTTAGTCGGTACCATAGCCTTTATTGCGGCAGCTTTCTTTTCCAGCTGGGGAATCACAGCGGGACCTAATATGGTAATTAAAGTAATTGCCTATATTGTGGTAATTGCCATTACGATAGGCGGAGTCATTGCAGATATATGGGGAATAATCCAGGCGATTCGGTATCGCTGATATAATTGCACCGCAATTTCCTATTAAACAAAAGCGAGGGTGCCACCAAAGTTATCATTACTTTGGAGGTCACCCTCGTATATTTTTTACTTAATTATCTTGAAAATTTCATGAACATCTCGTATAACTCATCATTTACAGGATAATAATTACACCACCAGTCACGCATTTCACTGTGGTCATTGTACTTATACATCTCAACCTTCACAAACATCTTTGTTGCATCTATCGGCTTATCTTTCTGTGCAGTAAGCTCATCATTTATTTCACGAAGAAGCTTTTCACCGTTTTCTGTAAAATCAGTTTCCATACCGCCATAGCAATAGTAATTTACCGAGAAACTATACTTTTTGCTGCCTCCGTAACCTGCCTCGCAGTTGTACAGCTCAAAATAAACTGTTGCGTCACTATATACCGTATTCTCATTTGCCTTACTGTATTCATAGTCTTTGAGGAATGTCTCAAGCGGCTGCTGGTCATTTACCTGATTAACCAGCTTGTAATATAAGCTCAGCGTCTCCGTAAAATCAGGTGTAAGAATCATGCGCGAACTCTTTCCGTCAGAATATTTCACCTGTATATCTTCAAAATAATCTTCCCATGGTATATTTTCCAAAACAAAATTTAATGCTTTCTCAAAAGGCATTTTCTTTAACTCTTCCATGTATGACACATAAATCTTATACATATCATCATCGCTTATACCATACCATGGAGTTATATCAATTTCATCCTGTTCTGCAACCGTATAAATAAGGTCACGCACCTTTTCTTCCTGTGCAAGCAGTTCAATAATACGCGTTGCCGAAGCTTCCGAAAGCCTAAACACCCTGCTTTTGCTGATAAGACCGCAATCAAGCTCTACCATCACGGAACTAAGCTTATATTCGGAATTATTCAAATATTCATTCAATTCAGCAGCCATTTCATAATACCTGCCTGTCTTTTGAGCATCGACACAGCGCTGCAGTTCTGAAACAATAACTTCCTTCATTTCCTCTGAGGTGATACTGATATCGCTAAGCTCTGACACAAAATAATCTTCTTCATCATATGAATTATAACTTCCGCTTAGTTTGTTAATCCTTACAGCTTCTACAGAACTTACACTCGGTACGTCATTTAACATGATATTAAATCCAATGACAAGCAGCACGAATGTAACTACATTAAATATTACCAGTCCGGCTATACTTTTTGTTGCTCGTTTGAAATTCTTAAGTTTTCCCGTTGTAATAATTTCATACAGATAAATGCTTACAACAGCAATAACATACATTAATACAACAACAAAAATATCCTCTCTGTTAAGACTCTTAATATAACCCTTAACTGCAACAAGCTGATAGAAGTAATATATCGGTATGAGAGAGATTGTACACGCCGGAATCAGTCGTAAAATCCCCTGCATCCGTGGGCTGACTGCTGAACAGGTTGCCGTTTCTGATTTCCTTTTATTAAATAAACGGATACCGATAATACAGTACAAAGTTCCGACAATAAGAGTATATATAACGCTCTCCCATAAATACCACGCCTGATAGTTTCCTCTTATCATATAACCCGTGATAAGATTGGTAACAACATTAAGCCTGTCATCAAATATGGAATCGCCAAATGAAAACGTCATTACATTTATAGCATCCGTTATACAGTACACAGCATATGTAACAAATATTCTCGGAACAGCCATAATCATTACTGCAACAACAATATTGTTAAAAAGTGTTCCTGTAACACTCATCGCTATAAGAAATACACCCATCACAAATATAACAGCCGCAGTTACCGCACAAAACAGCACTAAAACTCTTCCCATTGAAATCTGTACATACTTTAGTACTGCTGCCGAGAGAAATGATATAACCAGGCTTTCAACTGCGATTCCCATACTCCATGTAAGTACCGATGCACCATAACTTAATGCAACCGTATTTCTCGTATCAGGAATAGAATGATAGAAATCACATGCATTTCTTCTGTTCAGGAAGCTGAACAGATATAACATCATTATCGGTACAATTACAGCAAATACAAGGATGATGAACGGATTCATTCTCAAAATATTATAAGAACGCACTATTCCCGCCTGTGTCATTCCTGTTCTTATATACTGGGAATTTTCAATATTACAAAATATCGGGATACCAAATGCCGCAATTGCCATAATTACAGCACCCATTATACCAATCATTCTTAACTGTCTTAATCCGTCAAGATACAATTTCCGGTTAAAACCAAATTTTTTAGATTTTTCCATAACTGCCCCTCCTAATTATCCATAAGCACATCGCTGAATACATAGCCAAGTGCCTCCATTTCATATGTAAATACTTCCTCCAGTGAAAGTGGAAGGACCTCAAGCAGCAATGGCCGCATTTCACGAATTCTGCCTGTTACTTCATCACGGTCTCCCCTGACAATGATGTTTGCAACAGAACCATGCTTAACAAAATGAAGCATTTCAATTCCCTCAAATGAATGCTTATCGAATTCCTCCTTAAATGCTACCTGAACCTTAAACAGCTTGGTCTTGAGATTGGTTATGTCGCTTTCAAAAACAAGGCCGCCTCTGTGCAGCAATGCAAGCTGGTCACACGTATCCTCAAGCTCCCTTAACGAATGTGAAGTAAGTATTGCTGTTGCCTTTCTTTCTTCAACATCCTGGCATATAAGACTTTTAACAAGATTTCTCATAACCGGGTCAAGTCCGTCGAAGGTTTCATCGAAAAACAGATACTTTGGTTTGCAGCTTATCGCAAGAATTGTAGCAGCCTGCCTTTTCATCCCCTTTGAAAAAGTCATAAGCGACTTTCTTGTATCAAGCTGGAATGTACCTGCAAGATACTCATAGCGTTTGTTGTCAAAATCCGGATAACATGCACGATAAAGATCAGCCATTCTGTCCATATTGGCTCCGTTCAAAAAAAACAGTTCATCCGGCACAAAGGCAATCTTGGACTTAATAACCGGATTCTCGTATACATTTTCATCATCTATAGTAACATTCCCTTCATCTGCCCTATAGATTCCCGTAAGTAATCTTAAAAATGTTGATTTACCTGCACCGTTCGAGCCAACCATACCATAGATACATCCCTCAGGTATCGTACAGTTTATCGCATCAAGTGCCTTGTAATCATCGAATAATTTCGTAAGATTCTCCGTCCTAATCATTTACTTACCCTCCTCGTCGAAAACTTTATTCACACAGGAAAGTATTTCTTCCCGTGAAACGCCTCCCTGTGCCAGTTCCCTTATTCTGGCACTAAAATCCGTAAGACTTTCCCTCATCGAAGCCTGTAGCGCTTTCTTTGCCTTGTCTGATACAAAGCACCCCTTGCCCGGCACGGAATATATAAGACCCCTTCTGTCCAGTTCCGTGACTGCTTTCTGAATCGTATTGGGATTGACCGACAATTCCATAGACAATGACCTTACTGATGGAAATTTGTCCCCTTCCGGCAAAATTCCGGTCAAAATGAATTTCTCGGTCTGATTGATTATCTGTTCGTACACCGGTATTCTTGACATGACATCAATCTGAAACATCCATTTACCTCCTTATCAATTATTAGGTGTACTAGTTAATCTAGTACACTTCATATAGTTAAAATAACATATCCGTTTACTACTGTCAAGAAAAATAGGGCTGTCGTATTAAGAAATTAGTGCGGCGCCTCTTTTCTACGTAAAAAACAACATATAGTTCTGCAGTTCAGGCACGCTTGCGCTGCTTTCGCCTCGCAGCGGATACTAAATTCGCGCTACGCGCTCATTAAGTACCGGCGGGCTCAAAGCACCTGAATCTACATGAACTATATGTTGTCTCTTTTCAGTCTTTGAAGGCGTCTCAATCTACATTTCAAAATACGAGCAAAAGCCTAAAATTCCGTTAATAAGTGCTTAAATTTAGAAAAGTTAAAACAAAAATTTTTTGAACCAGTATAGGTTTATTAAAGTGCGCCAATTTAAAATGATATTACAATATCAGATTTATTCTGGATTTCACTGTGTTCAAAATATTTTTCTTCGAGAGGAATCAGTGCGCTTTCATACATCTGAAGAATTTCCTCACCATCACGGTTATATATCTGCTGTTTCTGCATCGGAGCATCAATATCAAAGAATACTTTTAAATCATAAATTGTTCTGTACTCTATATGCTGACTGTATGTTCCTTCCACAATCATGAGAGGTTTTGCTTCAATGTCCACTCTCTGCCCATAATTCATGAGCATACCATCATATCGTCTGTACGAAAAATTATCATCCTTTTTTATAAACCTTGCGACCTCATCCCTGAATCGTTCGTAATGAACATTTCCACCCGGTTCGTCGAGCCTTTCTCTCGTTCTAAGTTCCATCGGCAGCATGAAATCATCCATATGAATTACGAATGCATCAAAAATAAGAGAAAGAAGTTCTGCCGCCGTGCTCTTTCCTGATGAAGTTCTCCCGTCAAGCGCAATAACCACTTTCTTCTTTTCACTCATGAGCTTACGAATTCTTGTGATTAGCGGAAGCAGTCTTATATATCTTGCATCTATTACCCTGTATGCCGGATCATAAAACTCCTTATATCTTTCAGAATGATTAACCATAGGGTAATTCTGCTTCTCATATGATTTAAGATACGCCTGCATTTCTTCCTCATCAAACTCAAATGTGCCGTAAGATGCCAGTTCATTAAGAAAATACAGTCTTGAAATGAAATATTCAAGATTTCCATCCGAAAACCCCGATGACGCCACATACGCATCATTGAGGCTTATGAGCTGTTCTTCATCTTCCAGCTTAATGAGGTTTATTCTTGCATACCAGTTTCCGATATCCTCCGCAAACAAAATACCTGACGTATCCTCTCCCATATGAGAATATTTGATTGTCTCATATTCTTTCTTCATAAAACTCAGGCTTAAATCCTTATCAACAACCTTCTGTCCATTTCCAAAAACATGCTGAAAAACCAGCCGGACAACATCCTGCGGCTGCATTTTCGGATATCTTGCTGCCTGTGTATCTATAATGTATTTCAAATCATTTAAAAGAATCATACTTTACCTACATATATTTGTTAATCAGATTATTTAACTTGTTTAAATTATCATCCGCATCATTCATTGCATTATCAACGATTTGTTTATTTTCAAACTGTCTTAATTCAATTCTTGTAATCTCATCAACCGGAGCTGTTTTATCGCCAAAGAACCTGATTGCCCTTGCCGCATCCATATATCCAAGGTCCATTCTCACCTTTGCTCCCTTAGATGTAAAGTCAAGAGTTCCTGTCACGAGGTCTCCCAGATCCCTTGACGGCTTGATTATAAGAAATGAACTTCCCGGGAACTTATCAACCTCAACAACTCCCTGATGATTAAGCAAAATCACAACAAACTGTCTGATTCCAAGATCATATAACGGTTTAATCGGAAGATTATCCGTAAGTCCTCCATCCTTATACATCAGTCCATTCATCTCAATAGGTTCATAAATAAACGGCATACTTGAAGTTGCGAGAAGAATCTTCTTAATTTCATCATCACTTCTGCCATTTAGTTTAAGATAACGCGCCTCTTTTTTGCCGGCTTCTTCACCATCAAATTCCGTTACCGTCGCATATAAAGGCAGCGGATTGTTTCTTATTTTATCAAGATTCAGATACCCGTCAATAATATCCAAAAGTCCGTCTCGTTTAACCAGTCCCTCCTTGCCGTCAATAAGCTCCATATCCGGATCTACAAACTGTTCAGGAGTTATGTGATTCCATATATCCTCTCCAACCGTTCCATCATCATAATTAAACAGGCACATATTGAGAGCGCCGACACTGGTACCCGCTACCGCTGTTATCAGATCAGAAATTCCGGCATCTCTCATCGCCCTGAATGCGCCAATCTGGTAAGCGCCCTTGCCGCCACCGCCATTCAACACAAGACCTGTTGGTTTTAAAGTCCACTGTTCTAATCCCATACCACACCTCACACATTTTATTATTTATATTATAATATATTACTGCTTTTACTGACAAGATAGAGAAATTGCATCGAAATTTCCTATCAAACAAGAAAAAAGACCACTTTCATAGAAAATGGTCTTTGTCAGACAATTATTATATTATGCATAACTCTCGTTCATTGCTTTTGCACGCTTTACAGATATTACAGGAACATCGCCCGCATGATTAACTGAATAATCAACAAGCTGTTCAACCTCATCCGTCATGTTACACATGATTGCAATGGTATTATCTGTTGTTGCCCATGAGAATATCACCTTGAGCATCTGTTCTCTTGCCGTAGCGTTCATACCCTTGAAAGGATTATCAAGCATATAAACACGGCTGTTTCTTGAAAGCGTAACCGCAATCTTAATTCTCTGCAATGCCACCGCAGACATGTTCTCAATCTTGAGTGACTTATCAATCTGAAGATAATCTATAATCTCGTTGTATGTCTCTAAAGAAAAATCCTGAAAAGCATCTTTAAAATGTTCTCCGGCTTCCACGCATGTCATATAACCCTGAAAATAGCTGTCTGCCGGCATATTGACAACGTTCTTCATTGGTACTGATGATTCTGCCGAATCGACCTTAACTGCTGCCATCTTTGCAAATTCTGCCGGGCCCTTTTTCGTACTGCCCAGAATTGCATATACGTTGGTCTCCCCCAGCTTCACAGCGTTACCGGCGCCAATTTTAGACATCATCATCTTCTTAGCTAAACCTGTCATAAGCATATGCAACACCTTCTTTCCCCTTCTTTGGAACTATATTATACAACACTTTTGGCAATATTTTCAACAGTAATTGTTCTAATAAAAAAAGTTTTTTTTGTATATTTTGCTTAAATTATTTCTTTTTGGTCTTTGTGCAGATAGTGAATATGCTCTTTTTTTACACCTTTTTCTGCCAGTTCAAATGCTATCTCCAATATATAAAGCTGCGCAGTTATGATATACTCGGCATCCGGATACTCACAAAGGCACTGTTCCTGCGTTATTATCGGGACCAGTCTGCTTGTAGCTTTATTGTCACAATATACAATATTAATGTCAGCAAATTCTTTCCTTGCGGCTATCTCATTTGCAAGCCTGTGGCCTATTCTTCCCATGCCGTATATTACAACAGTGCCGTCTTCTCCAAGCTTCTTTATCTTATCAATTGCACGCTCAGACAGAATATTATCTTCATTTTCAGTATTAATATTGAGACGGTTTTGCACGGATGTCTGGTAATTATATTCCGTGACTTTATCAACATTCTCAAGAATTTTGATGAATTTACCGGCAAAATCTTCTCCGATTAATTCTTTCACATGTACATTTTGTCTTTCAATGATTTGGTTCCTGTATTCCACATCATGCTGTAAGCGGTAAATATATTCACACCAGACCGATGCTTCCTTATTATTTAATAAAATTCCACCGTCACTGACTGTTTCCCTTACCGCGGTTGAATCATATGCAACTACCGGTATGTTATGCTGCATTGCTTCAATAATCGGCATTCCAAAACCTTCATGTTCGCTCATGCATAGAAAGACATCAGCCTTATTATATATATTTATGAGTTCTTCATCAGAAACCTTACCCTTGAAAATCACGTTGTCAATATGTTTTTCCTGTATATATTTACACAGTGCGTCATAATAATTCTTATATATTATATTCCCTGCAAAAATCAATTGACACTTTTCATTATATGCTTTGCTGTAATGTGCAAAAACATCTATTACATCTTCAAATTTTTTATTAGGTGTAACACGTCCTACAAACAACATTGTTGTGACATCGCCATCTTCATTGTTATATGAACATGGTACCTGCTGTTGATTATCCTTTATTACAATGCCCGGAATAACCTCTACACATTTTTCGTCCCATCCCATGTCAACAAGACACTGCTTATTAAACTGTGATGGTACTATTGCGCAAAGATACCTTCCCTTGGTCTGACCTGCATCAAGTATTCCCGCAAGGCACTGTTTCATCGTCATTCTGTCCGTATCACGATAGAGAATCGGCTCCGTGTTGTTATTATATATAAGGATTTTTTTATTATTTAATCTTTCCACCTGCACGTTAAGCAGCGTATCCGTATACATATGATAAATGATGATATCATCATCCTGAATACCCAGTTCATCCAGATTCACAAATTCACCCAGCCTGTCATTACACAATGACTCATCGGCATAGCGGGCATATATATAATTATCTATACCTGCCAAATTAAGAATATTCTGTATATAACATACGCAGTTTGAAACGCCGTCTCCCGGAATTATCGAGTGCGTCAGCTGTATAACTCTCATCTTAAATTTCCTCTCTAAGAATACTAATATTCACGTATTGAATCATTACTGTCATCAACATTTTTAATGATGGATTTAATGACAACATAATATCCGGTATTTTCATTGACCTCAACATAAACACGGTCACCGGCTTTGTGACCGATAACTGCCTTGCCTATCGGCGACTCAATACTTATATAATTGTTCAAAGAGTTTCCTCTGATGCTCGTAACAATCTTGTATTTTTCCGTCTCATCATCATCTTCGAAATAGACTTCGATCTCGTTATTTATTCCGACCTCATCTTCCCCGGATTCATCCTTAACTATTTCAGCAGTCTTAAGCATCTTCTCAAGATAACGGATTCTGCCCTCATTCTTATTCTTATCACGCTTGGCAGCATAATACTCAAAATTCTCACTTAAATCACCTTGTGCCCGTGCTTCTTTTACCGCCTCTATAGCTTCCTTACGCACAACCAGCTTACGATGTTCTATTTCTGCCTCTATTTTTTTTACATCATTTTCCGTCAGACGTTCTCTCATAACACACCTCTATAAAAATTGATTGATATATTTTATCCTTCTTAAAATCCACGTTACCGCAAGTCCGCAGATAAATACCGAAGCATCCAGCAATACCATAAATAAAACACTCATTCCGCATGCGGCTGCCATTTTTTCAAAATATGGCATGAGAATCTTAATCACTGCATCCGAAAACAGATATATTCCAAATGTACACGCTCCGATTTCACACACACAACGTGTCCTTTTAGTATCACTTCCGGCACCCAGCCAAAGCTTAGCAAGCATGAATATACATGCACTAAGGGCTGTGTAAAAAATATTGTCATATACAATAAGCCTGTATGCATCCGGCTTTTCCAAAAGTACTCCCCTGTAAGTATACGCCGTAAGAAATGCCGTAACAGTAAGACACACAATTACCATAAGGCCTGTCATAATATTTTTACTGTACTTATCAGTTTCCACCTTCGAGTCAAGAAAATATCCGAGAATAAACACGCCGACAAACGTTGCAAATACAGGAAGCGAAAAATGAGCATTATAATCAGTCACAAAACTGAATGAACATACTGCAAGCGAGAAAAATAAAAAGTAAAAATAATCAGCCTTCTTAAAGCCTGCCACCATCTTCTGAAGTACAGGAAGCATAACCAATATTCCAAGATATAAATATAAGTACCAGAATGCGGTTGTCACATTGGTCTTTGTCACAGTCTTAATAAAACCAGCCGGCGAATGTTCATAATCGCCCATCAGGTAATATCCTGCCGAGAAAACAAGCAGTACTGCGGCCACACGGATTATACGCTTAAAATTCTTCTTATAATCATCCTGCTTTTTAAGAAGAAGCGCACCGCTTATCATGACAAAAAGCGTAACCGCTGTCTTGCAAAGCACCATAAAGATAACACCCGTAAGAAGAGTCGCCCTGTTCATGGAAGCAGCCGCCGATTCTGCCTGCTTTAATATAAAATTAGTGTGATTGGCTATAACGCCAAAACATGCCACAATTCTTAAAACATCAAGATATAAAACTCTCTTCTTCATGTAAACTCCTAATACACATATTAACGTATATGTGCGATATTATTTCCACATCATAATATCATATAAATACGGTTAATGGCAAATTATTTGAAAAACATCTAACGCAGGATTCTCCACAGATTCTCATAGGCATTATAAAGAAGCACAATACGTTTTTCCGTATCAAACACCTTAATCCTGCACTCAAATCTCCAGATATGTCCGGATGCATTTATCCCATTGGGCATGGCATACGTCTTATTCGATGAAATATCCTTATAACCCCTTATCATATATGTCTGGTATGCCCCATCCTCATCAATAACCCTTAGCTTTATTGGTATTATGGAACCATCCCTTCCATGCATGCAGATGACATCAACCGTATTATCTTTTTCGGACACCAGTCCCATAATTCAATCACCTCATTCTGTTTGGGATAATTATAATTATAGAACATATGTTTGTATTTGTGAAGAGGAAATGTGGTCGGAACTTGATGCTATATAGAAAGGCGTTCCATGAAGAAAGATAAATACAAAATAGAAGATTGCATCATCGCACATTCTTGAAAATCAATAGGCCAATAAATAGTTACCAAAAGCATTTTTCGAACTTGTGTTCTGTGTGTTTTTATGATATAATAATTTTAGTAGCTTTATAGCTACTGGCAATCGTGTTACGGGGTGGTTGACCTCCATTTTTACATAGAATGGAGGTGATGCTCATGAAGAATAAATTCGATTTTAAAGACTTAATGTCCTTCGGAATGTTCCTCTTGACACTACTGACATTCATTTTTTTGATTTGTCGCTAAAGTAGCAAAAGACCTTCCCTGTACTTTGACCGAGATAGGGAAGGTCTTCCTTAATGTCTGGGGTCAACCACTCTGTGGCGATTGCCTTTATTAATTATATTATAGCACATAATTTGATAATTACAATAATTAAATCTTTCAGACAATCTCAATCTCTCCATCTTTGCAGAGAATCTCGCAAGCGAGATTCTTTTTTATAATGCAATATTATTTTAATCAGCAATCTGTCTTCCTTCATGGTCCATATGGTACCCATCCCTCATAATAAGTTCTGATACCGGAACCAGCTCATACCCTGCTTCTTTAAGTGTCGTAATCATGGTATCTAACGCATCTGCCGTATATTTTGCACCGTTATGGCATAAAATAATCGAGCCGTTTCCAAGATGCTTATGCTGTGTTACTGTCTTAATTATGGAATCGACTCCATAGTTTTTCCAGTCGAGAGAATCCACATCCCATTGAATTGTATAATATCCGCAATCCTTTGCATTAAGAATCAGATTGTTGTTATATGAGCCATATGGAGGTCTGAACAAAAACATTTCATATCCGGTCAGCTCCTTTACCCTGTTATGTACCTTCATTATTTCTTCCTTCTGCTGTGTGTCGGACAATGTCGGCATATCCTTGTGGTTTTCACTGTGATTTCCAATGTCGTGACCGGCTTCATATATTGCCTTTACATCATCCGGATATTTCTCTACCCAGCCGCCTGTCATAAAAAAAGTCACCTTGACATTGTGTTTTGAAAGAATATCAAGAATTTCTTTAGTATCCTCATTCCCCCATGCCGCATCAAATGAAAGTGCAATCTGTTTTTTATCCGTCTGAACACAGTAAATTGGCAGTTCACGGTTTCCGACACGGCTGCTTACGCTGACAATGGAAGGTATGTTACATAATGCTATTGCAAGTAAAAGAATTGTAATAAGTGCAAAATAACCCTTTATATTGTAATTTTGAAAGTATTTTTTTATATTACTTGACTGTTCGCTCATGATATATCTACTCCAAATCACTTTGGTATGAGTATATGAAATAAAATAAAAATATAGTACCAACTTAAATAAAGAAGATTTTAATAGCAAAATTTTACCTTTTATTATATAATGAGATAAATAGAATATGTAGACGTTAAGGAGGTAGCTATATGAAAAAAAGATTATATTGGAAAGGATTTTATGCATTATTACTACTTATTTTGACGTTATTATGTGGTTGCAGTTCTATTTCTGAATCTCCTGAAGTATATTTAATACCTGGACCTGATTTTAATGAAATAGTATCAAATCAATTTACTACATTATCCTTTGTCAATCAAAAACCATCTGGGGCAAATAAAAAAAATGATATTGATTTATCATTAAACGCTGACAAGTCTGTGTTGTTATATAAAGATGGGTTTGATTATTATGTTTATCCTGCGAAAAAAAATGCTACAATAGTTGCAAATTTTGATTGTAGTTCAATGTTCTCTAATTGTGACAATGTAACCAAAATAAATTTTGAAAATTTTAATACAACATATACAACAAATTTTAGTTACATGTTTTCAGGTTGCATTTCCCTGAAAGAAATTTCAGCATTGGAACAATTAGAAATTGATATTACAGATAATATAAATTCTATTTTTTATAATTGTAATTCAATGAAAATAAATGATGTGCTGAGTTTATGGTTTCCAGAATGTTTTAAAGAAAATAATGTGACATCCCCTGAAGCCAATACCGGATTGAAAATTATTTATATAGATATATTTGATAATACAGGACGTTTAAACGAATATATTTATTTAACCGAAGCAGTTACCTACAATTATTTACTCCAAAATTGTGGCATTTTTGAATATAATACTAATAACGTATTCACTTACTGCTGTGCTATAGACGGAATGCCAATTGAACCTTTCGAATATACGTTTCATATAAACGGAATGTCCGCAAATATATTTTTATCAAATGGAGATATAATAACAGTTAAACCATTTAATAACTCTTCTGGACTAAGTATACCATTAGATTCTCTCGAAAGAATCGACGAAGGAAATAGTTATGATTTAGAACATATAAATCAAGGAAAGACTACTTTGATTTCTCGCATCTGTAAATAAAAGGATACTATGAAATAAGGTCTATAAATCAGTTCTTCTAATAATGATACGGCTGAAGGCTAATTTAATTAGCATTCAGCCGTTAAATCATATAATCCAAGGATTTCTTTCTGCTCAACATTCTTCATAATTCCTAAGCATTTCAACCACTTCACCGCTTAGCATAAATATTGCGGCTATATTTATCCATGCCATCATACCGGCTCCTATGTCTCCCATACCCCACACGGCATCGCCTGAAACGCACGCTCCTGCCAGAATAGAAGCAATGAACAACATCCGCATTACAGCTATTGCGGCTTTGTAGTGTTTTTTAAACAGATAACACACATTTCCCTCGGCCATGTAGTAATATGTCATAAGTGTCGTAAATACGAACATCACCGTAATAACTGATAAAAATACAGCCACACAGTTTCCGTATGTATCAACAAGAGCCTGTTTAATCCACAGGATTCCATACTCTACACCAGGTATGTTTTCGACAAGCATCCTGCCGCTTTTATCCGTCACATTGTAGTTTGTCGTAAGAAGCATAAGCATTGCGGATGCCGTGCAGATAAACATAGTGCTTATATATACCGATGCAGACTGGATAAGTCCCTGTTCGACAGGTCTGTCTGTTTTCACCGCCGCACATATCATGGCACCGTTACCCTGACCGGCCTCATTGGAATATATTCCTCTTTTAACACCATTTACAATCGTGGCACCAAGGATTCCTCCAAACAGCGGTTTTAATCCGAATGCCGACTGTACGATAAGTACAAGCACCTGCGGAATTTTTTCAATGTGTATTATGCAGACGATTGCTATAAGACCAAGATATGCCATGCACATGGCAGGTGCCAGTGCCTCCGCCATACGGCTGATTCGTCGGATTCCTCCAAAGATTACCATAGCCATCAGTACGGCACATATTACACCCGTATACATTCTTCCCATTCCAAATGTATCTTCGAATGTAATTGCAATCGACTGTATCTGCGGCCCGTTCATCAGTATTCCCGGTCCTGCAATTACGGCTGCGGCATACATAACGCCGAGCGTTCTGTTATGCAGCCCCTTCTCTATGTAATATGCCGGTCCACCGTATCGCTGACCGTTACTTACGACCTGATACTTTTGTGCAAGGACACTTTCCGCAAATGCAAGACTCGCTCCAAACACTGCCACAACCCACATCCAGAATACCGCACCCGGTCCGCCATAAAAAATGGCAGCCGAAACGCCTGCCATATTTCCCATTCCAACTCTAGCGCCCACTGTTGTAACAAAGGACTGAAAAGATGAAATTCCATCATTTGAAGTTTTCTTTTGTAATATCAGTTTCTTCATCGAACCAATATAACGTAACTGTACAAATCTCAGCCTGATGCTGAAATAAATCCCGGCGCCAATACATACAAGCACGAGTGCATTGCCCCATATCATCTGACTTATCCTGATGATTACACTCTCAAAACTATCCATAATAAAAACCTGCTATTTTATTTTTTTAACAGCTTCTGTACATTACGGATTTCTTCGTCTTTTATATTTTCCTCACTATAGCGGGCTTTTTCGTATAAAAATGTCAGTTTATCAGCACCTTCACCGGCACCTATCACATTGTCTGAAATTTCTTTCGGCGTCTGTGACACATTGACACT
Organism: Lachnospiraceae bacterium; assembly: GCA_051880495.1. Classification (GTDB taxonomy): domain Bacteria; phylum Bacillota; class Clostridia; order Lachnospirales; family Lachnospiraceae; genus MGBC120314. The sequence goes on from JBJEOB010000110.1 coordinate 43,390, forward strand.
CTGACCCTTTTTCAAATTTTTAGTCACGGTATTCCTGTAGAGTTTTCTTACCACTGCATCATTGCTTCTTGCAAATGTCTTTATGCGCTTTTCCGATTTAACCGTTTTATCCTTCTTACCAAAATCAGGCCGTACAAATTCCTTGACATCATTTCCCTGACACTTTTTGTATTTTAAATCCATGACAGCCTTTATAATCATAACCATCATGCAGACAATTATTACTGCCGCAAATACAAACGCAATGATATTAAGCGTCATGCTGCCGTCCTGAGTGTTAATCATAACAGGCAGATTTTCTGCATGATATTCCCCACCGGATACATTTTCAGCAATAATATCCTGCTTTGGAGTATCCTTTACAATATCAGGCATTATGGCACGCAGCACAATAACAATCCCGCTCCAGATAAATGCGATTAAAGACTTAACCAGAGGCCCAAGATTAAGCCCTGACATAACATACATTACAGCCGCGCAGATAACCATAAATATCGTCATCATAACAATATTTACATTTACGGCCTGCTCGGTATTAAAGCTCTTGACACTGCTGTTTTCAATAACCAGCTGATTGAGATTGCTTAAATTGTACCAGATTAAAAATGCAGTCATATACATTACACTGCAGTAAAAAGGTATTACCGTGGCACTCTCTGATTTTATGGAAAATCCGACCAGGTAACATGCCGCCAGTACGCCCATGTCAAGAAGTATAAACGGTTCCTGTTTCGTTTTTTTCATAGAAAACACACCAAGGATAACCGCCGGAATAAATACAAGGCTTTTATCCTCCAGGGCACCGCCAACCACAAACAATACCGACAACGCAGCAGCCGCATGAATGACAAACGCAAGCTTTCCATTCGTTATAAATGATTTGGCAAGATAATAAACGAACACTACTACGCATATATAAAGCGTGTTAAACGCCTGGAACTTCTCATACTTCATAAAGCCGTGAAGCAGGAAATTTACCGCAGATACTGCCACACACATCTGCATGAGTATCTGTAAAATGTTGATGAAAAAATTAAGTACTTTGTTATTTTTCATTTGCTGTCACCTCCCATGGCACTATTTCCACAGACGGACACATCTTTATATCAAACTGCGGCTTAAAGCTGTATGGCAGTATCCACATTGCAAAAGTACTCTTTTGTGCAAGCGTTTCATAAAATTGCGAAAGTTTATCCCCATATGCTACAGACACCAGTATATACAATGTATTTCCTGTTTCTTTTGCAATAAGTTTATCAAGAACACCTGTGAAAGCGGCCGGAGAAAGCTTTAAGTCAATTCTCGCAAGTGCAGTAAGAATCGTATCCATGTGCGACGCACTCACTCCTCCTTCAATAAAAAGAGGCTGTTTTGAATATATGTCACACCCGTTACTTATAAGCCTTATTCCGACACCCGAAGAAATAAATTTATCACACAATCCTGCAGCAATGGAAATACATTCCTCCAAAAGTTTATCTGCCTGCCAGTGTATTTCCGACTCAAGATCAAGCAGTATGCAAATTTCCTGACTTGCCGTATGTCCATGAACATTGACTCTTAAGTCACCTGTTCTTGCCGATGCCTTCCAGTTGATGGACGACATGGTATCTGTTGTTGAATACTCCCTGATACCGCTAAATTCAAACGGGTCCTCATATAAACACCTCTTTGACAGCAGTTCTCCCATCATTTTACGATAAGGAATTTCAAGTCTC
>JBJEOB010000111.1:0-29070 GCA_051880495.1 Lachnospiraceae bacterium
AATTTGCAGTGTACAGCACTATTTCACTGAAGAACTCAAGAATTTATTATTGGAGGATGGATAAATGATATCTGGATTTATTATAATGGCACTACCTTTTATTTCAATAATTAGCGCAATAGCATATTTACCATTTGCTTTATATATTACAAAGCGTTTAGGTAGGCAAACATTTTTGTATCATCTTGTTCGGTTTGCTTTTATTGGATACTTGTTGTCATTAATATATCTTACGCTGCTGTGGTATTACCCAGATATCACTTTTCAACCTGAATATTATTTTCTGAATCTAAAACCTTTTATTTGGGTACGAGAAGTCTATGATATGGGGATAAAGAAAATGTATGAACAATTAATTCTTAATGTGGGAATGTTTATTCCGTATGGTTTGTTATTACCAATGGCAATAAAGAATGCTCGTAATTTTAGAACTGTATCCTTAATCGTGTTATTTTCAACAATTGGAATAGAGGTAATACAATATTTTATGGGACGTAGTGCAGATATTGACGATGTAATAATGAATTTTTTGGGAGGGATAATAGGTTACTTATTATTCATCATTATAAATAAATTATTCAAGAATAAAGGATTTTGGAAAGGAATTACTAATAATAGGATGGTTTCTGATTAGTGTGTGAGTATAGTCTACTGTTTGACAAATTCCAATTTATCGACCTGCGCATATACATTGTTAATAAAAACCTTCCCTGTTCGTGGGAAGGTTTTTATTCTTATGTAATACTATGCGATTTGCGAAAGAATCTCTTCCTTGAAATAAGGATAATCAGCCTTACTGATGCGAAGCTCAAGAAATCCTTCCGTTTCTTTTAGTGGTTCTTTTAACATGTTAGTACTTTCCAATACCTCTTTGAGATGCTGATTGCCATTCGATGATGCAATCCCATATAATTCCTGCTTTGCGGTTATATTATTTGCAAAAATGATACATGGTCGTTTGAATTCATCAGTCGTCCGCTTTGCCAGATATGATAATGTCCTGGTTGGTATAGGTCCTTCATTGACAATAATGATAGACTGTGCTGACTCCTCTTCTGCTGCCTCATGGATCATCCGTGTCTGCATGACGAGCAATGTCTGGGCCTGTGATTCCGTTGCCGGCTGTATGGTATTAAAAGCCATCTCATCTGTTTTTTCCTGCGTAATTCCACCAATTCCAACAGTTTTCGGCAATGTCATCTTATGCATGCTGTCGATCATCGATGATATCTGCATCTGTTTAATGAATAAATCTCGCTCATCATTCTTTGTCGTATCATAGACGGCATAATCACGATAATTGAATAGATTTTTGGTTTCCGGCCAATTCTTGTGTTTTGTAGCATCATATTTCTGATCACGGATCGGTTTGCTTCCGGTAATGATCACAATACACTCATCCTTGTCCATCTGGACGATCTCACTGGGGTCCATCAGATTACGGGATGTCTGCTGAAAAGTCTTGCTGGCAGTTTTCCGGCTACCATCTGACAGGCTCCTGTTTCGCTGACGTATGGTTGCTTTTCCCATGATCTCACTGAAATATTTGGCGGTAGTTTCTTCATTTGTTCCAAGAAGGATCAATGTACTGGAATTTGAAAGCATTTCCTCCCAGTCATCCTTATATCGTGACTTCATCTGAGACAACGATTGCCAGATAGGGGTACAGGAAATATTATATTTTCTCATCGTCGCCATACGAGATGGCAGCCCTGGAATCTCCCCGATATTTGCGATCTCGTCCAGGATACAACGGACATGGATCGGAAGACGGTTATCTGCTTCCGGAGGGAGTTCATGTTCTCCTTTATGGTATAATGTCTCAAACAACTGTGAATATAACATAGATGCCAGGAACATATAAGTCTGGTCTGCCTGTGGCGTAATGATAAATAAGGCAGTTTTCTCATCTCCAATAGATGCAAGATCCAAGGTGTCAATGCGTGTTAAGTTTGCAACATCCTCTACGTTAAACGGATTCAGACGTACACCCAGGGATATCATGATACTCATCCGTGTTTTGGTTGGAGCCAGTTTAAATGTCTTATAGTTTTTCCATGCCATGCATCCTTCCGGAAGTTTATCAAATAATTCATCCAATTCTGTTTTAGCATTGGGATTCTGTTCATTTAATTCCCCCGCACGTAACAATTTCATGACAGAAGAAAAATTACGCAGTGATTTATCTTTCGTAAAATCCTTCAGATAATAGATACAAGCAGATAACAAAGCCTCTTCTGATTTTTCCCAGAAAGGATCTCCACTTTTTGCCTCTTTCGGGTTTGTGTTTTTGATCAGACACTTGACAAGCGTCATGACACCTGCATCATCTCGGATATAATCAAACGGATTATAGCAATTGGAATGTTTCATGTCAGAAAGATTAAAGATTTTGATCTTATATTTTTTCTTTTTTAAGAACGAGCCTGTACTGCGGAGAAGTTCTCCGGATGGATCGGTGACAACATAGGAGCAATTCGCCTGTAAAATGTTTGGTTTCACAATACGGAAAGATTTACCTGTACCGGCAGAACCAAATACCGTACAATTGGCATTGATTCCGGTAAACCAGAACATTGTAGAAATACGGACAGATTTACTGCATATCATGTTACTATACCCATCGTTCTCTTTCTTTCCGAACGGTTCATTATAATCTATACAGAATTTATCCATATCCTTCCCCATATCATTGAATTCTGCCGAACCGCATTCCTGGTCTGTCGTATAGTGGCGGAATCTTTCATGTTCATTATACAACAGGAAAAATACAACAATTCCGGTCCCAATGCCGGCCAGTATCCCATAGATCGTCTGTGTAGTGATCGGAAAAATTGAAAAATCCTTAAAGCCAGTAATATCCATTAAAGACTGTGTTAATGCCTTTGACATCGGCAGGCAGTCAATATTCATCAGATAAGCCGCATGGGCAAAGACTATCATGCATAAACAAGCAATCACGACGGATATATAGACATTCATCATTTTTGCGCTTTTTTCTTTCTGAGCTTCTATCTGTTTCGCCATCGACTCACCTCCTAATGAACATCATGATCATCAGGATCGACAAAATCGAAACGATCCATCTCATCTTTGATATCCTGAACGGCATCTCTATCCTGGGTATCACGCAGGAAATAAGGAATCCTATCCTGGCTTCTGCTCTCTTCATATAAGATCTGATACTGGCTGAAATTGATCTCCTCTGATTCTACTTGATATTGTTCAAACTCTTTGTGGATATTTTCAATCTCTTTTTCATCCATATCATTCTTGTATTCTTCAAAATTCATGTTCCTGTTTTCTTCTTCTTCAAAAGCAGTAAAACTCATCTGGTCATTGAACAGGTCATATTCAGAAAGCTGGCGGTCTGGATTATCCATAGAAAGCTTTTTCTCCAACAGACTGGTTTTTCGTTCCAGTTCCTTCATCTCTTTGGCAATTGATAGACTATAATCCGGATATTTCTCGTCCTTGATTTTTTGTATGTACATCTTTCTTCTGTCCTTCTCACCTGCTTTTGCATAGGCTTGAAATTCAGACCGTGTCATTTCTACCGGACGCTGCATCCTGGAAAGTGTCGCATATGCCTTATCCTGATGCTGAGGATCATCTTTAGAGATCACATATCTTCCATCCTGTCCACGATAAGCAAAACCATTCTGGGTGATCTCTATCATATCTTTATTTTCGCTCATGATATAATAGTGTCCATCCTTATTATCCCGTATGTGCTCAAATAACTGTTGTTTATGGGAGAGATCAAATGTCATTGCCTCTGCTACTTTTGATTCCGATCGGCTATTGGTTAGGATCAAATGCTGCAGCAGGGCTTTCTCAATGGAAGGCCTATCCTTTTCATGAAAATACAGTTTATATTTCCCTTCTCTATCAGATGGGGTCAGTGCAATGGTCACATGCTTATCTCGCAACAGGTCTTTCATGATCGACACCTGGTTCTGGGAAAGTCCATCCAAAGATTGCAGACCATTACCTTTGTAAGACCTGATCAGCTCATCCTTCCCAACTACATTGACCATTCCATTTTGAATCATATGATCTTTTACAATATCCGTCACACGATTTGAATAGCAATCAGGGTATACATAGATATCGTAATTTGGATTTCTTGTGTTCTGGAGCTTATAATACACAACACCTTCTTGTTTCAGCTTCTGTTCAAAATCACCGGAATATGCCTTATCACACAGATTATAATTAAGTTTTCCATATCCCTCCTTTTGATACTCCAATAGTTTTTCTGCACTGTTGTCATAATCGGCAACCGCCTGCAGCAGATTTGTTACAGCATTTACTTCTGTTGCCACTATAGATGCTGCTCTTTCTGATATCTGCATTGCAAGTGTGATTGATTGCCTTGCCATATTATCTGCCATGAGTTATCCTCCTCTTTTTTTTGAATATGGAAGAATGGCCTTTGAAAAACCAAAATAATTGTCTGTAAAAACAAAAATCGCCCATATTAATCAAAAATAATGAGTAAAGGAACTGTTAATCATGAAATGCGGAATACCGATGCTATCAAACTTTATCGAGGAGTATGAAGAATTATTGATAGGTGAACGAAAGGAATTCTCACAATATTTTTTTGAGGACAACATATGTACGGAAGATCTGGTATTAGAATGTATCCGGTATGCATGTGAAAAACTACTAAGGTGGAAACCTAAACAGGCATGTGCCCTGTTCAATGCCCGGATCGTCGATATGATGAAAATGCGTATGATGATCAATTACATAGAATTTCCACTCGAATTGGAAAAAGACAAAGATTATTATTATGTGATGCATAAACTGTATCCAGATATCATGCCATTTTCTGTGGAAGACAGCGTGATCAATATGTACAAACGGATCCTTAATGGAAAAGTGCAATTTCCAAGAGAATATGCGACCGGTCCTGAGGGTATAACCAAAATCTGCATCTGCCTCCAGTATGCGATTGAACATTATCATCCATTTCATTCTGTTAAGGAAATGTATGTGTTTTTTTCTTCAATGGAAGGTACTCGTTTTATAAAAAAATACGAGTTATTTACCATCATGACCCTTCTTGGCATGGATCCGCTCACCTTACTTCATGAAACACTGCCGGAAGACCAAAAGAGTGACTTTTATTTTTATTATTATTTTTTCTGGAAAAAATACAGAAAACGCTGCAGGCTTCTTAATAAGGGGAAGAACCTCTAAAAACAATAATCAGAAAAGAAAGGAAAAGAAATCATGAAATTAATGGAATATTTTCAAAAACTCAGAAAGCAATTTGAGAACTGGAAATTCAAAAAGATACTACGTAAAATGGCTAAGAAACCTATTGTAGTAAGCCAACATGAGATGATTAATGGTCCAATTATATTCACACATGGCCACTGTGGGAAGGTGATGAAAATATATTCTTGTGATGAGATAAAAACATCCACCGAATTTGAAAATTAACAACAGTAAATCCATATATTTCTAAAGCCACACATTGTAATATCTGGTGTGGCTTTAGAAAATTGACATTACCTTAGGCGAAATTTGTAAAATGCCTTGATTTTATGGGGCGGAGTGATTAAAAATAGAAAGCATTATGAGTGCTTTTTTTAAATACTCAATCAAAATTGAACCGACTAGAGAAGTTACTACCAGTGCAGCAGTTATCAGAAACCAATACCGGAAAGAATAGATAAAATCCGAAAAATAGTATTCAAATATCAAGGTATGGATAAGGAACATATTCATTGAATGTTTTCCGAGGAATACTAAACCGCGTAACCGGAGGTGTAGCACATCGTTCAAAAGATACACCAGAAAGACTAATAAGACTGCAAGGATAGCATCCATCCAGTATGTGTATTCCCAAACCAATCTGATTTTCGCGATAACCACAAAGAAAACAATTCCTCCAATCAAATATAGATAACCCCTTTTGCCGGTTGTCACTTTATCAATTCTATCAATGATGTGATCCTTTGCCATATATATGCCAAGCACTGAAGCAAATAGATAGGTAGTAAAAGCCCCATTGGTTGCAATTCCAAGCATGGATGCCATAGCACTGACTGGGAGCAAACACTTTCCACAACTTCCATATATCTTATATAAAATTGGGATAAAAAAGATCATGAAAATGGCAACAGACATATACCACCATGTCTCATTGTAGGTAGGAGTTCCCAGAAAGTTAGCCAAGCCCAAGGCATCGACCACCATATTCCATATTGCTCTCTTTTTGTCAATCTCCCATCCATATATTGACAGACGATCTGCCCGTAACCAACAGGTAAGTATACTCAGATAAAATACAAGACCAAAGTTCCCCGCAAGTTTGATATATCTTCTTTTTGCTGTATCCCATAAATCTTTTTCTCTATTCTGCTCAAATCCCACAGTCATCCCATAGGCTGATAAAAATATAAATACGGAAACACATATCTTTCCTAACACACTGAGATTCATCACCTGTGATTTTGTGAGGAAAACAGACTGAATATGGTAGGTATCATACCATTCTGGAAAGCAGCAAAATAGGTGGTGGATCAGCATAAGGATTATTGCAATTCCTTTTGCGGTAAATGTTACATCTTTACTAAAATACTTTCTGATATCTGCATTTTGTTTCATAATTTTGAAATACACTCCTTTATAATTTTATAAAGACAGTATATTTGAAAATGAATAATCATGCGTTTTTGCAGGCGTTCAGAATATTCCAACAAAAAAGCATGCGACTGCATGCTTTTTTCTCTCTACCAGGTTATTCGTTCCGGAACAAACACCAGGGAATACTCATTACTGATCGGACAATCTGGTTCGCCATCGAAATAGTTATTGACGGCGGAGCAGATATTACGGTCACTCAAAAAGCCTTCCCGAGGATCAACATCCTTCCATAAACGGTCATCCTCATCTTTGTAAACTGGTCTCTGCCAGCTATCCATTCCTACAAATGATAAAATCTTTGTTTTTCTTTCGTTTGACATAACTTCTTTCCTCCTGATTTCTGGTATTCTCCATATTTGAAGTGTTTAAATGAAATATAGGCAATCAGCGCTCCAGAAAAACCAAAGATGTCAAAACAAACGAAAAAGACTTTACGTATTCCATTTTACAAAAAAATTATCACGTACCAACTCTATTCATAATTATGGAGAAAAAATAAGATTAGGAAAGAAATAACTTTTAGTATAATATGAAATAAACGTAAAGCCTTTTCAGCGGTAGGTATCTGCCACTATTTCATTATACAATACCCTTCACCAAAATGCAAACCACATATTTTTTGATTTGCATAAATCATATGCGGTATCCGGTAATCTTTTTCGATCTCAGAATATCTTCTGATACTGTATAAATAGTTTTCCTGAACTTACCAGTATCATTAAGATATACCATCAATTCATACTCCCCATCGTGAGTATAGGGTAGAATTTTCAATTTTGCCTGTTCCCAGGCAGACGCAGTATCGATCGCTATGACAATAATGCCTCTGTTGCGTTTTAAATCAGATATCTTTTTAGCAAATACGGTCAGTTCCTCATCCGCCTTGATCGTACCCTCAATGCATATGACAGAACCTTCCTGCAGTAATTCTTCCTGCTGTCTGATAACATCATCCATACACAAAATCTTGACCTGCCCTTTCTTGCCAGATAAAGTAAATATTGCCATACGTGACTGATCTTTTTTCCTTTTTGTAAATACCAGGTTATTTATGATACCGAAAACTTTACCATATTTTATCTTGCTGATGGATTCATCCATAGGCAGACATCCGTAAGCAATATCACTTTCATAATTATCAAGTGGATTACCCGTAAGAAAAGTGCCCAAAACTTCCTTTTCATGTAGATAATCGGTATTTGTTTTCTGATATGCTTTACCTGCGGCCGTATGTAATGATGGATTATCCAGAATATTTGTATAATGTTCCAGAAGGTCAGTCCGGTTCGGATATAGCGAATCGAAAGCTCCGGCTTTAATGAGATTTTCTGATAGTTTTTTGTCCGGGAGACATCTTTGAAAGAAATCATATACGGATGTAAAAATTCCATTTTGGGACCTCTCTGCTATTATGTGGTCTATATTATTGATTCCTTTGATGCCCCGCAAACCATAACGGATAGCATTGTCTTCCAAAGAAAACGCATCAAGGGATTTATTGATGTCTGGCTGCAAGAGCCTGATCTGGTAATTTGTACAATCAGAAAACAGTGATGCATAATCATCGATCTCTTTGTTATTGAACATGCTGCATAGATACTCTATAGGAAAATGATATTTTAAGTAGGCAGTCTGGTAAGAAACAACAGCATAGGCAGCAGCATGAGACTTGTTAAACGCATATTTTGCAAAATCCATCATCTCATCAAATAAGTGATCCGCTTTAACCGGATCGATACCGTTTTTTTCACAACCTGTGATTTTACGTTCCGGATCACCATGAATAAATGCGGTACGTTCAATCGCGAGTTTTTCTGTCTTCTTTTTTGACATTGCTCTACGCACAAGGTCTGCCTGACCGAGGCTGTAGCCAGCCAACTTCTGAAAGATCTGTTGCACTTGTTCCTGATAGATGATCGAACCGTAGGTATTAGAGAGGATATCCCGAAGCTCCGGGATAAGATATTCCTCCGGAATCTGTTTTTTCTTGACCTTGATGATTTTTTCAAGATACTGCATGGGACCAGGCCGATAAGCTGCGATCAACAAAATGATATCTTCAATATTCCCCGGCTGGAAATCCATCAGCATATTTTTCATTCCTGTTGATTCAAACTGGAATACCGAGCTGGTATTTCCTCTTGCATAAATATGTTCGAAGACTTCTTGTTCAAATGGAATCGTATCAAAATCAATTTTGATTCCTCTATTCTTCCATACCAATTGGGCACAATCAGAACAAATGTCAAAGGTGTTCAATCCCAGGATATCTATCTTCAAAAGTCCCTTTTGTTCTGCCTGGACCATATCACATTGTGTTGTCCATTGCCAACGGTCTGGATCCTTATCATCCTTATTCCAGGACAAAGGAATGTACTCATTGAGATCACCATTATCACTGATAATCACCCCACCGGCATGCATACCTGTAGATGTATAAAATCCTTCAATCAATCTGGCATTATCCAGTATCGTTAATGCCAGATCCTTCTGCTCCCATGTATCGATTTCTGTTAAGATAGTATCCATCATGTTTTCCAGGGTGATATTTGGCGTTGATGGCAGTAATTTTGTCAGTAAATTGGCTGTTTGTGCTACCCTTTTTTTTTCGGGTGTATCGTTTTTTCCAAAGAGTTCGTCAGCCAGATCACGTCCGGCCAAACGGATAGCATTCTTTGCCTGAAGCTTACCTTTCGTAAGAATACTGCAGACGGCATCTTTTCCGAACTTCCATTTTACGAACCGAATGACATAAGGTCTCAAGGAAGTACGGATATCAGAATCAATATCAGGCATGCTCACACGTTCCGGATTCAGGAAACGTTCGAATAGTAGACCGTATCTGATCGGATCAATATTCGTGATGCCGAGAAGATAACATACAAGTGATCCTGCAGCGGATCCTCGGCCTGGACCTGCACCAATTCCCACTTCAAAATGGTTTTCTTTTAACCATTCTTCCAATCGCTCCGGATCCTCTGGGATATCTTTTGCAAAACGTTTCGGTACACCTCCAATCTTACGCGCATATCTTACAATGTCCCTTACGATCAAGTGGTAATCAATATAGCCCATGTCCCTGATGATCGGTATCTCATGCTCCAGTCTTTTTTGGTAACGTTCATCCCAGATAAGCACACCACTTCTTGTCTTCTCCTCTTTCCCTTCCTCAATATATTTAAGGAAATCTTCCAGTGCATCACCGTGATATTTAGGATAATGCTCCTCTTTTTCAAATTTTACATTGCAGGATGCTGCGATAACCCCAATGTTTTCCATTGCTTGTTCAACAATATCATGAGGAAGAATCTTTGATAATATAGCACTAAGTTCTTCATCATTTTTGATATACAGTTCTTCATCACCAGGTAGCCGGTCATTGTGTGTTTTAAAGTAATCAAAGCGTAGGATATCCCTTGCCTTAAAACAGTCTTCCATATTTTCAGGTACATGGCAGTCATTTGCTGCAACAACAGGAATACCATATTTTTCAGCAATATCAGCAAGGATAGGCATACAATACGCCTCTTCTGCAATGCCATGATACTGCAGTTCCAGGTAAAAATTACCTTCTCCAAAAATCTTCACAAAGGATAACGCACCGGCAACTGCTGTTTGGTATAGGATGTCCTCGCCTTTTTTGATACTTTCCTGCGCCTGTATCTGTGCATTTATATTCCGATACTTTTCATAGATGTTTTTACTTTCTTTTATCTTAGCAGCTATATAGGAAGACCTTTCCTTTAAATCCTGATTATCCTTTTCCAGTTCTTTAATCCTGGATTTTGCCTGGGCCTGTTCTGCTTTTTCTCTTTCCAGATCGTTTTTTAGAATTTCTATCTCGTTCTTTTCTTTTTCCCGTTCTGCGACAATCTCTACAAAAGCATTACTGATTCCCTTGAGCAGTTCATAGGACTCATCATATGCAGAATTCTTAAGGAAATCCGCTTCCTTTCGTGTGAGCAGCTGTTCCTTTTTTCTTAAACTCCTTTTTGCGATTGCAGAAAGATATTTCTTTACAGCATGATTCTCTTCTATTTTCCCTTTAATTGTATTCAATTCTTTTTGTAAATCAGTATATTCTGATACATCCAGGTGCAGGCTGCTTTGCTTTTCTGCCAATTTGGAGATTTTTTTATCACGTTCAAAGTCATACAACAGGATGCTGGTGATCGGGCCATTGATACATGCGCTGGTGGCTATCACATGCCCATGCCCTTCACTTCCTGGTCCAAAACACTCCCAAAGGATCTGTTTATCCATCAAATTGTAGGTGATGGTTTTCACCGCATTTTTTTCTTGATGATAATTTGACATCTTCACGGCCTTGATCAAAGCACGGTATCCATCCATATCTTTTGCCATCAGGATCAGATGGTTCCGGTGTAAGCCTTCCTGGTGTTCACCAAATACATTCAGATAAGGTTGATGCTCTATATCCATAACATAAGATGCTTCAATTCCAGGAATGGTATTGATTTCATACTTTTTCCCAAAATCCATAAACTCATCGATACCCATCATGGTATCATGATCGGTCAATGCAACAGCCGGGGCACCCAGCATTTTTGCCTTTCTTAATAGTGTTTCAACATGCATCGGACTGTCATGCAGGCTGTTCTCTGAATGACAGTGCAAAATTCCGTATCTTACCATTTCAAGACCTCCTTTATCTTATTGTACATTGAAAGAAATATTTTCGCAGATTACATACGAACCTGGTTCGTTTGATTGTACAATTTTGTTTTTTCTACAGCTGTGTTTACCCATATTACATACGTAACCCATTCATAATATGGAGAATCACTTAATCAGGAGGAAAGAAAAATGTTAACAATCAATGAATTTCAGAGAGAAATCGAAAAACACTTTGCGGACTATCTTAAACCTGCATTTCAGGATGTTGAAATACAGATTTGTCCTGCACACAGAACCAATTGTGTAAAGTCAGGTATTCGTTTAATCCCAAAACAGACGTACAATGAGGCAATGCCACTTATTTACCTGGAAGACATGTATGAGTATTATTTGGACAACGGTAATCTGAATGATACACTTACTGCATTCGCTATGCTTGTAAAGAACTGCCCTCGCCATATGGGAGATTGTTCTGTTGTTTTTACATCAGAATACATTCTGGATCATGTGTTTGTACAGCTTATTAACCGGAAAAAGAATGAAGCATTACTCACACAAATACCTCATGCAGATTTTCTGGATCTTGCGGCAGTTTTTCGTGTCCAGGTTGATTTGGATGGAGATAAGCAGCGTACTTCTTATCTTCTCACACATGAGATAATGAAGTCATGCCATCTGGATCTGATCACCATCACACGGAAAGCATGCCAGAATTATATCAGTATCCATGGACAGTTTCATATCATCGGTGTAGAAGATATGTTTCTATCAAGGAGAAATCTGCCAGATACGGATTTCAATAAGCCATCCATGTACCTTATGCTTAATGAATCCCAGCTATATGGAGCAGCTGCCATGTTTGCTTGCCCTAATCTTTTCCGTAGAATAAGTACTCAATTGGATTCGGACCTGATCATTTTACCATCTTCCATCCATGATCTGATCATTGCAGAAGCAGACTCTATGATAAAAAATATGGGTAAAGAAGCTATCTACGAAATGGTCAGCGATGTAAATCAGATATGCGTAGAGAAAGAAGAATTCTTGTCCGATACTGTATATGTATATTCCAGGAAACATGGGTTTGATATTTTTTGAGCTGATTATATTTCTAATTAGGAGGAAAAAGGGATGAATTTATTATCGTTGGAAGAATTCAAAGCAAACGCAAAGGAACACTTTGGAAATTACCTTGGTACGGATTTCCAGAACAAAGAATTGTGTTTTAGTACCGAATACTCAATCAACAAGATCAAAACATGTATTCGTTTTAAGGAATCTGAAAGCAATACATATACGGGAAAAGCTGTGTATCTTGATGATATGTATTATTATTATCAGAACAAGGCTAGTTTAGAAGAGACTTACATAAAGTTTGCAGAGATCGTACAGTCTAAACTTGCATTTAAGCCAGAGGATTTTAATGTCTTTGAATCAAAGGAATACATTTTGGACCACCTATTTGCCCAGGTTATCAATCAAAAAATGAATCAGGAATTTTTGGAAAATGTTCCACATATTTGCATTCTTGATTTAGCGGTCATCTTTAATGTGTACATCAGCATTCCTGACTCAGAACAACACACTTCATATCATCTTACTTATGCCATGATGGAAGAACATGATATTGATATGAACATTGTCTGCTCAAAAGCATTTGCCAATGACAAACGATTATTTGGCAATCATTTTTCGGCAAACATACATAAAGTACTTCCCGAGATTCCTGATGTTGGAATGCATATCATTACAAATGTCAATGATACCTATGGTGCAAATGCGATCTATCTGTATCCCTGGCTATTTGAGGAGCTTAGTAAGGAACTTAATTCAGATCTGTTGATCTTACCGTACTCAACTAATGAATTACTTGTCCTGGGGAAAAACGGGCCAATGGCTATAGAATACTTGCTGCAATGTGAACAGATTGCAAATTCAATTAAACCGATCACAGTGGATACATATTTGACAAATTCCCTTTATCTGTATTCAATTAAAAAAGGATTCTGTATTCTGTCGCCAGTAAAATAAACACCAAGTGAAAAAAAATCAGTCGGTAAAACGGCTGATTTTTTTGTTTAAAATCACATAATCGCCCATATTCTTTACGACAACTATATTCACATCATGGAGAAATGATTAAAAAGGAGGAAAGAAATGTCAAACATGTTAAAAATCAAAGAAATTGAGACACAATATGGAACAACTCAGAAAATTGTTCTGTATTGCAACAAGATTGAAGAAAAAGAAACGAAATCAAAAGATTCCAAAAAGTATCTTTTGTTCCATCTGACAGACGGCGAGACTGATATCGATGCCAAAAGATGGAATTACAGTATGGAAGATTTCAAAAACGCTTCCGTTCCCGTTAAAATTCCAGGAGTTGTCATCATGAAACTCGAAGTACAGGAATATAATGGCCAGCCTTCATTCATTGTTCAGGGCTTCACGACAAGTGACCGCTACCCTGCTGCCCTGTTCGCAAAGAAGGCACCCATTGATGCGGAACAGACTTTCCAAACAATTCTGTCTGATGCACGCCAATATCGGGAACCATATGCATCTTTAGTATGCTGTATGTATGAAGAAAATCATGAAAAGCTTCTTCAGTGGGGAGCTGCAAAACACATCCATCACAACATGGCTGGGGGTCTGCTGTACCACGTAAGTCGTATGCATGCAATGGCCAAAAAGATTGCATCACTATATGATTGTGATTCTGATCTGTTAATGGCAGGCGTTGATCTTCATGATATCGGCAAGCTCAATGAACTGCTGACAGATGATCTTGGTACTTCAGATTTTACGATAGAAGGAAGCCTGAAAGGTCACATTGTGATCGGTGTTCAGATGCTGAATGATTGTGTACGGGAACATGAATTTGACCGTACTGTTGATATCCTGAAACTTGAACACATGATACTTTCACATCACGGAAAACCAGAATGGGGGTCTCCTGTATCACCGGCATTCCTTGAAGCTGCGATCCTGCATCATCTTGATATGATCGACAGCCAGGGAGAACAATTTGAGCGGGCAATGAAAGATGCTCAGCCTGGTGTATCCAGACCATTCGCTGGTTCACTGAAGAACAATATCCTTTTTGTGGGATAATAATAATAATTAATATAAAACGTAAATAAAAGGAGGAAACAAAATGAATAAAGTTATTTTGATGGGACGTTTGACAAGAGATCCTGAGGTTAGATACTCAACAAGTAGTAATCCAATGGCAATCGCAAGGTATACGCTTGCAGTGGACAGACGGTTTAAAAGAGATGGCGAAGCTGAAGCAGACTTTATCAGTTGTGTCTCTTTCGGAAAGACTGCTGAATTCGCAGAAAAATATTACCGTCAAGGATTGAAGATCGTTGTTAGCGGAAGAATCCAAACCGGTAGTTACACAAATCGCGAGGGACAGAAAGTGTATACGACAGAAGTTGTTGTGGAAGAACAGGAGTTTGCAGAAAGCAAATCTGCTTCCCAGGGAAACGGAGGTAACACTTCCAATAACCGTGGAAATAATGCCAACAATCATTCGTCAAATAACGGAAGCAATAGTTCTTCTGATCCATATCAGGCAGATGGTTTTATGAACATTCCGGACGGGATCGATGAGGAACTGCCATTTAACTAAATGAATAAACAATATCAAAAATAAGCAGAAGGTGCAAAGCGCCTTCTGCTTTGAAAAAAATGACATATAGTATGTTTTTATTCATGAAAAACAATTAATAATCATATAAAATCAAAGCAGAAAGGAGTTGTAAAACTGATACAAAGTTACAACTCTACTATATAAAATGTGAAGTATATACAAGGATATGTTTCTAAGTTTCATTAGGACAGCTATGACATTACCAAATCATTACTGTTCATTACCAGTTTTGAAAGCTTAGACTATCTTATATCATAAGAAAGGGAATGCGTTACATATATAGAACGTAAGTGTGGGAATAATGACATATAATATCGAAGACAGGAAACTTCCGGCAGAAATACCGGGAGATATGATTGACCCTAATAATAATGGTGTACATATCATGTGGTTATACCATAATGGTTATCGTACGCTTGCATATGAAGAAATGATCTGCCTTCTGGAAAACTATATCAAGGATATCGTTCGTACATGTTCTTCCAACTATTCTTCCATGAGATCTGTGGATTATGAAGATATGTTCCATGAAGGCTGCGAGGAAGTCATGCGGCGTATGGCATCTTATGACCCAACCAGAAGCAAACCTAATACATATTTTACGAAATATATCCAGGCAAGGTGTTACGAATTGCTCGGAAGACAGTATGAGCATATATCACCCTACTACTCCAAAATCGCTGCCAAAATACGTAAAGCAATCAATGAATGTAACCAAAATAATGTTTCTTACAACGAAAACAAACTGGCCGCCATAACAGGAATCTCCGTACATACGATACATAAGACATTGTTGCAGATGCAAAACTCTGCAGAGTGCAGTCTTGAAGATGTCGATATATCAAATGAAGCATATTATCAGACACCGGAATCTTCCTATATCCAACACGAAGAATCTAAGACAATTGCATCAGCCTTTTCATATCTGGATGAGACAGAGCGTGAAATCCTGATTCTCCGGGTGTTCCATACCGATAAAGATGGCCGCCAGCTTACATATAAGAAGATATCTGATATTACCGGTTATCCGGTAGATGTCATCAAAAGAACTCTCAACCGTGCAAAACTAAAGATAGCACGAACACAACAAATGAAAGAATCCTTTCCGAATCATTATTATGATAAAAAACACCGGATCAAGAAAAAGAAAATCCAGATGATACCTGAAGAATCTGCCGATATTATGGAGCAGCAGGTACTTGATACATTGGAACATGGTGAATCTTTAGATGATGATTTGAAAAGTTAAAATAAATGCAATATACCTTCTCAACGAACAAAGGAGTCTCATTTCCTAAATGAGACTCCTTTGTATGCACTTAAATAACAATTGAACCACTGTAACCTGTTGATGTTTCTGAATAGCCACTGTAATCAGTTACTTTAACTGTCGCTTTTGTTCTATATGCTCCACTTGACAGACCTGAAGCTGTTACAGTTTTAGACATACTTGATACATCAGATGCCGAAACAGTAACAGAACCAACATTGGTCCATACTCCATTAATCCTTTTTTGAAGTTTCATAACCGCCTCAATCTTACTCATCTTTGTTGAACAATTTACATCCACTCGCATAGCAACTTTATCAGAACTAACCTGAGTGATACGTGTAATTATAGTGGAAATATATCTGGATCTAACGACTGGACCAAAATCTACATCTTCAAAGTAGGTATCATTGTCCACAATTTCAAGTTCATACCATTCTTCATTCAGATTTTCGGCGTGCGCAGGAACCATCAACAAAAATGTAAACACACATATCAGAACAACGCTTAGTATTTTTTTATAATTCTTTACCATAGTAATATTCCTCCAAATTTATTCATAATTGAGACTTTTCACTAATTTCTCGCAGTCGTAAAAAGATATCACACCATCAAAGCAAAATTGAGAATTGCCCACAACAACAGAAAATACATATCTATTATTGTCACCATCCGTAGTTGTTCTATATATAATGACATCTTGGTTCAATTTTTCATTTCTGACTGTTGAAACTATTTTATTATCATTCTTGATTCCAACACCAGAATTCTCATACATATCATCTTCTATGATATAAGATATTCCTTCTGAAGATTCTATTTTAATATGAATAGTCTTAAATGTTGAATTATAAACGGCTTCCTCAATATTATAATCTCCAAATACATCATCGAAACTAAACATTGGACGTTTGTAATCAACTTTAATACTATCCAATATTTCATTTACGGTTCGACCTTTGTAAAACTTATCTGTGTTTTCTTCTTCTACCAATATTTCAATGTCTGGATCTGCACCTATAACTGAATAATTATCCTTATTTTTACCAAATGAAGTTGAAAACAACTCAAAAACATTCGTACCACTTACTTGGTATGACCACATATTGCTTCCAACACCCACCACCAATAAAATAGCCGCTGCAACAGATAACCTCTTCAATCTTCTTTTTCTGTCATTTTTATCAAGATTATGACTGATTATCCGTTTAAAACCCTTCTCCCACTCTTCTGGCAGATTGTAGTCCTCCTTATTTTCTTCTTTTTCGAAATCGTCTGCAATTTGTTGATAGTATTTCTTGTCCAAATCTTCTTTCCTTAATTTTATTTTTCCCATAGAACACCTCCATTTCTAATCCCCCTTGCTTGACCAAGCTTCTTATGATTTCATTATACACGACAATTTGTTTGCTGGAAATATATAGAAGCAATCCTATTCCATAATTCGCTCGACGTTTTTCGACGTATTTATACATACAAAAAACGAACAGCTATTTCTGTTCGTCTTTTGTATCACATTTTATTTTTCATCAATCATAGGAATTGCAGAATTCGATTCATAAATATAAAATCTAGCGTTCTTTACGATTTGATTATATTCCCTCTCCCCTTCGAAAGAATCAATGACACTTCGTTCCTCAGGATTAAACTCCTGATATGATTTCTTGCCATATCCCTGAGGGAGCCATCCTTTTTTCTGGCTACCAAATATATTCAGTTTTTTCAGTAATTTATCATTTGTAAACTCAATATGGCAGGTTTTCTTTTTGAAAAACGTCACTGTGAAATATTTCAGATGTATTTTTTTCGTCTGACCATCTTTTTTCGCCTGTTTTAGTACCTCTTCCATATCCCGGCACTCTGTCAAACCACCATCCAGATAGTTCAGTGCCTTCTCAATATCCTTTAGTTTTTGCATTAAGTAGTAATCTGTTGGATCATAAGAACCATAAATGTTGGAATATGCGTTCATGCCTGGGATGATTACCTTTTTGTTAATATACCAGGATTTGTTCGTTTTCCATCCATTATAGTAATGGATATTGGATGCCAATTCATCACTGAAACTGTATTGGAAAGAAAGCTCATCAAACAAACTTATGATACAATCTTCGATTCCATGAACAAGTCTTCGGCACATTTCCAGTTGAATGCATTTAATATTGTAATAGGAAAAATCGTAGTCTTTCAATTCTTCCACTTTTGCAAGATATTCCTGGCGAAGATTTGATGTCATATTACCCGTAATCTTCGGATTGGTAAATAAAGCCTCCCAATATTTTTTTCTGACTTGTCTGACAAACTCATTTGTTGACAACGATTCATTCCTGATACTCAGTTCCAGTATTTCTGTATCAGAAAATAGTATTGAACGCATTGCTTTGTATTCCTGGATTAATCGTACCCCACCTTCTGCTTCCAATTCGTATTGAGCAACAACTGCTTTGACGTAATCATTCGGTGTAAGATCTGTTATAGAAGAATAGTCATTTTCCATATAAGCTTTTTTCTTGAGTTCGTTAAAAATTTTACTTTCTTCTGCTTTATCAGGTATAAGTACTTTAACGACTGCGACTTCGACTCCTGTAGGATGCTCTGAAGTGACAAATTCTCCCTGGTAATATTGAATATCTGCTTGCAGATCCTCCAACTTTTTCAGAAGAACCTTTCGTTCATTACTGAAGGGATTTTTCAGCGTCTCCGCATTGAGAATACATATGACTCCACCCCCATTTTCCTGCATCTCAAGGGCTTTGCAAAGATGAGCAGATCCATGACTAAAAGGTGGATTTATGATGATCAGGTCATATTTTTTGAATGTATGATAGTTTAAAAAATTATCATGCACAACCCTGTAATTTAAACCTTTCAGTGTTGCTCTTAGTTCAGGGTCGATCTCAATACAGTCAATATCCAGATCCGGCTTATATAAGGATACGTATGGGCATTCTTTGATATATTTGACGATATCGCCTTTACCAGCTGAAGGTTCAAGAATTGTATGGATTTTTGACCATTTAATTCCTGCAAGTGCTTTCTCCAAAAGAGGTGTAGGTGTTGGGTAGAATTCTGCTGCTTTGTATTTCATTTTCTTTCCTCCTGTTTTGTATATTCAGTTTTTAGTTTACTCACCATTTGCTATCATCTGAGTGATTTGATCAGCAATTGTATCAGGCGCAGCATTCAATATATCCAGTGAACTGTCAGAGATAAATTCACAGATTGCCTGTAGATTAAGGATGCCGTTTCCTATCAGATAATTAACTCTCATTAATTTTTCAGTAAGCAATACGATACCTGCATCTGAAAGAGCATCGTCATCGAAATAGCTGATGACGGTTACATAAGGCCTTATTTTTCCGTATTTAGTTTGAAATCTACGTAACTGGTGTACTAAATCGTTGGTTCTGTTCATGTTTCTTTCCTCCTGTATAAGTGATTCTCCATATATGTGAATTGTTTCCACAAAGAATATGGAGGATTAAAAGTTTTGAAAAACAAAAAGACATCGCCTAAGCGATGCCAAATCGTTGAAACATTCCTCTTGCACCCAATATCTTAAAAAATCATTCTTTTACCGGAATATTACCGTTGACTGTAATATTAGCCGTATCATCTCTTGTAAGTCCCAGAATATTGAGCATTTGAGAACTACCTGTTAAATTCAGTGACACAGATACCACGGACTTAGAAAGAAAACTTCCATATTTATCCGGGTTTGCATCAATCACCAATGTCCCACATAATTTGGGGCATTCTGCATATGCATTTGAAAGATCCTTAACACTTGCCGGAATTGCAGAAGCTGTCTTTAATCCCATGCATTTATTAAATGTTTTGGCCATGAACAACACGGTGCCTGGAATCTGAGGAGCAGCCTCCAGATTGATGCACTCGTAAAAAGTATTTGACAGACTTTGCACATTAGGAGGAAGATTTCCTACTTCATGAAGTGAGATACAAGAAGCAAATGATTCCTGCATATAGTTCACGCCAGCAGCTTCTGACATATCCGGTGCGATTTCAAGTGAAGTACATTCACTGCAGATTGCATCCATAACAGTAACACTCGATGGAATCGGATATACATAGGTAAGAGATGTATCCTCACTAAATGTCCCTGTCAGGTTTGTGAGAGCATTACAAGCCGTCCAGTCCGGACCAGTCTCAAGAGAAGGGCAATCCGCAAAGGTATATTCCATACTTTGCACAGAAGCAGGTATTTTATTGATATATTTCAATTCTTCCTGTCCTTTAAACCAGTAATCCATAGATATAGGTTCTACGCCCTCATCAAACACTACACTCACAATAGGATTGTCATCTGCATCCTCATATGTTTCCCATGGCATTTTCTTTTTCTCATAATTTTTGACATTTCCTTTGCCGGTAAATTCAAGTTCACCATTTGAATACATCGTTGCTTTTACATCTTCCAGATTGGGATACCCCACTTCAAAGGAGATAACCTCTACTCTTTTGTTTTTGACTTCGACTTCACATTTCCATGAAGGGTCTGTTACTTTTGTGATCACAACGGGAGTCGTGGCACCAGTTTGTGCTGCCACTTCTGGTTGTAATGTAAAATCATCTGTATCAAGTGTTACCGTTTTTCCATTCTCGTGTTTTTCTTTTACTGTGAAGTCTTCTGGTAGAATCGCCTGGCCGGCTGCATATGTTTTGTCATTTAATGCAGTCAGTTCTACAACAGGTGTTTTTAATGTGGCTTTCACCTGCTTTGTATTGTATATTTTGAAACCGACTAAAAAAGCCATAAATATGGCAGCAATCAATAAGATGCGTCTCAATAATTTATCCATATAAACCTCCTTTTCGATATTGGGGAAATAGTACAGCCCAAGACCAAAAGGTTTGGGCTGTCAGAGAATCTTACATATTCTCGCTTTGCTTATCAGTTAACGAAAAATGCGATAATTTCTTTATGCTAATCTGGATAGCAATCTGATGTGTCTCATGGATCTTTTTATTATACAAGGCATCCTCAATATAGAAAGCAGCAGTTTCATAATCCCCATAGATTGAGTTTTGCAGATAGTTCAACGCTTTCGTAATGGCCTTATATTCTTTTGTTTTTTTGCCATACATAGTTAGCATTTTATTTAATGTCAGCTTCAGGTCATTTGTTTCATCAAATGCGGAAGAAAAATTCCGTATATAAGCTTTGTCTCTTTTCGATAATCTGTTCTCACAAAGAGTATCTATTATCAGATAAATAGTTGTACAGACAAACAATATACAAGCAATAATAAGAATAATCTTTAGGTATTCTTTATTGAGCCAGGTGTACCATACCATGCTATGCATACCTCCTTCACAATTTTTAATCCGGTGATGCCTCCCCGAACGATAGATATCGGACGGGGCTTCCCAACCTTTCGGGTCAACTGCAGACAGGGACAGGTGCATCGCCGTCGTAGACAGGAACTTGTGATTGACTCATCGAATCACAGAATTTCTTTATCCTCTACTATTATTTCCCAACTTCCAAAGGAACCCTTTAACACATATGATCCCACTCTAAATTTATTTACAATAGTATCGCCAACTTCAACACTGTCATAATATTCTTTATCAACGGGAATCTGTATCGTAAAGGCATTCATTATATCTTTCATATATTCTGTCGTATATTCTGACACATCTGTAGTAAGGTGACTTTGCTTAACCACGAAAGTAATGATATACTTGGCAGTCCCATTTTCTACTTTGATATCAGAAATCTCTGTCTTTAATGCATCTCTCTGAGACGTTAATTGATTAATTTCAGATTTCAGTTCAGTGATTTCATGGTCGAGAGCCTGCTTATTTTCAGCACACCCAGCTAACGACAGACATAAAGTTGTTATTACGATATACATGATAATCTTTTTCAGCATTTTTTTCCTCCTTCTAAAATTTGGACAGAGCATCTGCACTTTCCTCCATGAGCTGGTATATTTCATCAACAGCAGCAGCATGGAACATCGTTCTGCATATGATTTGCTTCGATGTTGTAAAGATTATAGACTTCTTTCCAGCATCATTGAATACATCAATCATTTTCATTGCTTTTCCGTTTGCATGCTTATCGAGTGTGCATTCGACAAAGTTCATTCCTGATCTGAATGATACAAGAATCTGGATATTCCCATTTATCTGTACAAGAGTCCCATCCTCGGCATGCCGTTCTTCTATCATTTCCGGTTTCGCACCTTTCACATTGCAGATGAAATCAATAAACTCATCTGCCGTGGCACCAATCTGTGTAGCTTTGTGATCCAGCTGTGTATCGTGATTTCTTCCCATATCATTACCGTCATCTGGCTTTTCTTCAGCGATATTATGTAAACGTTCGCATTCTGCTTTCAAATCACTGTTTTCTGCTTTCAGACGGTCAATCACTGCTTTTACTTTCTTTAGAGCAGTCTGATATTCTTGTAATTTCTGCTCATAGATTTCTTTCTCCTTATGAAATGAGTCTACATCCTGCTGCAGTTTTTCTTTCTCATTCTCAGAAAGCAGTTGCTCCTCCTGCGACTTAACCATCTGTTCCAGTGATAGGATCTTATCATCCTTTATCTGTAACATCTCCTGACTTTCAGAAAGCTTCTGCTGAAGCTGTGTCAGCTGCATTTCAAGTTCATTGAAGGATTCTCCACCGGAAAGCTGTGTTGTCTTAAGTTTCAAGATATCTGCAACATCATTTTTCTGTTTTTCCAATAATCGTATCTGATTGCCCAAAGAAGCGGCTTTTATTTTCATCTGCTGCACATAATTCTTTGCCGCTTCACGTTTTCCTTCTAGCTCTTTAATACTATTTTCAATATATAGGCGTTCCAGAGTATTCTGTTCGCTCTCTTTTTTCAGGCTGATTTCTCTTGCTGATATTTCAGTTTCTTTAGCAGTCAAGTCATGAGATTTTTGGGACAAAATGGATTCTTTCTTAATGCAGGAAGCTTCCTTATCACTTAAATATGACTCCTTCTTTTTCATCTCCTCATCTTTTTTCTGCAATATGGCTGCCAGCTGTTCCTGCTGCTGCCTTACTCCATATAATTCCACTTCTTTTTCCTGTACAGCTCTGGTTCTTTGGTTCAGTTCATTCAGGCTTTCCAGAATTTCCTTCTTCTGTCCATCCAGGAATTCCTCTTTTGCTTTCAGGATGTTTTCCCATTGCCGGAACTGTTCCTGTTGTTCCTGTATGAGTTCCTGTTCTGACACACCTTCCAATGGGTTTTCCTCCATGGTTTCTGTGTTCTGAGATGGCGGAACTGTATCAGGAAGATCTGCAGCCTGCATCCGCTTTTCAACCATATCCATTTCCTTGAGCATTTCATTGACTGACTGATCAAATAAATCCGGTGTGCTTTTTTTTACTGCTCGGTATAAAGCTAAGATGTTCCCGTTTTTGATAGTAACAGCAGAGTGAAGCTGTTCCTTCATATTTTCAACGACATTTCCAAATATACTTTCTTTACCAGTATATTTTTTTGATAACTGGATTTTGAGGGTACCAGTACCAGCATGATAAAAAATTGTATACCGGATCTGCTCATCATAAAACTGTGCAGATATAGACGTTTTGCTTCCACGTTTATCAGCCGGTATTCCTTTTTC
Source organism: Lachnospiraceae bacterium (assembly GCA_051880495.1). GTDB lineage: Bacteria > Bacillota > Clostridia > Lachnospirales > Lachnospiraceae > MGBC120314. The sequence continues at coordinate 23,850 of JBJEOB010000111.1, forward strand.
ATCCAGATAAGCCTTGATGTAATCCATCATGGACTGAGGCTTAGATGAGGAAACAGTTTCCATCTCTGGTACGGCCGTTTCCTCTGGAACAGATTTTCCAGAAAGGGCTTCTTCTATTACATAGCCTGCTTCAGGCCGTGCAATAAGATCCTCATCCTTGTTATCATCAAATGATGCCAACAGTTCATCTAACACCAGTTCATAATCTTCCGATTCGTCACCGTCTGTTATTGATTCTGCCTCAGATTCGGGAATAGCATAGATATCGTATTCCGACGTTTCTTCTCCTCTATCATCATCTGGTAAATCAGATGGTTCATTCGGTTCCTCGATTGAAACAGCTTCACAGATTTTCTCAAATTCGGGCAATTCTGTCGTCACCGTTAATTCAAATGTATCCAATGCCTGTTTCAGTAATGCAATGGCGTCTGCCTCTTTCAGATCTCTGTATGTACCGACATGCTGGATGATCATCACATCATCATATGCATTACATCGAAAACCTTCATATTTTTCGGCGACACTTCTTGCAAAATCAAATGCCTTGTCCTGATTCATAGATTGATAATGCTTGTCGCTCCGAAAATTGTACATACAGTTCTTTTTATTAAATTTTAAAGTTATATGGATGTGCTGCTTTGTATCATAATCCATTTGCAGGATACCTGGCTGTTTGTCAGGCTCGTAGGGTGCAACAACAATATCCTTTCTTGCTTTCAAACCTTTATAATGTTCTATAAACAGCCTATCCAGGTAATCTAATTCTTGTTTTGCCATTTTCTTAAAACGCGGAATGCCGCATTGTATCCTTTCTAAAAATTCTACCTTGAATATGGGCGATTTAAGATATTTGCCCCATCGTTTTCAAAAAAAATAATTCCAGATAGTAACGGATACATAGTCTATCCATGTGATCACAAACGTAATGACAGTTGTTGTTATCAGTATCCATGCTGCACGGCAGACAGCCGTGTGTAATTTGGGTAAATGTAAATGTTTCACTTTCTTGTCACACCTTCCTTTGAAAATAAAGACTTTCCTGTACAAGCCACTTCCGCCCTGATGGCACTACCCATGTCTAAAAGGACACTTAAAATGATCACTATCGAAGAGCCAAACAATGAGAAATTGGATAATCCATAGAAATTCATGATCGCCAGGGGGAGAAAAATCAACAAGCTTAGGAATACGGTATTGACAAGACGCAGTTTTTTAATGATTCCTGTAAAGTAATCAACCGTTTCTTCTCCTGGATGGACTCCTTCAACATACATCCCATAGTGACGCAGCTGAGTGGCCACTTCCATCGGATTAAAGTTGTATTCCGCATAGAATGCTGTAAAAAAAAGCAAAAGGAATATATACGTACCAATACCGATCAACCACTGGTAGGTATTTCCTGTAAACCATGTCTTCATGTCAAAAATTGCTAGCGATATCTGACCGATGGAATAGACAGAAGCAAGTGATGATATGAGAGAAAATATCGTCGATGTCATCAATACAGGCATGATATTGGCGATATTCAGTTTTACTGGGATATATCCCTTCATCTTATCCTGTCCTTCTGTCTGTGTCTCAACAACAGGTATCCTTATTTCTGATTCCTGAAGATAATAGGCAAATACAATATATAAATACAGAAGCATAATAGCGGCACCATTAACTATCCACTTGTTTTGTTGCATCGCCTGCAACGAATACATCAGGTTCTTTCCCTCATAGAAGCATCTGGTAAGGATATTGACCATGATCAGTACAGAAAATCCATTCCCGATTCCCTTTTCCTGTATATATTCTCCGATCCATGCCAGAATCAAAGAAGCTAAGATCCATTGTATGATTGCGATCACCAACGTCCCCTTTGATGCAAACTGGCTTTGTTTAAGCATAGATATCACCAAAAATGTACTTTGTGCAGCAGCAAAAACTGTTGTCATATAGAACGTGTACCTCTTGACCATTTTCTGTCCATAGTATCCATTTTTCTGAAGTTTCTGGAATTTAGGTATCAATACGACTAAAAACTGCATCATGATCGACGAGGTTACGTAAGGAGTGATCCCTATCGTTCCAACTGTCACTTCATTTAGCATGCCACCGGAAACCATTGACATGATTTCCAAAGAATCTAACAGTTTTAATAAAATTGTTGTCGCTGACCTGTCGATGCCATATACCGGCATCTGACATAAAAGCCGAGACAAAATGACCATCACGACAGTCACCAGAATCTTTTTTGCACAAGTTTTATAACATTTTGTAAACATTACCGTTCCTCCTCTTAAATTCTGATCAACATATGCTTGCTTTCTACCCAATCCCTGCTCAGATGGATCTCATCATCAGTATCATCAAATCGTATGATATATTTATTATCCTGGACACCTGTGATGGTTCCATTCCCGAAAGACTTATGAGTAACCCTGTCCCCAACCGCAAATAACGGAGCGGTCATTTTCTTCTTCACAGATTTTTTTACCTGTTTATTCTCCTGTCCCTTGGCAAACATCTGCATTTCATCAAGATACGGTGATGGCTCAACTTTCTTCGAATGGTTCTTTCTGTAAGTATAAAGATACAGGTTCTCTTTCGCACGGGTCATGGCTACATAGAACAGCCGCCGTTCTTCTTCGAAATCATCCATATTTTCCGCTTTTGCTGATGGAGTGATTCCATTTACACAATCCACAATAAAAACATGTTTCCATTCGAGGCCTTTCGAGCGATGCATGGTCGATAAAACGATGCCATGCTCATTATTCTTTACTTTATTTAATGTATTTTCATATTCCTTAATATATTTATCCCAGGATTCCCAGTTATTGCCGGCCTTTTTGACATCTTCCACATAATTGTCCCACACTTCATAGAACTCATCCGGTTCCATGTTGCGGTATTTAGCATAATCCTTAAGATATTTCTTATACATGCCGACATTATACATACTGTCTAATGCTTCAGACGGGTTCCCAGTCTTAAAAGCTTTGATCACAGCAAAGAATGACAGGATATTATCTACTGCACTATCACGTTTCCAATCCTCATGATTCAGTTTGACAGCGATACGTATCATCTCATCTTTGTTTAATCCTGCTTTTGTATAGGAAGGATGGTTCAGATATCGTTGTGGATGGTTCAGTACACGGTCAAAATCCAGCTGGCTTCCGGTTCCATTAGCAAGCCTTCGAAAAGCACAGATATCATAATAGATCCAATGCTTATATTTATCCTGCAGACCTTCCGTACATACAAATGGTATCTTGTTCTCCATGCAGTAATCTACGAACGACATTGCCTGTTTGTTATTTCTATATAAGATTGCAATATCCATTGGATCGGTCCCACCACTGATCAGATGCTGGACCCGTCCCATGACTTCATCCACCTCATAAGCCCTGTTTTCAGTAACTGCTGTTTCTACTCTTCCCTCACCTGCCTTAAATCCTACAAAATCTTTTAAAAATCGTTTGCTGTTCCGTTTGATCAGCTCTCCGGCTTTTTCAATGATCATACTCTCAGAACGGTAGTTGGTACTCATATGGATCACTTCTGCCTGAGGAAAATCCTTCTGGAAAGCCAGCATGACTTCTGGTTTCGCACCCCGAAAGCCATAAATCGACTGGTCATCATCTCCTACTACTGCAAGATTTGGATTTTCACCTGCCAGAAGATAGATGATGTCCCGCTGTAGGAAGTTGGTATCCTGATATTCGTCAACCTGTATATAGCGGTACCGGCTACGCAGCCAGTTAAGGCAGGAAGGATTGGTCTGCATCGTGTCATAGGCATAAATCAGCATGTCATCAAAATCGATTTTATGGTACATCTCCTTGAATTCTTCGTACGCCTGATAGAGGTTCTGAAAAAGTTTCAGGTCACCGCAGCATTTTGGCTTATATTCGTCCAATGTGATCTGATTATTCTTTACAACCCCGATATCCGTCATCAACATTGTAATGAATTCTTCTTTGTCATTAATCGAACGGTTCTTTTCCAACTGCTTACGAAAAAAATGGCGGACATCATATTCCATGATGATATCCTCATTCGTATAGGATGTGAATTTCCTCAGGATTGCCAGACAAAGGGAATGGATCGTACAAAAAGTACTACCAGGGTTCTGATGGAACTGTGAGATATACCGTTTTTTCATTTCTTTTGCGGCAGCATTCGTAAAGGTTACCATAAGGATCTCCTCCGGATTCACTCCCGCCTCGCTGATCATATAATGGATACGCCTGATCAGTGTTGTTGTCTTGCCAGATCCAGGACACGCGATTATGATCATCTGCCCATTTACTGTATGGATCGCTTTTTCCTGTGCTTCATTCCTGTTCATATATTCTATGGTGGAACAACCATCATAAATGGTTGTCCACGCCTCCTTTCAAATAGTTTTTTTTTATATTATACTGGTTTTATATATTCCCTGCATTTTACATGTTGTGTGGCAAGTTTTATCATGTGAGTTTAATATGGGCGAAAAGAACGGAACACAATACTTGGCGAACCGGGTTCGCACAAAAAAAGCATTCAGAACAAATAAATGTTCTAAATGCTTTTCTTATCACAATCTTGTTTCTCGCAATTGGTCTACCGGAACAACTTCCGGTGCTATCTTATAATGTTTACATTCTTCTACCGGAGTCTGGCAGTTCGGATCCGAATTACATGCCATCCCAACCTTATGCCATTGTCCATCTTCTTTTTTCTTATATTCTACCGGCATCAGCTGATAGTACGGGGAACAATATTCTTTTATATAATAAAACATAAGTCTCTCCTTTTTTTGATTTTTGATTCTATCCAATCGCTGCAGAATATCCTGCTTCTGCATAAATCCAGGAATCTCCCGGCTTTTTGCTTCGATACATATTTTTAAAGTCAGGTGTAAAGCTTACCTTATGCACACCGGGTTTTGAGAATTCCTGCTGTTCCATGAAATGCTTGATATTCTTGGGTGTATTCTCAACCACATGATGATATGACATAAATTCTTTCATATATAGCATACCATTCCCAATATCCGTATAAAAGGCGGTCATCACCCGTTCATCCAAATTACGGGTGTAAGAATAGGCGATGACATCACCATGCTGAATATCTTTTGCACAAATAACATCATGTGTTTCCAGATACTGGTCAGCGATTTGTCTTGCATCGCTCTCTGATTGGAAACAGTCAACTCCCAGTTTGCCATTGGAAGTCACATTATAAA
>JBJEOB010000111.1:29170-44984 GCA_051880495.1 Lachnospiraceae bacterium
CTCTCTGATTGGAAACAGTCAACTCCCAGTTTGCCATTGGAAGTCACATTATAAATACCGTTTTTGTCAACAAGCCTGTATCCTCTGTTATCTGTACCAAATATCCATGATTTTTCTTCTGTCACAGTATACTGACACACATCGCCTTTCAGAACCTTATATACAATATCTCCTTCTTTCAGCATAATCTGCGGAACATGACTTTCTTCCCTGTCCTCAGAAGATATTATGATTTAAGCGTCAAAAGGGTAATTTGATAACGGGGACTACTATATTTAGTATATTTACTTCGCATTTCATGCCAATATATTGTAGTAGAATCCGGTAAAAAGGACTTTTGACGCCCGAATCATATTATATCAAATATACTAATTTGTCCATCTACTATTTCTTTTCCCATATCGCTGCTCCTTTGTATGTATTTGATACATTAATTGTAACAAATACATACAAAATCTACATTTTACATGGCATTGAAAAAGTGTGCCGCTTAGACACACTTTCCTGAATACGTTCTACATATTTAGTTTGATAGAAAAATTGTCGTAAATCCCAACAGGGACAGAATCATATAGGTTATATTCTTCTGTGGTTTCTTTATGGAAATTATGAACAGTAATCCGTTTTTTTTCAGGATCCACGACCCAGTACTCTGTTACTCCAGCATTGCAGTATTTGAACAATTTCACATGATAATCCATCATCCTGCTGCCAGGTGAAACAATTTCAATGATCCAGTCAGGTGCTCCGTGGCAGCCTTTTTCATCAAGTTTATCCGGATCACAAATTACAGAAATATCAGGTTCAACATAATTGATTGAACTTTCATCTAAAAATACAGCAAATGGTGCAGGATATACTTCACATGTACCATGATTGGAATCAATATGATTTGCAATTATCTGATTGAAGATACTGACCAATTTCTGATGTATCCGAGTCGGTGGTGCCATATAATATATTTTTCCATTAATCAGTTCGGCTCTCATTCCTTCCGGTAGATCATAGATATCATTAACTGTATATACTCGTTCCTGTGGTATTGGCATTTTTTGTACCTCCTTTTGTTCATTATACATTTCTTTCCATCTGTTTGCAAGCCATCCCGATTAAACAGGAAGACATTTCCTTATAGCAAGAAAACCAAGATTCTGTTTTCATTGAAACTATTTTCAATGAAAACAGAATCTCTTCAATACACGCACCAATTCATCTTCTATGAGTTCCGGTCTGGTGACAATACAATTTGTCTGATACATCTCACAAAAATCTTTTGTATCTTCACCATTAGCATTACCTTCCTTTTCAATATAAATCGCTATAACCTTGATACCGGCTTTGCGTGCCTCCTTAACAGCTTCTCTCACATCATTGATTCCCTGGCTTCTGCCGCCAGGATAAGCACTTGGCAACCCATCTGATAATACGATCAGCATTTTATTTTTTTCAGAACGGGTCAGTAATTCTTTGGAAGCTACTCTGATAGAATATCCGTCTTTATTACCATAACCACAAGTATCCTGTTCATAAAAATTCCATGCTGCATTAGAATGGACAGTTTCATGCCAGTCTTTGATCAGTTTATGGGACACGGTTCCACCGCTTTGTGCATCGAAAGCAGTTATTTTAAGAAGTACATGTTCTGAGAAGGCATGCTCGATCACAGCAGCTGCACTGCAACAGTAATACCGCTTACTTAGCCTACCACATCCCATCGAACCTGAATTATCCATAAGAATATATACACAGCCTTCAAATGGATCAGCCTGCTGTTGTCTTTTGAAAAAGTCCATTTGATTCATGGCAAGTTTATATACTTTAGGTGCATCAATCCTGCCTTTTGTTTGGCCACGTAATGAAGGAACATCCTGACTTTTGAATATTCTTTCTACCTTACGTTTCAAATTTCTGGCTCTGGATAACAGTTCAACAGGCATCTGTTTATTGGTCTTATACTGACGTTTCTGCTCAGTAAAATCGACGGTATTTCCATACTTATCATTGACAGAAGCAAGATCAGGAAGAGAATCTTCTTGAGATACCGATATATCTTCTTTCGGGATGTCACGTTTTGAAATCCTTCCGGAACGGATAGAAATATCCAATTCTTCACGGCTTGCCTGATAAGCTTCTTTCATAGCTGTTTCTACTGCATCAGATACATTAGCTTTTTGCTCATTTTCTTCATGACTGTCAGTATTGGACAGTGAATCTGCTTGATCAGAGGAATATGCTCCTGCTTTGCAGCCTGTTCCATTACTATTATCGTGGCTATCAGATTTTTTTTCATCGGAAGAATTATTACCATCCTTTTGATCTTTATCACTATCATTTTCCTTCTTTCCAGATGATGTCTGGTTCTCCTCCTGTCTGGATTCATCTAATTCGGAAGTCCCATAGATTGCCATCAGCTGACCTTTGCCTCCTTCACCGGTTTCTTCCGTACGTGAGTCAGCTGTAAAACTCTGATTCTGTGAAAATATCTGCATCAGCTGGGACAACAATTCCTCCAAAGGAGTCAATTTACAAGCTTCTATGATCTCTGGAGCAAGAATCCGGCAGATTTCAATTGCCTCTACCATACAACCACGGCATGTACCTGAGCCTACTGCATTTCTTATATGCGGGATCAGGCTTTGGATCAACCGGTGTACATGTGCATGATCTGCTGCAATCGTACCGAATCCTTTTTGGTAGATGGACATCGTTGATAATGTCAGAAGTTGATTTAAAACGATACTCAGATATATTCTCGGTTCATCCATCTGAGTTTTCATTTCATCAGGTATCGGTTCATCATTCCAACTTTGCCCCCGGCATATCTTCACATAATTCAAAAATCCCGGATTATGCAGGCAACGGATACGTTCTATCCGGCCATCCTCAAGACTGTTCACGATAAAGTGGACAAAATTCTGCAAAGCAGTTTTCGATATATGGTATCCTTCCCTGGACATATCACTTAAGAACAGATCATAATCAGATTCTTTGACGAATCTCCTCGGCTTTGGCTCAGCTATCTTAGAAAACTCCTCGCATATTGCCTGAAAACCTCCATTCAGTCCATAGTTCCATGATTTATCAGTAGTCGAAAGCACATGCTGTATCTCATGGCCCAATAAAAATGTAGTCCATAGCATCATCTCTTTTTCATTATGGATATTGGTGTTTCCCGTACCAATATGTATCATCATATTATTTGTCCATGAGCTATCATCCGCCTTGAGTTCCAGTACCGGCATTTTGGATTCCGGTAACTTGGCAAGATAGATTTTCATAGACAGATCAAGGGAACGGTAATACATCTTGTTCCAGGCTTCCTTTTCCATATTTGTCCATAATTCGTTCAATTTTCTTTCCTCCTTTTATTCAAACTCCATTAGTGAATGATTACAACGTTAATATGGTCAATAAAGCAGTTCCAAACTTGATTTTCGAAAGAAAAAAGTGTGCCTCGTGGACACACTTTTCCTTTGAATGTTGTTATTTTAGTTGTCTTTCAAAATAATTATTTTATCAGACTTCTGAATAATTTGTCTGATCTGATCCAATCACTTTCTTTTGGAAAGTCTTGCTCTACTTATACTGTTTTAATAGAGAATATACATATTTTCTGTTTGAAATTTCGATTTCATTTGTTGATACTACCAGAACAAATTACATTATATATATTTTTCCATTCTTCAAGTTTTTGATGTAGTTCTTCAATATCTTTTTTGCATTCAACCGCTATAATATCAAACGCTTTCTGCTCATCATCTTTAGTAAGATATGTTCCATAAACTACATTTGTCCCATATATATGACGTTCAACTTTGCCTATCGAACTCTTAGCTAAGAAATTAGAATGTTTCTCATCACCGCTCCAATTAGTATAAAACTCTTTATTATCTGTTTGAGTATATGCTCCCGGGTGCTCCATAACTTCATTTGAAAGCTTAATTTTTTTTATTTCAAAAGACTTTTTTTCTTCATGCCAAATTCTGCAAATAAAATATGAATATATTTTCATCTCAATTCTTCCTCTCTTTATTGATAGAATCCTGACTTTATCACCTTAAATAAATGAGATAAAAGGCCAACACTCGTGACTTTAGTCATGAGTTATTGGCACACGATTGTTTCTACTTTTTTTTGCAATGAATTTCTATTGGCAAATCTCATCTTTTCCAAAAACATTACATATTAATGCTGTGATAGTTGTTCCATATCCACCCTTTCTAAATCGTTCTTTTGGTTTGACAAAACATAATTTCTCATTGATATAACCTTTAAAAAGGCATGGTGTTATATTTCCTTTGTCATTTTCAATGTAGCAAATTTCATTTATCTTGAACATAAATTCTCCTTCTGGCAAAACTTCTATCGTATTATTATCAAACTGTACCTTGGAGTATCCAATGGGATTCATCGTAATCATCAGCCATCACAATATCTTTTACGGCATTTGAATCTGAGTCCTTACTGAGGATGTCAATAATCTCTTGTATAGGTTTTGATTCGGATAAGCAGATATATGACTGAAAAGAACTATCTTCATATGACAATAGAAAGATATTATTGGAATGTATATGATCGCATTCGTCATCTGGATCACAAATTCCGCCCCAGTGTCCACAACTACCATCTGTAAAGCTGTCACAATCACGGCATGAAGCAAAATTGATTCCTAGTTTTTGCATTTCGTTTTCTACCAGGATTGTTTCCTGCAATTCGATAACTGGTAACTTTTCTTTAGCAAGTCCAAACTTTTCGTAATAAATATCAGGTATAGTAGAAATCGAACAAGGAAATTTTTGTTCCTTTTTAATCAATCCCAGCATCTGACAAAATGCATCCTGAACATTGCCTTGTCCAGTAACGATGAACGTATCCTGATTCCCATAATCAGTCACTTTAACTAAAATACGTGATTCCATTTTTTCCTCCATATATCAATTCTCTTCTGAGCAGATATCCATAATTGTATCAACTTAACTACCACCGGCTGAAAGCCGGTGGGTTATTTCGGGCTGAAGCCCAAACCCTGCGACTGAAAGTCGCTTTGGGGGCTAAAGCCCCGTCTCTTCCTGACTAAAGTCAGCTAAAAGTCCTGCTAAAGCAGCTACTCATCTTCTACTATCGTAAATTCATCTCCATTTTCCAACTTGCCCTGGTTCTCAATATAGTTTCTTATTGTCTCCTCATCAACTTCTCCGACTGTCCCACAAAAATATCCTCTTCCCCACATATGCTGTCCCCAATATTTTTTCTTTAATTCTGGAAATTCTTCTTGCAGCATTCTTGATGATCTTCCCTTTAATATTTGCATTATCTTACTCGGGGCTACATCCGTTGGGCATGATAATAACAAATGTACGTGATCTGGACCTAAGCTGCCTTTCAGTATCACAAATCCATTTGCTTCGCATCCCTGCTTTAATATTTCTCTTGCACGAATTGCAATCTTTCCTCGTAATATTTTGTATCTATACTTTGTAATCCATACAAAATGGTATTTGATATCATATACTGTATGGCTACTGCTTCTATATTCTGTCATACTTATCCGCCTCCCACCTACAGTATATCATGTTCCACTTTTTTATGAAAGATGGCTAAAGCCATACCGCCTAAAGGCGGTGGATTTAACCCCGCGCTTGGAAATTAAATTCTGTACAGAATCAACCCCGTACCCATGCAAAGGAATCATGAGTTCTTCATTTGTCTTATTACGCAATTCACAATAATGTAACCAGCATTTTTCTTCGTTATCATAGTCAAAAGATATATCCAGCTCATTATTATTTTTCGAATCAATATCATAAGTTCTGATAAGCGTATTGAATTCATCAGGTTTTTCACCCATTCCATTCCAATTACCAGGGTTCATTTTTGATAAGAAATCCTCTGCTATTTCTCTTGCCTTTTTTTCGTTGAACATTTTCCTGCCTCCATTTCTCAAATAAAATTTCATCGATCTCCAAAATCAATGGTCAGTAAACGTAAAATGCATCGGGTCATAGTACTTCTCACTCCAATCGCCACCCCAGTAAAATCCATGATCTTTGAAAATCTCTACCACCTCATCTGAACAGTAGTAGGGACTTTCGGGGTCTGACTCTTCGTTCCAGTATACCGGTGGATTTGCAGTCGAATTCAGATCGATACATACACCATAAGAATGATGGGATAGTCTTCCAGAACCGCTTGCCATCTCTCTCCAGTTATAACTAAAGCATTCCTCTGTATTGATATAAAAATCCTCGACAGCCAAAAGCTCATCAAAGATATCTTCTACCTCTGATGCAAGCTTTTTGTGGACCAAGAGAGTCATTTCTTTAGTTCCATCCTCGGTGTTTACTGTTACGTTGATTTTTTTCAAATAATGATCCATCTGAGAAGGTTTAGTGGGAATTCCATTTGGGAACATCCATTGCATACGGTCCTGATCAGAGAGCATTTGAGATATGTTGTCTTTTTCTGCAGCAGATACTGGGTAACATATTGCCAGTTCCAGAGCAAGTGCTGCAATCGTTGCTTTCTTTCCAAGTGTTTTTTGTTTCATTTTCTTTCCTCCTGTTTTTCAAATCTCCATATGTGATAAGTTACACACTAAATATGGTTGTTTGACAGCAGTCAAAAATGAAATTTTGTAATAACTGTATTATACACAAAAAAAGTGTGCCACATGGACACACTTTTTTTTGAATGTTACATTATTGATTTTTTCATCACTCACACAATCGTTTCAAATACCCGACTTTTCAGCATATCACACATCCAGATTATGAAATCAGGGTGTTCTGATCGGTCCGCCATGGTATCATATACTTCCATCATACTGATATCAGAAAATTACTTACTTTGAAAAGGATCCTCGTAAATAATAAATCGTTCTTCAGCTACAAGCACCTTTTCTCTGTTAACTGATGGATTGTTGTCCAAACTCATTATTTTGACGCCTCCTGTTGTATAGCCTTGATCTGTTTCTGGTATGCCTTGTATGATTCCTGATAAATCCGTATTTCGTCGGCCTCTGCATCCGTAAGTGTTACCTGATTTCCATCCAGATAGACTGAATAGAAACCTGGTCTTCCATATATTTTTTGGTTCCATCGGTGACCTTTTAGAATTTCAGGGATATCTGGTTTGGAGATTGACTCAATCCTTTCCCTTTTTTCTTTCCATTCTTTTTGCATTTCTAATGCCAAATGGTAATGGACCATTGCAAATAGTCCGCTATCTGTTACCAAATTATTAGCACCAATCGAGACTGCTTTTTCAATTTCTCCAGGCAAAGAATCTAATTTGATTGTCTTACCCCAGCACATAGATGGATTTGCCAGATACCAGTCATCGGCAGATTCTCTTTCGTCCCATCGGTAACCAAGAGATTTAATCTCCTCCTTATGCGGCTTTGTATCACCGTCAAACCACACAAACAAAAGTATGGATCCATCCTTGTTATCGATATAAGGCAATACTGATGCCTTAAAAAGCAGACATTCTGATTTTCTTTGTTCATCCTGTTTTTTCTTATAGCATTCTGTGCATAGCCCGAAATTTTCGTAATATTCGATTTTTCTTTTCCGCTCTGTATCCTTGCCAAATAAGGAGATTGTTTCCTCGTGACCACAACCCATTTTAATTGTATATTTTGCCATTTTTCTTCCTACCTTTTCTTATTGATTTTCTTATGATCAGTCAGCCATGACCTTTAGGTCATGGGTAGTTTGTACTATTACTGGTTTAACAATTCCACTCTGCTTTTTCTTACCAAACAGCAAACATTGCCTTCTCCATCTATTGAATCAAGTGTAAGAAGAATTTTCTTTGCATTTTTATTTGGTACTTCCAGTACTGTACCATCTGTATCAACACTTACATGATAATCTTCAATCCAAAGTTCATCTGAATAACCAGATACATGAACTCTATCTCCTGCTTTAAACATTTTATCGCTCCTTTTGAAATTGTGTTTCTACTTGCAAATTTCTACAATAGATATACCTTTAACTCATCAATTTGTTCTTCATTTTCTTTCCTCCTGTTTATTCAAACTCCATGTGTGATAAGTTACACACTAAATATGGTTGTTTGACAGCAGTCAAAAATGAAATTTTGTAATAACTGTATTATACACAAAAAAAGTGTGCCGCATGGACACACTTTCCGTTGAATGTTAATTTTGATTCTTTTTCCGATTGACCACAAAATCACGTATTTCTTTTGCGGAAAAACCCAGAAGTTCCATATGTACATATTCGCCATATTCTTCCAGGCACTCTGCTTCTGTGATCAATTCATCGTCCGAATATTTTTCCAACATATTACGATTCATCATTTTTTCTGCCTTCCTTATACTATTTTTGTAAATACATAATAAATATCATCATCAGTTACAAATTCACCGGTATAATCAAAATATTCCTTGGGGCTTTCCTGGAAGCATTCAAATGATGCATGATCATATTTTTCAGGATCCTCACTTCTACGGATCACATGAACAAGTTTTACCGGTGCAAGCAGGTCATAATCTTTACATTTTACGAAACCGCAAGAACCTACCTCAAAGGAATCCAAATAAATGGTAAGTGCATCATAATCTGTTTCATAATGCTTCCTTTTGAGCATATTTTCGAAATCTTTTCGGAAACATGCGATACGAACATTTTCCATGGCGCTTTCCAGTTTGAGATTACGGCCTGAAAGATCATCAAAAAGCCCACATACCTCTTTGTATGCAAGAGCATAGGTTTCTTCTGTTACAGGGATTCCTTTATCTTCCATACACTGTTCGATATCTTCTCTGGACCAAACTTCAATACAGAAATATTCCTGATCAGAATGTTCCGGTGCTATCTCATGGCTGGTAATTCTCCAGGAATAAAATGTCCCATGAGTATCACTAATAGAAGCAGAACCTTCATATCCATCAAAGTTCCATTCACACTCGTATCCATTCTGATAGAACCCATCATCAGGATTTTCCGCAACACCTTCAGACTCTTTTGCTTTTTCATAAGCAGTTCTGACACTTTCCAAAGCACTTTCACCGGTATATTTGACTTCCGGTTCATCTCTGAAATCATCATTTTCGTGTTCAATAATCCAAATCTTCATTTTCTTTCCTCCTATTATTCAAATCTCCATATGTGATTGGTTATCATTCTCAATATGGGCGATTAGAAACAGGAAATCAGCGAATAAAAAAAAGCAGACGGATCTGCTTTTTTTCGATATATAATATTGGAGAAAAGAAAACTGTAGCTTTGTTTGCTACAAGTACAGTATACATGATTTTAGGCAAGAGAAAATCTTGCATCCCGCGAAATTTTCAGATAATTATCAATATTTTTCCAAAAATCTACGGATGATCTGAATCGTCTTGTATGCTGCTCCACTCTCATATTCATGGAGGATATCGTGTCTTGCACCATCAATCAGTTTCATCTTTACCATGATTCCTTTTGTTTTCATTTGACGATACACCTTCTTCACTCCTTTGCCCATGCCTCCCACAGGATCCTCTTTTGCGGATAATAAGAGAACAGGGATATCCCTCCAGTTCCTGTATGCATATGTATTTGACGTACGAAGCATCGCAGATAGCAAATCGTATAATAAACCAGCAGAGATGTCTTCTTTGCATAGAGGATCATTCAAATATTTATCCAGTTCTTTTTCATCAGAACACAACCAGTCAGCGTCTGTACGATTTGGTTTGAATCTTTTATTATAATTCGCAAACGACAGTTCCCTTACCAAGTCAGATGTCTGATCCACGCCTACTTTTTTAATTTCTTTTTCAATGATGCCTTTCATTATCATCAGGATCAATCCGGGCTGACACCCGGTCCCCATGATGATGGCCCTATCGATCACATCTTCAGGAAACTGACTTAGGTAATCTCTCAGTAAAAAAGATCCCAAAGAAAATCCAAGTATTACATGTGGCTTATGGTATTGAGACTGTAGTTTTTCGTAAAAGGCATGTATATCATTCAGTGAATTTTTCCAACCATCGATTCCCCAAGTAGCTATCTGATAATCCCCTGCATTTCTTCCATGTCCGCGTAAGTCCAATCCGGCAACAACGATTCCTTCTGCAGCCAGTTCATGTGCAAATCGTTCATATCGCCCAATATGTTCTGTCATACCGTGTACAATCTGTAAGACCATTTTAAAATCACCAGTTGCCGGCTCCCAAATAGTTCCATGTACCCTGGTATCCTCTTCCAAATAGATTTCTTTCCTTACGATATTGCTGTCTGTATGTATTTCTGTCATTTCAAATCGCCTCACTTTTTTAATTTCTACTGGAATATAGGCGATTTAGCTTATTGTAAAAGAAAAGAGTGTGCCTTTTTTTGACACACTCCTTTACAAAATATCTGTTCATACGAACCGGGTTCGCTTACTATTAGTTATTTCAATGTAACAGCATATTTTTCCCTCAATTCTTTTTCATGGTAAAATAGGAACAGAATATCTTCAGACTGTACAGTTCTGCCGAGCTTTTCCTGAAGATATTTTCTGCATGGTTCCGTATTCATCGGAGATATTCTATGTCCCTTATTCTTTTTGAACTCCAAATACGCTAAGAACAATTCTTTTTCGCATGTTTTCATATATTTTTCCCTTTCCGTCAATATCCTTGTTTTTTACATTATAGTTTTTTCGTATACATCCTTGAGTATATGGTAATCTTCACTCATATAGACGCGATAGTTATTTGCGTCTGAAAACACGAAAATCGCTTCACATTTTAGATCCACAAGCTGTGATATGAGGTTCTTTGTACTGAAAAGCCATCCACACATACCATCTTCTTTTCGCATCTTTCCATTTTCGTCATAGTCAAGACTTCCCATGCGATGCCTGGAATAATCACCATATTGATGTTTTCTTTGTATTTCCAATGATGCATTTACACGTTTTTGCCCTTCGGAAAAGCTGCAATCATATAAAAATGCACCACCCTGATTGACGATCGCTATCATGATTCCACTCCTTGCTGTTATCCAATTATCTCATAATCCTTTGGAATGGCTGCCTTAGGCCAACGAAAACCAACTCCATACCAGATTCCAATTGAATACTCAGTAAACTTAATTTTCGTACATATGACCGGATCTCCAGTCTTTCCAGCCCGACTGTCACATTGCAAATCAAACATGATCTTTGTTCCTGCCGGGAGTTTATCCAGGTTGCATGGATCATTTTTCGATTGATGTTTTATCCTGCATTTTGATCTCCATTCCAGTGCAGATGGATTATTTGTCGGAGATAGCAGTTTGAGAATCCTTACAGGACAGTCATAATATGCGGGACCGCACGTTTCATCCATTTCTTTATAACTGAAATTGTTATAATCCTGCATCTGCGATTTCGTCAGGAACACGACACCAAAGACTTTCTGTTCTTTTTCCGGTAATGGTTCAAAATGATCATCAACACGCTGTACCAAATTTCTTACAGCTGCATAATACACACTGCCATGCACCGCTGATCTTACCACCTGATAGTGGCCTGCATTAAGTCCCTTTTCCCAGTATGCATCGCATTCCGCCTGACGATCTACCTTTCCATTTTTGTAATACTTTGCATGATAACTTGTCCAACCCATCATTTCTTTCCTTCCTTTATAATGTAATTTTCTGGTTTAAAAGTTGTTCCAACATGTTTCTTTCATCCTGTGGACATGTATTGATCACATGCAGCTGTATCTGGCGTTTCAATGTAGATGCCCCCGGAATCTGAGCCACTGCATGCAAAGCCCTGCAGAATCCCCTGATGTTCAGACAGCTGTTTTCCAATGTACCCTGCTGCACCGACTGATGCAGTAATGCATAGTAATCATCTACCTGCTTAAAATATTGCGGAGCAAGACTTTCCTTCCCCACGACTGATTCAATCATGGGACGTATACTGTTCGGATAATCAAAGGAAATACAGGCAAAACGAGACATGGTTGCATCATTCTGTTCACATGTGCCTGTATAATTGGCATTTTGCGTTCCGATCAGTACACAGTCTGGATTGATATTGATTCTGCCATATCCCTGGATATCAATAAAGCCAGAACCATCTGTGATCTGATTCACAAAAGAAGCAAGAAAATTCGCTTCTGCCATGTTCATTTCATTCAGGCAGTACACACCGCCATGCTGCAGCCAATGGACAAAACTGGAATGTTCCTGGACGATCGATACAGCTGCGGATTTTGCTTTCAGATACTCAAATTCTGAAGCCTGAGTCATATCAAAATCATCCTGACCCCTCTGAAGTTTTAAATACTCTTCTGCCATGCTTACCGTCATCTTTTCTGATGCGGTATTGTCCGTAGATTTGGTACCATACAGATCATCTGCTGTCATCGATCTCGTCATGGTTGTCATATCAAATGGCATGTGGAAGATCATGGCCAGTGTTTCTGCACAAACATTTTTCCCGACAGATTTATCTCCTTCAAGGATCAGGGGTGCACCGATCACAATATTGATCGCACACAGAGCCAGAAGAGATGTCTGCGCCTCTTTATCCGGATCGATATAGATAGTCTTAGGCACACGTACCGGCCGATCGTATTTGCGATATTTCAATAATACCTGCCGGATCAGTTCGTCTGGGAATCTGTGATCCTTCATAACATGAATATTTCGTTCCAGTTCTTCCCTTGTTGCGATACCCTTAGAAATGATGTTTTTGCAGATTTCATCAAATACAGATGTATCTACCTGAATCTGCTTACTTTCACAGCTTTCATAATCCAGTTCTGCCATAAAGGTAACCTGCCGGGATGACTCATAGGACACAAGGTATACTTCGCAAGTCATCTTATGTGCAAAATAATCCTCAAAAATCCCAGCTGCTTCTTCCTGACCACGGGCCAGAAAACCGAATCCGTTTTCTTTACTTACTTCTTCCGCAAAAAATTCAATTTTTCCAGTCTTACTCTTTGCTACAAGAATTTTTACCGGCAGACGTGTTTCGGTTTTTGAATCAATCAGTTGCATCATAGTTCCTGCTTTTGGATATGTAGCGGCTTTCTGAATTTTTATTACTGTTTTCAATGTTTCCTTCCTCCTATCTGTTTACTCGTTAATGCTGCATTTGTGAATAACCGGCTGTCTGGAACCGTGCGCTCAGTCCATAGAGATCCATGACCTTATTCCGCAATACCTGATTCTGAGATTTAAGGGCATTCAGGGCGTATTCTTTATCATCAATGGTCTGATATGCATGCTTTACCTCCAGTTTTACTGCAGAGTACTCCTGGTTTTTCTCTTCAATCTGAATCGACAGCTCATCAACCGTGACTTCCAGATAGGACACATATTCTTCCAGTGTCAAAAAATCTTTTCTTTTTTTCATGTTCATTTTCTTTCCTCCTGTTTGATATTTTTCTCCATCATTGAACATTAAGTTACACTAGGAATATGTGTGATTGGGATGGTTGAAACATAAAAAAACTCCAGCGACAGGTTTTTCCTGTTCTGGAGCTTTTTGTGATTGTTAATATTAACAGAAATAGTCGATTTTTCCAAAGAAATCACACCATTTCTGTATCACCTCACTACTTCTAGCCTCAATAATACGCATGATATTATTGAGCACTTTATTGGGTATATGAGAATTATTGTTGCACAAATAGCATTTTCCTTTTTTTGTTATCCATATTTTTGTTGCATTTGGGATTGGAGAGCCTTCAGCTACATGAACATGAATCGGTTCTAACGGGTCACTTTCATTGGACCAAAAATAAATCCAGTATGAACCAATTTTAAAAATTTGAGGCATTGTCAAATCCCCCTTCCTGGGAGAATTCCATAATCAAATGTGCTACTGACTCAATGTAATCATGGTATCGCATAATCTCATCGTGAGTAAACCCGTTAATATTTTCCCATTTATATTCCGGTAACCAACATACGGCATTATGAAAGCAATCTTTGGAATCTGGTTTTTCAATATAAACTTTTACTCTACCATCATCTTTCATCTCAGAATGGACAATTTCTGTTCCATCATCTAATGTCATAAATGCATACATCATATATTTTTCCTCCCATCTGGTTATGATGAATTAACATCAGTTATTGTTCCAGTTGCTGTTTCATAGTTATCTGTTATTATATTACACCAAATGGTCGCTATTAAGCAATACCCGAAAGACGATGTCTTTCTAAATTGCTTTTGCAGTCTTTCTCTGTATTATTATGCTATCCAGATAGCTCTCGATACCTGTAATCAGTTCATCAGCAGTTTTTTGGATAACAGCAAGAGAAGCTTTTAGTTCTGCCAATTGACGCCCACTGCTCCATCCGGCCACATATCCAAATGTGTACTCTGATGTATCTACTCCAAAGTGTTGACATACGGTATATGCGACACTTTCTGCCTGTACTTCTTGGGTTGACCTGTCAATGCGCTTTTCCTGATTATCCGTTATCGCATGCATTTTGGCATGTGCAATCTCATGGATGCAAGTCTTAATCGTCTGGGATTCGCTCATACCCCGGTCGATGGCAATTCGTTTTTCTTCCAGGTGATAATATCCATGTGCCCTGCCTTCGATATTCTCAAAATCAATAGGCACCGGAGAAACAGATACCAATGCATCCATAAAGTCATCATACTGTTCTACCCTTTCTTCTAGTTCGGTTATAATCGAAGGGATTTCCTGTCCATCGGTCTGGCTTACATCATAAACAGAAACAATCCGGTAACTGGGTACAGAAATCTCCTTTTCAATCATGACTGTCTCGCCATCATTTCCGACAATTGCTTTACGGGTCACAGGGTCGATCTTCTCTACCAGCACTTTCCTTTTATAAGGAGCCGGTGCAATGATCTTGATTGCTTTTTCCCCTGCTTTCACATGACGTTTGAACGTATCTCGCCATTTTGTATATCCGGCAACCATGGTAGCATCTGGTTTCTGCAGCATGATGAGCAGGGAATTGCTATAGCTGTAGTGATGCAGCTTTGACATGGTGTTGAGATATGTCCTGTACTTATCGCTTTCATACAGATCCTGTATTCCCTGTTCTAACTTTTCCGTAATCTCTTTTACACGGTCAGCTGATTCCTTTCCATTGTAATTTTTCTTTCCTTCTTTCTTTGTCATCTTTCTTTCCTCCTGATTTACACGTCTCCAAATTGTGAATGAGTTACACTGAAAATATGGTTTATACAGGAGTACGAAATGCAAAAAACTCCCTGACAGTTGAAATGCCCTGGAGTTTTTTTGTAATGTATGATTTTTTGATATTAATTTGTAGAATTTCTGATTCTTTCCAGTTCTTTGTTCATTTTTTTCTGTAACTCTTTTTCGTCAGCAACAGGGATCTTCAGCAGTTCTTCTACATTTTCTCCAGTACCATGAATAGTGTAGAATAATGATTGCTTAGTCATGCGTTATTGATTGTATTTCTTTATTTAAAAAATCATCCATACATTTCAAACAATCCTTCTTCAAACGTTCCATCCCATATGGGCAACAATTACCATTCATTTCTGTCTGAACCCTGCAAATATAATCTCCTATCCGTAAATCTTCCTCATAAATAAATGCCGCAAGATTCTCTGTAATTTTCATAATCATCTGTTCTCTGTATGTCATACAATTATATACTCATCTCCTTCATATAATATTGGTATCATTGTACCCATTATATCGGGTATATTCAAGTGTTTTTTACTCTCTTATAATTACAGTACCTTAATGAAATGATTAAAGCGTCAAAAGGTATCAAATACCTTTGATATAGGTTTGTTCCTTGAAAACTGAATATATTGTTGTAAAAATAGATTTTTCTCCTGAATT
>JBJEOB010000112.1:0-9122 GCA_051880495.1 Lachnospiraceae bacterium
AATTGGACAAAATGACTGCAGATGAGATCAATCTCTGCCGGCATATTTACAAACGTCTTCTTGCCCAATTCCTGCCTCCGTTGAAACAGGAAAAGACAACTTTGATCACAGAACATGGCTCATATCTTTTCTCTGTAAATGGAAAGATAAATAAGGTACTTGGTTGGCGTGCCTTGTATGGCACATTAAAGGAATCCATCCTGCCTGATCTGAATGAAGGGGATAATGTCAGAGCAGATAAAATGGACCCAGTAAAGAAATTAACGCAGCCACCAAAACGTCTGACCCAGGCATTACTCATAGATTCCATGAAAAACATTGCCAATCAGATCAAGGATGAAACCCTGCGGAAGTCTCTAGCAGACTCACAGGGAATCGGGACGCCTGCAACGAGGGCTGCTATTATTAAAGAAATACTGATGAGAGGGTATGTAGTTGATAAAAAAGGTTTATATATCACGGAGAAAGGCCGGAAGTATATTGAGGATCTTTCTGGTATTGAACTTACAAATCCAGTATTTGCTGCGAAAATGGATTATGATATCAAGAAAATCCAACGAGGAGAAGCACGATATAATGATGTGTACCAGGCTATGCTTGATCAGTTATATCAAATATGCGATCAGATCAATCAAAAGAATATCAATTTTGTAATGAACGATACCGGATTGACATGCCCTAAATGCGGTGGAAGTCTGTCCATCAGGGGTAAAGGATATAAATGTATCAATGAGGATTGTGATTTTTATCTGCCCACATATGTACTTGGAGTAACACTTACTGATAAAGATATCGAACAGTTAGTGAGTCGGAAACCTACACATCCATATAATCTGAAAAGGAAGGATGGGACCTCCTTTCGTGCAAGACTGATTCTAAAGGATGATCACACGATTGGGTTTTCCTTTGACTCAGGAATCACATGTCCATACTGCCACAAAGATGTTAAAGCAAATAAAGCTGGTTATTTTTGCGACTGTGGGTTAAAGGTGTTTAATCCTTGCTTTGGAAAAAAGCTTAGTGAAACGGATGTGAAAACATTGATAGAAACAGGAAAATTAGAAAAGAAGAGTGGATTTGTAAGTAAGTCTGGTAAGAAATTCAGTGCAAGTTTAATTCTTGACTCGAAAATTCCGAAATTGGTTTTTGTATGAAGTTAATAACTCAAGACTAAAATCACGAGCTTGAAAATGGTTTGTTGAGTAGAGCCATGACCTTTAAATATTAAATAAATATGAACTGTATGATTTATAAAATAATCGCCCATATTTTTGTAAAGTAAAAATTTTGAAATAGGAGTGATAAGATATGGATGGTAAAATATACTATAATGTTCCTGATTTTACAGGAGAGAATGTTCCTGTCGATGTTGTCGCACAAATAATGAAAAAAGATAGGACATATATAACTCAAGGATTAATAGCTGGTATTTTGCCAATTGGAACAGCTTTTAAGAAAGAAGGTAGTAAGCAATATGATTATTACATAAGTCCGAAATTACTTTGGGAATTTACTGGATATGTATATAATACTCGTAAAGATAATCATGGTGAATGATATATTAAAATCCAATCGTTGACACACTGCGTTCAACGATTGGATTATTTTTTATGTTGTCTTTCGGAACAAGATATGTTATTATAATTAAAGATATTAAATGATGTAGTGTGATGCGGAATGATGTGGGCGTGTAATAGTGATACACATGTGATACAAAATAAGCCATTATTCCCTTTAAAATCGGGACTTGCAGTCTCAATCGAAGAAGCTGCAAAGGCTGGTAAGTTCTAAATAATGGCTTAAAATAAGGGCTTGTTGGGATGTGAAATGACCTGACAAGCCCTGATATTATATACGTGATACACAGGTGATACACACACGTGATACACACTCATAATATCAAATTATGTAGAACGTATATGGAGGAATCAACATGAAACTACCGAACGGATATGGATCGGTTCATAAGTTGTCGGGTAAAAGATGTAAGCCATGGAGAGTAAGAATATCGGCAGGATACATTTATAATGAAGAAAAGGATACATTCGTAAGAAAATATAAAACATTAGGCCCCTTATATTTGTAAGTTCCTTTCACCCGTTCAATGATCCCATGGAGACGGAGCCGCTTGAAGATTCTGGACATGGCAGATGACCTGATATCTCCCAGGTGCTGGCGGATATCTTTTCCCTGCTGATTGATACATCACCCATATGGTGTTTGATTCTCGTTCCGAGGATCCTCTGTTTATAGTTGGTTCCGACTTCTGTCTTACAGTTATAGGTAATGCACTGCTCCAGAAAAGTGGCAATGTTATCTGGTTTTACGGTAAAGATTGCTGTCCTGACAATCATACGGTAAGCAATATCCTTTTTCTGCAGCTTATGAGCGAGAAGGTTGTGTCCATTCATATAGAAATTTGCTCTGGTCAAATTTGAGGAAGGTTTTCCCAGTCGTTTTGTCATGCCATGGCTTATAGGTATTACACTGTTCCATGGCAGAAAAGATATGGATCAGCCCTTCGGCCTTACCTGTTTTGGAGATGAGCTCCTGGATGCGGTCATCTTTACGGAAAGCACGTAGTTTACGGATGAATTCAATTTCAATACCATTTCCCTCCGCAATGCGCTGAGCAAGTTGATGTATATATTTATGAAAAAGTATACATCAACTTATTTTTATGTTAACATTAATTGCAAAGAAAAACATGCATTTGATGAATTTGATAAATCGGGATTGACCGAGCTGTAAGCGAGGGATGCTTCTTGTCCGAAGGGCAAGAAGATGAGGGAAAGATACTGTTTTTACATAGGTAAGGCAACGAATGTAGCATTCAGGTTATTTGGAGCAAGTAAGGGACATATCTTTATGTATTTAAAATCAAATTATTCGAAATTGGTTCCGTCTGAAATAAAGAATTGCATAGAAGATGGATATGAAATTGAAGTTGAGATAGAAGAAAAAGATTATAAAGACACATGTTTTTCAAGAGCGGCACATCGTCTTGCACTAGCCGAACTTCAAGAAATTATTAAATACCAAGAAGCGGATCAGTGTTTATCCTCTTCTTATTACAAAGGCTGAGAAAAAGGGACGAACAAGAGACGAAATAGATGAGATTACCTGAACTTAATCCTGATCGGAAAATGATTACAGGAAAAATCTGTGGTATTCGTGTAGAAGAAATCGAAGAACCGCTGATGCAGGAAATACGCTATCTTGATAAATTAGTCGATGAGCTGGCAAGAGGAAAAACGTTGGAGAAAATATTGAGAAAATAACAAATGCTTTGTGGAGGTTTTGTTGTGTGGAAATGCCCTAAATGTGGAAGAGAATTTAAAAGAACAAACCAAGGACACTATTGTGGTAAGGCTCCCGAAAGTGTTGATGAATATGTAGAATTACAGATTCCAGAAGCGAGAACATATGTTGTGGAATTAAGAAATATAATTCGGCATTGTGTTCCTGAAGTAAGAGAGCGAATAGCTTGGAGTATGCCATTGTTTGAAAAAGACAAGCATACGATATCTTTAGCTGCCTGCAAAAAACACATTAGTCTGTATGTGGATATGGAGATTATTGAAATACTTAAACCACAATTAAGCGAATTTGTAATAAAGAAAAATGCGATTTATATCCCATACGACAAAGAACTGCCAATAAAGACAATTGAAAATGTGGTAAGACAAAGTTTTGATACAAAGTGAAAAATTGAATTTGTCTAAATAAGTTAATCCTGCCACATGGCTTGATTATTAAAGCGGTATTGGGTCTTGATCTGATATGTATATTTGATTCGGAAGATACCGTCAGAACTATGAATCCGAATCAGACACTTCTGGCCGGTATTGAGGGAAGAATCCAAAATGCAACTTCTATGGGAAAAGAAACCGATTGCGTATCGCACAGCTTCTGTCCGAAGTTGAGTATCCCAGAGGACCCGGTTTGCGGTTCTGCCCATTGCCAGATTGCCGACTATTGGTCAAAAGAACTGAATAAAAAGGAAATTTATGCGTACCAGGCATCGAAGTGCGGTGGATACTTGCATTGCAGAATGGAAGAAAACCATCGTATAATGATTAGTGGAGAGGCAACTCTGGTGGCCATCTCTGAAATTGCAGTTGTGCTGTAAATTTCAGGCTTCTGTTGAGCTGAAAGCACGTATGAATTTGAAGTTTCTTCTTGGTTTAGAATAGAAAAATTAGAGGTAAGGAATATTTATGGACAATAATATAATTGTAGATAACAATAAAGCATATTGGAATGATTATGCAGATTTTTGGTTTGGGACAACCGCTCTTCCACAGTACGGTGTGAAGTTTCCAACGGAAGAAGAATTAAAGCTGTTTGGAGATGTAACTGGTAAGAAGATGTTAGAAATCTGTTGCGGAAGTGGTCATTCCATAAAATATCATGCAGACAGACACGCTGGTGAACTATGGGGAATTGATATTTCCCAGAAACAACTTGATAATGCCGAGAAGTATCTTGGTGAATATGGATATGTAGCAAAACTTATATGCAGTTCAATGGAAGAAATGAATCTCCCTCAAGATTACTTTGATTATGCATATTCTATATATGGAATAGGTTGGACCACTGATTTGCAAGGAACTTTTAATAAAATCGCTTCTAGTTTGAAAAAAGATGGGATATTTATCTTTAGTTGGAATCACACGTTATACCATTGTGTTGCCTTTTCACGAGAAAATGGAAAGAATGTATTGGATGATGGCAAAATGGTGTTTGGAACAAGTTATTTTGATGAATCCTATTATAAAATGCCAGTGCATGATAGTGAAGTTGTTTTATGCAACCGTATGATTTCAACATATGTTAATGCCCTTGCCAGAGCAGGATTTGTAATTGAACAAATGATTGAGCAAAATGCTAATGATATGGATGACAAAAGTGATAAGGCGCAGAAAGCAAAGATGATACCTATTTCGGTGTGCTTTAAAGCTAGAAAGTTATAAAAAACAATTTTGAATTTTCTGTTTTGTTAAAGGCGGATATTTTGTCCGTCTTTTTCTATTGACAAAGAAAAGGTAATGTGTTACCTTAAATAAAGTAACATATTACCTATTGGAGGGCGTAATGAATTTAAAGGAAGTAATCAGAAGTGATAAAGTGAATTTTACAGGCATTGAATCATCATATTTTCTTTTAGGCTTGCTAAGTGCCTTTGAGAACAGATTTCAGACAATGGCGGATAGTACTATGAAAGAAATTAGCTGGAAACAGTTTTTTGCAATCATATGTATCAATTTATGCAAAACTCCTCCTACAGTTAAGGAGTTAGCGGAAATCATGGGTAGCTCTCATCAGAATGTAAAGCAGATCCTCTTGAAACTGGAGAAGAAGGGCTTTGTAAGTATTTCTGTGGATGAGCAGGATAAGAGAAAACAACGCATTGAACTTACTGATTATTGCCAAGAGTTTTGTGAGAAAAACGATGAAATGAGTAGGGCTCTTTTGAAGAGAATGTTTGCGGGAGTGTCTGAGGAACAGTTACAGACTACTATACAGACCATTATACAAATTGAAGATAATTTAAAGGAGATTCGAAATTATGAGTAGAGGTATTATTCTATATCAATCTAAATATGGAGCAACGAAAAAGTATGTAGATTGGTTAGTGGAGGAACTTGGCTATGATTATGCAGAAACTAAGAATTCTAAAGTTGCTAATTTGCTGAATTATGATGTTATCATTCTAGGTGGAGGTGTTTATGCTTCTGGTATTGCAGGGCTGCAATTCTTAAAGAAAAATATAGGGCAGTTGACAGGCAAGAAGATTGTAGTATTTGCAGTTGGTGCTTCTCCATATGATGAGAAAGCAATACAATAGGTAAGGGAGTTGCATTTTAAAGATACACTTAGTAATATTCCATTGTTCTATTGTCGTGGATCATGGGATGAAGAGAAAATGAAGTTTACGGATAGAACACTTTGCAAGATGTTACAGAAAGCAGTTGCAAAGCAAAATCCAAACCAATATGAACCTTGGCAAAAAGCATTGATGTGTGCAGTGGGGCAAAATTGTGATTGGACAGATAAGTCGTATTTAGAACCATTGTTGAAGTACATTGAAGAATTATAGTTTTGGAGGTCTATATGAAAAAGTATGTGTTTACATTTTTGATTTGGGTTATGATTATACCGATTGCAATATTAAATGGGGGATTTCGAGAATACGTACTCGTTAATCTTGGTGTGTTAGCACGCCCGTTAAGTGGAATTATTTTAAGTGTATGCATTTTTATTGTTGCCTATCTGCTAGTACCTAAAATAAAGAATTGAACAAAATCGCTGCGCGATGGCTGGCTGAAAGTACGCTGCGGTTCAACTTTTTCGAATAAAAATAACAGTGGTAAATGAGTCCTAAATAAGGTATTGTTAAATCACCATAAAATAACAATCGAACAGGATCATCACTACCACTGCTATGATTAGATTAACATATATTACCATTTCAGACAAGCATTTTCACGATGTCCGTGGGCCTCCAAATATCTGGAACTCAAAACCAGAAATTTTTACTATATTTGGAGGACAATTAGATGAATGAAAAATACCTTTTAAAATTACAGCAGGATATACAGTTAAAAAACTTTACCACGAATACATGCAAGGACTATTATCGTTTTGTGAAAAGATTTCTCGATTTCACCAATAAGGATGCCATGTCCATTACTTACGCTGATATCCGAAGATTCATATTCCACATGAAAGACAATGAAAACAAAAAAGCATCCACGATCAATGTCTATACTGCGGCGATACGTTTTTTCTTTGAGTACACGCTCGGATATGTATGGGATTCCAAAAAAATACCCAAAATGAAGCGTGACAGGAAGCTTCCGGTAATCCTTACACGGGAACAGGTAAACATGCTTATTGATTCCATGGACAACTATAAGCACAAGGCTATTACTGCAACGATGTATTCCTCCGGCTTGCGGGTCAGCGAAGTATGCCATCTGCGCTATGAAGATATCCGCAGAAATCAAATGATGATTCATGTTCCGCTGTCAAAGAACCGGCAGGATCGCTATACCATACTAAGCGCCAGGAACCTTGAAATTCTTACAGAATACTGGTACCGTTACAACCGCCCAAGGGGATGGCTGTTCCCAGGTATGGCAGGAAATGAACCACTTACCAATGCAGCGGTTGAGAGCTTTATAAAAAGTCATGTGCGGAAACTTGGACTCCCAGAAGATGTGTCTCCTCATACTATGAGACACTGTTTTGCATGCCACGCACTTGAGGATGGGGTCAGCTATACTTTTATTCAGCAATTATTAGGTCACCGCAGTCCGAAATCCACAGATGTGTATCTGCAGATGACATCCAAGGCACTTATGGGTATCCGAAGCCCTTTTGACACTTTTGAAAAAAAGGAGAATGGGGGCAGTGACAATGATAAATAGCCCAACTATGCAGGATGTCCTCCAGCAGTTCTATCCGGGATATCTGGAGACGTATACTCCAACTGAGCGTCAGGCAAGAACAGTTCATCATATCCTGAATTGTAAAACCGGTGCATATGGTGCTAACATGTCTGTATGTGATACATGCGGGCACATCCAGTACCATAATAACTCCTGCCGTGACAGATCTTGTCCGATGTGTCAGGCATTATCAAATGAACTGTGGGTTGACGCACAAAATGAACACGTACTGGATATTGATTATTATCATCTGGTATTCACCTGTCCAAGCGAACTGAATCCATTGATCTACTGTAACCAGAAAGAACTTTATTCTCTGTTTTTCCATGCTGTGGCAGAAACCATCCTGGAACTTTCACAAGATCCGGCACACGTGGGAGGCACTCCAGGGTTTATCAGTATTATGCATACGTGGGGTTCCAACCTTTCTTACCATCCCCACATTCATTTGTTATCAACTTGCGGTGGATTAGATGGAGACCGCAACTGGCATCAGAAAAAGGACGGATTTTTCCTTCCTGGAAAAGCGATGGCAAAACTGTTCAAAGGGAAATTTCTGGCTGGACTTAAAACCCTGCACGATACCGGTAACCTCTGTTACGAAGGAAATGTAGAAAAATACCGTAACCAGTATGAATATCAGGAACTGCTGGATAACTGCTATGAAAAACAATGGGTTACGGATATCAGGGAATCTTTTGCAGGAGCAGAAACAGTCATGCATTATCTTGGGCGCTACACACATCGACTGGCAATCAGCAACAGCCGTATTCTCCGAATGGATGAAAATACCGTAACTATCCGGGTTAAAGATTATAAAAGAAACGGCGAATGGAAAGAATTGACTCTGGATGGGATTGAATTCATACGACGGTTTCTGATGCATGTACCTCCAAAGGGATTTGTGAGGATAAGGCATTACGGTATCCTCAGCAATCATAATAAGAGAAAACTGATTCCGATTTGCAGGAATCTAATCGGCTGCCGTGAGTTTCTGAGACGATTCAGGAAAGATGACAAGGTACAGGCAATCAGGATATTGTACAAAAAAGATGTTACTGTATGTCCATGTTGTGGAGGAAACCTGTCATATAAAGTATGTTCCGGATATGTTACACACCACAAAAACAGTGCCTGACCTTGACAGAAACCAAATATGACTCTCGCAGAATTGGGGTAAGGGGGAAGTGCGCTCAAAATTCGAAAAAAATGGTGATTTTCTAAAACTCCTTGTTAAAATACTGTTTTTTTTATCTACCATATAGTGATAAATTGAAGTATTGAAACCCCATATACCGGACGCGACTTTGTTCAATTCGGAAAAACCAAAAGTGTGCTGAATAAGGGGGCACCGAAAGTTGCCCCTTTATTCAACCCACCTTCGGTTCTTTCCTTAGAAATTATACTGACAAATTTATTTGATTTATCATCATACATCAAAGCTGGAGATGGATTTGCAGGTTTATTACAATCATATAATATTTTTACAGGAAATCTATGGTTGTTGGTAGTATTATCAGCATTATTTTCACCTATTATTGTGATGAAATTAAAAGAAAAGAAATAAGGTGAAAATTTCAGTCTTGCGGAGAGATTGAAAGCAACAGAAGATTTGAATTTAACGGAGGTTTGAACTATGATGATTGAATATAGAAAAGCAGACAT
>JBJEOB010000113.1:0-2056 GCA_051880495.1 Lachnospiraceae bacterium
CTTCAAAAAGGTGTTAAAGACAGGAACTTAGGTTGTCAAGAAATTTTTCAATGTTTTCTTAGAAAACATTCTGAAGGATTTTGGAGGACTTACTCGGGAGTTTGACAGTTGAATATTAGAAAAAGTGTTCGCAGGTCGCATAAAACCTGCTTTTTTTGTGTCAAATTTATTGTTTTATTATATTGTATTTTATTGCAATATATGGTAGAATAGGGTATGGAGGTTTTTTTATGAGAGTTACGACATCCAAATCAAAAAATTCAGAATCCTTTTATATTTCGAAAGGATACATCAACAACAAAGGGGTTAGTACTTCTGTGATTGTTCGTAAACTTGGAACACTCAAAGATTTACTTCCTGAACACGGGCCGACTCGTGATGATGTTATGAAATGGGCTAGAGAAGAAGCCAGATTGGAAACAATAAAATACAAAAAAGAGCAACAGGCTAAATCTGTTCAAATAACTTTTCATGCTGACCAAAAGCTTGATTATAATCAGCAGGTCTTTTATCGGGGAGGATATCTTTTTCCACAGGCTTTTTACTATCGCCTTCATCTTGATAAGACTTGTCGAAAGCTTCGGGACAAACATAAATTCAAATATGATATCAATGCCATTCTTTCCGACCTGATCTATGCCAGGATTTTAGAACCGGTAAGCAAACGTTCTTCATTTAAAGTAGCTTCTGAATTTTTGGAAAAACCTTCCTATCAGCTGCATGACATATATCGGGCTCTTGATGTATTAGGAAACGAATGTGATTTTATTCAAGCCGAGGTATACAAAAACAGTCATCTTCTTGGAAAGAGAAATGATAAGATACTCTATTATGATTGTACAAACTATTTCTTTGAGATTGAGCAGGAAAATGGTGACAGAAAATACGGTAAATGCAAAGAACACCGTCCAAATCCAATCATACAGATGGGAATGTTTATGGATGGAGACGGCATCCCTCTTGCTTTCTCACTTTTTCCAGGAAATGCAAATGAACAGACTTCATTAAAACCTCTGGAAGAAAAAGTGCTTCAGGATTTTGGCTGCACTAAATTTATCTACTGCAGCGATGCAGGGCTTGGTTCAGAAGCCATTAAAAGAATCAATCATGCAGGAGAACGGGCATTTATCGTTACTCAGTCTATTAAAAAGTTAAATAAAGAGGATAAAAAATGGGCTTTGGATAAGACAGGCTTTAAGCGTGTCTCGGATGATTCACCGGTTGATCTTTCAAAGATTCCAGAAGACGATACTGGATTATATTATAAGGATGAGCCTTATACTCCGCATTCCCTGCACCAACGTCTTATCATCACATACTCTCCTAAATATGCCAAATATCAGAAAGCGATACGTGATGCTCAGGTGGAGCGTGCTGAAAAAATGCTCAAATCCGGGAAAATAAAAAAAGAACGAAGAAATCCAAACGATCCAGCCAGATTTATCGGGAAGACCGCTGTTACTGAAGATGGTGAGGTTGCTAGGATTGAAAACTATCTGGATACAGATAAGATTGAAAACGAAGCACTTTATGATGGATTGTATGCAGTAACAACAGATCTGCTGGACGATGATGTAAAAGATATCTTGAAAGTAAGTGAGGGACGATGGGAAATCGAAGAATGTTTCCGCATCATGAAAACCGATTTTGAAGCCAGACCTGTATATCTTCAAGATGAAATACGCATCAAAGCACATTTTTTGATCTGTTTTCTTTCATTAGTCATCTACCGTTATCTGGAAAAGAGTTTAGGAAGCATTTATACTTGTGAAACGATTTTGGACAAACTCAAAACCATGAATTTTGCTGATGTACAGGAACAGGGATTCATGCCTCTGTATACACGGGATAAATTAACCGATACTTTGCATTCGGTGTGCGGTTTTGAAACAGACTTTCAGTTCATTACGAAAAGTCAGATGAAAACGATTCAGAAAAAAAGTAAGGGCAGGGAATAAATTACCATGCTTCAAAACGAGAGCAAAACACCTCGCAACCAGCATAAACACTGGGTTTGCGAGGTGTTTTAATCTACTTAACTGTCAAAGACAGGATT
>JBJEOB010000114.1:0-2022 GCA_051880495.1 Lachnospiraceae bacterium
GCAACAATTACTCCATGGACGCCTACAACAAACTGCCAGGCAATCATCATAACCATGAAGACAAGAGGGACCATTCCTAGAAATTCTAATGTGGCTGAACCTTCCTCCTCACTGACTGCTCGCTTGAAGTCCATTAAGTCCACCCCTCTTCGGTTTCTCTCTTTTCAATTGTATAAATCTCTTCTCTCCACTTAATGATGTATCCGCTAATGATTAACGTAATTATAGGGAAGAAGAGAAGGTTCAAGAACATGTGGGCTAATAACTGTGCCGCAAAGGAGGTAGTGAGTGAATAAATTAAGAGAGTTATACCCGAGGAAATAAACAGCTCAATAAAAGCAAACAGAAATACAAGTATAAATAATTTAAAGAAGTGTTTCCTGCCTAATCTGAGTCCTGACTTAACACTTTTCCAAACACTCTTATTTTCCATCGTTGCAATGAACGGAATTGGGTAAAGGAGAGTAATGATAATGAGACCAGGAATAAAAAATAAAACCAACCCTAAGGTCGCTATTAAACTAGCCACTACAGCAAACATAAAAAATTCAAAACCATTAACAAAGAAATAGTAGTATGCATTCCGCAAACTTCCTTCATTACCTTGATATTCATTGAACATATAACGAATGAACGGAATCTGTAAAAAAAGAAGCAGGAATATAGTCAAAAAAGAATTATATATATCCGCTATAATAGTTGTTCCAAAGAATGTAGGAGTTATGGCCATAATATAATTTGCTATAATAGCATGCATAGCTAAAAAAGGAACCAAAATTGTGACCCCTAAAAGCAAAATATGCTCAATCCTGCTCGATAATAATGTGAATGCTTCACGTATCGGTTTTTCCATTAAGATCACCCAATCTGCTAGAATAATTGGTTATCGCCACTTCATTTCCTAATCGGTTTTATTAAGTCCAATGTTCCTCGAAAAATTAAATTCCACATAATTTCGGTTCCTAATTTATCTATGTTGTCTTCTATCCCCTTAATTCCTGAGAATGCGCATATGGTTTTCCACATCTATTTGCTCTCTCTTGGCATACTCCTTTATAGAAGATTTTAATAACCCTTCATAGCTTTCCGCCCTTGCCGGTACTTCTCTCCAAGAGGGCATTTTATCAAGTGCATTCTTCAAGGTTTTTACAGCCCCTTTATTGCAATAGGTATCTAACAGTCGCTCTAAATAAGAAACATTCTCCCTACTAAGATTTCCTTTTTCTTTTTTTAATGCTTCCAACAGCTTACGTGTATGGTCCAATTGCTCCTCTTGGCGTTTTGTTTGCAGAAATATTATGACATCGAAATGTGGGATGACCTCAAAAAGAACATCTCTATCCTCCCTTGTAAAGTTATAGTTTTCAAAGAGCTTTTCTTCCATCCGATTAATAATTTGATATTTTTCATTCTTTTCATTTTGGCACCATAATATGAATTCAGTAAACACTTTGAATTCTACAGCCATTTCCCGTTTCTTTTCATCATTGGCCCAATCTTCAAGTAAACGATTTGCTTTGTTAAATGTATCTATTACTTCTTCAGTCACCTGGATACGCGGGAGCACATTTTCCCGCATTCTCATCAATCCACCAAAGACAGAGGCAAAATAAAACATAATCTCCCTTTTCTTTTCTGAAGGAAGTTGTACCTCTGGAAACATCGCTAATCCTGTTCGGTTATCATAGTCTTTATATTTCTTGTACTCTACCAACACCCATTCGTTCATCCCATCCTTAAACACGAACGGCATAACTGCAAATCTCTCAAAGAATTTTTTATATTTTTTCGCCATTTTTTCTATAGCTATTTTATCCATCATAATCCCCATTTCCAATGCTGCATTCCCATACTACTGGTTGTAGAATTTCATTCCACTTATGAACCATATCTATCTTTATATATTTTTTAACTGCCCCATTTAACTAACCATGCTTACAGGTTTTAACTTGCTTAATACAACATCTCCCTAATTTAGAGGGGGAGTCCAATTTATCTCCCCCCTTATAAATCATATACCTT
>JBJEOB010000115.1:0-43360 GCA_051880495.1 Lachnospiraceae bacterium
CAAAGTCTTGCTAAGTGCATATTTTCGGACTCGCTTTCCCCAATGCTTCTGAAAATCACAGCGTTTCTCCTGTTCTGTTCCAAACGAAACAAATTGTATGTGGGAAGGACATATTTTGTTTCGTTTGGAATAGAACAGAAGAATCTCCTGAGCGTCAATTAGTCGCGCTTAGTGCAGAGTTGAGGAGGAACGGCCTGCTTCTGAAAACTGCCAGAGATTCTTCGTACTATTGCAACCGAATTACAAATTCACAGTGTCTCCGCCAGTTCTGTGAGCGGAGCATAATGGTACCCCATTTCCTCCCATTTGGTGAGTAGTTCATCCAGTATTTCTGCGTTGGTGGTGGATGTGCTGTGTAGTAGTACGATTGCCCCGGGATGGATGCGGGGGATTAGTTTTTCAAAGGCCTGTTCTTTTGTGGGCTGCTGATCCTGCAGCCAGTCGACATAGGCCAGGCTCCAGAAGAATGTTTTATACCCTGCTTTAGATGCCATTTCCAGATTTGTGGTATTGAATATTCCCTGAGGGGGCCGATAGTATTTTGCCATTTCTTCCCCTGTAATTTCCTGATACAGAGTTTCATTTTTTTCCAGTTCTTCAAGAAAAGATTTCTCATCAGCCATACGGGACATGTCAGGATGATGGTATGTATGATTTGCAACGATATGTCCTTCTTCGTTCATCCGTTTGACAAGTTCCGGGCTGGTCTCCAGAAAATTTCCTACTACAAAAAATGTGGCCGAAGCCTGATGTTTTTTCAGAGCATCTAAAATTGCCGGTGTATTACCATTCTCGTAACCTGCATCAAATGTAAGGTATATGACTTTGTCTTCCGTGGGCTGCAGATAAGCAGCGTGATATTGTTTTAATTCTTCAGATGTTGCATTTCCTGTTGGAGGAGTCCCCGATTCAGAAAATCCCAGGCCCCAATTCTCAGCAGAAAATTGTATGGATGTTTCTTCTGTCATATGGTTCTGATCCATGATACGATGTAGGGCAGCACCTGCCAGAAAAGATGCAGTCATAATTGAAATGGCTGCAGCGATAAGATAATCCGTGCGTTCCTGATCCTGAAGGGATTTCCATATATGAGAGAATTTCTTTTTCATAAATTCAGTCACCTGAAGATTCTTACTGCATAATATGATGACAAATCACTAATTAGAATACACAGATGCAAACAAAAACGACTTTAAGTAGACATAATTTATTTCATCATGTATAATATTCGTTAGCTGAAGAGACAATGTTCAGTCTCAGTTTATGCTCCCTGAGCTCGATGTGAGCTGGATCTGACAGGTAGATCTCAAATGTTGAACCTCTTGGGACTTACCAGAGATAATACAGCTAACGTCACCGTGAATGGACTTGTTCCGGTCAAATCATGATTGGAGAATAAGGGAGACAAGCTGTGAGATTATGAATAGTAGAAAATACTAACTGTATAAGTATTACTAAAAAAGTCGGTCAACCTCCTGGGAATCCAGAAACCTTAACAAATGCTTTAAAATAAGGCTTTCTGAAAAAACAGATTCATTAGTGTTGTATGATTTTTCTTGAAAAATGGGCAAGAAACGATGAAAAACAGCATCCTGAAGAGGAAAAAGTCGGTCAATCTCGGACACAATTTGGTAAAATCCAAAAAGCCTTTAAAATAGGGCATTGTGGGGTTTGATGAAAAATAGGTTGACCGACTTTTTTATAAAAAATGATTGAAAACAGGATGGAAATGAGGTATTATCATTGTAAAGATAGCAAAATACTGTTGTTGTACCTTACCTATGAGGAATTGACACATTTTCATACATGTTATATCCTCCTTACAAATCTTGCTAGTTGTACCTTACCTATGAGGAATTGACACAATTGTTTCTACTTTAACTTCAGTTGTTATCTTTGACATAGTTGTACCTTACCTATGAGGAATTGACACTTTAACCGTTCTGTTTCTTTCGGCAAAAATTTCTGATAGTTGTACCTTACCTATGAGGAATTGACACCTGTGACGCATTTTTTTTAATTTTCTCTCCATCTTCCTGAACCGGTTGTACCTTACCTATGAGGAATTGACACGTTATCTACGACAACGAGTTCTATTAAGGAAACTAGTTGTACCTTACCTATGAGGAATTGACACCATTTTGCCAAATTTTCGTTTATACTTGAAATACTATTATTCATGTTGTACCTTACCTATGAGGAATTGACACAAACAGCTCCCCTTACATTTTTCGCAGTATTCAGAAGTTTTTTTGTTGTACCTTACCTATGAGGAATTGACACAAATTAGTGGAATAAAAACAACTTGTGAAATTGATGTATTAGTTATACCTTACCTATGAGGAATTGACACAAACAGCTCCCCTTACATTTTTCGCAGTATTCAGAAGTTTTTTTGTTGTACCTTACCTATGAGGAATTGACACAAACAGCTCCCCTTACATTTTTCGCAGTATTCAGAAGTTTTTTTGTTGTACCTTACCTATGAGGAATTGACACAATACCAAATGTTATTTGGCAAGGTTCCTTCACGTAGTTGTACCTTCCCTATGAATTTATGATTCCTGAGTTCGATATTATTTGAGTTTATTATTGTGTTACCTGATATAAACAGAATTATGTGACCGGCTGGTATGGAATTTATCGTCCATTAGGCAAACGTAAGTACCTGGATTTCCTGTATCAAGTCGGTCAACCTCTTTTTCATCAGAATAAACAAGATTCCTCCCACATCTTAAAGGAAGTGGGTTTCCACTTATGACAACGAAAGGAAAAATCTTATGAATGCTTCTAATGGCACCTATATTACGTCGATAGGCAGGCAACTTAATCCTGGTCAAAAAGTGAATATACAGAAAGGCACGATTATATAGTTGGCCAATATGCAATTGCAAATATGTTAGAAGGGAATGTGTGGATGATTAACGTTAATGAAAGCCTCTGATAAGACAATTTAGATTACCATACAATCATCATAATAATTTTTAAGAGCTACAGAAAGTGATGCGAACAGCAGCATTTTCTGAGGCTCTTCTTTGTATGGCAATTAGTTTATGCTCCCTGAGCTCGATGTTCACTGTTTATATTCCTAGTGAAGAAGACGATTCTGTAAAGGAATATCTGCGGATGAGTGATGACCATAGGGATGCACTCAAGATGATTAACCAGAGAACAAAAATATTCAGTGAATTTTACAGATTTTGTATTAGCTGCCTGATGGTTAAGAGAATCAAAAAAGTCGGTCAACATCCTTTGAATTTAGAAGCCTTTACAAATGCTTTAAAATAAGACTTTCTGGAAGAACAGATTCATTAGTGTTGCATGATTTTTCTTGAAAAATGGGCAAAAAATGATGAAAAACAGCATTCAGAAGAGGAAAAAGTCGGTCAATCTCGGACACATTTTGAGAAAATACAGAAAGCCTTTAAAATAGGGTTTTGTAGGGGTTGATAAAAAAGAGGTTGACCGACTTTTTTGTAAAAATTGATTGAAAACAGGGTGGAAATGAGGTATTATCATTGTAAAGATAGCGTAAATGCTTACCTATGAGGAATTGACACAATCCTCCCATTGATAAATTTTTTTTGAGCAATACAACCTGTTGTTGTACCTTACCTATGAGGAATTGACACTTTGTAGCATCTTCCCGAACAGTACAAATAATTTCTTTGTGTGTTGGAAAGTTGTACCTTACCTATGAGGAATTCATTAATATGTTAATGTCTAGAGGAGAACATCCAGATGTATGTAATCTTAACTTACGATGTAAGGCAGAAGCGTGTAGCTAAAGTATATAAGATTTGTAAAAGATATCTGAATCATATCCAGCGTTCTGTATTTGAAGGGAATATTTCCGAGTCTAAATTGAACAATCTAAAAAAAGAATTGTCTTCATTAATTTCCCCGCAATTTGATTCGATTATTATTTATCGTCTGGATTCTGTAAAATATGCAGGTAAGGAACAGTTGGGGGTGATTCAGTCAATCTCCAACATTATTTGAGGTGAGGAATGTTTACAATTGATGAAATGCTTTCGCAAAGTAACCAGGAAAGTGCCTTTGAACATTTGAAAACCAAAAGGGATGGGCATGGACCGGATGGAATGCTTCTATCTGAATTGGAGGAGTACTGGCAGATCAATGGAAGTGATATTTGTCAGAAGATAAAGCATGGTAATTACCAGCCGGGAGTAGTACAGATAAAAGACTATTTGAATAAGCATGGAAAGAAAAGAAGTATCTCCTGTATAAATTCTATAGATCGTTTTATCTTGCGTCTGTTGGCACAGAAATTGAGACAATATATTGAACCTCAGTTTTTATCTCACAGTTATGCATATCAGACAGGGAAGGGTTTATTAGGTGCAACTGCACAGATTAAGGGGATTCTTGAAAAAGGTGATGACTATATCGTAGAGATAGATATAAGAAATTATTTTGATACGATCAGTCTTCCTTTGCTAATAAAGAAATTGAAAAAATATATAAAAGACGAATGTGTTATGTTTTTAATACAGAAGTATCTGTATTGTTCTATTTCAAGAGACGGGCATATTTTCCAAAAGACAAAAGGAATCCTCACAGGAAGTGCGATCAGTCCTATACTAAGTAACATATATCTGAATGATTTCGATTGTTATCTGGAGAAGTCTAAGTGCCAATGGATACGGTTTGCAGATAATATTTATTTGTTCTCTAATACCTTTGATCATGCAATGCAGCTATATAATCAGATGAGCACATTTCTTATTGAACAGTTTGAACTGGATATAAATCAATCAAAGAGCGGAGTTCACCGAGCTGGAGAAAAAATTATACTTGGATATGATATTATTCGAAGTGGGAAAAAAGCAGAGTTACGGAAGCACATCTATCGTGAGCAGAAATGCTATTATAAATGGCATGATAGCCAGATGGAAATGATCGATGGGAAATACCATATTGTTTCTGATGGGATCATCAATCGGGAGGATTATTCTATACTTTTTGAAAATGAAGAGAAAAAACATATCATTCCCATTGAGGTGACCGATCAGATCAATATATACAGCAATGTTACCTTAGCTGCCAATATCTTATGCCAAATAAGTAATAAGAAAATTAAGGTTTCTTTCTTTGACCGATATGGGCGGTTGAGTGGCTGCTTCATTCCGGAAAAATCTCGTGTAACTGGAAATATTTTATTAAAGCAGTGCGAATTATACCTTGATAGAGGAAGAAGATTAGAAATTGCACGGAGAATGGAAATTGCAAGTCTTCATAACATACGATCCAATCTCAGATATTACGAAAAACATGAGCAAGGTGTTTACAATGATGCTATCAAACAGATCAGTGAATTGATCGTAAAAGAAAACAATGCGGTAACAATCGCTCAGCTTATGCTGGGTGAGGCACAGGCACGACAGATCTATTATCACACGTTTTCGCAGATCATAAAAGAAAAAGAGTTTCAATTCTCTATCCGGACAAAGAATCCGCCAAAAGATGCGATCAATGCATGTATCAGCTTTGGGGATGCACTGCTATACAATGAATTCCTGAACATTATATGGACAAAAGGGTTAGATCCGTCTATAGGCATGCTACATTCGACCAATCGGAGAAACTATAGTCTGAACCTGGATTTTGCAGATATATTTAAACCGATTGTTACGGACAGGGTAATTTTTTCATTATTGAACCGTAAAATGCTTGGGATTCACCACTTTGAACAACGGGAAGATGGGGTATTCTTAACAAAAGCGGGAAAAGCAATTTTTCTGGAAACGTATGAGAAAGAACTAAAGGAAACATTAGTTCTAAAAGGAAAGCGATACACATACCGGAATCTGCTGCAATCCGAAGTTCAGAATTTCAAAAATGAGATTATGAATGGTAAAAAATACAAACCGTATAAGTATTATTAAAAAAATCGGTCAATCTCGGACATAATTTGGTAAACTGCAGAAAGCCTTTAAAATAGGGATTTGTGGTGTTTGATAAAGAAAAGGTTGACCGACTTTTTTTGAAAAAATGAATGAAAACAGGGTGAAAATGAGGTATTATCTTAGTAAAGATAGCGTAAATACTGATGTTATACCTTCCCTATGAGTAGCATTTATTTTATATGCCATTATATTCATGTGTGTGATGCATTCATGGTTATATAAAGGACTGAAGAATTTTAATTTTACCAATAAAATTAAATATGTAAATTTGAATGAGTTATAAATTCTCTTGAACTGTTATTCAAACAAATATCAGTTTGAGAGGATTTTTTTGCGTATAGAGTTAATAAAGAAAAGATTTCCGCTGATTTAATTTATAGAAGCACCAGTTAACAACTTTCATAAATGCGTGTCCATTTGCTGAATAATCTGTTTTAGAGCATTTACAACCGGATTTGTTTTTATACTGGTTTCGATATTTCGTACGAAAGCATCTTCATACAACAGCCTTCTGGAGGTGCTGTCCTTTTCCGCAGATATTACATAGGCAAGAACTTCCCAGCTGCCGAAGATGTTGGTGAGAACACGGCGTACACCGATGTAATAATCACCGATCTTCTTATCGGAAAGTGAAAGATCCTTGTCTGGAGAGAGACGTTTTCAATGCTTTGCCGGTCTGCCACGTTTACCAGTCCTATGAGGTGCAAGGTCATAAATGGCAGAAGCATACCTTGCATTGCAGATCAGGTCAAAGTTCAGATATACCTCAGAAAATCCCTGTGCGACATTTTTTATTCAAAAAGTTGTAAAGTGGTGTTAATTAAGTTAATATGGTGAAATATTTCGCTGATTTGTATTTATGAATGGCATGTGTATGGTAAATCGTTGAACTATATGGAAGGTATAATTCGAAAAAAATCTTATAGTTGGAAAAATATTTAGTTAATATGGATAAAATATCCGCTGATATATTTTATAGAAACAAGAGATAGTAAATAAAGGTTTGGAGAGGAGCATGTATGAAAAAAGAAAAGAAAAAACAAGTGTATAATTACAAACTCCCGAAATATCGCTTTTTTGTATGGTTTCAGGGATTGATTGATGGAAAAAGAGGTAGTGCTGCTCTTAATGATGAACAAATAGTTCAGAGTGGTGAGATTCAGATGTATCAGAAAAGATTTCAAATTTTTGTAGGCGACAGCCTTCGAAATCTTGATCATGAACTGCATCTTCTTTCGGCGGAATCTGAAAAATTGATTTATGAATTAAATAAAGAAAAGGATCCTATTCCTGAATATAAACCGGTTTCTTCTGAAAGTAGTCCGATTGAGAAACGAGCAGCGGCAAGATGGGATACTTATATTGAAAAAATGAAATTTGAACGTAAAGAAGAAATGGAAATGATTATCAATCGTCTCATCGATATTCGTACAGATTTCAGTGATAAGGAAACAGTTTGTCAGGAAAACCTTTTGAAAATGTCTGCTGCAACAGAAGAAATATTGGCTGTTTATTGTAAGGGAGTTATGTATAGAGCAACTTTGTTAGAAGAGAATATCCCTGTTGTTAATATTGAAGGTGTGATCAAGCAGTTTCACGATAAGATTGAGTGGACACATGCTGCAATAGAAAGAATTGATAAGGAGGTGCTTAAGTATCATGAAAATCAGTAAGATGAAGTGGTTGGAGAAAAAGTCAAAAAAGAAAAGAGAAGAAGAACAGAAAAAATTACATAGTATGGCAGAAACATCATACAAAATTATTCACCGCATTCCAAGAGTGGGGGATACAACGATGCCTTATGATTACGATGATATTCTTGCTCTTTACAATGATGCAGATATATATGCGATCAAAAAAATCGAATCTGGCATCATGGTAGATGAAATGAGTGGTAAGTTTTTAAAACAGGATATAGAGGTACGATGCATGATGCTGAAAGCTCTTTTGATAGAGTGGCGTGAAAGACATCGTAATGCTCGAATCTCCATTAATGAGGAGAAACGTGCTTATAAGGAACAGCTTGAGATGGAACTTAAGGAGCTGGAGGCAAAATATAACGAACTATGTGAGGAGAGTGATAAGAATGAAGAATAATCAACCAATTTTAAGACGTATCATTCGTGAACAGCAGGGAGCAACACTTCCTGAAGGAGTAAAGTGGTCTATTGTGACTGGTTGTGTGATGTTTGATGCTGTGTGCTTTTATACAACATATGATTTACTGCTCCGTCAAAATAATTTGCTCAACATCTTTACAGTTTTAATTTCAGCGTTGACCATGGATCTTTTTCCAGTTGTACTTGCTATGTTGTTAAGTCGCTCCAGAAAAAACAGGATGGAGATTGGTATGATAGTCAGTATTGCAGTTGCATTTGCATGTGAAGCGGCTATGTCCTTTTTCATACGATATAATACCCGAGAACTTTTGTTTAAAAGTGGAGGTTTGGGATTAAAACTTTCCGGACAGGCTGCCCAGAATGTTTCACAGATATCATCAGCTGCTACATCCAATGCTCAGTTAGGAATTGTTATTTTATTGGGAATAATCCCAATCCTAACGAGCCTCTTATCGTACTCCGTGTCCTATGTAAATCCGGAAAGAAGAGAATGGGAGAAGAAGACGGAATTATTAACAGATCTTAAAGCACAAATTAATAATTACAAAGTTAGCCTTGATCTTCTTGATGAAGAACTAAAAAAGAGAGATCTGTACAAATTAGACCAGACTCGTTTCCGTGTGGCAGATATCCTTATAGATTTAGCAGAGGTTGGGTCTGAGATTAAGGTTGGGCAAGAGCTTGCAGCGCGGCTTTCTGATGTTGATGCAACCACAATACTTACAGAAGATGCTCAGATACAAGAGAGACTTAACCAGACAAGGGAGAGGCTGGAGAAACTCATCGAGGAAACTGATTATAATGAGGAGGAAGAAGAAGAACATGAAGAAAATGATTAATATCTTATTAATGATCGTATGTATTTGTTTATCCGTAGTTACATTTACTGCTTGTGGCTCTGAAAATCCTGTTGAAACAGAAAATCCAATTCATGCTGTCCTGATTCTTCAGCCAATTTCAACTGCACCAGTTGTTAACGTAGGTGCAGCAGAAGAACTACTTGAAACTGTCTGTAGTGTTCCAGGTTCATCAATATCCATTCTTGTGGCTGATGGAAAACCATGGGAATATGCATTCGTCGAGCCAGAAGATATAGATGCATCTTTTAGTGCTAAAATGCGGAAACAGATACTTGCAGAACGTGTTGAGGAATTGGTTGCCGTAGCAACATCTGCAGAAGCGGTAAATGAGGAAACCGATTTGAGGGCAGCTGTTGAAATGGGTGCAAGAGAACTTCACAGTTATAGTGATGATGCAGATTTGGAAATGGTGATTTGTGGTTCTTTTGAGAATACAGTAGCACCCATAGCTATGCAGGAAATGGCATTGTCTTATATGGATGTGGAAGCTACGATTAACAATCTCTCTGCTGATGGATATGTGGTGGATTTAAGTGGGATTCATATTACAGGATATAATCTTGGGGATACATGCGGGGAACAGAAAGAACTTTTAAATAAGGATAAGATTGCCTTAGAAGAGTTTTGGACAGCTTTTTTTGAGGCAGGTAAAGCAGAAAAAATTGATTTTAAGAAAACCCGCCCAT
This sequence comes from Lachnospiraceae bacterium, assembly GCA_051880495.1. GTDB lineage: Bacteria > Bacillota > Clostridia > Lachnospirales > Lachnospiraceae > MGBC120314. The sequence goes on from JBJEOB010000115.1 coordinate 9,597, forward strand.
TGGACTCAGGATATGAAGGCCTTCCGAAAGTCAGCACGATTCCGGTCGTTGAAATAAAATCGGATGTGCAAGAATTAGAGATAGAGGACATAGATACTGTAGATGCAATTGTATTTGATGAAACTGCAATTGCATTTAAGAAAGGATCTGCAAATCTCACTGATGAAGATGCTGCAAGAGATGCAGTAGCTTCAGTGGCCGGATATATGTGCCAGAATGATATACATGCTCTTCTGGTCGGAGGAACAGCAAAATGGGGCAATCAGGATGACAGTATTAAGCTTTCGTTTGAGAGAAGTCAGGTTGTCAAACAGTTACTTGTGGCTCAAGGAGTACCGGAACAGAACTTGACAGTTGTAGGTACCGGATGGCTCAGCTGCTTTTATATAAATGATGAAGGGGAAGACGGAGAACTTGATGAAGAGTATGCTCCGTTAAACCGGGCATGTACATGGGTTGATTGTAACTCGAAATTGGCCAAGAAGGTCTTGAGTGATACAGATTACGATAAATTTTTAATTGAATGATAAAAAAATAAACAATAATTTGAATGGTATTGACGTTTTTTTTTGAAATATATACAATATATGATAAGAGATGCGAATAAATGTCAGGATTGAATACAGAAGTGATGGGAAATGTAACATGAATGAAAAGAAGAAAATCTATACAGAGAAGAAGTTATCTGCTTATAAAATAAGTTCTGGAATCGAACGTCAAAGAGTGTTGGAAGCTGGTGGTGTCTGGCTTAAACCGGGATCTACGATGAAAGTTAAATCAAAGTATGATAGAAAAAGAAGTAAAAATGACATGAAAAAGGAATTGGAGTTATATAACAGCTAAATGGCAAAAGCTGCAACGTATAAGAAAGAATTATCTAAGGGAGGTATATTTTGAAATGAAAAAATTTATAACAACTGCACCACGTCAATGGGTAATGCCCAGAAATCCTGAAGAAATTTTATTGTATGATTCAGATACTCCGGAATTGAAATGTGATATCCGAACCCCATTTCCTGTTGTTCCTATGGTAAATGGTTACGTGACAAGTGGAGATACATTTCAGGTTATTATAATAACAGCACATGGAGAAGAAAGAGGGAATTGTGCTGAAGAGAATTTTACGATCATTAAAAAAGAGATGGAACGTATAGCTCAACAAAAGGGTGCTGTGTGTAATGTGGTAGAAGTGCCGATTCCATTAGATGAAAGCCTGGATACTCATCTTGAGACATTTGGAAAGCTGATTGAAAATGTTGAAAAGGAGGATACTTTATATGCTGATATAACTTACGGTACAAAGACATTGCCTTTGCTTGAAATGATGCTGCTTAATTATGCATATCAGTGTAAAGTTGCTTCTGTAGAGTGTGTGTGTTATGGAGAGGCAGTATTTGAAAGGAATACTCATGCGATAATACGTAAAAAAATCTACAATATTACCTCATTATTTTTAATGGATCAGATTGTAAATACACTTGCTAAGGTAAATAACATGGATCCACTGCGTGCAATTAAAAGTGTGTTGGAGATTCGCTCATCTATGGATTCACCTGTTGATGAATGGGAGGAATAGATTTATGTTATACCAAATACCAGATGAAGAAAATGTTGCGGAACTGTGTAAAGTCATTGAAGAAGAAGCAAAAGAATACTACACCTATAGGGTTGCCGGGAATGAAGAAAAAACTACTGAGTTGGGACAACGTATTTGGATAAATATGTGGAATATCAGGAATTACATTTTTAATAATCGTAATTTCGAGAGATATCGTCAATTGTATGTACCACCGTTTTATCTGGAAAGAGATGAGTTTTTGCATGAGGGTTTTTGTGAAACAATTCCGTATGCATTGAATACATACAATCCTTTAAGGGGCAATTTTTATTTCTATTTTATTTACAAACTTCGCAATTGGGTTTTGAATAAACTAAGAGACAGTTATGCAAACAGGTGTCAGGTAAGAGTCAAAAGTGAAGATATTAAAATTTGGGAACTGACCCATTGTAATGGAAGAGAAGAATGGATTGTATCAGAGATAAAATTACGCACCAACACCTTATATAATGTAACAAAAGTGATTACGGATGAAGATGGATTTACCTGGTATGAAATAGAAATACATGTACATGGAAAACATTATCGGGTAACTGAAAAGGATGTAATAGTGTATAAGAATTCCCCCTATTATAAATTAATAGATGAGGGTGAGGATACAGAATCAATAGGACAAGAGGAAAAATATGAGGAAATCTATATTGATATTCGTGGTGTAATGGATATATATGTTTTAAATTTGCTTTCTTTAGTTCAACGACTTTATGGTGAGAAAATAGCGACAGTTTCGGAGATCTCACCTAAAAGTCTTACTAAATATCACATATACAAAATACTATATACAGAGAAACTTATCGAAAAACTTAAAGATTTTTATGAGTATATCATAACTAAGAATAAGAATATCTGTGAGGTTACTTACGAAAAAGAGGCAATAGCAGTTGCAATGAAAGAGTTAATCGATTATCTTTTGAAATACAAAAATTGTGTTACATTTTCGGAGATTATGCGATGTCCGTTGAAAAGGTATTGTGATTTTTCGTATTTTGATAAAAACAGAGAGCAATTTATTGAATTTCCGGTCCTACAAGAAATCCTGGTTCATTTTATTGTAGATAAAATGAACATCAACAGGGAGGCTTCCAGTTTGAGAGTAAGTATATCCAGAGGAAGAAAAGAGTTTGATGAACAATTTCAGATATTTGAGAAGAATGCAAGAAGTCAAACAGATGAATTGTTATGAGCTGAGAGGAGGTTACTATATGGATATAGAAAAGGCTTTTACCCATGCCGGAAAGTTTCATGCAGATGATGTCTTTTCAACAGCACTGCTTCGGATCATGAATCCGGATATAATCATTGAGAGGGGGAATCAGGTTCCAGAAGGATATGATGGACTTGTTTTTGATATTGGGTGTGGAGAATTTGACCATCATCAGGCAGACAGTCCTGTAAGAGAAAATCATATACCATATGCTTCTTTCGGACTATTATGGAGAAAATTCGGGCAAGAGATTCTTATGGAGGATGCAGAAGATTTTGAAAAGAATTTTGTCGAAGCTATAGATGCTTCGGATAACGGTGGAGTAAGGGATAGACTTTCTGATATTATCAGTGATTTTAACAGTCAGTGGGATTTACCTGAAAAACAGGATGAACAGTTTGAAAAAGCAGTCACTTTTGCAGAAGTTATTTTGAAGAACAAGTTCCGAGTTTATATCAGTCGTAAGAAAGCGAAAGAATTTGTACACAAAGCAATGGATGATTCCGAGTATGGAATTGTTATTCTTGATCAGGGCGTCCCCTGGAGAAATATAATACAGGAAGCGGGATTTTACTATGTGATTTATCCTTCTCTAAGAGGAGGGTTTAATGCACAATGCGTTCCGGTTGCAGAGGATTCTTTTGAAAATCGATTGAGTTTTCCAGAAGAGTGGAGAGGGCTTTCCGGAAAGGAACTTGAAGAATCCAGTGGGGTAAAAGGCCTTACATTTTGTCATAAAAGTGGATTCTTGCTTGTAGGGAAACAATTAGAAGATGTTAAAAAGGCGTGTATCTTATCGTTGCACAAGGGAGATATACTTAAGTAAAGTTTTTAAGACAATATAAAATTCAAAAGAAAATGGGAGGATTTAAAATGGCAAAGAAAATATTATTTTCAGCAATCAGCAATGCAGATCCAATCTCAAGGATGCAGGATGGACCAATGCTTCATCTTTGCAGGCATGAAAAGCCAGATGTGGTATATTTGTTTTTGACTAAGATTTTTAAAGATTATCAAGAGTATGACGAACGTTATAGTAAAGCAATTCAACTTCTGGAAGAGCATATCGACCATAAATTTGAAGTACATGTAATTAGAACAGATATTGAAAATGCATATTTGTTTGATTCGTTTTATGATATTTTTGAAAATTATTACAGAGAAATTTTTGAAAAATATGGACAGGATGCGGAAATGATTGTGAATCTTTCATCGGGAACCCCTGCAATGCAGGCGTGTCTGATTACAATTTCTGTAAATAGTCTTCGTAAAATTAAACTGTATCAGGTTCCGGAGGACAGAAGCAGAGTTAATCAGAATCGGGAACTTCCAAAAGAATTTCATCTGGAGGATTATTGGGAACTGGATATAGATAACGAACCCAATTCTGTGAATCGGTGTTTGGTAGTCGGAAACAGTGCATTCAGTCGTCGAATACAGAAGGAAGCCATTGTAGAACATATCAGATCATATGATTATCAGGAAGCATTGAAGATAGCAGAGAGTATAAAAGATAGTCTTCCAGAAGATGTTTTTACACTGCTTAAAATTGCCAGTCAAAGAATTCAGCTGAAAAGAAATGGTACAGACGGATATCTTACAATCATAAATGAAAAAAGAAGTCAGCAAAACTATTCAGAGTTGTATGAAGACATCATACCATTCCGCAGGGATGACCAGGTGCTTCTTTATGAGTACCTTCTTTACCTGAGAATTAAACAGAAAAGAGAAGAATATGCTGAACTTGCCCGAGGAATCACACCTCTTTTACTGGAACTGAGTAAATATGTATTGAGAAATGTAGGAAGAGTTGATATTGAAAGATACTGTACCAGACGAAATGATAAGATTTATCTTGATAGATCGAAGCTGGAATCAGACGAAAAAGGAAGAGAATACCTGGGTTATCTTAAAGAAAGTATACACTGTGAATATGTAACCGGTTTTCTTGCAAACTGGCAGATTATAGCAATTATTGCGGGGGACAGGACAATAGAATCTCCAAAATTGAAATCATGTTTTAAAGAGCTTCGAGACAATGTGGAACAGGGTATTCGTAATATCGCAGCTCACACGATCGTTGCCGTAACAGATGATGAAATCAAGAGAAAAACTGGATTTTGTTCAGAAGATATTATTGATAAATTCCGACTAATTTTCCAGCATTCTGGTTTTAAGATTAAAGAGGATATATGGAACAGTTATGACAAGCTGAATGAAAAAATCATAGATCTAATCAGGATATAAATGGAGTAACGGTTAACATATGAAAAAGAAAGGAAGGGAATATGAATCAGAATAAAACAGATACAAAAATATTGGCGATGTACGATGTGCGCGGAATTCAGAAGTTCATTTATCGCACTGCTAAAGTGAAGGACGCAATGGGTGCTTCTCTTTTGGTAGAGAATATCATATATGATGCCCTCAGATCAGCTGTAGGACATGTATATCCGTGGTGTGACAAAAACGGTCCCATTCCTTATCATGAAAATTCCAACAGACAGGTAGAAGTACTTTTCATTGGCGGTGGAAATGCATATGTGCTATATGATTCATTGGACCGATACAAGGAGGTAAGCCGCAAAATGTCGCGGTATGTACTGGACAAGACATATTCTCTCCAATTGGCGACAGCCTGGGTTGAAAAAAAAGCTGACTATGCATCTGATTATCAGAAATTGAAAGCCGAGATGGGACAGGTTAAAGCCGAGATGATTCTTTCACGTCCCTATGGTTCACTTCCTGTTATGAGAGTAGAACGAAAAACAGGGTATCCTCTGGTAAGGGAAAACGAAAGTACGGAATCTAAGAATAAAAAAGATTATAAAGATGCGAAAGCCAGAGAGAAAGCGGAAAAGATATTTGATAAGCTTGTACAGCAAAAAGGGATTGATAGTACACTGGCTGTAGTACATATTGATGGAAATAACATGGGATTGCGTATTCTGGAACTGATCAGAGGTGAAAAGGAATATGAAAAGGCAGTGAATACGATGCGCCGTATATCCTGGCAGATCAGTCACAGTTTTCGCACGGTATTTGATGAAATGTCAAATATGTTTAATGAAAAATCTTTTTATCTGAAAGAATTTGAAGGAAAAGAATTTCGTCCGTTTATCCGGAGAATCGTGACAGCAGGTGATGATATCACGTATGTATGCACTGCCAGAATCGCTCTGGCTACGGTTCAGTATTTTATTGAAAATATTTCCAGATATACACTGAATGGAGAGACAGATCTAGAAAGCCTTAAAACCTATGGATTCAGTGCATGTGCCGGTATTGCTTATATGGGCAGTCATTTTCCGTTTTCGATTGCATATGATGTTGCAGAAAGTTGTTGTGAAAATGCGAAAAATCTGGCAAAAAGACCAGAAAACAGAGATGGCTCCCGTGTGGCAAGCTTTGTGGATTTCCAGATATGTAAAAATATTAAGACAAGGAATCTGGAAAAAGTACGTAAAAATGAATATGAAACGACAGCTGGCAAATCCCTGCTTCTACGTCCTTATTATATTCCGGCAAATAATGGGGTCGGTTTTGAATCATTGGAAAAAGAGCCATTTCATTTCCAGTGTTTCAGAGATGCTGTTCAGTGGATGACAAATGAAAAGAATATTCCCAGATCTTTTGCGAAGCAGCTTCGAAATATGTACAATGAAAGTGAGATATCCTTGGAAACGTGGAATCTTTTTCTGAAATCAAGGGGATGGATAATACCAGAAAAGAATGGACAGATATTTTTTAATAATCTGAATAAGGCTATTTGGTATGATGCACTGGAAATGATGGATTATTATCTGGATTTGAACAGATTTACAGATAATACTACCTGTATATAGAAATGATGGAGGGAAAAATGCAGAGATATCAGATTCAGATAAAATTACGAAGTGACTTGTGTGTATCGGACGGCGGTGTTTATAATTCCGCTATTGATATAGATGTCTGCTATGATGAGAATGGTTTTCCTTATATTCCTGCAAAACGTCTGAAAGGGTGTCTTCGTGAAGCTGCACTGGAATTGAAGGATTGGGGACAGGAAATCCAGATTGAAAAGCTGTTTGGTCTCGAGGGAAATCAGAGGGGGAGCATCCGAATTGGAAATGCTTATCTCAGGGACAGCAGAGAATATGAAGCACTTGCAAATAAATATAAAGGACATATGCTGCTTCATCCTCAGAATATTTTGGGGCAATTTACTTATGTGAGAGTTCAGACTTCGGTTAATCAGGAAACAGGTGCAGCAGAAGATAATTCTTTAAGATCTATACGGGTAATCAAAAAAGGATGTGTCTTTGTTGCGGAGGTTACTATGAGTGATGCCCAGGCAATGGAAGAAGAAAAGTCTCATTCCCTGGAACTTTGCTGCAGGGTACTTCGTCATATGGGAATTTCCAGAACACGTGGTATGGGTGAAGTGGAACTGACACTTCGCAAGGTTACAGAGAGTACTATGAGTAATATACCAAAAGATAAGAAAGATAACATAGACTACTGTGAAGAACAAGGTAATGATGTTGTAGAATATGAAATCTATCTTCATGAACCTATAATCTGTAAGAGTGTTAATGGTGAAGAAGAGAATACCATGGATTATATTGAAGGGGGAAAAATCCTTGGTCTTCTTGTAAAACTGATTAGTGAGAAATCAAAAGAGGAAGTTCAGAAACTTTTGGGTGAAAAAGAACTGAAATGTTCAAATGCCTACCTTTCTGATGGTAAACAACGTCTTCTTGAAGTACCGGCATCTTTGTATAGTGTAAAAAATGAAAAGAATCTTTATGCTGATCGGATTTATCCAATGCCGGATGCAGATGCTGCCGGAGATATAAAACAGTTAAAACCAATGAAACACTGTTATGTTTGTTGGGATGATGAAAATGTGCTGCATACCAGAAGTGTGGAACTTCAGGAAGATTACCATCATCGTCGGCCAAAAGATAAATCAATCGGCCGGGCTGCAGATGAAAATAGTGGAGATAGTGTATTTTATCAGGTTTCAGCAATTGCATCTGGACAGAAATTTCGGGGATATGTGATGGCTTCAGCGGAAGTGTTGCAGATGATCAAGAATTGCATTGAGCGAAATCCGGATATTACACTGGGGTATGGACGCAGTTCAGAATATGGTTCTGCATCGTGGAATATCGTAAAACCTGAAAAGAGAAAGAAAATCAGAAAGCAGTTAGTTACAGAATTTATGGTGAAACTGGAATCCCCAACAATCTTGTACAGTGACAAAGCTACCTATACCGTCGACTGGCATATCCTTACAGAAGAGATTGAAAAATATCTTAATATACCAGGAGATATGGTTGAAGAACGTCAGAAATATATTAATTATACGACAGTAGGTGGTTTTCAGGTGACCTGGGGCAGAAGAAAACCTACATTAGAAGCATTTGATAAGGGGACAGTGGTTTACTACAAGTGTAAAAAACCGGTAGAAATCTCAGTAGGGGAGACCCTATGGATTGGAGAGCGGTGTACAGAGGGTTATGGAGAAACAGCAATCGAGTTGGTAGATAAGCGAGAGGATCAATCCTATTATTGTCAAAAAATAACAGATACCCAAGACAGTGACAGATATCCAAAACAGGATGGGCTGAAAAAGAAAGTCTCTGCTGCAGAATCTTCATTTCTCATGAAGTTATGCAGAGATAAGTTTGTCCAATATATGTATTTTATTGCTGGCAGTAATGCCTGGAAGGATGTACATCAACCCGAATGGGACAAAGAAGCCCTGAAACCTACTGTTAGTAATCTCCTGTTAATGTGTTCAGAAGTCAGTAATAAACAGGCAGTAGATATTGCAGCCCAGGAACGTTTCAAAAAAAAGGCGGAAGGCAAAAAGGATAAAGAGAATGCATGGAATCAGATAAATAAGAGTGTTTGTGAACAGACCCAGGGACTACTTGATACTTTTATGGATGAGTATGAAGTAGAAGATTTCTATTTAGAGATGGAAGAAATAGAGTTTTTATATCTGAAAGAATACCTGAAGCAGTTAAAGTATGCACTCAGACATGAGAAGGAGGGAAAAAAGGATGAATAATCAAATCGTTAAGCGAATCTATACTATTTGGAAAATTCGGCTGGATTCCCCAATGAATATTTCTGGTGGGGACAGCATCTTGACAGATTCGGATTTTCAGCGAAATGGTGACGGCGTTCTTTTTATCCCTGGAACTTCTGTAGCAGGATCCTTCAGAAGTTACCTGGAACAGAAAAAGGATGAAGCGGGAATCTTTGGATACTCGTCAGGAGATCATGGTTTTATGAGCAAAGTTTTTCTATCAGATATTTATTTTGGTGAAGATACAAAGCTTTCTGTGAGAGATGGAATTTGTCTGGATGAAGATAAGATAGTCCTGAAAGAAAAAAAATACGACATGGAAATATTGGAAACTGGAGCTTGTGGAAATCTTTGTATAGAATGTGTCATAAGGGAAGAAGACAGAGAACAAGATTTTTATGATTGCCTTCACAAACTTGCATCGGGGATTCAAAAGGGAGAGATACGCTTTGGAGCAAAAAAAACAAGAGGTTTCGGAAAAATATGTCTGACAGAAATTTATGAACAGGTTTTTACAGAAAAAACAAGGATAGAATGGACGAACTTTCTGACAAACCCGGAAAATCTCAGTTTTTATAAAAAGATCAGTGTAAAAGAATATCTTCATACTCTACCTGATACTGTGGGCAGATACTTAAAAATAACGGTTCCTCTTAGACAGAAAGGAGGGATCAGTATCCGGAAATATTCTGCACAGCCTGCAAAAGCAGATTACGAACATATTACCTGCAATGGAGTTCCAGTAATTCCAGGCTCAAGCTGGAATGGAGCAATTCGTGCATCAGCAGAATGTATACTGGCAGAATTGGGATGTCACGAAAGAGAAGTTCTTCTGGATAAATGGTTCGGTTATGTTTTGGATAAAAGCAAAATAAATACCATAAAAAAGGAGAAAGCCCATAAATCTATAGTAACAGTTGGAGAGAGTAAGATTACAGATACTAAAGATGGAAAGTATGTAAACATGCCAATCATCCGAAATCGCATCAACCGGTTTGATGCATCTACAGTAAATGGAGCATTATATTCGGAGATTGCATGTTTTAATGGATATACAGAATTGGAACTGTATATTGAAAAGAAAGAAGATTGGATGGCTCTTACAGCACTTTTATGTCTGATCGTTAAGGACATTCAAAATGGCTACCTTGCAATTGGAGGTCAGACCGCAGTTGGACGAGGGATTTTTGTTGGAGATGGAGATATAAAATACAGTGAGCCTGTGGATGAAAAACAATACATGAAAGAACTTTGCCGGGTTATGGATACAATAGAGCAAGGGGGAAACGCATGAATATCTTAAATTGTACTCGAATAGATGAAGCACCTGAAAAAGGATGGATGCTGGTATATGCCCGTCAGGAGGTGATATTTGAACCTTATGATTCCTGGGTGATTGTGAAAGAACGGTTGAAAGAAATGGAGCTGCTGGAAGTCCATCTTTTTGATGAGAAAAAAGAATACAGATGCTTAGAATCATGTAGTCCAAGATTTGACGATAAAAAAATTGAAACAATAGCAGATTTTCCAGAGGATGAAAATGTATACAAAGAGATTGTTCTTCTGGAAAAACCATGGGAAATGAGAAAACTTATGATACTCAACCATATCTGTTATGGTGACGATTCTGAAATTGACGTTATGGGACACATTGATAATTATCGTCTGGTTATGTTGGAACCATCAGAAGTGTCCGGGAAGGAGGAAAAATGTCCAAATATACGTTTGTGAATCCCTACAATTTTATTCCTCTTACAAATAAGAAAAAAGAAAGGACAGAAAGAAATGAAGCGTTGTTGTCTGGAGTAATCCAATATTCTGTACTTACCAGAACACCGCTGTTCATACCTAATACCAGCTGTGACAAAGCCCTTGTCCTCTCTGAGGAAATATCAGAAGAAAAGAATAAAGAACACAAATCGTATGAGTTTTTCGCTTATGAAGACCTGTCTTGTTTGACGGAATCCAGAAAAAAGCCTGTCTGTCGTCCTGTAATTCCCGGAAGCGAGATCAGGGGTATGTTCAGAAGTTATTATGAAATACTTACGGAGTCCTGTATGTCTGGTCTGGATGAAAAAACTGTTCTCAGCAAAAGAACAAATCAAAATTTCAAGCCAGGATTGATTAGAAGAAATCCAAATGGTTCGTATGATTTATATAAAGCGGAGGACTTTTTGTGGAGGACAAAAGGAAAAAATGATCCGACGGATGAACTGTATTGGAAAGGAGAATATTATAATCGGGAATGCTATATTCAGGAAAATATTCCGGAAGGCTCACTGGTATACTTTGACAGAGAGACGAAACGCGGTGCAAAATTCAAGCCTCTTGCCCGAAGGGTTAGTATGACGGATAATCACCGGGAACTGGAAGGGTATTTGATAAAAGGTGAAAACGGACCTCAGGTGAAATGTAAAGGAAATCCCAATGTTGGACGACCGCCTGCACAGAAACACTGCTGTCATATATTCCATTGTTTAGATCAGGAAGATGCTTTTTTGATGGATATTTCTATAACCCCCCTTTTGACTGTACTGAATGAATATAAAAAAAATAAAGAACATCTGTATAGTGAATATACAGAGAGATTTCAGGATTTCCAACGGGGTGAGGGGAATGATTTTTTCCCTGTTTATTATGATATTCTGCCCGGAGCGAAGTCAGAAATGATGCTTTCTCCTGCATGCATTACGAGGGAAATTTATGGAAATACACTGGAAGAACTGGCAAAAACTTTCAAACCATGTTCAGAGCAAGAACATCTTTGCCAGGCATGTGCATTGTTTGGAACCGTGAGAAAAGGAATGGCAGTATCATCCAGACTCCGTTTCAGTGATTTAGAGTGCACATCACAGGAACCTACAGAAAAACTTTATGACCCGGTGGTAACGATTGCTCCACTGTCTACTCCTAAACTTAACAATATGGAGTTTTATGTAGAAAGACCAGATGCAAAGGCCTGGTTCTGGACATATGATTATTATGTTGATTGTGATGGGAACTTATATCCCTGTACACCAAATCTGGCAGGAAGAAAATTCTACTGGCATCAAATGAATATGAAATTGCCTGAAAATGTAGAAAAAACAAATCAGAATAAGACAATACGGCCCGTTACTTCGGGGGTTGTTTTTCGTGGTTCTCTTTACTTTGACCGGATTACAGAAAAAGAACTGCAGCAGCTTATCTGGATTTTGGAGAGTGGTGATGAAGTCCACAAAGAATTGAAAGATAAAAAATATGGATACAAATTAGGTGCTGCCAAACCGCTGGGACTTGGAAGCATAGCATGTTCTGTTGATAAAATATTGTTGCGAAAAATCATAAGAGTGGGAAATGATATTTCTTATCAGGAGATACCTTATGAAAGAAAGCAGGAATATGAGATATTTGATAAAGAAGTACAGGAGAATTTCCATAAAATTACAGATTTTGAGTCTGTTTCAGGAGAACACATATCTTATCCAGGACTTCAGAATGGACAGACAGAAGAAGGATTCCTGTGGTTTGTAAATAATCACAAAGGCTATGATCACTGTAAGAAAAAAGAAATAGGTATGCCAAACAGCCGTTATCAGATGGCTTATGCACAATATATGAAACCAATGACTCCAGGACTTTTACATACCGAAAAGATTTTTATAAAAGAAGAACAAAAAGAAAATGCAGGTTCATCCACTGGATTTATCAAGGATAAGATATATACTGCTATAGTAAAAGGCTTGTCAAAGTCGGGAAAATCTCTGAATATTGAGGTCAATGGAGTTCGAGGAAGTATTCATTATTCTCTTGCAGCGGGAAAAGCATTGGATTCCTATTCACGGGGAGAACAAATACAAGTCGTTTTTCATAGTGAGAAGAAATTTCCAGATGGAAATACAATACAACAATTTTCTCTGGATGAAAGGTGTGATTAACATAAAATGCAGCTGTTATTATACATAAAACCGGAACAGCCGGTTATCTTACCGATTAATTATCAACATATCCTGCAGTCAATCCTGTACAGGGCGTTGTCCCAAGCTTCGGAGTTGTCAGAGTTTGTTCATGATACCGGTTATACTTTCGGAGACAGACAGTATAAGATGTTCCAGTTCAGCCACTTACAGGGCAGATATCATATTCACCAGAAGAAAATTATATTTGGTGAATATATGACACTTGAAATCCGAAGTCCGGAAAATCGCATAATCCAGTTGCTTGCACAGAACTTTCAGGAGAAGGGAATTTGGTTCGGAAATATCCATTGTCAGGACATCGAGGTAGAATTGAGAGACTATACCATCGAAGAATCGGAACTTATAATCCAAATGAAGACACCGATTACCGTGTATTCAACAGATGAAGAAAGCGGAAGAACTTATTACTACACACCGGATGATGAGATATTTGCTCGCAAAATCAATGATAACTTCCTTCGAAAATATTATGCTTACTATGGAGTCATGCCTGTATCTAAAATTACTCTGGAACCAATCCGTATTACAGAAAAAGACAAATTCGTGACGCGATACAAACAGAGTTACATTACCGGCTGGTATGGAGTCTACCGTTTAACAGGTAAACGCAAATATCTGGATTTTCTGTATCAGGTTGGCCTTGGAGGAAAAAACTCACAGGGATTGGGGATGTTTCAATTATTGTAGTTAGTTTAATATAGATCCTCTTGAATTGCTATTGAAACCAATATCAGTTTGAGAGGATTTTTTTGCGTATAGAGTTAATAAAGAAAAGATTTCCGCTGATTTAATTTATAGAAGTTGAAGGTTACAGAATTATTATTTATTGCAAGAAGGAAAGGACAAGTGAAATGAATAAGAGTACTGGATTGTTGAAAATTACAATTTTTCTGGCTGTTGTATTGACAGTTATTCAGATGATTACGGGATCAAATGCATTTACTATGGATTTACTGGAAGTATTTCAGTCAATGATCGCTACTGCAATGCCGATAATATTAGTGATGACTGGTATTTATATTCTGATAAGATGTCTGTTTTGATAGGGAGGTATACAGATGACAAGAGAAGAATTTGAAACGCTTAAGGCAGGAACTTTAGCAGAGCATAATTTAAATCCAGATGGTGTTTCCAGAATGTCAGAAAAAGAAATCTTAGAACAGTTCCAGGCAGTATCGGATAAGATTGCGATGCAAAACAATATGATTCCGGCCGAGGTTTTGTCACAAGAATTACCTGCAAATGAATATGGTTATCAAGAAGGGGCAACGATAGTTTTAAATTCAGATTTATTGAGCCCAAATGCCTTAAGTAATTTAGAGAATTTGCAGGAAATGCAGGATACGATATATCATGAGAATAGTCATCTGAGGGATTTTGAAGCCTCGTTTTTATCAGAAGTTCGATCTGGTATGACTTCAGAGGAGATTGCTGGGTTAGCTGATAGATTATCGGAAGTTCCAGAGGACTGGGACGGATATTATTATCATCCGGGTGAAGTAAAAGCAAGAGAAATGGGGCAACTGGGTGTTGAGACAATTGCTCGTGATCAGGAATTATTTGCTCAAATTGATACAGAATTGAATGGCGGTCGTAATCAAATTTTAGCTGTTTGTGATTTTGCCATTATAAATGGAGAAGTTGTGTATGGAGATACATTTGAAATATCAAATGTCCTCGACCAGGAAAGTATGAATATAAGTGATATGCAGACATTTGAAGATAATGATGGAATGATTCTTTCAAATGAAGAAATTGCGGAAGTATCGGAGTCAGTGGATGAATGTGATTTTTCAGCTTTAGATGATGGACTCGAGTAGGAGGATAAAATGTATATTCTGGAAGATATTAAATCGTAGGAGGAGATAGAGTATGAATTATTTAGAGTATATTGAACATACAACACAATGTTTAAAAAGACCGATTCAGGTTCTTATGTCTGGTCAGAGCCTGTCATATGAAAGATTTCTTCGAGAAAGTATTGGAAGAGCATATCAAAATGGTGAGAACATCTTAGTTATCGATAACACAAAAGAGAAAAAAAATATTTCAGAAATGTTTAATGGTGTGAATTATAAGGTGATAAATGGTTTGGCTGGAAAGGATGTTTATAATCCGTTTGATATTTCTTCCATTGAGAATATGGCAAGGTTTCGAGAGTTATTAGCAACATTTCAGATATCTGAAAAGGAAAAACAGAAGATGGTTTCCTATCTTAGTTTTGTTCGACATCTTCAAATGATAGAAGGAAAAGATGGTGAGATAACAATGGAAATTCTTGCATCCGAGTATTATTCATATGAGGCGGTAGCGAAAAAACTTAATACTTTTCTTGAAGATGCAAAAATTACGGATGATGAATTATATTTCCTTCTTGGAAAATATAGTGAGTTATCAGCGGCAGCTGCTGATCTGGAAAATTTTTTCCCATTACTCATACCGTTTGTAAATACATATAATCTGGGAATAGAAAAAAAGGAAAGAGGAAATTATGCTATTATTTTGCAAACAGGAAAAATGGGGCGTGATCAAACTCTGAGTCAAATGCTTTTACAACTATTCAAGTTTGGAATGGAAGAAAAAAATGATATAAGCATGGTTCTGTATATGGATAATGGATTTGGAAATCGTGAGGAACTTCATTATTTAACGACAGAATTATCATCTCAGATATCATTGAATGTGTTCTCAAAAGATATATTTACAACACCGACTCAAATCCTTACGGAAATTTTAAATCGTTCAGATGTTAAAATTTATGGAAGACACAATATGTCAAGTGCCATGTTGCTGGAAAAGGAGTTAGGAGATATTGAAGTTGTAAAATATGCTTACAATGAAACTTATGACAGACGTTGGAAGGCTAATTCTCCATATGATATTTTATTTGGAAGAAATAAGACGGAAAGTTATCAGACTTTAGCTCCGCAGAAACAACCATTGTATAAAAAAGAATTGTTGTCCATGTTAATGCCGCATCAGGTAGTGATTGATGTGATGGGTCATAAAGTAATGACAACGATATGATTTGTATTTTGAAGGAGAAGTATATGAACAGACTATATGGAGTAATGAAAGTAACAGTTGCTTTGATACTTAATTACATATTTTTCAATATGTTTTTGGACATTAAATGGTCGATTGGCATTACTTTTATGATTGCAATTTTGACATATTTAGGCGAGTATGTAGGACTTATACAAGATGGGGCGATACCACTGAAAAATATCGAACCATACTACAAAGAGAAGTTAGAGATATCCTATCAGATCTTGTGTGAACAAGGTAAACAAAGAGGCATAAACTTAAAGGAATTTCGGTTGTATTTGATTCCAAGAGAAGAGATCCAAGCTTATGCTTATGGAAAATCGTCCATTGGTATTACGAAAGGACTTTTGGAAACAGATGAGTTTAGTATTGCATCTGTTATGGGGCATGAATGTGGTCATTGTTTTGCATTGGACAGTTATTTAAAAAGAATTCTCTTTTTAGATATTACAATTGTACTGTTTGCATTAAGTGTGATGGGATTTTTGGGATTAGGATTGATCTGGTTTATATTTATAATGTTATGTTTAGTTGGGTTATGTGGGGGATTTTTATCTGTTTATCTTACAGGCTTTTTAGGACGAGTGATAAAAGGTATTTTTTCTGGATTACAGAGATTAGTATTACTGATATATCAGACAGCTTTGGGGGCTTTAAGCCGCAGAATGGAGTACCGCGCTGATTATTTTGTCGCAAAAACATTAGATATGGGAGAAGAATTATCCTTCTTTTTGAATTGTTTTGCAGCAGATAATGGTTTTCCAAGAACACTCAGGGAAATTATGTATGCTTCTCATCCAGCAACACATAAGAGAGTTGCAAGGATACAAAAACAAACTAAAAAGTATTTGATTTAATTGGTAGATGTATATTTCTATGAGAAGAACAGGGGGATTAAAATGTATTTTGAAAGATATAGTGAAAAAAATCAGATTCCCAAATGGTCAACAAAGGATGGGATTCCTGCATATATTTTACCGACATATGAGATTATAGGTGTTCCGGTTGAGAAAACAAACTATTTTGTTTCAGGGACAACCGGAACAGGAAAAACGACAGGGGTTAAGAAAATTCTTGATTTTCGTCTTCAGGCACAGGATAACCTTCGTTTACTTGTTTATCAAGTAAAAATGCATGATTTTGACAAATTCTTCATAAAGAATGGCCTGTTTATATGTCACAATTCATCTACATATCCAGATGATAAATTGTTTAAGTGGAACAGTATGAAAGAGTTCAGGTTGGCGGGAGAGAAAGGCTGGTTTAATAGTATTCAGGAATTTACAAGTTGTGCAGCATCTGAATTTCGTAAATCAGCGGGAAGTAATCTTTATTTTGTTGATACGGCAGAAGAATGTGTGATCAGATTTTTTTTGGCTTTGCTGCATACAACGAAAGAAAATATCAGCAATGATAAAACATGGGGTTTTTTAGAACATGAGCAACCAGAAAAGATACTTGATGTTATTGCAAATTATCGCGGAAATCATTCTTTTTTGAAAATACATTTCGAATACGATTATCAGGAGAAGAAAAAATATACCCTGACTAAAAGAGGACGAGATATTTTTATTTTTATAAATAAAATCGTGAGAGTTGTAACTGGTACATTTAGACAAAAGGGGAATGATACTATCTGGGAGTTTATGCATGGAGGAGAATTCAATCGTCTTTGTATTTGTCATGAGGAGGGAAATAAAGCCTCTTATATAATGGAACAGTATTTTTTAAAACGTATCACTACAATGATGCTTGGAAGTGATAATACGATTACCGATGATTTGCTGATGGTATTGGATGAAGTGGATAAAAGCCGCGTCACAGAGTTCCCTCTTGCGAAACTTGCCACATTGGGTCGTGAAGTTGGAAACAAACATACACAGCTGGTGTTATCGACACAGAGTTTTGAAAGTTTATATGCGATCGCAGAAAATGGAAATGAACACGATACTCGCAGTATGCTAAGCGGTTTTCCTTGTACTATAGCATTTAATCCGGGAATGGATGAGACAACACGAAATATACTTCAGTCCGCTTATGGTAATCATATGGTACAGAGGGTTACAGCACCATTATCGAGATATGATTCTCCAATTATCGAGATGAAAGAGATTCCCTGGGTTTCTGATGAGCAATTTGCTTCGTTAGATAGGGGACAGGCAATCGTCAAAATACAATCAGAAAGACCATATCGAGTTCAGCTTAAAGAGTAGCGAGTTGTTATTGTATCAGGCATAAAGGAAATATAATCCGTAAAATGCACAGAAACTTGACCGAGATTATATATTTAATAACATTTTTATGATTGACTTTGTGTTTTTGGTGTATATATTATATTTTCGGGTGCCTTCCTCCGGTGCTTTATCACACTCTTAAAAACTATCGGAATTTGTACATGATACAGGATATACGTTTGAAGACAGTATCTAAAATCACTTTGGAACCAATCCGTATCACAGAAAAAGACAAATTCGGAACGCAATACAAGCAGAGTTACATTACCGGTTGATATGGAGTCTACCGATTAACAGGTAAACGCAAATACCTGGATTTCCTGTATCAGGTCGGTCTGGGAGGAAAAAACTACCAGGAATTTGGATTGTTTCAATTGTTATAGCTGCCAAATAGTTAAAGAATCAAAAAAGTCGATCAATCTCGGACACAATTTAGTAAAATACAGAAAGTCTTTAAAATTGGGCTTTGTGGGGTTTGATAAAAAAGAGGTTGACCGACTTATTTTGAAAAAATGATTGAAAACAGGATGGATATCAGGTATTCTCTTTGTAAAGATAGTGTAAATGCTACTGTTGTACAGTATTTATTGAAAAATATGTGCGGATTCATTAATTCAAGAAGTGAATGAGTCGCTATCGGAAGATTTGGATTTATCGATCATTTTTAATAGTGAGGAATACGAAGATTAACGGAGTGATTCGTTGTAAAAACAGAAGGGGGGCAGAGATCAGAGATGGCTGCAAGATCTTTTTCTAAGTATAATTTTAGACTGGGAAGATTGCTATATTCCAATAAGAGTACGATAAACTTTGAAGTTTCATTTTTTTCAAAAGGCACACCTCTGATTCTAGTTATAAAGGAATGTGTTTTGGAATATGGGAAGAGGGAAGCATTGACTTATTATCCTGAAGAAGATAAAGTTATTGAACTAAACGCTAACGAGATGAAGCGATATAGTTTCTCATTTTCAAATCAGGAGATTAGCACCATCAGGAGCGGAACACAATTAAGAATTAAGATTTTTGATACGTCGGATCAAATTATCGTTACTATATGCTATAAATATGGTGAGAGTTCCCGCTGGGCATTGGAATCTGTGTACGACAAGGATTATATAGGTGAAGAGGAGATGCCAGAAGAACTTACTGATCTTGATGAGAGTGAAACTAATCCAAGAGAAATAGACATTTCTGATATTGATCTGTCGGTTCGTACCCATAATTGTTTAAGACGAGCAGGAATTTTGTCATTGGGCGATATTATGGACAAAACCATAGATGAGATTTCTAGTATCAAAGGTTTGCATCCTAATGGATTAATGGAAGTATTGACGAAATTGAGACAATATGGTGTTTGGTGTTCGAAAGAGAGTGTGATTAATTCTAAAAAGGATGAAAAGAATGCAATCAATTCTCATATTTTGCCTGATCGGGATACCAGAAAGAATGATATTAAACAAGAGATGGTAAGTATGCCCGGGATACAACCAGGATATAAGATTATCCATAAAAGATTTGGCGAAGGTATTGTTATATCTTCTGATCAATTTCTCGAGGTGCAATTCCCGAATGCTCCTAATGTTAAACTGCAGTCGGCTTGGGTCAAGACAAATTGCAAAATAATAACGCCACAGGAAGAACAGGTTGAGTTTCAAAAAGAAATGATGCGTCTGAAAAGTGTCATGGAACAAGTTATTGAAAAAAAGATCTTAAATATTGTTGATGAGTTTACGAAGTTCAGCCTATCAGAACATGATTTGAAGGAAGTAGAACAATTTTTCAGATTTAAACTTCGATATGCAGAAGGGCATAAAAAGGCATTAAGATATAACCTTTTGGTTCAGTGTGATAATGATTCTGAAGCTGTTCGGTTCCTTAAAGAAATTGAAGCAGGGTTAAAGAAACTTGGTGTACTATCCAAAAAATCTTTGATTAAAACCGAATCTGAAATGGAGGACAAAACACCATCAAAATATCCGCTAGAGTGTTCATTACTTGGAATACATGACTGTAGCCCAATCATGAAGGATTCTGTTGGAATTGTATCATCTGTAATTCGAGGTAGTCTTCAGCTTGAAAAACAGAAAAAAGATCTGAACTGGAATTTGATTACCAAATTGGCTTCTTATGTGCCAGATTGTACAATTGTGGCAGTTGGTCCGAAAGGATTTATCGACTACATTAAAGAAAAGGATGAATGGTATTATCGATTCTTTGCACACCGGATTTTTATTAAATCCATGACAGTCGAAGAAATTGTAAAAGCTGTTTATTGTGGAATAAGGTCGGAAGAATTAGTTGTCACGAATAACTTTAAGGAAGCAATTGAACAATATATTAATGTGGTATATCCGAAAGCAGATTTAAAAGATGCGGCATTTGTTGACGATCTTCTGAACCGGATATTTGTGAATTATTATCTTGCACCGACTGATGGACAGCTTTCTGCCAATCATGTACCTTTTTATAGAAAACCAAAATCATTTGAAGAAATATCTGAACAATTAAATCAACTAATTGGATTACATGGAGTGAAGAAGCAGTTTAAAGATATTTATAAATTAAGTCAGGATCCGTTAGCTATTAATAAGCAAAGACTTCATTTCGCATTCGTAGGTAACCCAGGTACTGGAAAAACTACAGTGGCAAGACTTACCGCAGATTTGCTTTATTCGATGGGGCTTATCAAGCGAAACAAGGTAGTGGTTGTAGCTCCGACTGATATTATTAGTGTTTACAAAGATGAATCAGCCCAACTTATGCGAGAAAAAATCGAAGAGGCAATTGGTGGTGTCTTGTTTATTGATGAAGCCTATTTCCTGACATCTAGCACTTCGGATAATACATCTCATCAGAAGCAGTGTTTAGAGGTTTTGATTCAGGATATGGAAAACCGTTCTGATGAATTGACTGTGATTTTTGCAGGATATCAGAATGAAATTGAAGAGATGATGAAATCCAATCCGGGTATTGCAAGCCGTGTACCATATAAGTTCATTTTTGAAGATTATACAAACGAAGAACTTCTTCAGATATTCATCAATCTTGCTGCTCAGGAAGGTATGTCTTTAGAAAAAGAAGCTCATGGTATTATGCTTGACCGAATTGCATTCGCAAAAACGGAAGAAAATTTCGGAAACGCAAGGACAATTGCAAATATCTATCAGCAGCTTAAAGTAATCTGGCTAGAACAAGAGAGAAAAGAACGTATTATCACTGCTGCAGATATAAAGCAGAGTATGCCTGTTGCTTTGAATGCTGATATGGATAAAATGATCGGTCTGGTTAGCATCAAGCAGGAATTAAAGAATTTTGAGGCACGTGTAAAGTATATCAAATTTCTTCAAGAGAAAAAAGTTACGATTCCAGCACCAAATATGCATATGATGTTTACGGGAAATCCTGGCACCGGAAAAACTACAGTGGCCAGAAAAATTGCTGACTGTTTATATCAGATTGGTATTTTAAAGACAAATAAGTTGATTGTAGCCGAGAGAAAGGATTTGGTTGGAAGGTATGTAGGAGAAACCGCACCCAAAACAAGTGAACTGATTCAAAAAGCCATGAATGGTGTTCTATTTATTGATGAAGCATATTCGTTATATCGTCCAGAGGATTCTAAAGATCCCGGAATGGAAGCCATTGCTACTCTGATTACAGCAATGGAGAACAACAAAGATAGATTAATTGTCATCTTTGCCGGATATAGGAAGGAAATGAAAGTCTTTCAAAGTGCTAATCCAGGAATAACTTCAAGAATTGGGTTTACATTTCATTTTCCTGATTATAGCCCTGTTGAGTTAACTGAAATGTTCTATATGAAGATGAAAAAGTATGGATTTTCAACTAATGCATCTTCATTAGAACAAGTTAAGAAATTGATGGAATATTTCTCCGAGTTGGAGGACTTTGGAAATGGTCGATTTGTCGATAAGGTTATTGACATGACAATCAATAACCGTGCACAGAGAAGCTATTCAAAGGAATACAATGATATTACAGAGAAAGATATTCCGGAAATCAAGGATCTTATAAAGATATCATCGAATAAACAATCATTGCGGACCGATGAAGAACAGACTGAATCCATGAGGCGAAGGATTGCGATTCATGAGGCAGGACATGCTATTGTATCGTATATCGTTTTCCCAGATAAGAGAATAATGAAAATCAGCATTAATGCTGATGCTGCGTCAATGGGAAAGGCAGTTATTGAATCTGATTCAAATAATCTTACAGAAAGTTCTCTTAAAGGAACGCTGGTAGTATTGTTTGGCGGTCGAAATGCTGAACGGTTATTATTAGGAGATCATTCTGTAGGGTGTTCTTCAGATATTGCAGAGGCAAAGAAAATTGCTGGATGTATGATAAACGATTTAGCAATGGGCGAACTTGGAGTTACAACCGTGATGGATCTTCTACAAGAAGCCGATCAGATGGCATCAGATATTTTGAAACAGTATAAAAGTGCGCTGTCTTACATAGCTGATCGGTTATGTGAACAAGGAACAATTATGGGGCCAGATTTGCCAGAAGAACTTAGTAGCTATAAATGAGTAAATTTGAAATTGAACCAAAGTTGTCAGTACGGATGTTTCATTAAGTACCAAAGAATTTGATTGCATGTACTGGCTGTGGGGAGACAATGCCCTTTGAGGATGGCTATGCCTATATTCAGAATCAAATCCAGAAAGAACGGCTCCATTTTATCTACCAGTGTGGAGCAAGAAACCCATATAAATGTAAGGTCGCTTTCACATAATTCCACAATACGGTCAACAGCCCTTACTCCATGCATGTTTGTGTAAGTAACTACAGCATACATTATAATTGAATATGTAAATTTGAATGAGTTATAAATTCTCTTAAACTGTTATTAAAACAAATATCAGTTTGGGAGGATTTTTTTTCGTATAGAATTAATTAAGAAAAGATTTCCGCTGATTTAATTTATAGAAGCTGAAGGTTACAGAATTCTTATTTATTGGGAGAAGGGAAAGATAAGTGAAATGAATAAGAGTACTGGATTGTTGAAATTACAATTTGAAGAAAGCGCATGGCAGCATCAGTGTCCAAAAGGCAGAGTTTTTGCCTTGCGCAGGCAAGCTCAGATTGGAGCCGGGCTCTTTCGGAAGAATCAAAAGTAGTTTTCGTGTTAGCGAGAAATCAGTGGTATTCCTGGTTGGTTTCCGAGACCGCTCTCGCAGAGAAAGTGAGGTTATATATGAGGGACAGAAGTACTATGGGAAAAATTGAATATGTTGTAGAAAGTATATTTTGGGGTCTGATCAGCATGATCTGGTATAAGAATATTCTTTTCCGTTGTCTTCCAAACTTGACATATGAAACATCCAGGTTTGTTCTTTGGAGCATGATGCTTGCTTCGATAGTAGTCTGTTCTGTATGTTTCTTTAGAAAGAAAAGGACTGGCTGGAGTGTCTTCGTATCATTACTGTTTCCTTATGGTATCTATACTATTGGAGCATATTGGAGAACACTTCAGAACAGAATCGCAATCGTACTTTTGATTTCGACAGTAATATCTTTACTGTTTGGAATTCTTGTGATGACGCGCAGAATTAATCGAAGAAAAAGTTTAAAACGCGTTATTGTGAAAAGAATTCAAAGATGCGCTTCTACGACAGGGATCATTTTCTCTGTTGCGATGGCTGTGATTATGATGCCACTTCTGTTACAAGGTGCATTTGGGGTGACGCTTTTTAAGTCTAGTGTCGAAGCAAATATCGGAGCTGGAGCAGAAGAAAATACAATTTCCAATAATATTGATACGGTTATAAAATTACAAGAAGAAGAGTGGTGTTCACTTAGCACGAACGAAAAACTAAATGTACTGCAGTGTGTGGCAAATATCGAGGCACATTATCTGGGAATCTCTAATGAGTTGAACGTAGGTGCTGCCAATTTGCCGGAATATACGCTTGCCTGTTATTCAGATGCCTCTCATACAATCTATATCAATCTTGAAAACTTGGAAAACGCTCCTGTGGATGAGGTTTTGAACTCGTGTTGCCATGAGGCCTACCATAGTTATCAGCATAGATTAGTTGATGCTTATAATGAAGCCTCTGAAGAGGTCCGGAAACTCCGTGTTTATAGAAATACTGTTCATTATGTTGATGAGTTTGGTACTTATGTGGATGGGTATGAAGACTTCTGTTCATATTATTCGCAGCAGTGTGAGAAGGATGCTCGTACATATGCAGAGGATGCTGTTGAGGATTATTATTCAAGAATCAATGCGTATTTAAAAGGTGATTCAGGACAAGATGATGGACTGGTTATCGGATCGTATCTTGAACAGTATTCAGTGGATGCTATACCAGAAAGAGAATATTTACTGGATCCTGACGGTAACTGTATTGCCGGCCCATATCGTAATGTATATGCTGACGATTTGAAATGGTGCTGGGATGAAACATGTCGGTACGAAAATGAACAAGTATATTAGGCCACTTATAAATGATTTTTAGCGTAAAATGGCAAAATTTCTGCGTAGAAAAAATACCCATGCCAATGCTGATATAATCACAAGATTTCTGATTGTAAGTCCAGCTGCAATAACTTCTTTGCCGTAAGATGTTGTTTTGTAAGTTTCTTTCACCCGTTCAATGATCCCATAGAGACGGAGCCGCTTGAAGATTCTGGACATGGCAGATGAACTGATATCGCCCAGTGCTGGCGGATATCTTTTCCCTGCATACCAAATGTCATGTATTCGCTCCGGCTGATTACTTCCAATACCTGGATATCACGTTCTGAAAAGAAATTGAAACCACGGTAGGAACGTTCACTTTCCTTAATCGGGCTGGTTATTTTTGTAAGATTACTGTTTCCATTGCTGTGGTCATCAAACGATGAGACAAATTCCAGATAACGGTAGTTGGGGTAGTTGGCTGCTTTCATGATTGTGAATAACTGGTAAAGACTGTAAATGCTCTTTTTCAGCGGGGCTATCTGTTCAGTAGAACTGTCGTTTTACCCGGAAAGTACCGATATCATTACAGGTACTTTCCAAATGGGTTCACTTTATTTTGTGCTTTCAAGGGGAAATTTAAAAACGAAATTCGCTTTTGTAGAAGATTGAAATAATCGATTTGAAATTGAAGATGTGGACTGGCTGTGATATACTGATAAAGTGTATTTTGTTGTTTGGGTGATAGGGCTGTATAGGATTGGTTTGCTTTTCTTTTGAGGGTAATGAATTTCCACTAGAACCGTGGACGGCCTTTTATGATTACATATATTTGAACGCTTTGTTAGAAAATGAGGATTTAGCCCAGATAGTTCTTCAGTATGATGCATTAACAGATATTGAATTTAACCCAAACAAAAGCCTGAACTGTCAAGCGAAGGCAGCAGAAAGAAAATGCAAATACATCTATTAGTGAAGGAGATAAAGTGACTTCGAATGAAATGCATTTGGTTGTTGAGTTCCCTAAAGTTGGACAAAAAAAGTTGGGAACTCAGTGGTGTATGAAAAATTGCAGGATTGAATGAATTAATGATTTAATTGTTGGATACAAAGTTGAAAAGGGGTAAAAGAAGATGAAGAGAGTATTAGTTGAATCTGTATTCGATGCTTTTGAATATGTTATGTCCCATTATTATCCTGCGGGTATGGAAGAGATGGTTGAGAAATCTGATACTTATGCAGTGATCTCTATTCAGGATTCACACACGGATGGGTTTGGAATTATCTTTTCTGAGAATCAGTATTGCAAAGCTGTTCTTACATTGATATTTGATGACATTATCCGTCCTGTAGACGGGGCGCAGATATTTACTGAGGAGATGGCGAAGCAAATTATTCGCTTTATTAGAAAACATAAAGATGTTGATACGTTGCTGATTCATTGTTATGCAGGTCAGTCGCGTTCGCGAGCTGTTGGTGCATTTGCGGTTAAGTTTCTTGGTGGCAACAATTCGGTATACTTTAAGAAATATAGTCCAAATGAATATGTGTATGAACTTTTGACGAAGACGTTGCCTGAAGTTCGAGAATATTCTGAAGAAGATATTGAAGATTTTTGTGTTTCATTATATGAGCCTGATATGAGCGAAGAGGTACTGGCTGAAATTACTTATACAGGGACAGAGTTTTCAGATGCCTACAATAATCTACAAAAATTCTGTCAGGATGTACCCGCAGAAGG
This sequence comes from Lachnospiraceae bacterium, assembly GCA_051880495.1. Classification (GTDB taxonomy): domain Bacteria; phylum Bacillota; class Clostridia; order Lachnospirales; family Lachnospiraceae; genus MGBC120314. The sequence continues at coordinate 35,916 of JBJEOB010000115.1, forward strand.
ATCTTGGCTGAGTTATCTCTGTGATGCAGATGAACTTCATTATCTGTATGGCAAGATGAGTTCTATCTTAGAAGAAGAGCCAACTGAAGAGGATAAAAAGAAATTAGCTGTTTATTCTCGTGAAATTGATAGAATGGTGAATTGATTATGGAGGAGAGGCAATGGAAGAATTAAGAGCAATCCATCGATTAAAGAGACAGAACTTATGATCCGGATGAAAACACCGATCACTGTGTACTCAACGGATGACAACAGTGGCAGCACTTATTATTATACCCCGGATGATGATATGTTTTGCGAAAAGGTCAACGATAACTTTTGGCATAAATACTACGCCTATTATGGTATTATGCCTGCATCTGGAATTACTCTTGAACCGATCCGTATCACAGCAAAGGATAAATTTGTTACACGTTATAAACAGAGTTATATAACCGGGTGGTATGGAAGTTACCGGATATCAGGCAAACGAAAGTACCTGGATTTCTTATATCAGGTCGGACTCGGCGGGAAAAACTCACAGGGGTTCGGAATGTTTCAATTATTGTAGTGGCCGGAAATTAAGTGGAACGAAAAAGTCGGTCAACCTTCTTTGAATCCAGAAACCTCTGTAAATGCTTTAAAATAAGGCTTTTGGGAATAAGGTATTTATTAGTGCTGGAGGATTTATCCTGAAAAATATGCAAAAGCCGATGAAAAACGATACCTGTAAGAAGAAAAAGTCGGTCAACCTCGGACACATTTGTATAAAATTCAGAAAAGCCTTAAAATATGGGGTTGGTGAGGTAGGACGAAAAAGAGGTTGACCGACTTTTTTGGAAAAAACGGTTGAAAACTGGGCGGAAAAGGGGTATTATATGAGAAAAGACAGCAGAAATACTGCTGTTGTACCTTACCTATGAGGAATTGACACATTATACATGTTTATAAGTTTCAAAAATGGATAACCGTTGTACCTTACCTATGAGGAATTGACACCATTTCAGGTTCATCCAAAATCCAGAGTTGATAGATTGTTGGATCTTATCTGCGGAAAATTCATTAATATATACATATTATAAGTGGAGAATGAGTACTGAATGGCCAGTGGAAAGTTTTGAAATTCAGGCACAAAGATAAATTTACGAACTGCTAAATTAACAATGTTTAAGCGAATAATAACGCAATTCCAACATTGTCATCAAAGAGCTGAATGATGAGTGCAGAGCACCTTGGTCGTTCAGCTCTTTTTTCTGAAATAGTAACAGGTTATTGCGATATTCTGTATGGTAAAAAATATTATTGTTGGGAGTAATTAACTAATAGAGAAAGATATTCTGTTTGTTTATTTGGTAGAGAAAGATATTTTTCAAGATATTATGATAATCTGCCCGGAACGAAAGCGGAAGTCATGCTTTCTCCAGTGTGTATTACAAGGGAGATTTATGGAAATACTCTGGCCAGTCTGGCAAAAACGGGTTCTTTCTCAACTTGGGGTGTTTTGTCAATCTGTAATCCGGCGAAATGTCTATGTGGGGTCTATACAGATTTTTTATAGTACACGTTCCATTTTTCCTTAATAAACTTGCTTTTTTAGAGATTTTCAAGGCATTTTTCAACTGAGAAAGGGTCCATATAAGAAAAAAGTGTTCCCAGACCCTGAAAGCTAAACTGGACAGGGTCTGGGAACACTTTTTTCTTGCATAGACCCTGTTGTCCTTTATTGAATATTGTTATTCATGTGTTTGTTGAGAAAAAGGAAACTTTTACAAACATTATTTTCTATAGGCCCTGTTAAGGCATATCACCAGACTAAAAGTTGGCAACATACTCAAAGTTAAGAAATAACCCAAATACGTTCCGGCTCTGTTCTGATAGAGAACATCTATGTCAGGCATGCTCTCTGTTCGTGAGATCCTAATCCCTGAGAACCGTGAGATCCAGTTAATCTCACATGATTTTCAGGAACAGGGAATCTGGTTTGGAGATATCCATTGTCAGGATATTGAAGCAGAATTGAGGGATTATACGATTAAAGAGACGGAACTTATGATCTAGATGAAAACACCAATCACTATGTACTCAACGGATGACGACAGTGGGAACACTTATTATTTTACCTTAGATGATGATATGCTTTGCGAAAAGGTCAATGATAACTTTTGGCGTAAATACTACGCCTATTATGTTGTGATGCCTGCATCTGAAATTACTCTTGAACCGAACCGTATCACAGCAAAAGATAAATTTGTTACACATTATAAACAGAGTTATATATACGGGTGGTATGGAAGTTACCGGATATCAGGCAAAACGAAAGTACCTTAATTTCTTATATCAGGCCGGACTCGGTGGGAAAAACTCACAGGGGTTCGTAATTTTTCAATTATTGTTGTGGCCGGAAATTAAGTGGAACAAAAAAGTCGGTCAACCTCCATTGAATCCAGAAACCTCTGCAAATGCTTTAAAACAAGGCTTTTTGGAAGAAGGTATTCATTAGTGTTGGATGATTTGTCCTGAAAAAAATGCAAAAACCGATGAAAAACGATACCTGGAAGAAGAAAAAGTCGGTCAACCTCGGACACATTTGCGTAAAATCCAGAAAAGCCTTAAAATAGGGGTTTGTGATGTATGACGAAAAAGAGGTTGACCGACTTTTTTTGGAAAAATGATTGAAAACTGAGTGGAAAAGGGGTATTATATGAGAAAAGACAGCAGAAATACTGCTGTTGTACCTTACCTATGAGGAATTGACACATTTTCATTTTACATATAGCCTTTCTCATTTTAGTGTTGTACCTTACCTATGAGGAATTGACACTTGCCGATGCCGTTGTTTCTCATTCTCCGTAATGCTGTAGTTGTACCTTACCTATGAGGAATTGACACATTCAAAAGTTCGTGCACAAAGTCTATTCGTAGCAGTTGTACCTTACCTATGAGGAATTGACACTTTCAGTTTAAAGTAACACGAAACAGTGTTCAGTGCTACGGTTGTACCTTACCTATGAGGAATTGACACGATACAAAGCAAAATTTCGTTGAATTGTTTTCCATGTTTCTGAGGTTGTACCTTACCTATGAGGAATTGACACTCTTGTTTCTCCTGTTACCATGTTAAGCATGATATACCTATCGTTGTACCTTACCTATGAGGAATTGACACAATTTTTAAAAACTCATATTCATCAATTGAGTGCTGTTGTACCTTACCTATGAGGAATTGACACTACCGGTTCAGCGCTGCTCGAGGAGAATGAATATAATGTTGTACCTTATCTATGAGGAATTGACACTCTACTCTGTTTCTGGTTACATTGCATCAATAAGAGTTGTACCTTACCTATGAGGAATTGACACACATTAATTAATTCTGCTATGACATCCATGCAATTTACGTTGTACCCCCTATGGGGAATCTGTTAAATACCAAGAGGAGAACCGACCAGATGTATGTAATACTAACCTATGATGTCCGGCAGAAGCGTGTATCTAAAGTGCATAAAGTTTGTAAGAGATATCTGAATCATATTCAACGTTCCGTATTTGAGGGAAATATTTCTGAGTTAAAACTGAACAATCTGAAAAAAGAGTTATCCTTGCTGATCTCTCCGCAGTTTGATTCCATAATCATTTATCGGTTGGATTCCGTAAAATATGCTTGTAAAGAACAGTTGGGATTGGTTCAGCCGCTTTCAAATATTATTTGAGGTGAATCATGTTTACGATTGATGAAGTATTTTCACAAGGTAACCAGAAAAGTGCCTTTGAGCACTTGAAAACAAAACGGGATGGATATGGACCGGACGGAATGCTGTTATCTGAATTAGAAGATTATTGGCAGATAAACGGAGAAGATATTTGTCAGAAGATAAAGCTTGGTGATTACAGGCCAGGAGTAGTACAGATAAAAGAATATTTGAATAAGCGAGGAAAGAAAAGGAACATTTCATGTATTAACTCAATCGACCGGTTCATTTTACGATTGTTAGCACAAAAAATGAAATAGTATATAGAACCTCAGTTTTTATCTCATAGTTATGCATATCAGTCAGGGAAAGGTCTATTGGGTGCAACTGTACAGATAAAGGAATTTCTTGAGAAAGGCAATGAGTACATAGTAGAGATAGATATCAGGAATTTTTTTAATACGATCAGTTTGCCCTTGTTGATAAAGAAATTGAATACGTATTTTGCGGATGATTGTATTATGTTGCTAATACAGAAGTATCTTTATTGTTCAATCTCAAGAGACGGACGGATTATTCAAAAAACAAAGGGAATCCTCACAGGAAGTGCAATCAGTCCCATATTAAGTAACATATATCTGAATGATCTTGACTGTTATATGGAGGAGTCCAAGTGTCACTGGATACGATTTGCAGATAATATCTATTTATTTTCAGATACCTTTGACCATGCAGTACAGCTATATCATCAGATGAGTACAGTTCTTATAGAGCAGTTCAGTCTGGAGATTAATCAATCGAAGAGAGGGGTTCATCGAGCTGGAGAAAAAGTTATACTTGGGTATGATATCATTCGGAGTGGAAAAAAGGCAGAACTGCGGAAACATATTTATCGTGAGCGGAAATGTTATCATAAATGGCATTACAGTCAGATGGAAATGATTGATGGAAGATATCATATTGTTACTGATGGAATCATAAATCGGGAGGATTATTCCATACTTTTTGAAAATGAAGAGAAAAAACATATCATTCCCGTTGAGGTGACTAATCAGATTAATATATACAGCAATGTCACATTAGCTGCCAATGTATTATGCCAGATGAGTAATAAAAAGATCAAGGTTGCTTTTTTTTGACCGGTATGGACGGTTGAGTGGCTGTTTTATTCCAGAAAAAACTTGTGGAACGGGAAATATCTTATTAAAACAGTGCGAGACATATCTTGATGGAGTAAAGAGATTAGCTATTGCACGGAGAATGGAAATCGCCAGTCTTCATAATATAAGATCCAATCTCAGGTACTACGAAAAACATGAAAACGGTGTTTATGGTTTGGCTGTCAGACAAATCAGTGAATTGATTGTAAAGGAAAACAATGCGTCAACGGTCAATCAGCTTATGCTGGTTGAAGCACAGGCACGGCAGATTTATTATCACATGTTTTCACAGATCATAAAAGAGAAAGATTTTCAGTTTACCATTCGAACAAAACATCCTCCCAAAGATGCAATCAATGCATACATCAGTTTTGGAAATGCATTATTATACAATGAATTTTTAAATATCATATGGACAAAAGGGTTAAACCCGGCTATAGGGATGGTACATTTGACTAATAGAAGGAATTATAGTCTGAACCTGGACTTTGCAGATATTTTCAAGCCGATTATTACAGACAGGGTGATTTTTTCACTGCAGAATCGAAAAATGATTGGTATCCAGCATTTTGAGCAGCGGGGGAAGGAACATTCTTAACAAGAACAGGGAAAGCAATTTTTCTTGAAATGTATGAGAAGAAGCTAAAGGAGACATTGGTTCTAAAAGGGAAACGATATACATACCGGAATTTGTTACAGTTAGAAGTTCAGAATTTCAAGAATGAGATTATGAATGGCGAGAAATACAAACCGTACAAGTATTACTAAAAAAGTCGGTCAACCTTCATTGAATCCAGAAACCTCTGCAAATGCTTTAAATTAAAGATTTTTGGAAGAACGTATTCATTAGTGCTGGATGATTTATCCAGTAAAATGGGAAAAAACCGATGAAAAACGATATCTGGAAGAAGAAAAAGTCGGTCAACCTCGGACACATTTGTGTAAAATCCAGAAAAGCCTTAAAATAGGGGTTTGCGAGGTATGACGAGAAAGAGGTTGACCGACTTTTTTTGGAAAAATGGTTGAAAACTGGGCGGAAAGGGGGTATTATATGAGAAAAGACAGCAGAAATACTGCTGTTGTACCTTACCTATGAGGAATTGACACTTATTATGCAATGTTGCATCTTGGGCATCTTTAAACGTAGAGTGTTGTACCTTACCTATGAGGAATTGACACTATAGACTTTCATTGTTTGTAATATACAATTTGTTTCTAATGTAAGTTGTACCTTACCTATGGGGAATCTGTTAATTACCAAGAGGAGAACTAGAGCGTGTTTGAAAAATAAAATATGCACAAAACATAGTGTTTGCCCCCTTTTTCATGGTAAAATAAAGAAAAAGGGGGCAAACACTATGTTGAGACGATATGAAATAACCGATAGCGAATGGAGCCGTGTTGTTGATTTACTTCCTCCGGAAAACACCGGCAAACGAGGTCGTCCCAGAAAGGATAACCGCACAATTCTCAATGCATGGATGTTGATTTATCATAGCTTTCTTTAGATGGTTCCATTGTTCAGGCACATCAGCACAGTGCAGGTGCAAAAAAAGGGGTCTCCAACCGAAATCGGACACAGCCGAGGAGGAGCAAGCGCTAAAATATACGCAGTTGTAGATGCTTATGGCAATCCGGTACAACTAATGATCAGCGAAGGTCAGCGTAATGATATTGTATATGCAATCCCATTGTTGGAGCATATCAAAATACCAGAAAGCAGCCAGATTCTTGCCGATCGTGGATATGATAACGATCAGTTGATTGACTACATTTATGACCGTGGAGGCGAACCTACGATTCTGTCTCGAAAAAGTGCAAAATTTGAGCGTCATTGTGACTGGTGGCTTTATAAAGAAACGTCATCTTGTAGAGAAACTATTTTTAAAATTGAAGTCTTATCGGCGTATAGCGACCCGTTATGACAAACTTGCATGTACCTATCTCGAGATCCTGTGTATCGCCACAATAATGATTTGGTTAAAATGAACAATTTATAAGTTTTTTCAAACGCGCTCAGAAACGGACGAAACAATAAATGACTTACTTTCACTGAGTTATGAATTGACTAAGGGAAAATCCAAAAAAACATTAAATCATAGAATGGAGGGCTTGGGACTATGGACAATAGATTATTTCTCTGCATAGATTTCAAGTCCTTCTATGCTTCCGTAGAATGAATCGAGCGTGGGCTTGACCCCATGACCACAAATTTGCTTGTGGCAGATGTTTCCGAACAGAAAAAACAATCTGCCTTGCAGTCTAGCACGTCTGTTTATTGTAAAATAAAAAGGCTTGCAAAAAACACACGTCCTGAAATCCTATGGTATTTCAGGACGTGCCAGACTGTTTGAAGCAGTTTAAAGCAAATGCAGAGCGTTTGAAAAATGCGTCGGGACATAAGTTTACCGGAACATCAAGTAATGCAATAGAGATTGCTGCTCATCCTGAATTGGAGCTGTCCTATATTACTGCGGTTCCGAGAATGGCTCATTATATGGAACATAGCACAAGAATTTATAATATCTACTTCAAGTATATTGCTCCTGAGGACATCCATGTTTACTCCATTGACGAGGTGTTTATTGACCTTACCCACTACCTATCTTCTTCCGGT
>JBJEOB010000116.1:0-1993 GCA_051880495.1 Lachnospiraceae bacterium
TCCATCCGGGTATTGGATTAGACTACTCTTCATTTTATGGAGGATTGCAGAGTAGCCTTCCCTTTCACAAAAAAAGAGATATCAACGCGCCAAGGTCAATATCTCTTTCTTCTTAATTATAATTTACTTGTCAAGCATCAAATCGACAAACTGAAATTTGCAGCTATAAGTGATAACGCATTATGTATTCAACCAGTCCAAATCAGTGCCAAGTATTTATTTGTTCATCTGTAACTTCCAGTGATTGACGATCAATCAGATAGAAATCCAGAATAACCGGCGAAGATAATTGTGCGCCGTCCGTTCCATAATGATATTCTTCAAGAACATACTCGTTTCTCAAATCATCATAAGCCTCATTAAAAATCAGATGCTGTTCGATTCTTTCTCCAGAAGTAACCTCTGTTTCAGATAAAATCACAGCATAAGGACATCCTTTGGCAGACAGATAGAACTTGATCTCAGCATCCGTGTTTTGAGCTATCTCTCCAGCAATTCTCAATAATTCGCTTTTATATGCCTGGTATTCTTCCGAAAGCGGATAGCCGTCTTCATCGGTCTGCTCCTCGTCACAATTATCTAAAACAGGATCGTCTGTTGTTTGAGAATCCACTCCTGGTTTAGTTTCGTCCCCCTGCTGTTGCCGACTTTCCTCAAGTCTCTGAAGATTTTCTTTTCGACGTTCTTCATCAGTCTTTCCATACTTCGTTTCCAACTGATTAGAGTCTGTTTTTCCATCAAAATATAGAATGTACTGTTCATCATTCTGCTCTTCCCCACTAATCACAGCCTCCACGCTATCCTCCTTCCAGGTAACCTGCCATGAATCGGAATGAACAGAAGCACCATCATTTCTTACATCAAAAGAATACTTTGCAATCGTTCCTAATTCATCTTTAAGAACCAGTCTTGCATGTGTAAATCCAAATGGCCAGTTTGGGTCTCCTATCTGTTGAAACAGTAATTCATACTTCCCATCTTGAGAGATGGAAGAGTCAACTGAATTAACCCGATATCTTGTCGTATAGGTGAAGCTACCAATCAGAACCGTAAGCATTAAGCCCAAAGCAACTATGATTCCAAGTCCAATCCTTACCACAGGTTTTTTTATGCAAACGCATCCAATCAAAGAAACAATAGTTATGACAACCACTATTGTAAATATCATTTCCTTCAACTCCCATATATAGCAATAAATTTAAAATTTGTTATCGTTCCAAAAAACTGAAAGTTTCACTTCTCATTATCAAGTTCTAATAACAGTTTTACACCTAATACAGTAGCTGGGACTCTATAATTCGGGGCGAGATTTGAAAGCACAACAACAGCTGTGCCTGTTTCGGGATTAAAACCAAGATAGCTATTATAATTTCCTGTACCACCATTATGCCATATGATGTTATTCTTACTATCAATAACCCAAGACATTCCTATCTCATCCATATGAATACCCATGGTTTTATACATTTCGGTTGATGCATTAATGCTTTTCAGGCTATTATGGCAATCTGAAAAATATGAATTATCTTCAAGTTGCATCTGTGCGTATAAAAGCATATCCTCAATATTTGATGTGACAGCTCCCGCTGACAAATATGCATCGCCTTCTTTCCAATCCCAATACTTTCCAAGGTCTCCGCTTTTATCAGAAATCTGTGTTGAGGTTAAACATAATTCATTTTGTGCAAAATCATTTAACAAGCTTGTATATTCCGTTTCATATACTGACTCAAGAACAAGTCCTAATACTGCATAACCATAATTAGAATATACAAAATCATAACTTGCTTTATTCATATTCAAGTTTCCTGCTTTGTCAGAAACCATTTCTTTTGTAACACCATAAAAATCATTTCTACCATTAAAAAAGTTAGAAACCATAGGACTTTCTAAATAATATCCTTTATAGCCTAAAGTATGTGTCAATAGTTCCTCTATTGTTGGATATGTATTTCCTTCCGGTAAAGATAAATAGTTGTCTATTGTACAATCA
>JBJEOB010000117.1:0-8771 GCA_051880495.1 Lachnospiraceae bacterium
ATTAGGATATATTTATTATTTAACTTACTATACATTGACTACTAAAGATAACATAGTACCTCCCTTTTATCTCAATAATTCATAAATTTTCGACATGTCAAGCCCGCTTCTGACCATATCAGCCAGCATATCATACTGTCTTTGTTTATATTCATTATAATTTACATATTCTGTATCAAAATTAACACCTTTTTTGTTACTGATATACTCTAAAACAGAATCCGTGAAGCTGTCACTCTCAAAAATACCATGAAAATATGTTCCGATTACATTTTCAATAGTACATCCGTCCCACGAACCATCCTCCTTAATAATAAACGGTTCGGCACCATCCTCATAAACAGTTTCTCCCATATGTATCTCATATCCTGATACCATATTATCTTTTAACTTATTATCAAGAATCGCTGTCACCACATTTCCCGCAGTCTGCTTCGTGGTCTTTTCACTCCCGAAAATTGTGGTAACCGGAAGTAAACCAAAACCTTCGACACTTCCACACCCTTCGACATTTTGTTCATCAATAATATTATTTCCAAGTATCTGAAAACCACCACAGATTCCCATAATAAGTATTCCTTTATTATGTAATTTCATGACCGCGCCAAGCATACCGCTGCTCCTTAGCCACTTCATATCCTCAATCGTGTTTTTAGTTCCCGGAATTATTACCATATCAGGGTTTCCAATGGAAGAAACATCCCTGACATAGTTTACCTGTACACCATCACGTGCCTCAAGCGGTCCAAAATCGGTATAATTAGATGTTTTAGGAAGCAATATTACATCTATTACAATGCGTCCTTTCCCATTATGTTTAAGAAGGCGGGTGCTCTGGCTGTCCTCCTCTTCTATATCTGCATTGGTATAAGGAATCACTCCAAAAACGGGTATATGACATTTATCCTCAAGCATATCAATTCCAGGCTTCAAAATGTCAATATCACCCCTGAATTTATTGATAATAAGACCCTTTACTCTGTCTCTCTCTTCTTTCTCCAGAAGCTCAAGCGTCCCATACAATTGCGCAAATACACCGCCTCTGTCAATATCACCAACAAGTAAAACAGGTGCATCAAGCATTTTAGCCAGCCCCATGTTAACAATATCATCAGCTTTCAGATTGATTTCTGCAGGACTTCCTGCACCCTCAACTATAATGAAATCAAATTGCTCCAAAAGCCTGTTATATGCTGACATTATATCAGGAATTAATCTCTTTTTATAAGCAAAATACTCTTTTGCAGGCATATTGCCTATAGGTCTTCCATTGACTATAACCTGTGAACCCATATCCGAAGTTGGCTTTAAAAGGATTGGATTCATGAAAACTGAAGGTTCTATGCCGCAGGCTTCGGCCTGCATTGCCTGGGCACGGCCAATTTCAAGACCATCCTTTGTTATATAAGAATTAAGTGCCATATTCTGTGATTTAAAAGGACATACCGACAAACCGTCCTGCCTCAAAACCCTGCAAAGTCCGGCTGTAATCAGACTTTTTCCGACATTTGACATTGTTCCCTGAATCATTATAACTTTAGCCATTACTTATCTTCCTCATTATATTTATCAATGTTTCATTATCTTCATGACGTTTTACGGCAATCCTGTAGAAACTGTCATCAAGCCCATAATAATCACTGCATTTTCTAATAAGAACTCCCTCTTTTAAAAGTTCACTATACCAATCAATATCTTTAGTTCCCTGCCACTGTAAAAGTATATAATTTGCGTAGCTTTCCGATACATTAAATCCTGTTTTAGTTAGTTCGTTTTTCAAGTATTTAAGCTCATTTTTTACATATATTACAGTTTTTTCTACGTATTCATTTTCATCCAGTGCCCTTACACCTGCAGCCTGTGCAACTGCAGAAACATTCCAGTACGGTCCGATATCACGAAGACGCTCCATAAACTGCCGGTCGCTGCACATTCCAAAGCCCAGCCGTATCCCTGCCATGGCGTAAATCTTAGTAAAAGCATTTAAGATAAAAACATTCGGATATCTTCTTAAATATCCTGACATAGTTTTCTCTCCCGTAAAATCCAGGAAGCATTCATCCAATACAACAAATGTGTTGTATTGCGCGCATTTATCAAGAATTTCAATTATTAAATCTTGTTTAAACATAAGTCCTGAAGGGTTTATCGGATTACATATAAAAAGTATGTCACAGCCCTTTTCAAGCTCTTCACATAGGCATTTTACAATCACTGCATCATCCAGCAGCTCTGTTTTATTCTGAACCGGCAGGTGTACTACTTCGCATCCGTTCTCAAACAGTGCCTTTTGATATTCAGAAAATGCCGGTTCTAATATCACTCCCCTGCCCGGTTTAAGGTAGCGTACAACATTGTAAATCAGCTCAGATGCGCCATTAGAGCATATTATATCATCTTTTAATATACTGTATTTATTGGCAATTTTTTCTCTTAGCAGTCTGCAGTCATAATCCGGATATTTTTCATAATCTGAGATATGATTTATAATCTCTTGTTTTACGCTCTCCGGCATTCCGAGCGGATTAATGTTAATTGAAAAATCCAGTTTTATATTTTGCGAATAAACATCGCCGCCATGATTATACATATAAATACCTCTAAAACAACATTTCAAAACCATATCGCAGTGACAGCATAACCAAAAGACCCAAAACGGTCGAAACATACATCATTTTATTAGCTCTTTTTATATCCTCAGCTTCAACAGGCCTTATGTCATCACCAATATATGGCTTCTTATATAATTTACCAAAATAATATGCATCTCCGGCAAGTCTCACATCAAGTGCACCTGCACAAACCGATTCCGTCTGTGCCGAGTTCGGACTTGCATGATTATATCTGTCGCGCCGAAATATATTTATTGCACCTTTAATATTAAGCCCACATAATCCGGCTGATGCTATCATAAGAAGAGCAGAAATTCTTGCAGGAAACCAGTTTACAATATCATCAAGTTTTGCGGCACAAAAACCGAAATCAATATATTTTTCATTCTTATATCCAACCATGGAATCCATTGTATTGATTGCCTTATAAAGCATTCCCAAAGGTGCTCCGCCGATTACGATAAAAAGCATCGGCGCAATTACTCCATCTGAAGTATTCTCAGCTACAGTCTCAACGGCCGCCCGAATGATTCCATCACCTGACAGCACCCCTGTATCCCTTCCGACTATCATTGATACAGCACTCCGTGCTCCTTCGATGTCACCGGACTTCATTTTACTGTATACCTTCATGCTCTCAACAAACAGACTCTTCGGTGCAATAAGCTGGTATATAAGTATACTTTCAATCACAAATGCAGCAATTGCGTATTTTGAATACAGCATATTCAAAAGAACAAACGGACATACTCCATACAGCACTGCCATTACCGCAACAAGCAAAAAGCCTGCTAGTTTTTTCTTCCTGATATTATAAAGTATTTTTTCAAGCCATGAAATTGTGTTTCCCATGAGACGGACGATATGTGGAAGCCAATGTGGATCCCCTAAAATACAGTCAAGTAAAAATCCCGTTAAAATAGCCAATAATCTGTATCTCATTGCTTAATCACCTGCGATAAGCCACATACTATCCTTGTCACCTTACAGGCTTTTTTTGCAAGACAGCACATAACCCTTCCGTAATTTTCACGAAACAATCTTTCGTCCTTGTCAATCGGAACGATTCCATATCCGATTTCATCTCCTATTATAATCAACTCCGGATTCTTTTCTAATATGTCACTAAAAAAATCCTCTATTGCATTTTCCGTATCAAAATTTCCATAAAAACGCCTTATAAATACATGAAAATGGTTTAAAATCTTACATTTTGTCATCGCATCCGCATAAATAGTAAAATCCGCATAATCACTTGCACAATCAAAGATTAAATCTTCATTTATTTTGTCATTTTTTAGTATATCTGCAAGTACAATATTCAATTTTTCCTGATTTGAACCACCTATAAATAACTGCATAAAGTTTCTCCCAGAATAACTGCAAAAGCAATCACAAGTTCACACATCTGGATAAAGTATCCGGCAAGATCTCCTGTAATGCCGCCAAAATTCTTTTTCGACATATTACAGAATAATATTGTCCAAATTCCGCATGCAAATGCTGTCAGAACTGCAATTTTGTAATTTACTATAAACATTGATGCAAGACCCATTATGATAAAAATCCATAAAATTGCCGCAACAGTACCTTTTTTCTGCCTTGAGGAAAATGTATACAAAGTTCCTTCTCTTTTGGCATTTTTAAGTGTAATTGCAAGCAGACATCCGATTGCCCTGGATACAACATATCCAATGCCAATTATTATCGCACCTTCAAGGCTCTTAAGCTGTGAAAATGCACCTATAAGTCCCACAAAATAAGCCAATGTCCATATAAGTGCAAATGCACCTACATGAGGGTCTTTTAAAATCTCAAGCTTTTTCTCGACAATCTCATATGATGACATTGCATCCACGACATCGCAAAATCCGTCCATATGAATTCCGCCTGTAATACATAACGGTATAAGAACGGCAACACACGCAAAAAACAGCTTTTCAAAGCCAAGCGTCGTACATAAACACCACCACGCAACAGATAATGCTCCTGTTACCATTCCGATAAACGGGACAAAGCACATACTGTATTCCATATTTTCTTTTGTCCATTCAGTTCTTCCAATCGGAATTTTTGAATACATTGCAACAGCAATCTTAAATGAATTAAAAATTCTCATCATTTTCACCTTTTATAACAACCGGAATAGAATAAACAACTTCAATAACTTTATCAGCTACATCTGAAAGATAAGTATTAATTTTTCCCATATTTTCGATATATTGCTTGGTTAAATCATCATATAATATCCCGTCTGAAGATACTTCATTTGTGATAATTATGAGATTATCACATTTACGGTTTAGTTTTTCAATCTGGCTGCATATATGTTCTGCGCAGTCAATCCTGTCAACAATAAACATTTCATTTGCAAGAAGATTAGACATACATTCGACCAACACTGCTGAACCTTGCTCTATTTCAATTTCAGAGATATCATGCTCTTTTTCTATCGTAATAAACCCTTTATAGCTTCGAAGGCTGCGGTGACGTCTGATTTTCTCTTTAGTTTCATCCGAATTATCATTATGCATTGTAGCAACATAATAATGCCTTCCCTGCATTTTCATAAGAAGTTCCTCAGCAAATGCACTTTTGCCACATGCAGCACCGCCTGTCACTAAAATCAACATACAGCCTCCTACAACGGTTTATATGGCTCCATTGAAATATCACTAAAAGTGATATTCTGTCCGTAAACACTCTTTGCAATATCAATCAGAGGGAACAAAGTTACTGCACCCGTTCCTTCACCTAATGCCATATCGGCATAAATGCATGGTTTCTTGCCAAGCAGATTAAAAAGCATCTGGCATGCCGGTTCTCTTCCGCCATGGGAAGGAATAATGTAGTCTATTATATCATGTTTTAACATCACTGCAAGTATTGCAGATACTGTTGAAATTAATCCATCAATCACTACAGGGATTCCATAAATTGCGCCGCCTGCAAACAGTCCTGTCATTCCTGCAATATCAAGGCCTCCAATACTGCTTATCAGCTCTATCGCATCATTTTTATCAGGTTTATGTAACGAAACAGCCTCCCTTATTACATTTATCTTTCGCTTAAGTCCCTCATCACTGAGTCCCGCACCTTTTCCTGTCACAGCAGCAGGATCAGTATCAAGAAGCACACTGGCAATTGCGCTGCTTGTTGTAGTATTTCCTATCCCCATCTCTCCTGTAGCTATAATATCAAAACCTTCTGATTTTGCATAGCGTACAACTTCTATTCCATAAAGTATCGCCTGTATACATTCATCACGGGTCATTGCAGCTTCTTTGGCAATATTTCCCGTACCCTTTCTTACACATCTGTTCCATACACCCTTCTCATCAGGCTGTGAAACCATTCCTATATTAATCGGTATAACCGTCGCATTACTCTGCCTTGCCATAAGATTAACAGTAGAAATGCCTCTTGCAAGATTATCTGCAACAATTTTGGTAACCGATGAATCTGTCTGGCTTACACCTTCTTTTATAACACCATTATCCGCACACATGACAATGACACATTTTTTTTCGCATGGTGCCGAAATGTCCTTCCTGACTGCACCTATCCTGCATATTATTTCCTCTAACATGCCAAGACCATTAAGAGGTTTGGCAATCGAATTCCACTTATTCCTGCATGCTTCAAAAGTGCCCATATCCAGTGGTTTTATCTTTATTAATTCTTCATTTAATATATCTCTTAATTCCATTATTTTCTCCTGCAATTTTCTCTGTACTCACTGCATTTTGCAACAAAGTTTTTAACAGCCTCAGGATTGGAAAGATAATACATATGTGCAAACCCAGCCAGCAGATTGTCTTTTGCAACAATACAGTCATATGCCGGCTTTTCTCCTGTAGGATGGGCAGCAAATGCATCCCCGTTCTCCTCACAATCCCAGTAATGAAACTCATGCCCTTTTATTGATTCACCCTTTTTAAGAAGAAGATTATCACTTTTAGCCGTCAGTGTAACATATCCGAAGCGTACAAGCCTCTCCTTTTTTCTGCAGCTTCCTTTTAAAACGCCGGCCATTTCATACATGTTTTTATTACTGTCTTCAATATATTCCTTAAGATACATATATCCGCCACATTCAGCCAATACAGGCATTCCATCTGCAATGCATTTTTTTATCTCTTGCCTCATGCTGATATTACCGGACAAATCCTTTGCATACAATTCAGGATAACCACCCATAAGCAGCATTCCGTCAATATTGTGAGGAATCCTGCTATCATGAATCGGGCTGAAATAGGATATGGTACATCCGTTTTTTTCCAGTAATTCAAGATTTTCCTGATAAATGAAGGAAAAAGCTTCATCCCTGGCAACTGCAAGATTCACGTTTTTTACCGCTTCATTTTTCTTTACAAATGCATCATCATTATCAGAAATATTTTCTCCACACTCTGATAATTCAATTATCTTATCGACATCTACTGTTTTACATATCACCTTGGAAAGCTCTGATAATTTCTCCTTAATATTATCAACACTTTCCGGTGTGCACAATCCAAGATGCCTGCTTTCTATTGTTAATTCTTCATTTAACCTGGGTACAAACCCGCATACAACAAGGTTTTCTCTTTCAATCAGCGGTTTTAATTTTTCAAATGTACACTGACTTACCTGATTTAATATAATTCCTTTTATCATGGATTTTGGAACATATGAACAGAAGCCTTTTATCATGGCAAGAATAGAATTACCCATGCCGCGTCCGTTTACAACAAGTATAACCGATGCGTCTATAATTGTTGCAATTTCATATGTACTTCCTGATGTAGTGTATCCCGCTCCATCATAATACCCCATAACGCCTTCGGTCACACTATAATCACCGTCAGCACTTTTTTCATCAAAAAAACACCTTAACGACTTTTCATCCAAAAAGAAGCTGTCAAGATTATAACTAAGACTTCCAATGGCTTTTCTGTGAAACATGGGATCAATGTAATCGGGACCGCATTTGAACGAAACAACCTTATGTCCCCGTCTTACAAGCTCTGTCAGTACCGCATATGTAATTGTTGTCTTGCCGCTGCCGCTTCCGACTCCGGCTATCAGGATTTTTCCTTTCACTGTCCATACTCCACGCTGTTTATAATTGATTTAGAATTTTTTCAAAACATACCCCATCAGTTTTAGGGATACCGATTTTATCCGATTCCTTTATACATTTACTGACAAAATCCGCAGCAATTTTGACCGCATCCGTAAGCTTGCAGCCATTTACGATTTTACCTGCAATTACTGATGCAAAAACATCTCCTGTTCCACACCGGTTATCTCCGGCAGTCTTCTTCCTGACAAGCCCGGCTTTCCCATTGTCATATACCATATTTACAATGTATGAGCCTCTTTTTATACCTGTCACAACTATCCTGCAGTCACTCTTAAGCCGCGAATCCTTAAGATTTTTACACATATCTTCTATTTCCGTGTAGGAAAGTGTTTCATCATAATCACGCTTGGCCAGGATGCATAATTCCGTGAAATTAGGCGTTATAATATCAGCCATTCCCACCAGCTCACGCATTTTATCGCACATTTCATCTGTATAAGTCTTATATATTTTACCATTATCTCCCATTATAGGGTCAACAATTACCACCGTATCCGGCTTAGAAAATTTATTTATGAAATCACAGACTATGTCAATCTGTCTCGTTGAACCATAAAAACCGGTTAAAATTCCTTCAAATTTCAAAGAAAGCTTTTCCCACTCTGAAATATAAGAAGACATATTGTCTGTATAATCATCAAAATAAAATGATGAAAATGCGGAATGATTCGACAATATTGAAGTTGGCACCGGGCAGCACTGAATACCCATATGTGAAATTATCGGCATTTCAACAGAAAGCGCACATCTTCCAAAGCCTGTCATATCATTTATAACCGCTATTTTATTAAATAAATTATGATTAGTCATGATGCATTACCCTCAGTATTATAAAAATGGGCAGAAATTCTTCCGCCCATCCGGTTATTTTTTCTTAACATCATTGAATTTCGGCATACTCTTTTTCTTCTTCAACTTTTCAAAAGACCTAAATTCTCCGGCAAGATATTCAGCATCTATTCTGAATGCCATAATCACCGTAACTATTACAATTAACAACTTAAGCGCTGAAAGTATAAAATAGTTAGATG
>JBJEOB010000118.1:0-124079 GCA_051880495.1 Lachnospiraceae bacterium
AATTTCATCAATAAACACTATACAAGGTGCATTTCTTTTGGCATCTTCAAAAAGGTCTCTTACACGCGATGCACCAACACCGACGAACATTTCCACAAAATCTGAACCGGATATGCTAAAGAACGGAACTCCTGCTTCACCTGCTATTGCTTTTGCAAGTAAAGTCTTACCTGTTCCCGGAGGTCCGGTCAGTATAACTCCCTTCGGAATTCTTGCTCCAAGATCAGTATATTTTTTAGGATTTTTAAGAAAATCAACTATTTCAGCAAGCTCTTCTTTTTCTTCATTAAGGCCTGCAACATTGGCAAACCTGACTTTCTTGGCTGATTCATCCATAAGCTTGGCACGGCTTCTTCCAAAATTCATCATCTTGGCATTCGCACCGCCGCCATTCTGCCTTGACATAAAACTTATCAGAATTATGACCATCACCAAAGTTAGGCCTACCGGCAGAACCGTAGAGACAAGAAAGCTGTCCCTCTTCACATCATTTAACAGAAAATCAATATTATTTTCTGTCAGGATTGTACATACCTCATTAACATCAGAAACATATAACTCCTGTTCCTTACCGTCAACTGTCTTAGCATATACAACGCCCGTAGGCACCTCGGCATTCTGCTCTATCTCGACCTGTGCTATATTGCTGGTCTTAATATCATTAACAAAATCAAGATATGTATATTCATCAGAAGGCGTATTACCCATCCTGCTTACATACCATAATAACATGAGTGCAAGAATCAGCAGGTAAAAAACTCCAAATCCTCGCATTACATTTCTTCTCATCCGTTTTCCTCCTACAATCTCACAATTCCAATAAATGGAAGATTTCTATATTTCTGGTCATAATCCAGTCCAAATCCAACAACAAACTCATCCGGTATAGTAAATACATTATAATCTATAGGGACCTCAACCTCACGTCTGTCAGGCTTATCCATCAGAGTACATAACTTAAGGCTTGCCGGATTACGTTCCTTCAGAAGCGCAAGAAGATTACTCAGTGTTCTTCCTGAATCTATAATATCCTCCACCACAAGAACATCCCTGCCCTCTATAGGCTCATCAAGATCTTTTTTCATAATAAGGTTACCACTTGATTTTGTCCCGCTTCCGTAGCTTGAAACGCACATGAAATCAAGAGTCACAGGCACAGTGATTCTTTTGGCCAGATCATTCATAAAGAACACGCCGCCCTTTAATACACATATCATATGAATCGTCTTTCCCTGATAATCCGAACTGATTTTCTTAGCCAGTTCACCTATCCTCTGTTCAATTTCCTGTTCCGTATACATCACATCTATCTGATGTTCAAACTGGTAATCCATACTATTTCCTCCCCAGCGTTACCTGTAATATTCTTTTAGTATTATTATCCACTTTATACGCTTCACTTATACGGTATCCGACTATCCATAAAACATGGCTGCCTTCTGCCAGAAGCCATATACAGTCTCTGTCCTCCCGGGGAATCTTTTTATCAATAAAAAATGACTTTAAAGACTTTTTATTTCCCATCCCGTCAATTGTAAAATAATCTCCCGGCTGTCGTTTTCTCAATTTCAGTTTATCTTTTATTTTATCATAATCAAATACTTTCGTATAGTCATTTGTTAATTTTTCGCAATTTTCTTTATATGGCAGCACTTCAAACTCAAAATCTTCTTCCATGCAGCTCATAAAATCATCCTGCTTCTCTTTATGCGTTATCAAGTCATTTTTTCTAATTACTAATGTTTCATATCCCCTTAACGCCAAAAGTTTGTATGGCAGCACAATTTTCTTTGATACCCGGTTAAACAGAAGACTGTCTATATCTTCCAGATGAATTCTTGTAATGTCTTTGCATCCGTTTATCAGGAATCTTATAGCCCTCATGTAAATTTCGCGCCTTATGCATACATGAACATCCTTTAACATACTTACGGAAAGCGTTACATTATCATCTGATTCACTTTCACATACTTCATTCCATGCTTTTTGTGTTTCACTCTCAATAAATGAATAATAATCCTGCATATCATTAGCGAATTCAGCAATATTGGCACTGACATTCGGGTTAAAATTATCCCTCATATATGGCAGAACGACATTTCTGAATTTATTTCTCGTATAATGGTCGCTAAGATTTGTACTGTCAATGCAAAACTGAAGGTCTTCATTTGCAAGGTATTCCTCAATTTCTTTCTTTGAAACACATAATAAAGGACGGATAATCCTGCCGTTACGCGGAAGCATCCCACACGCGCCCTTTAGTGAGGAACCTCTTACTATATGATGAAGAACCGTTTCAGCCTGATCGTCCATATGATGTGCGACCGCAATTTTAGCATTGCCGTCTACTAAATCAAAGGCTTCATACCTTACGTTTCTACCGGCTTCCTCCTCTGACTGCCCCATTTTTTTAGCTATTTCCCTTACATCTTTATGAAAAACATGAAGCTCAATATTCTTTTCTTCGCAATAAGCTTTTACAAATTCTTCATCCCTGTCGGCCTCAGCTCCCCGGATTCCATGATTCACATGAACCGCAGCAAGTTTTATATTCATATCGGCAGAGAGCCTGTACAGAATATCAAGAAGACACACTGAGTCAGGTCCGCCCGATACTCCTACGATAACCTTATCCCCGGCCGACAAAAGATTATGTTCATTTATGTAATTCGATACCTTCTTTAGCATTCTTCATACTCCTGCTTATTTATTAGTAAAATATTACTTTAAAACTTATCATAGTTCAAGTGCCGGTTTCATCTTCGCGAAAATATACCCATTACCAGAACTGTCATGTCATCATTAGGCTCACCTTCATCGTTTCCGCGGGTAAGAACCTTGTTAATTATTTCTTCAGCAATACTTTGGGGATTTTTGGTCTGAATCTTTGAAATAATCTCCATCAGCATCTTTTCCTTTGCAATCACCGGCAGCTCATCCAATACTCCGTCGCTTACCATTATAACATAGTCGCCATCGTACATTTTCTTCATTGTACAGTCAAAATCAACATGATTTAATACCCCTATCGGGAGTGTTTCAGACTGAATTACTTCCACCCAGTCTTTCCGCTTAATAAATGTAGCTGCTGCACCCATTTTCATAAAGCCGGCAAGCCCGAGGAAAGTGTCAAATGTACATAAATCAATTGTTATCGGATTATTAATACTTATTGATACTTCAACAGCCTGATTAATAAGTTCTATCGCCATATGTTCTGAAAATCCGGATTTAAGAGCAAGCTCCATAAGTTCAATTACCTTACTGCTGTCATTAAATGCCTGTCTTCCCGTACCCATGCCGTCGCACAGACTCATCATAATTTTACCGGCCCGGACCTGCTCTATGATGTAACTGTCACCCGACACAGGATTATTCTGTTTATTGCGGCTGGCAGCACCATAAGAATATTCGAATCTTCCGCATTCTTCAAATACATATTCGTTAAAATTGCCATTTATCATTACTCTGTTATTATCAGATGAATCAAAAAAAGTCTGGAATATTTCTGAAAAAATCCCTGTGATTTCCTTTAGATTGGCACTCTGTTTTCTCACGGAGCATAATTTTACATATAGCTCTTTATGACCGTCCCCGCGTTCTATCAGTTTTAAATCTTTTGCCGTAATTCCCTTCTTTTGAAGGACGTCAGTTATCCGAGATACCATTTCTTCCGGAATCATGAGTTCTTTACTGAATACTCCTGTATATTCCAGAAGTAACTTTGATATCTCCTTTAACTGCATGGTAAAAGGAGCCGCTTCATTTAAAGCGTCTGCTTCTTTTGTGATTTTATCATATAAATCCGCAAGTTCGCCAAGTACTCCTGCCTCTTTTTCAATATGATGCACTGAATAGACAAGGCTTTTGTAATCCAAGTATCTCCATCCCCCTTCACATTTATTGCTGATTTACCAATTTATCACATATCCGGTGCAAATTTTGTCAAAACGGGAATTGCGACACAATTTCCTATCAAATAAAAAGACCTTGAACAATTCAAGGTCTGATAATAGCGAGAAAGGGATTCGAACCCCCGACACCTTGGGTATGAACCAAGTGCTCTAGCCAACTGAGCTATCTCGCCATCTATATTGTGCAAGCCTTTTTACACTCGCAAAGTCGATTATATCTTCTGGAAAATATTTTGTCAACAATAATTTATTTTTCAGAAGGTTTTAAAATTATTTCATCTTTATATATAAGTCCAAATTTTTCCTGCGCTACTTCCTCATAAAATTTCTTGGTCTGAACATACTTCTTTCTCTCAACAAGACGTTCTGCCCTTTCTTCTTCATCTGCAATAAGACCATTCAGTTCTTCCTCACGCTGGTCATATGCATGTATCTTTTCCTGCAGCGACTGTCCCTCAACCCAGGTAACAATGGCAATGGCAATTACTACAGCAAAAATAGAAACATATCCCACCAAATTAAAAGCACCTTTTTTCTTACGTCTTTTGGCCATAATTACCCTCCTAATCCGAATTTTTATCGCTATTGCTTATTTTAAACGATTTTTTAATGTTTTTCAACGCCTTTTTAACTATCTTTGCCGGAAAAAATAATATCAGTGAAACATATTTTACTATAAACGAACTAAAAGTTTTATGATACATCCATGCACCTAATACTTCTCCTGCAATGGCAAACCATCTGATATTTCCGGCATCCTCCATAAAACAGACCAGAAAAGTAATTATTCCTGCAATCATCCAGTAAAATATATCTTCAACCGAAAGCCAGAAAATATTATGCGTTATCAGCCTTCTCATAATCCTTATTGCATCATAAAATACCGCCAGTGCTATTCCGACCGTGATAACAACGGCTATGTATTGGAGTTCCCAGCCCACCATCTCGCCCATTATTTAAACATCCTTGTTAAGAAACTTTCTGTTTTTCCGGCATAGCTGTTTACTTCGGAATAAGCCATACTGTCTATCTGTCCAGCAAGGTCCAGTTCTCCTTTCTCGACGGACAATCTGGTAACCTTAAGGTCTTGTCCTTTTATCGTCAGCATTCCCATGGATGTCTCCAGTAATATTTCCTTTAAGTCAAATGATATAACATCAACAACCCCCGTAATATTTCCTTTTTTTCTGTTATCAAGAAGCACTCTGTGGCTGCTGTTTATTTTGACTGACTCATTAGGCTGGCGTCTTAACTTATCCTCCAAAGCAAAAACCTCCTATATATCAAATACCATTATATGGTTATTTTAAATATATTAGGAGGTTTTAAAAATATTCTACAAATATTCAAACATTTCCTTGGCTTCGTCCTTACGGATTACTTCCTTTACATCCGTAACCTTCACCTTTACATTTTTCTGGCCAAACTGAATTTCAATGATATCTCCTTCTTTAACATCATAAGAAGCCTTGACCACTTTATCATTAACCATAACACGTCCTGCATCACATGCATCATTTGCAACTGTCCTGCGTTTAATCAGACGTGATACTTTAAGGTACTTATCCAGTCTCATTTATGCGTTCACCTGATCCTTTAATCCCTTTCCGGCTTTAAATTTAGGAACATTGACTGCCGGTATATTCATTATTTCTCCTGTTTGTGGATTTCTGCCCTCTCTTGCTTCTCTCTTAGCTGTTTCAAACGTCCCGAAACCAACTAATTGAACCTTTTCACCATTCTGCAACTGTTCAGAAACAACATCAACAAATGCCTTAAGGACTAATTCGCTATCCTTTTTGGACAACTGGGTTTTTTCTGAAATTGCTGAAACTAATTCTGTCTTGTTCATTTTGGGTCCCTCCATTTTTAGATTCTTTTATTGAATCTATATCCTGTTTATATACGTTTTAAGGCGATTTGTCAAGACTCCATCTGCCTGCCCAGAAAACCTGCTGCCGAATCTGCAATTTTGGCTTCTGTATCACCGAGTCGTGTTCTGTTCTCTTTTGTCGTAATAACGACAGAACCTATTGCGTCACCCTCACATATTATCGGACTTACCACCTGAGAATGGTATTCCTCAAGATCACCGTTAACTATCGGTATAAATTTCTTATCATCCTTAACAGCCACAAAACTTTGGCGGTTGTCAATGGCTTCCTCAAGCTGCTTACTGATTGGTTTTGCAATAAGCTCTTTTTTAGGTGCACCTGATACCGCCACAATCTGATCCCTGTCCGTAATGCATACGGTATGCCCTGTTGTCTGTGCCAGCGAATCTGCATACTGTCTTGCAAATACTCCCAATTCACCTATAGGCGAATATTTTTTTAAAATAATCTCACCTTCCCGGTCAGTAAATATCTCTAACGGGTCACCTTCTCTGATTCTGAGTGTCTTTCTTATTTCCTTTGGTACTACAACCCGTCCTAAATCATCAATTCTTCGAACTATGCCTGTTGCTTTCATTATTGCATTTTCCTCCATTACCTTATTTTTCAAGATATGGAGTTATTATGTGAAAAATAAACAATAATATTCACGTCATCAAAATTCATCACATCAGAAATAGCATGTCAGCATTAAAACTCTTATCACTTATTCCCATCCGCCATGCCTTCACCGTCTAACAGCAGCTGAAAACTTGTTCCTCCCTGTGCCATTTCTACTAAATTCACACAACTGTTTCCCATTCTGTCTATGTTATGAAGAATTCCACTATACAATGGTGTTAATTTTACATTACATTTATTCTTTCCTACTCGTTCTATATGATTTTTACGCATTTTATCATCGAGTCTCATTACCTCTTCTTTTTTCTTCTGAATATTTTTAATAACCTTTTCATCTCCCGTCTCCATTACTTCAACTGCATAGGTATACATATCCAGAATTAAATGGACAGACTTTTTCAAATCCTTGAGAGCTTCCTTTGATAATCTTACTTTTTTTCTATTCTCCTCTATTACGTCTTCTGTAATTTCCCGGCATAGAGAACCAATTCGGTCAATGTCGCAAAGCACATATAATAAACTGGTAGATTCATTTGCCTGTTCCTCAGTCATAACACCTTCTGCAAACATAGATGCCAGATAATCATTTATCTTCTGAGACAGAGTATGTGCCGTTTGTGCTTCCTCAATGGTATCCTTAAGCACCTTTTCTGCGTTTTCGTCCGATATGCCATCTACCTTTTTAAGTATATCCTTAACGCACTCTCCCACTCGAATTACTTCTTTTGTCACAAGATGTAATGCTGCCGCCGGTTGATTAATTAACTTATTATCCAAATACTTTAGTTCTTCAGGTCTCACAACTGCATTTGTCTTCTGATCCGGTATTATTGCCATTACTATTTTAACCAAAAGTCCTATAAGCGGTAGCCAGATTAACGTCATTACAACATTAAATGTTGTATGTGCATTTGCAATCTGTCTGGCAATGACCGCAAGTTCTTCCCCCTTAGGAGAAATATACTGTATAAATGATGCAAATGGTTTTATCAACCATACAAATATAAACGCACCCGAAATATTAAATACACTGTGTGCAACAGCCGTCCTTTTAGCATCCCTACTCTGTCCTACTGATGCTAAAATGGCCGTAATGGTTGTTCCGATATTGTCTCCTAACAGAATTGGAATAGCACCTGTAAGTCCAATCACACTTGTCACCCCGTCAGCTCCCGCCTGAGAAGCGAAATTCTGCAAAACCGCAATAGTGGCACTGCTGCTCTGAACAACAAGCGTCATCAATGTGCCCACGAACACTCCCAGAATAGGAACTCCTGATACCTTACTCATTAAATCAGTAAATACAGGACTACCTGCAAGTGGTTTCATAACACTGCCCATGATTTCGATTCCCTCAAACAGCAGACCAAATGCGAAAATAGTCTGGCCTAAATTTTTGACTCTTTCCTTTTTACTAATAAAAAATATGATAAAACCAATAGCAATAAATAAATATATATAGTCCGTTATTTTAAACGCAATAATCTGAGCCGTCATAGTCGTTCCAATATTGGCACCAAGAATGATTGAAATAGCCTGAGGAAGTGTCATTAATCCTGCACTTACAAATCCAATTGCCATAACGGTCGTAGCACTGCTGCTTTGTAAAACAGCTGTCGCAACCGCTCCCGCCAGTGCACCCAGCAGCGGATTTTTTGTAAGCATAGATAAAATTTTCTTCATCTTATCCCCTGCTGCCTTCTGCAGGCATTCGCTCATCATATTCATACCGAATATAAAAATAGCCAAACCACCAAACAAACCAAATAGTATCTTTACCGTCTCATTCATAATCATTTCTCCTCTTTCAATTCATTCCATGAAGTAATCGTCCCATTAAATATGTCTGCCAGTTCTTCCATTGATAAATAAGCAATAGGATTTTCTTCATTAACAATTACAACGATTTCATCTTTTGCAATTGTCTCTGCACTTAAAAGTTCCCGTTCATAATCTTCAAGTTTCCTCGAAACCATTCCAAAATCATAAATTCCGCTCAAGGCACCATTTACGCCATCTCCGGAATCTGTTGTAACTATGGCAATTACTGCATTCGTATTTATTTTCATATACTCATTTGCCATCTCCTGCATAATGCCTGCCATGGAACTGGAACCGCCAATTTTGATTGTTCCTTCTGACATATCAGATAAAAATGATGTTGCATTTCTGACCGAATCATATTTATTTGAAACGATAGCCTGACCTTCACTAAAAATAAATCTGATAAAATCTTTTTCAAGTTCACTCAATTGGCCAATATATACAATATTGAATGGACGCACTAATAATTTATCTGTTTTCACGGCGTAGCAATTTCTACCATTTAATGCGGATCCTCCGGACACATATCCGATTGCATTTATGTTCGCATTAACAAATTCAATTACATCATCATTTTCTGAAGCTTCATGGCATAAGCTTCCCATGTTGCCCGAATCTGTAACCAGTGACTCAAATGTCAGTCTTGTTCCGGAACCTTCTTCCCTGATACATACCGCTATATTCCCTAAAGTCTGCAAATCCATTGCACTGCGGTTCGTTTCTGAGCTGTCCTTTTTGCATCCCGCAAGTAATAAAAACCCAATCACAAGCACTATAACTTTTTTCCATTTTTTACTCTTCATCCCTGTACCCCGGTTTCTGCTTAATCATGTTTAATAGTCTTTTCTATAAGTATAATAAAAGGGTGTAAAATCTACTTGCGTGTTCATGTAAAAATTGCGTTAAAAACTATTAATTTCACGCAATGTTTACAGCATTTTTACACAATACGGATAGCAGTTTTTTTATACTCTGATAGGATACATACGAATAGCTTTTATCGACTTATGCATAAAGCCGGAGGATGCCCATGGGAGAAATATTGGATAATTTTTTATTTTCATTATATAGACTGGGTAATTGATAAGTATGATGTTTTATAGAAAAAGGATGGTATGTATATTATGCAGACACATAATACAGAACAGTTTTACAAGGATAGAGATTTAAGGGGACTTCACAGACAAAGATTTTGTAACGGAAAGCTGAATCGTGACTGCGAATCTGTGATTCGTAACGGCAAGCCGGTAACGCTGACATTAGAGCAGCGGGAACAGTTTGTTCATAATATTTGTGATATACCGGATAATACCATTGGTATAATCACATTCTGTGGAATGGTTTTATACGTATGTATGACCTGGATGCTCCCAATATTTGTATTCATTATGGCATCAGTATTTAGTTCTGTAAATAAGAGGCTGTCAGGGCTGCTCTACATTGCAGGTGCAACCCTTCTGCTGCTTGTTCTGGGAGGCTTTGTCGGTCTATGTATTCTGATTAAGAGAAAAACCAAAAATCATGTCAATACATTCCGTACAGAAGCACGTGAAAAAATTACGCGTGGTGATTATCAATCATATACCTACCGGATTGAAGAAACATATCGCGTTAAATCATATGATGAGGATGAATACGGAGGATATGTATACTTCTGGCATCGTGTCGGCAATGTTTTATTCGAATTACCGAATTCTTCCTTTGCTTATAATCTTAGTCACGATGGCGGTATTCAATATAAGGACCCGCAAAAAGTGATTGCTTATGAATGCAGTCACCCTGCGGGCACCTATATCATAGGTATGTTGATTCATCTGGATGGACAGGAACGCTTTTATGCTATGTAAGTTTACATGATTATAATACTTTACTTCCATTGGCAGTAAGTTTAAACTTTGCCCCCAGCAATTCTGCTGCTCCCCTGCACATCATCATTCTGCCTAAGAATATTTCAAAATACTCATACATCGTACAAATTTCTTCATCTATCTGCAAATCTAAAGTGATAAGATGTTTTTTGGGATTTACTTCTACCGTCGCATTTGTTACTGCATAATTCACACGATCATGTATATCAAAACTGGCATTATCCTTATTTCTCACACGACTCCTTCTAACATCGGTTTTATCTGCCAGAATAAGTGCGGCAGATATAGCATCTACCGCTCCTCCAGTAGATTCATCATGATTACCGATAGCAGAGGCGATGATTACAATATCTTCCAGTGGCATACCCATTTTAACCAAAATATTGTAAGCCAAAACAGCCCCATATTCTGCGTGATTATTACGATTAATAAAATTTCCGATATCGTGCATTGCCCCGGCAATCTGGGCAAGCTCGATTTCACGATTCGAATATCCGAACTTTGACAGGATGATTCCCGCCCGCTTTGCAACGATTGCACAATGCTTTTCTGAATGATCCGTATATCCCATCATTCCAAGGTTTTCATTTGATTTCTTTAAAAACGCCATTACCTCTTCATTACATAACACATCTTTATAATTCAATTTTTGTCACCTGCTTATCTTAATTTTAATACATGACTACAGTCTCATGACCGCATCCATTGCCAATGCTGACCTTTCGCACTCATCTGCCGATAAAGCTATCTGCCAGCAATAAGGGCTTCCCTTCATACACTTTGCCGCATAACTTAAACCATTTGTCTTCTCATCAAGAAATGGTCTGTCAATCTGATTCGGATCACCCAGAAGAATAATCTTGGTATCCTTACCTGCTCTTGTAATGATTCCCTTAACCTGATTTGGCGTCATATTCTGTGCCTCATCAATAATCAGATACGTCTTTACAAGTGATCTTCCTCTTATAAAATTGAGTGCTTCCGTCTGTATAATACCTCTTGCAAAAACCTCCGAAATCTTATCAGACAGTTCATCCTCGTTCTCATATCTTCTTTCCTCATCCGAATCAAGAATCTGTTCCAGATTGTCAATAATCGGACGCATAAGTGGTGCTATTTTCTCTTTTTCGTCTCCCGGCAAAAATCCAATATCATCATCAAACTGGGCATTAGGTCTGCACACAATAATTCTTCTGTATTCATTGGATGAGCTGTTATACACCTTATCAAGGCCGACTGCAAGCGAATAAAATGTTTTTGCCGTTCCTGCCATTCCCTTAATTATAACCAAAGGCGCATGCTCCGCATCTGTCATAAGGGCTTCCTGCATAAAATACTGACCGGCATTTCTTGGTACAATCCCATAAGGTCTGCTTTTCTTATAAACCAACGGTACAATTTTTTTCCCATCCACACGGCCAAGAAGCGTCTTATTTACTGCTGTGTCAGACTTCAGAATAAGAAACTCATTTTCTGTAAGTTCTGCCGGTACTTTGTTTCCTTTTGTATCCGTCTGATAGACCTTCTTTCTGTCAATTCCTTTTTTCTTAAACTCTTTAATCATTTCACTCGGAATATATACCTCTGAACGTCCTGTGTATTCAGCATCATCCGCCTGAATCTGTTCCGTTGTATAATCCTCAGCATTAACTCCTATAATCTGTGCTTTCAGGCGTAACACAAGGTCTTTTGTTACAAGACATACATGTGTGTTTTTATTATCCTCTTTTAGTCCCTTACAAACCTTCAATATCCGATTGTCAGATTTATCGTCCGGTAAATCTTCCGGAAGTTCCACCTGCGAATAATTTTTCTCAATTCGCAAACACCCTTCATTCTGCAGACTCACTCCGCTAAGAAGGTCACCTTCATTCCGGTATTTTTCCAGAAGCCTCACCGCAGCTCTCGCATTTGCTCCCTTGTCACCATCTGCTTTCTTTAAACAGTCCAGCTCCTCGACAACAACGAGAGGGATAACAACTTCATTGTCCTCAAAGTTTTCGATTGCATTTGGTGCCTGAATTAATACATTTGTGTCTATTACATATATTTTTTTCATATGCCCACTTCCAATTATTTTTTATTACGTAAATATCATATCATCCTCTTTACGCTTTCTCAATCAAGGGCGCGTAAAGCATTGTAAAATTAACGTAATATCTCCACAATTCGTTTGCACTGATAACCTTTTGGGCATATTCTAATAATAACGATAACAGTATGCTCAGACTTATAAGTATGTGCGGTATTATTATGGTTGTTGGTGCATTTGCACTGGCGTTGTTAGTAGGTTGCGCAGCCGGATATATGGAATCCCATAGCGAAAATAAGGACAATCAGACAAAAAATATGCAGGAAAGCAAAACATGGGTACTGCTAAATGGGTGCATCGCTGTATCCGACAGACCGCAAGGGCGTGGCGGTCAAATGATAAAGCCTTATGTAATGAATGAAAATATGCCCGGAATAGAGAAGCTCACAAAAGCTTTAAATGCGTTGAAGCAATAATCAATAAAATATACCCAGCCAGTGAAATTAATGTAATTATTGCTCCTATATAAAATCCCGGCGTGTTATATACGAATATAATTTCATGTTCTCCTTGAGGGACTCTAATCGCCATCATCCCGCCTGACTCAACAATATCTTGTCGATTTCCATCGATTGTTGCTGTCCATCCACGGCTGAATGGAACAGAGAAATACACAAAAGAATCCTGTTTATAATTCGTTTCACATGTAAATCCGTTATCATTGCGATTGAAATTTTGCACAGCATTAGAGCTATTTAAGGCCACATACTCATCAACCAGAGGCTGGAAATCAGCTATATCTTTTTTGAACACCGAAATATCCATTTTCTTCAATAGTCCGGTCTCTGCGACTTTCTGCTCATCCTCTGCAGATACAACAATAGCATTCAGCATTGCAACAGCCCGCTGTGATACATCCAGACTTCCAAGATCTTCTTTCGTAATGTATTGATTTACAGAAAATCCTATAGGGCATGCAGCCTTCTCATATAAATACCAAGTTAGATTACCCTCCTGATATGAGCGTATTGCATCCTGTCCTTCAACAGGTGTGCCTGAGAAATAAAACTTTCCTCCAAGCAATTCAGCTAAGCCGGGATAGCTGGTTTTGCTTAAGCTGAAATTATTCCTGCTATAATCAAATAAAGCATCAAATTCTGTTATCGAATTTGTGACAGTTGAGCTGAAGGAGCTCAACGGGGCACATTGGTCTTTAGGCAGATACAGCCCTACATTGCCAATCGAATTAATATATCTGTACTGATCATTAATAGGTTCAAGCTGCAGACCTATATTAAAAATTGTCGGATAAATGTCACTATCAGAATTCATCCTGTAAAAGTATATCGTTAATCCGGTTGTAACAATAGAAAAGGCAGACACCCCGGCAGTCATCAGAAGACAGAATTTTTTTAGGTCTACTTTCTGTAAAAACCAGAAAACTGCCATTCCGCAAAGCGAAACAACTGTGTACAATAAAAATCTTGACTTGTGAAATACTAATACATCTGCATCATATTTATTCCATTTGAGAAAACGAACCAATAAAAAGAATACTATAATCGAGAGGCTGTTTATTGCAATCCATTTATCAAGATGATATTCAGGATTATGCCTGTCCTCGAGCACTTTGATAGATGAAGCAGACATAAATAAAATAAGCATATAATACCATCGCTGCGTCACTTCAGAAAAACCTGTAAATGCAGATGTAAGAAGAGGCACAAATCCAATAACGAAGAGCAGCTTTAAAAACCTGGAAAGCCAGTCTTTCTTTTTGGCGCAAAGATATGCTAACACACACGTTATTCCTACAAGTGGAAGATATGCCGATGTTGAACACCAATCCTGCGAAATGACCGCACTGATATCATTCATCGCTTCAGCCGGCAGCAAAAAATTTTTAATGATAAAAAGCAGCTTCAAAGGGTCATAAAAAAGCCCTGACAGAGTAAAGTTTCTGACATTTCTAGTATTTCCCATAATGTATAAGGCACTAGGCAGAAACAGAACCGCAGCAATAGCCACACCCCATACTCCACATATTAAGCATCTCAACATATCGCCAATAGTCTTCTTGTTGATTCGTGCATATCGTACCAGAAAGTATAGAATAAGAAAGACAACCTGCCCGACAAAGAAGTAATAATTACATAAACAGTTGATGGCAACTGCCAGAATAAAAAGTAATGCACCCCCGTTGTTTAGCCATGGCTTTGCAGAAAAAGATGCCTCCGTTTTTTGTGAATCTGACATCATACGATCCATCCCTATAAGAAGCAATGGAAACATAGAAACAACATCATGAAAATGATAAAACTCCAGATTTGCAGTTTGAAATCCTGAAAACGCGTATAATAATGCTCCGATTATTGCATACTTGGGATTTTTTACATATTGCTTTAAATAACAAAAGGATGTGCATCCTGCCACTACATATTTTAGTACATACATCCAACCGATAACATAAGGAAAAGCCGATACCGGAAACAGAAGTGAAAGCCAGAAATATATGCCTCCCAGACCGTAAAAGCTGAATCCCTGAATGGTCGGAGTGCCTAAATCCAATGACCATGTCCACTGGCGGGCACTTAAAACGGCATTATGCATAGAAATATTAAAAGGTATCTGCTGGGCGTTAAAGTCATCTCGCAGTGTAAATGTCCCGTTTCCCTTTACAATAAAATATACAAAAGATAAAACACCGGTTATCAGGCAAATGATTCCACATTCAACCATTGGATGAGATGATAGCCACTTTGCTATTTTTTTCATTTTATTCTCCCTACACTTTCTTATTTATTTTATCCATTACCTGCTTATGTCCGGCAAAGCTTTATACAAGCAAAAACAGTCTGAGAATATATAACCAGATTGTAAGAGTTACGGAACATAATAAAGTTGTTGAAACAACGACACTTGATGTAAGTACGCCGCGATGTCCCATACTTTTTGCCATTACATAGCAGCTTGGAGTTGTCGGTGCACCAAGCATAACAAGAACAGCGACAAGCTTTTCCGTTGTAAATCCAAGATATATTGCCGCCGGTAAAAATACAGCCGGAAGAATAACAAGCTTTATCAGAGTCGCCACAATAGTCGGCTTTATTTCCTTTAATGCCTTGCTGCCCTCAAATCCCGCACCAAGACCAAAAAGTGCAAGTGGTGAGGCAAGCACGGCAAAGTTATTTACAGTCTTACTTATTATTGGTGTCATCTTAATTCTCAAAAGTGAAACAGCCATTCCAAGGACAATTCCGATTATAATAGGATTCTTAATAATTCCGATTATTGATTTTTTCATCGCTTTGGACATATCGGATTCTGATTTATTTCCTGTAAATGTAAGAATTACAACCGCCGCGATATTGTAGAGCGGAACCGTACCAATTATCATAAGCGGCGCCATACCCGATGTACCATAAATATTCTGAATAAATGCAATACCAAGTACCGCTGCACTGCTTCTGTATGATGCCTGTACAAATTCTCCCGCTTCATCACTTCTCTTATACAGTAACCCGGTAGCCATGCTGATTACAACTATTGAAATCAGTGTTGCAAAAAAGCAGAAAAAAACGTACTTCGTATCCC
Source organism: Lachnospiraceae bacterium (assembly GCA_051880495.1). Classification (GTDB taxonomy): domain Bacteria; phylum Bacillota; class Clostridia; order Lachnospirales; family Lachnospiraceae; genus MGBC120314. The sequence goes on from JBJEOB010000118.1 coordinate 15,749, forward strand.
ATACCTGATAAAAGTCCGATGTCGCTATATCCCTGAATACAAGCACAGGTAAAGTGACCTTAAAATTTACATCATTTAGTATTTTTACAAAATGCTCATCCACCATGTTAATCTGTTTGACAATAAAACCGACTACCATAACTATAAAAATCGGGATTGTTGCATTAAGGCTAAATATCATTTCTTCCATTCTTTTTATTCCTCATTAACTTCTCGGATATAATCAATTAACTCCTGGTCAATCTGCGGCTGCTGTGTCTCATCTGAATTACTTTCCTGATAATCGTCTTCTTCCTCAAAATCACCAAAGACCACAATCTGATTACGTCCATTTTCTTTGGCAGCATACAGACTTTCATCGGCTTCCTTTATGAGCTCATCTATCGTCTTTTCATAATCTCCTCCGGCAATACCAAACGACATAGTAACCTTTATCGCATCCTCACCATATCTGACCTCTGAATTTCTGATTTCTTCAAGTATAGCCTCTGTGGCATTCTTTGTTGCCTTTTTGGAACATCCGTCAAATCCAAGTAAAAATTCCTCGCCTCCCCAGCGTGCCGCAAAACCCATGCCCTTCATGTGTTTCTTTAATACGCGTGAAACCATCTTAAGTATCTCATCACCTGCATCATGTCCGTATGTATCATTAACCTTTTTAAAGTAGTCAATATCACCTAAAACGACCGTGAATTTCTCACCTTTTTCTTCTGCCTGTTTCTGCATTTCCAAAATGGAGCTGTTAGCACTTCTCCTGTTTTCAAGCTGGGTAAGCGGGTCCTGTTCAACAAGCTTTCTAAGTGATTTCTGCATATTAGATGCAGATGCACACATATCTGTTATTTCATCATCACGCTTCATAAGCATATAATCAAATTCAGATTTAAGATTGCCATTGGAAATTTCCTGCATAAATATTTTAAGCTTTGTCAAATCCTTTATAAGCCCGGCTGCATATTTTATAGTCGCAAATCCGGTAAGCACCATTACCAGGGCAGCAACGACAACAATCGGCCAGATTGCGCCATACACCATTTTATTTACTTCACTTGATGCCTTGGCAACACCTATCATTCCTACGCACTGTCCGTCGGAATTAAACAGAGGCAGATAGTATGCAAAATATTGTTCATCTCCTATGACTACGTTATCATAAAACTTTGATTTTCCTTCATCAAGAACCTCATTCTGTACCATCACATGTGCACTTGTTCCAAGAATTCTGTTTCCGTCCTGATTAAGTACCGTTGACAAAAATCTGATATCACCATAAAAAATGCTTATTTCCATGCCGGTATCTTCTTTAATTGAATCAATGAACTCCGAACGGTCATTTAAAATACTTTCCCCTTTTACAAGCGTCAGCACCTTATCTCCGTATGTTACATAATCTCCCGGAAATACGATATCGAGCATATCGCTTACTGCATATGCCATACCTGAAAGTTCACTTTCCACTTCAGCGTGAAGGGAAGTTTCAAAACGTTTCACGGATATACAGATAACCAGAAAACCAAGCAGCAGTATGGGTACTGTTGCCATAGCAAGAAGGCTGTATTTTACACTGTTCTTTCGTTTCATGCGCTCACCCTGTCCTTTCTCATCCTGAGATTTTATCCATTAAGTCCATCAGGTCATCAAGATACTCTAAATCGCCTTTTGCACCTGCATAATTTTTTCTTGGTACGAATGTAAAAAATGGCTGTGTCTCTACGGTAAATTTTAACATACCCTGATATTCATTTACAATATCAGGTATTCTTGCTGCATCAATCTTAGCCTGTGGGTACATACGTATTCTTACACCCTTTTTTCCACCCTTTATTTCTGTAACGTACGCATTATGCGCTTTTGCTTTAAGCAGGGCAATACTTAAAAGATTTATGGCACTTCTTGGAAGATCACCAAATCTGTCAACAAGTTCATCTTCCATATCAAGAAGTTCTTCCCTTGTCTCTATCGATGCAATACGTTTATAAATATCAAGTTTTTGTACCTCGTTTTTAATATATGTTGCAGGTATAAATGCATCAAGTGTCAAATCAACCGTTGTTTCAAAGGTCTTAATTTCAACCTCACCTTTTAGCTCAAGTATTGCCTCATTAAGCATTTTACAATAAAGGTCATAACCCACTGCTTCCATATGTCCATGCTGTCTTGCACCCAGAACATTTCCTGCACCCCTAATTTCAAGGTCCTTCATTGCTATCTTAAAGCCTGAACCCAGATCAGAAAATTCCTTTATTGCCTGAAGTCTCTTTTCTGCCACCTCTTTAAGCATACGGTCACGCTTGTATAAAAGAAATGCGTATGAGGTACGGTTAGAACGGCCGATTCTTCCACGCAGCTGATAAAGCTGTGACAGTCCAAATTTATCCGCATCATGTATAATCATTGTATTTACATTTGGAATATCAAGACCTGTCTCAATTATGGTTGTCGATACTAAAACATCAATCTCACCGTTTATGAAATCATACATTACAGCCTCAAGGCTTCTTTCATCCATCTGTCCATGTGCATACGCGACCCTTGCCTTCGGCACAAGTTCAGAAACCTTCGTCATAACGTAATCAATATCATTTACGCGGTTATATACATAATATACCTGGCCGCCTCTTGCCAGCTCCCTGTTTATCGCCTCTCTAACCATTTCATCATTATACTCGGTTACAAATGTCTGGATTGGCAGACGATCCTGCGGCGGTTCCTCCAACACACTCATATCACGTATTCCGACAAGACTCATGTGAAGAGTTCTTGGTATAGGTGTGGCTGAAAGAGTCAGCACATCAACATTATCCTTAAGCTTCTTTATCTTTTCCTTATGTGATACACCAAAACGCTGTTCCTCATCAATTATAAGAAGACCAAGATTTTTAAATTCTACATCAGAGGATAATACACGGTGCGTTCCTATAACAATATCAACCATTCCTGATTTCAGGCCTTCAAGTGCTTTTTTTATCTGCTTTGAAGTTCGAAATCTTGATAATAACTCAATTTTTACAGGATAGTCTTTCATTCGCTGTACAAATGTATCATAATGCTGTCCTGCAAGAATAGTTGTCGGGCACAGATACACCACCTGCTTTCCATCCTGCACTGCCTTAAATGCAGCTCTTATTGCCACTTCGGTCTTACCGTATCCAACGTCGCCACATATAAGACGGTCCATTATCTTGGTGCTTTCCATGTCTCTTTTTGTATCTTCTATAGCATTTAACTGATCGGCAGTTTCATCATAAGGGAACATCTCCTCAAATTCCCTCTGCCACTGCGTATCAGGACTGAATTTATACCCCTGTTTGCTCTGCCTTATCGCATACAGACGCACCAGGTCATTTGCAATTTCACAAACTGCACTGTGAACCCTGCTCTTTGTCTTTGTCCACTCTACGCTTCCAAGCTTATTAAGCTTAGGTGCTTTTGCATCAGCACCTGCGTATTTCTGAATTGCCTCAAGCTGTGTAGCAAGTACATACAGTACACCATTACCGCTGTATTCAATCTTAATGTAATCTTTTTCAATTCCTTCAACCGTCATTTTTTCAATGCCGCGGTAGATTCCAAGTCCATGATCCTCATGTACGACATAATCTCCCGGTGTCAGGTCATTAAAACTGGCAATTTCCTTACCTTCATAAATATGACGTTTCTTCTTTTTCTTTCTCTGACCAAAAATGTCACTTTCTGCAATTACAACAAACTTAACTTCCGGATACTCAAAACCACTCTTTAACTGTCCGTAAGTGACCATTATCTGTCCCGGTTTTAATTCGGTGTTATAATCTCCGGAATAAAAAGCATTTATATCATAATCCATAAGTGCCGAGGTAATTCTCTCAGCTCTCGTCCTTGAATTACATACCAGTATGGTTGTATATTTATTTTTACGGTACTTTTTCAGGTCATCGACAAGGAGTTCAAATTTATTATTATATGTTCCGATACCTCTTGTATCAATCATATATTCCTTATCAATGTCAAGATACTCTGGTTTGTACGAAAGAGCTGATATTACAAGGCATTTTCTTGCACCGAGCTTTGCCATAATCTCTTTTTCGTCCCTTAATATATCTGCCTGACCCGGAAGCAGATAACCCGCCTGCAATCTGTGCGACATGCTTTCCCTGAATTCTTCAGTGACAGCCTGCATACGCTCACTGATTCTGTCCGGCTCATCAATAACAAACAGTGCTTCCCTGTCAAAATACTCCACAAATGAAACTGTTGTATCATAAAAATATTTCAGGAATTTTTCAGATGCATTTCCCGACTTCTCCTGTAACTGCTCAATTACCTGATTCGTAACCTTTCTTATACGTCCTGCCGATTCAAAATTTTTCTCAGCCTCGAACTTCGCTGACACCTGCTCTAATTCTGCCTTTATCTTATCTATACCCTTATATAATCTGTCATCGGAAATAATGTTTTCCGTTGCCGGGTAAATAGTCACTTCACTTATCCGCTCTATAGACCTCTGGCTTGATACATCAAATGAACGAATTGAATCTACCTCGTCATCCCATAATTCAATTCTTACCGGACACTCCTCAGTAAATGGGAAAATGTCAATAATTCCGCCTCTTACGGCAAACTCTCCAGCATTTTCAACCTGACCGCAGCGTTCATATCCGAGCATAATTAAATCATCTGCACACTTTTCAAGGTCTAAGGTTTTTGTTTCCGCTATTGATATACACTTATTAAAAATGCTTTCCTTAGGTATCAGATAATCTGCAAGTGCATCAATTGTCGTTACTACAATAACGTCTTCCTTTTCAATTATCTGCTTTATGGCTTCCATTCTCTGTTCAACAATAAGGTTGCTGTGCACATCAGCATTGTAGAAAATGAAATCCTTTGCCGGGTAATAAACTACGTCCTTGTGATAGAATCTAAAATCCTCCACAAGACTTTTTGCTCTTATCTCATTGTATGTAACTACTACCTTCTTCTTAAAGTCCTCATTTGCAGTAAGACCGCACACCAGATGTGCCTTATCCGAATCAACACATCCGCTCACCATTATAGGACGTCCTGCACATTTTATTCCACTTATAATATCACTTGCAGCATTCAATTGTTTTACAGGTTCCAAAAAAGATTTCATTTTCCCTCCACATACAACTGTCCGGGACACGTAAATGCCCCGGATATCAGATAATCAATATTAATTAAACTTATTCATTGCCGCATCAATTCCCTGCGTGAGAATACATGCACATGCCTCCTGTGCCCTCTGAATTCCCGAATCAATTATTTCTAATTCGTCTTTAGAAAAATGACCAAGCACATAATCTGCCAAATCATACCCCTTCGGTTTTTCACCGATACCACACTTAATTCGTGCAAACTGCTCACTTCCAAGGTGTGCAATAATGCTCTTAATTCCATTATGTCCGCCTGCACTGCCTTTTGCTCTGATTCTTATCTTGCCTGGTTCAAGACTGATATCATCAAATATAACCAGAATATCCTGTGGCCCTGCTTTATAGAAATCTGCAACCGCCCTCACACATTCTCCGCTAAGGTTCATGTATGTCAGCGGTTTGACAAGAACCACCTTCTCACCTTCGATACTTCCCTTGCCGCACAGTCCCTTGTGCTTCTTTATATCCATACTTATATTATATTTATCAGCTATCCTGTCTAATACAGCAAATCCGATGTTATGCCTGGTACCATCATATTTTTTTTCAGGATTACCCAGTCCTACTATTATTTTCATATCATTATCCCACTATCTTACTATATGGTTCTAATTCCGAACCTCTCTCAATTCTTGCATTTTTTAAATAGGAAAATGGGCCGATAACACTGTCCTCACCTATAAAACTGTTTCCCATTATCACTGTATCAGGATATATGGTTACATCACGCTCAATCACTGCGTCCTGCTCAATATATGTTGTATTAGGATCTATTATCGTAACACCCTGTTCCATTAATCTTCGGTTAATTCTCAGTTTCATCACTTCCTCAGCATGACTTAACTGAACTCTTGAATTAACACCTTCTATTTCAGTGGCATCCTCAATAACCATTGCATCAACCTTGAGTCCTTTATCCCTGATTATCATAAGTGTATCCGGCAGATAATATTCTTTCTGTGCATTATCATTTGTAAGGAGATCAAGTGCGTCATATAATTCCCTGGCATTGAAAATATACATTCCTGAATTGACTTCCCTGCATAATCTTTCCTCTTCGGTAGCATCCTTATGTTCAACACTCTTTAAGAAATTATTATTACCATCTCTTATTATTCTTCCATAGCCTGTCGGATTATCGATTATAGTAGATAATACCGTTATTGCATTACCATTTTCCCTGTGGGTTTCAGTAAGTTTCTTTAATGTTTCGCCTGTAATCAGAGGTGTATCACCAAACAATATTAATGTCTCACCCTCTGTACCGATAAAATCTCTTGCACATTTAACTGCATGACCTGTTCCAAGCTGCTGCTCCTGTGTAACATATGTCACCTTGGACTTTATCTGGCTTTTTACATAATCTGCTCCATGACCAACAACAACACAGATTTCGTCTGCACCGGCTTCTTTAGCCGCCATAATGGCATGCTCCACCATACATTTTCCCATAACTTTATGGACAACCTTAGGCATCTTCGATTTCATTCTTGTGCCCATTCCGGCTGCAAGTATTACTGCTTTTAACATATTAGTATCCCTCCGGGTTATTCTTCTGCCACCTGAACGAGTCCTCACACATTTCCTTCAGATTGCGTTCGGCTCTCCATCCAAGTTCCTTTTCTGCCAGTGAAGCATCCGAATAACATGTTGCTATATCTCCGGCTCTTCTTTCTTTTATTACATAAGGTATATGGATACCGGTTGCCTCTTCAAAATTTTTGACAATATCCAGAACGCTGTAACCCTTTCCGGTTCCAAGGTTATATATCTTAAGTCCCGGATTTTCGGTAAGTTTTTCAATTGCCTTAACGTGGCCGAGCGCAAGGTCGACTACATGAATATAGTCTCTTACACCGGTTCCGTCAGGCGTATCATAATCATTTCCAAAAACATTAAGTTCTTTTAACCTTCCAACAGCAACCTGGGTGATATACGGCATAAGATTATTCGGAATACCGTTAGGATTTTCGCCTATTGTACCGCTCTTATGCGCACCAATCGGGTTGAAATAGCGAAGCAGTATAACATTCCATTCATTATCCGCGTATTGAATATCCGTAAGAATCTGTTCGAGCATGGACTTGGTCCATCCGTAAGGATTCGTGCATTGACCCTTCGGACATTCTTCAGTAATCGGAACAAACTTAGGATTACCATATACCGTCGCTGATGAAGAAAATACAATATTTTTCACGCCAAACTGCCTCATCACCTGCAAAAGCGTGAGTGTTCCCGAAATATTATTGCTGTAATATTCCATTGGTTTTACCACGGATTCGCCTACCGCTTTAAGACCTGCAAAATGTATGCATGAATCTATGGACTCACTGGAAAAAACATTCTCCATAGCCTTTGCATCACATATATCAGCTTTATAAAACTTAACCTTTTTACCGGTAATTGCTTCAATCCTTTCAATAACCTTTTCGCTGGAATTGATAAGATTATCTACAATCACAACATCATATCCTGCATTCTGTAATTCTACTACAGTATGACTGCCTATATATCCGGCTCCGCCTGTAACAAGTACTGACATGAATTCTCCTCCCCAGACTATTTTGCTTCATATCCCTTAGCCTTAATCACATCTATTACCTTATTAACATACTTTTCACATATTTCATCGCTTTCAGCCTCGACCATTACACGTACCAGCGGTTCAGTACCGCTCTCTCTTACAAGAATTCGTCCGTCATTGCCCAATGCGTCAGCTGCTTCTTTTACTGCATTCTTTACATCAGGGTCATTCTGCGCCATTGTCTTGTCAGTTACACGTATATTCTTAAGTAACTGCGGATAAATTACAACCGGCTCCGCAAGCTGTGACAGGGTTTTCTTCTTGGCAAGCATTACTTCCATCATCTTAAGTGCCGTAATAATTCCATCACCTGTAGATGCATACTTGCTGAAAATAATATGTCCCGACTGCTCGCCACCCAGACGGTGACCGTTTAACTGCATATTTTCATATACATATTTATCCCCGACAGCGGTTTTTTCATAACCGATTCCTACCGCATCAAATGCTTTATATAATCCAAAATTAGACATTACTGTCGTTACGACCGTGTTATTAATAAGCTTTCCGCGCTCCTTCATATAACATCCGTATATGTAGAGAATCAAATCTCCGTTAACCACGTTACCATTTTCATCAACACAAAGGCAGCGGTCGGCATCACCATCAAATGCAAAGCCTGCGTCAAGATGCTGTTCTTTTACCAGCTCTACAAGGCTTTCTATATGGGTGGAACCGCAGTCTGTATTAATATTGGTTCCGTTCGGCTCATTGTGGATAACATATGTCTTGGCACCTAATGCATCAAATACGCTCTTGGCTATCGATGATGCACTGCCGTTGGCACAGTCCAAGCCAATTCTCTTTCCCTTAAATGAATATGCCGCCAGTGAGATAAGATATCCCATATAACGGTTTCTTCCTGCTACATAATCGACTGTACATCCTATATTTTCCTTTAATGCAAAAGGAATTTCTTCTGTTTTGCCATCCAGATAATCCTCTATCTTCTCAATAACAGTTTCCTCTATCTTCTCACCACGGTCATTAATAAGCTTTATTCCGTTATCATAAAACGGATTATGGCTCGCAGAAATCATAATTCCACAGTCAAAATCCTCTGTTCTCACAATATAAGATACACTTGGTGTAGTCGTTACATGAAGCAAATAGGCATCTGCACCTGATGCAGTGAGTCCTGCTACCAGAGAATACTCAAACATATAACTTGATCTTCTTGTATCCTTACCTATAACAACCTTACATTTATGCTCGCGTCCAAAATACCAGCCTATAAAACGTCCTACTTTGTATGCATGTTCCACCGTCAGATTAACATTGGCTTCTCCACGGAATCCGTCTGTTCCAAAATATTTTCCCATACCGTACCATCCTTGTAATTCTAATCATTATTATATTATATCGCTGATATCCGTAAATATCAACTAATCCAGCTTATAGATGTATCCATAATCATTTTCGTATTCCATCCACATAACATCAATATCCTGCTGATATGATTCTGAAGGAAGTTCATAGCCCTTCTGGACAAAAATATACTTTGTTCCATTCTTCTCCAAATCCCCTCTGAAATCGTACGAAGGATAATCATGATTATTTAATCCATCCGGATGAAGTTCCGGATCCTGACCCGAAAGAATATAATAATATTCTCTTAAGTACCTTAATTCTTTACCGAAATATGGTATATACGTATCTTCCCTTTCTGCAATCTCGTATACCTTATTATACATATCCTGCATACTGGCATCTACATTACCGCCCTGCTTAACAAGATCAATATTAAAATTATATATTCCAAAAAGCTGTTCCGAAATATTATTCTTCCACAGCCACTCATTTGACTCAGAAATATTTTTTTCTATACCTGATATTGAAATGATAAACAATACCATTGCCCCTGCCAGATAAGTAATCATATTCTTTCTGCTCTCACCTGTCACACCCACAACAGCTTTGAAAGCGCATCCAAATAAAAGAAGCCAGAAAAGATAATGCATTTTATAGAAATAATAACTGCCAATACTGCCATTTAGTACACAGTAAATCATCCACGCTGAAAATATCAGTGTTATAAAGACCATCCAGACTGACGCATCGTTTTTCTTTTTACGAAATACATCCGTTATACAGACACCCAGAGGAAACAGCAGAACAAGGAAATTTGCATAAGGTTCTCTGTAAATATTTCCATCCAGAATCATTCCCTGTTCCTGCGAAACGAACCGCACAATCATTTCCTGGTAAATATAGCGGTATCCAAGCAGAATACACACTAAAACTAATACCGATGCCAGAATTGCTGCAATTTTTTTCCTCTTGGAAAGCCATGCACAAAAAGCCTGCCATTTATCCGACATCTCTTTTGATTTTAGCCTGAGCAGTATTATCATCAAACCTAACACTGCCGCTATAACAACTATCGGGAGCCATAATTTTCCCATGAACTGTGGCGTGATATAGCTTACGCCAAATGTTCCGGCAGCCCCGAAGCCAAACAGTATTATTTCAAAGAATTCCGCATCAAAAATACGCTTACGCCTGCCGTACCACAGCAAAAAGTATATTAATTCTCCGCCTAATGCTACCGGAGCAAACTGCGTGTACGAAACAAGTACCGAAACATTTGCAAATGACAGCATGACAAGAATCATCCACTGCGGAATTTCCTCATACTCATGACGCTGAAGTGTCCACAACACAAACGTAATCATCAAAATACCCATGCCAAGATACTCAAATCCGTACAGCATATTATTTAACGGATATCCTGCTGCATACAGCAGAGTAAACAAAACACCTGCAATATACGAATATCTGCCGTTAATAATTCTTCGTATCCACGCCCAGAACATTGCTCCCATCATAAAGAAAAGCATTACATCTGCAAGCATAAATGATCTGAACCATTCAGCCTCCGGGAAAATAAACGAAAGTACCTGTATAAATATCATATCCATTACATACATTGCATATTTTCCGCGTGTAATGCTTCCTGAAAGCATCATTTCCTTGCAGTAACTAAAATGTCTTGCCGAGTCATCAGATGCATACGAAAATATGTTAAATGTATTTCCATATCTTCTCATTCCTAAAATCAGGGCGATTACGATAAGTACAAGCACAACAAGTGCATCCGGCACAAAAAATTCGTATTTCTGAGTACGTTTCTTTCTGTATATATATAACAGAACCATTGCCGACAAAATAAGATTACATACTGAAAGGCTTGTTATTCCGACAGGTACCGATAAATAATTTACAACACCCGTTGCAAGCACCCAGAAGCTTATCATAAATACAAGTGTCGAGCATGCGAAGCTTATTAAATTAAGTTTAGCCTTATTCTTAGGCATCAGCATCAAACTAATATAAAGTATTAGTGACGATACAACAAAAAACACTGCTTCAATCATTTTTTACAAATACTCTTTTCTGCCATCTGCTTTTAACTTGTCAACAATCTTCTTAACATCCTGAACCCTGTCCTTGCTGCAGACCATGATTCCATCCTCAGTTTCTACAACTACGACATTATCAAGTCCCAATGTTGTGACAAGACGTGTGCTTGAATATACAACGCTGTTTTTGGTATCAATATTAACACAGTCGCCCACTACAACATTACCGTTTTCATCTTCAGGATGCATTACTTTTAACATATCAAAGCTTCCAACGTCATTCCATCCGAATTCTCCCGGAACAACCATGACATCATCCGACTGTTCCATAATACCATAGTCGATTGAAATGCTCTGAATCTGAGGATATACCTCATTAATAACGTCATACTCCTTATCAGTATTCATAGCTGCCTCAATTTTCATAAGGTCTGCATAGATTGAAGGAAGGAATCTTTCAAAATTCTTAAGTATTGTTGACGCCTTCCAGATAAACATACCGCTGTTCCATGCATAGCTTCCTGATGCCACATATGCTTTGGCAGTCTCCAAATCCGGTTTTTCCTTAAATTCCTCTACCTTTTTTGCCGCACCACAGTCATTTACATCGTATTTAATATATCCATATCCTGTAGAAGGGAAAGTAGGCGTAATTCCGACAGTTACAAGCTTGTCTGACTCCTCTGCCTCACTGACAGCAAGAGACAGAACTCTTGTAAACTCATCCGTATCCTTTATAAATGCATCAGATGGAGTTATAACCATAATTCCATCTCCATACTTCCTGATGATTTCTACTGCCGCATATCCGATACATGCCGCCGTGTTACGTGCTGAAGGTTCAGCAAGAATATGATTCTTCTGAATTCTACCTGTTGTAACATCTTCCATAGCCTTTGCCTGTGTCTTGTTGGTTACAATAAAAATGTCTGATTTATCCGCTGTTCTTGCCAGTCTGTCAATAGTCTCATTTACCATAACTTCCTTGCCACTCAGATTAAGAAGCTGCTTTGGTTTTTCCTGTCTCGATAAAGGCCAGAAGCGTGTTCCGCCACCGCCTGCCATAATAACACCATAAACTTTCATTTTAATATCCTCCTGATTTTAAATGTGAGTTACGATAATCTCACATGCTCCTTTTATTGTAATTATATTTTTAAATGCAGGGATAAAGAAACTGTCTCCGCGTTTAAAATCCATCTGTCTGTTTTCGTCAGAAATTGTTCCCTGACCTTCTACAATCATGACCGACTGGAATGATGCCTCATCAATCGGAAGCTTAAGTTCATCCTTTACGACATATTTATTACATTCGAAATATTTACACAAAACAAGTGTCGTCTTTTCGTTGCCATTTGCATCTGTCTCCGTCTTCAGTTCTTCAGTTTTCTGCATCTGGCGATACTTAACTACATCGAGTGCCTTATCGACATGTAACTGTCTCGGGTTGCCGAACTTATCTCTTCTGTCGTAATCATACATCCTGTAAGTACAGTTAGAGCTCTGCTGAATCTCACAGATAAGTATTCCTCCGCAGATTGCATGAATCGTTCCTGCCTCAACATAAAATACGTCGCCCTTCTTAACATTTACCTTATTGAGCACCTCAAGAATTGTATTATTCGCTATTCGTTCCCTAAGCTCCTCTTTGGATATTTCTCCCTTGGTTCCGTAATAAATATAGGAATCCTTGTCACAGTCCATAATGTACCACATTTCATTCTTGCCGTACTCACCCTCGTATTTGAGTGCATATTCATCGTCCGGATGAATCTGGATTGATAATGGGTTGGCTGCGTCTATGAATTTTATAAGAATAGGAAAACGGTCATAATGCTGGCATTTCCATCCAAGTGCACTTCTTCCGAGTGCAGCAAGATAATCGTTAAAATACATTCCATCATACTTGCCGCCACTTACCTTGCTGACACCATCCGCATGTGCAGATAATTCCCAGCTCTCGGCAATGATATCCAAATCACATTTCTTGCCAAGTTCATCCCTGATTCTTGTCCCGCCCCAGAGATAATCTTTAAATGCCGGCATGAGTTTGATAAATTCTTCCTTTTCATCCGTAACCTTCTTCTCCATACGGATAACGTCGGAATCTACAACGCGGTGTCCGACAGCCACTTCTACAATTTCAACATCCTCGAGCGTATTATTTTTTACCTTGTGAGCCAGTCCAATCGGTACAAAAACACAGTCACCCATATGGTAATCCTTCGTCTCATCGCCAAGAGTGATGGTCGGATTGCCCCTGACTACAGTCCACTGCTCACTTCTGTATTCATGCTTATGAAGTTCAAACTCCATCCCCGGAGCTACTGTAACCTTCTTAACTTTATATCCGTCACCGCGTTTTAAAAGTTCATGGCTTCCCCAGCTTCTGAAGGATGTCGTGTTGTAATCAAAATAATCCACATACTGTTCATGATGCTCTTTGATGATATCCTTTATCTCATCCGAGTTTTCCCTGTTGGTAACATATACTGCATCATCAGTATTTACCACAATCGCATCTTCAATTCCATTTACAACAACAAGCTTGTTGCCCGCCCTGTTTATCACTGTTGCATCGCTGTCATTAACAAGTACATTCTGCTGGTCACTGCCTTCCACATATCTTGCATATGTTCTAAGGCTTCCTATATCGCTCCACGCATAATGGCACAGAAGCAGATATATTTTATGGCTTTTTACAAGATATGCCTCATCAATGCTGACCGGTTCAATATCCTTAAGCCATTTCTCCAATATTACACCGTCACTTTCAGGCATACGTGAGTTTATTGCGCTGCATACCTTAAAAAGCTTCGGATTTACCTCTTTCAGCTCAGCAAGCATTACGCTTACTTTACACATTATTATACCGGCATTCCAGAAACAGTTGCCTGCATCAATAAGCTTCTTTGCCGTACTTTTATCAGGACGGTAAAAAATCTGTTTGACATTATCTTCACAACCGACTATATACGCAAATCTTGATCTTGGCTTTGTAGGCTTTATGCCATGCAAAATAACCTTTCCCGTTTCCACCAGTTTTTTCGATTCAATCATATCATTCTGATACTCATATCCCTCAACTAAAGCATCAGAACTTATAACAAGAATTTCTTCATCCTCTTTGCAGGACATTGCCGCCACAATTACGGGTATGGCAGTTTTCTTGCTCTTTTCTTCAACTAAAATTCTGTAGTTTACGCCCTGAAGTGCTCTCATCTGACTTTCTACAATGTAACGAAAATCCTTATTGGTAACTATTATAAATTCATCGCAGAACGTCATGTTACGAACTACATTTTCCTGAAACAATGAACGGTTTTCCCTAAACGCCATAAACTGTTTCGGATATTTCTGTCTTGATAATGGCCAGAGTGCATCGCCCGTTCCACCTGCAAGTACTATACATTTCATATCTGTAAACCCCATAAAAATTATTATATTCAAAAACGCCTCTGCGTTAAATTATAAACCACAAAAAGGGAATTCCAAAGAATTCCCTTTTCATATCAATTCTGTTAATTATAATTTTGAATAAGCAATTTCTTTCTCAACTAATGCAAGATCATTTTTTACCATTCTTTCAACAAGCTCATCAAATGAAATATGTCTTACCCATCCAAGCTTTGCATCTGCTTTTGCAGGATTACCGATAAGAATATCTACTTCAGCAGGACGGAAGAAGTTCTTGTTGACCTTAACTACTACCTTGCCTGTCGCCTTATCCTTACCTACTTCATCAACACCCGAGCCCTCGAATTCAATCTCAATGCCGGCCTTGGCAAATGCTGTTACAACAAATTCACGTACTGTACGTGTTTCATTGGTTGCAATAACATAATCATCCGGTTCATCCTGCTGCAACATTAACCACATTGCATAAACATAGTCCTTTGAATGCCCCCAGTCACGCTTTGAGTCCATATTACCAAGTTCAAGATGGTCCTGAACTCCAAGCTTAATTCTTGCTACCGCGTCTGTAATCTTACGTGTAACGAACTCCTTACCTCTTCTTTCACTTTCATGATTGAAAAGGATTCCGCTGCATGCAAACATATTATAACTTTCTCTGTAATTCTTGGTAATCCAGTGTCCGTAAAGCTTAGCAACTCCGTATGGACTTCTTGGATAGAAAGGTGTTTTTTCTGTCTGTGGGATTTCCTGAACAAGTCCAAACATCTCTGATGTTGAAGCCTGATAAAATCTTGCTGACGGCTTAACCTTGCGGATAGCTTCAAGCATATTGGTAACACCTAATGCATCAATGTTAGCTGTCGCAAGAGGCTGTTCCCATGATGTTGCTACAAATGACTGTGCAGCAAGGTTGTACACCTCATCAGCCTGCGAAACTTCCATTGCGTTAATAAGCGATACAACATCCGTCATATCAGCATAAATAAAATGAATTTTATCCTTAATATGTTCAACATTACCATAATCAACTACTGACTTACGTCTCATAAGTCCGTATACATTATAGCCTTTTTCAAGTAACAGTTCTGCAAGATAAGAACCGTCCTGACCGTTAATACCTGTAATGAGTGCGTTCTTCATTGTTATCCTCCATAAAATATACTGGATTGATTATATCATATTCTTATTTTTTTGTATACCCCAAAAACACTTACATTATCCATGCATATTTTAATTCAATCCGTACTTTGCCATGATTGCAGTAAACTCTGCTGAATCGGCAAAACCGGCTAAAATCTGCTCTCTTGAAAGTTCTCCGGAATTTAATGCTGTAAGCCATGTATTCATTCCCTCTTCATCAGCATTTCTGTCTAAAAATGTCGCATACATGACATTTATATAATCCTGGTTTGACAGATTTTTAGCCTTGAATTCATCTGAGAAGATAAAGCTTTCGGCAACCATTTTAGGAGTATAGGTTTTTGTCAAAATCTGAGTACACCATGTCGCCAGACCTTCCTCATCAAATTTTCTTCCAAGTGCCTTGGTATAACACCTTCCAACAAAGAATGTAACACCCGCATTCTGATCCTGAGGTTTTGTAAGCGCAATTGTTCCCTTATCTATGTCATACTTTGTGCATAAATTTTCAAATTCCGTCGAATCAACGTATCCCTTAAATACATATTCCCTTGAAACACCCTGGTTAAGGAAATCCATCCAAGTCGCCTTGCCGCCTTCATCAGCAGCTCTGTTGAACAGCGTCTTGTACATTATATCAAGAAATTGTGAATCACTATAGTTCTTTTTAGCAAACTCTTCTCCGAAAACAAATCCATATGCCACCTGTGCACCTGTTGATGTCTTGTTGATAAGCTGTCCCATCCAATAATCCAGTCCTGACTGATCCGGTTCACGCCCGAGCACCTGTGTGTATAATCGTGTAACAAATTCTCTTATTGCTGTTATTTTCGGATCTTCTTCGCCCGGTTTTAAGCACCTTGTTGCTGGCATATTCTCATATACAGGTATCTTAAATACAAACAGATTATCTACGCTGTTGGCATTAGTGTAAGCCTTCTTTATGCTTGATGATTCACTTGTAGGCGCCATTATGTTCTGCATATACTGATGGGAATATAAGCCATTGTAGCTTGCATCAACATCAAATTTCTGCAGATACAGGGTATCCTGTCCCTTTAAAATATAACCTGACGAAATAACCTGTGCACCTCCAAGAAGAGAGGAAAATCTGGTTGTCCAGCCATATTCCCTTGCCTTTGAAAGTCCGCTTTTATAGACAGCTTCATTCGTCGAACCGCTTGCACCAATATTAAAATAGTTATACAGTCCCTCATAACCCGGATATGTTCCTGAAATCAGAGGAGAGGTTCCGTTTCCCTGCTCCTGATATACACGGCATGCCAGATGAAAAGGACTGACACCGATAGTAGCTCCAATATTATAGAATGCCGTACAATAATACATTCCCTCATTGGGAATCTCGCCTGCCATAAATGTAGACTGCAATATTCCCTGAACTGCTGTCTCCGTATGATATGAGGCATTATATGTCAGCTGCTCAAATGCAAATATGTTAGTGTCATTTAAATAATTTCTCGGATCAAGATAATATTTAACAATATCCTCTGAAGCCAGACTCCAGCTGTTACTGTAATATCCTCTTATCCATGAACTTGGCGAGCTTGCCGGCACAAGACTTCTGTCCTGGTACATCTGTCCGTTAACAACATCACTCCAGTTAAGACCGGTATTCATAGGAACAAACGTCCAGTTAGGATGACTTTGTTTAAGCGTGGTAAGTGCACTCTGATAGCTAACAGGAAATGCATCTATATCAGCATATGTATCCGCCAAAACCGCCCTTGTCTGAGGCATATATTTTTCTTCAGCCCCGATAAGCCTTTCATCAGAATATGCAAGATATTCTTTTTCTATATACCCTTCATATTCCTTATCATTTATAGATGCTTTAACACGATACCATATTGTATCATCTGATATTTCACATCCTGTGATAATTACCGTATGTCCTGCATTTATTCTGACTACTGTATCCGAGTCATCAGACGGTTTACTCTTGACATCATAATAATCACATAAATAAACCAGCGCCATAACGTCTCTTTCATCAGTAACATTATTGATTTCTTCATTCATCATTTGTGACTGTGTCGTAATATCCTCTTTAGTCTGTTCCGCCCTGACACTATCCATAAAAATGGACGTGCTCAGCATACCGGCGAGCGTAATACATAATGCTCTTCTTACTAA
Source organism: Lachnospiraceae bacterium (assembly GCA_051880495.1). Lineage (GTDB taxonomy): Bacteria > Bacillota > Clostridia > Lachnospirales > Lachnospiraceae > MGBC120314. The sequence continues at coordinate 33,562 of JBJEOB010000118.1, forward strand.
AAATTTCAATTTAATCATTTTTCTGCTCCCAAATAAACTTTACAAAGGGAATATACACCCTGCCTGCAGTTTGATGCAATAAGAAATCTCTGGAAATAATTAATCAAGTCCAAAACCAGCCAAAATACCAGCGAACTCATCTGAATCCGCAAAACCGTTTATAACCTCGTCCCTTGTTCTTTCTCCTCTGTCAAGAATACCTACCCACATATTAAGTCCGTCTTCATCATATGTTCTTCCAAGGAACGTTTCATAAAGCACCTTTACGAAATCAGTATTGCTAAGGCCTTTGTTTATAAATTCATCTGAATGTAAAAATCCCTCTACGGCAATCTGCTTTGGTGTCATCTGCTTTTCATGCAGTATCATACACCATGTATCAAGACCTACAACGTCAAATGCTCTTCCTAATGCCTTCAGATAACATCTTGAAACAAATTTTGTAACATTGACATTGCGGTTTCTGTAGCGGTTAAATATTTCAGAGAATCCAGAAACGCTGTCAACTGTTCCCGGCTTGATTCCTGCATCACTACAAAGTCCTGCAAATTCTGTTGAAAGTACAAATCCATGAAATACCACTTCACGATCCATTCCGGCATCAAGTGCAGATGCCCACAGCTCCATACCGCCCTCATCGGAAGAACGGTTAAGAAACGTATTATACATTATCTCAACAAAATCACGGTTCGAAACATTTCTTGCCTTAAACTCATCGCTGAACACGAAACCATAACCTATACTAAATCCATCTCTGGTTCCGGCAATAAGCTCATTAACCCATGTCTGCTTGCCAGCAGCATCAGGTCTTCTCTGCAATGTATTAACGTATATACGCGTAACAAATGCACTGATTGGGTCTTCAATAATAAACTTGGTTGGGTCATAACCGGATACAACTTCACTCCAGCTTCCCTTTCCCATTGTTGACAGACATGTCTTGGTATAATCCTCACATTGTTCCGTATCCATAAACTTAAATACGTCATACGCCGGACGCTTACTTCCGTTGCTGTTTAAAATACCAAAGCTAAATCCCTGTGCGGCTTCGTTTGGATCGTCATACAGACTTCTGAAAATTACAGAATCTATCATGTCATCAAACTCAGCCTTGTAATACGTGTACGCAAGTGCTGCAGCCTGTCTTGCTTCCTGTCCTCCGTTTACCGTAAATCCCTGTTCTGATAATATAATTCTTACATCACTGCCAAAATTATTTTTGACAAAACCGGTAAGAACATTAAGATTTTTTCCTGAAATGAAATCTGTATTTTCACTGTCTGTCGTATAGCTGTTGCTACTCCAGATATCAGAATTAGTCATAATTGCAGGATATGCATGATAAGCAATATTCCAGTCTATCCCCGGCTGTAATGCATTGATTTTCTGTGCAAAAGATGTGAGGAATGTTTTGCCTGCGATTCCTCTGCCGTCATCATTATGTGACCAGCTGTGGTCAAGTGAAATATAACACTTCATATTTGAATTGTATGATTTTAATATATTGTTGGCAAACTGGAACTGTCTTGCACACAGAGTAACATTGGTATCAAGATTGGTCGTTCCGGTATAGTTCCATGCATTTGGCATATTTACTTCATTTCCGATAATCCAGTTCTTGACGAAACATATTCCTTCGTTTCCGTATGTCTTTCCGAGGAACATCATCATTGCCGTAAGATAATCTATTGCACTCTGATCATCCAGATTCCAAGCATAATATGTATGACCGGAACTTCTGGCACCTGAATAAATCAAATCATTATGATTGCTTGTCCATGGCATTAGCAAAACAACTGTTATGTCCATTCCGGCCTCAAGCATCTGATAAGCCGTTGTAGGATATAATCCGTTTATTGCGTCAAAATAATAAGTCTTTCCATTGTATTCAATCTTATCATAATAATCATTCGGCGATGCAATCAAATCCGTAAGATTGCAGTTAAACAGCGTATGTTTTACGCCAAGGTCCTTATACACATCCGATGCGTTTGCACCCTGAAGACCTTTTTTACTTTCAAATGCACCTGATATAGCCCTGACATCATCAAATGATTCTTCCGGCATTCCAAGGTCTTCATATGTATATTTTTCTCCGTCATAGACATATGATTCATCCGCATTGTTCTCAAGCAATGCACTTCCTGTTACCTTAACATTTTCCTGTTTTCCGGTATTATCCTTCGCTGATACAGGCAAAGCACCTGAAAATACTGTCAAGCCGGTCAATATGACAGACATGCTTACAGAAAATACTTTTTTTAAAAACTCTCTTTTCATCTGTTTCCTCCTTATACATTAAAAAATTCCTGAAGCATCAACACTATGTGTCGGCTTTCGAACCTCCATTGGCGGATACTGTTCAAAGTCCGTGTAATGCATTTTTAAGAATGCTTTGTAATCCTTCGGAACATTTACTTCAAGTTCTCCAAGCTTTAATCTTGTACCCTCTCCAAACCATTCCTGCTTGAATTTCCAAGGTATACAATATATAAAACCATTCGATTCAAAATAATTCTCACATTTTTTGTGCCTGTTCCATTTTCTTACCCATTCATAACAACCAAGAATCCACGATAAAGGAATAATTTTGCCTATCGACGATGCGATTTTAACAAGTCTTTGAGTCTTATCATCCCTGTTTGTATAATCGCTTTCCTTAATATAGGCCCTGTGCCCCATAGCCAGACCGTACAGACCCTGAATGAATTTTGTCTGGAAATTATGAAACCATTCACTGTCTGATGCATTATCCATTACATATATGTCTATAGGCAGATGATTATCAACATCCGCTCTTCCCTTGCCGCGTATTTTTTTGAAAATGTTAACCGGAATTTCTTCCTTCATGTAAACAAGCCTTGTCATATAATCCAGAAATGCATGATTACCCATCTGATTATAGTTTAAGAACATAAAATCAGGGTTATCCTTCCATTCAGTCTTAACAATTTTTAAAAGCTTATTAAAGTCCTCTCTCGGAACTGCAACATCAACATCATCGTCCCATGGTATAAGGTCGCCATGCCTTGCCGCTCCCAGAAGGCTGCCACATATAAGGTAATATCTTATTCCATATTTTGTGCACACCCTGTCAAACTCTTTCAAAAGAATTTTAAGGATTCTGTGTGCATTGTCTAAATATTCCTGCTGTGCCGCACCTATATCAGATACGTCTATAATTTCTTCAAATTCACCCAAACATCCAAGAGTACATTCCTTCTTCAGACATTCGTTAACATATATTTTCATATGAGCATTTAACGGAGCAAGAAATTCCGGAACAACATACTTAATTTTAATACCGCTCTTGTTTATACCCGTATCCTTTAAATAAATTACAGCACTGCCTGACGTCCATGTTCCCGTTGGTTCAGGTCCGTAAAATCCGTGTATTGCATTAGGATTCCACTCCACAGTCATAGGAAATTCAAGTCTGCTGACAACATACTTATCCTTGTCATAAAGTATGTCAGTATTATCCGGTGTGACAGGTCCGATATACGTACAAAATATTCCCAGATTTCTGTCGTCTTCACTTATTTTGCATTCTTTCAAATTAATGGTTTGAGATATCTCAATTTTAATCTCATATCCCTGAACATCATATAAGCAAGTTTCCATTTTCTTCCTCTTCTCAGTTATAATTGCATGAATTTGTCGTAATCATTTAATACCTGTTCTGTTGGTCCTAACTGCATAAAATTACCGTCATTTATCCAGAGCACTTCATCGCAGAACTTCTTGAGTGTATCAGTCGCATGCGAAACAATTAGAACTGTACGGTTACTCATCATCAGCTCTTCCATTTTTTTATAACTCTTTTTTCTGAAATGCTCATCTCCTACGCTTAACACCTCGTCTACAAGCATTATGTCAGTATCAAGTATCGCTGTTACGGAAAATGAAAGTTTAGAATACATACCACTTGAATATGTTCTTACAGGACGTTCTATAAATTCTCCCAATTCCGAAAATTCAATTATTTCATCCATACGTTCCTTAACATAATCCAGATCGCAGCCAAGCAGCATTCCTGACTTTAAAATATTCTCTCTTCCGGTGTTATTTGGATTAAATCCGATACCAATGGCCATAAGTGACACTCTGTTTCCCTTGGTATCAATTGTTCCCTCATCAGGTCTGAATATGCCTGCTATTGACCTTAAAAGAGTAGTTTTACCTGAGCCGTTTCTTCCGACAATTCCCAGTATTTTACCCTTTTCTACCTGAAAAGAAACATCATTTACGGCACGAATTAACTCTGCCTTTTTAACTTCTTTTTTTAACAGACTCTGGTGCAATGACATATGCATCAGGTTTTTATAATCTATACTGACGTGATTTACGTCTAATGCAATCTCTGCCATTTTTACACCACCTTAACATAGCTATTTTCATTTCTATAAACCGTATGCACGCCTACACAGCACAAAATAACTGATAAAACAAGCCAGATGCATATAAGCGGCACATTTGTTACCTGATTATATAACAGGGCATTACGCATTGTATCGACAAACAGTGCTATCGGATTCAGACATAACATTAATGAGTTAAGCGGGTCCGGCAGTGTCGTCATTACTTCGTAGAATATTCCCGAAAGGAACATAAGCATATTAAGAAGAATGCCTACCGCATAAGCCAGGTCGTCTACATATACTCCAAAATGCATGAATATCATTCCTGCGCCAAATGCCAGCAGCACCATAAGCGCAAATGCAGGTATCACCCATAAAATTGCACATCCGATATGAATTCTGAAAATCAGAATCAAAATAACAAGTACTATCAATGAGAACATAAGCTTAAATAAATTAAGCATCATATTGGATAACAGCAATACAAATTTAGGAATATATACTCTTGTAACTATATCCCTGTTATTTCTGATTAATTTTACGCTGTAGTTAATTGTCTTATTAAAGAAGCTCCACATTAGCAGTGCCGAGAAGACAAATGCTGCATAATTCTGTATCGAGCTTCCCATTATTTTACCAAAAACAATAACATAAACAAGCATATCAAATAACGGTTCCAACAGCCACCACAATCTGTTAAGATATGAGTTTGCAACCTCAGCCTTTAAATCTGTCTCTGCCGAATAAACAGTGTATTGCCAATACTTTTTGATGTCACCAAAAAATTTTCTGACCTCATATACCGGTCCGTGATTATCCCTGCTATCCTCCGCTTTTTCTTTATACACTTTTACAATAATCAGCAGAATAGAAGTGATAATTCCCCATATTCCAAGTAAAATTAGTCTCTCCAGCAAAAATGAAGCGGAATATTTTAAGAGAAAATCACAAAACTCAGGCACCATTATAACCCGGATATCTCCTGTTCCTGATATCTGCAGATAATCATCGATTATTGCAGCTCCTCCTGTAGGGACATCCTTCATGTATCCAAAAAACTCAGAATAAGTAAGTTTTTTAAGGTACATACTCTTTACGCTTCCATAAATTTTAACACCCTTAACCCTTGCATAATCGACACCATCAAAATTAATTTCAGAAAAAGTTCTGTTAATAATCTCCGAGTTTTCGATATGCACAAACTGGCTGCCTTCGGTTGTTATTATTTCAAGATTAAGACTTCTGTTATCAAATTTGTACAGCCCTATTACCAAAGCACCTGCTACAAATAATACTGCTATAAAAATATATAATGCTTTACTTACTGCTTTATTTTTCATGACATTCCTTTCACATTTCTTTTCTAATCTGTGCTTCAATTGCCTGTTTGATTTTGGTAGAACTTGTAGTCTGTGTATATGAGAAAAAGTATATGTCTGAACCTCTTTCATTTAACAGACGCTTTTCCTTCATCCAGACTTCATTACCTGAATAATCATCACCGGAGAAAAAACAGTCATAGTGCAATTGATCCCACGCATCAATTTTACCGATATTATCAAATGTAACCGGGATGGCACGATCAACGTATCTGCATGATTCGACCATCTGAAGTCTCTCTTCAAAAGGAATATACGGTGGATTTTTCTTAAAATGAATAACTAACTCATCCGTAAGAACACCCACAATCAGCGTTTCACATTTTTCCTTCGCACGTCTGAACAAATTAACATGTCCAATGTGAAACAAATCATACACACCTGCACAATAACCAACATTATACTCTTTCATCCTTACCATCCTTTACATTTTATAACCTCGGTAGATTAAAACATATAACCGATAATTATGTCAATATTTTTATTCTTCAACAAATTTCGGGTTACGAAGCTGGAATAACATTTGTCTTCCCTCTCCGGTCTTTTTATATTCAAAATGTTTTAAAGAACATTTTATGCAATAAGTTCCGTGTGGCTTAAGCTCAACTGTCACTGTAAATACATCAGGCGTCCTTATCTGCCACTTTTTGCCGAAAGAATCTTCCAGACAAACCTCCTGACGCTCACTGGTTGCCGAAGACTCAAGAATAAACCGAATACATTTTTTAATTTTGGATGATGATTTGTTAGACACAACAATTTGTGTCTCAGGTTCAATCGCCCAGCTCCAGCGGTTCTGCTCATCTGCCTCCAAATCATCAAAGCCCGAAAGCAGTTTAACCTCACACTCATCATCTTCAAGATACGGTCCTCTGTAAGGCATTTCCATCAGCCAGTCAAAGGCCGTTTCATCTACAAAATGAAGATTCCTCAACTGGAACAGTAACTCTCTTTCTCCGCCATGTGACACAGTTTCTTCTTCACCTTCAATTACATAATGCACCCAGTAGCTTCCGTATGCTTCAATTTCGACTTTGACATTACAAACGCACGGCGTGCTGCAGACACGATAACCGCCATTCGAATCATCAATGCGTATATTCCTTGAAGTGCCATCCGGAGACGATTCAAGAACATACTTTATGCATTTAGTTACATTCTGACCGGTTCTGTTTAATATAGCAATACGCGACTCCTTATTAACACACCAGCTCCATCGGTTACCATCGCCAATTTCGAGATTATCGAAGCCCGAAAGCAGACGCACCTCACAGTCATCCTGAACAAGATATGGATCCCTGTCAGGGATTTCCCTTAACCAGTTAAACACTTTTTCATCTGCAAAATGAAGATTTCTCAGCTGGAAAAGCATTTTTCTTGACCTGCTGCCTTTCGTTCTGCTGCTGCCATCACCAACCACAAAATGAAGCCAGTAATTTCCATATGGTTCAATTTCCACAGACACTCCGTGAAGCATCGGTGTAGACAAATTCCACCTTCTATCCATTGAATCATCAAGGCTTATTGACACACTTTCCCCATTAGGAGGCGATTCAAGTCCAAATTCAATAAACCTCTTAATCTTTTCATGTGACTTATTTATAACCAGTATTCTTGCCTCATTCTCATTTGCCCAGCTCCAGCGGTTTTCTCCATCATATTCAAAATCATCGAAGCCTTTTAATAATTTTATATCACATTCTTCTGTAGCAAGATATGATTCCCTCTTTGGCGTTTCCTTAAGCCATCCAAAAACATTGTCATCATTTGAAATCTTTAGATTCAATATCTGGAAGGCAAGATTTCGTGCCTTATCAGCCTTCATTGTTCCGTTATAAGTAAATCTTATCCAATAACTGCTGTTGGCCGCCACAGGAAATGTCAAAAATGACTTGTCCGTTATGCCGACAGTCCACTTTTGTTTATCCATTCCTTCAATTACAACAAGCGAATCCTCATCTGTTGCATGTGACATTTCAAACTGAAGGTTACAGTTTTTCTCTTCACCACTTTTATTGGTTACAAGCAAAAGTGCCTCGCGCATTGTAGCCCAGCTCCAGCGGTTAACTTCATCCTCTTCAACGTTATCAAAGCCTGATAATAATGTTATTCTCCAATTATCATCCTCAAAGTAAGGGTCCCTTGTATTGCCGTTTTCAACCCATTTGAAGAACATGTGATTAATATCATGCTGTCTGTTTTCAAAAATAAATTTATCTTCTATTGCCGAATATTTTTCCCATTGGTCCTTTATTCCATATCTATCCTTCATGTCCTCTATAGGAACATATTCCTCAATATCAGGGCATGACGCATATGTGTAATGCAGAAGACGGAACATAATATAATCAAGCGGACAATCACTAACTTCAAATTCCTGGTCAAAATACATATACTCTCCATTGTCATAAAAACAGTTAAGAGGTATCAGATCTATATATCCATGCTGTAATATTACTTTGCCTTTTACCTTCTTACTGTCAGAAGACATCAGAATATAATCCCTGCACTTATCAAGTTCTTTGATAAAACTCTCCCTGTCACAGGCTGCAATATCACGAAGCACATTGACCAGTTTTTCATGTCTGATTCTTGGCATTATCAGCTTATCATCAATTAATTCATGCTTTACAACCGGTACACCTCTGTCACTAAGCAGGTGAATATTGTCGCAGCTTCTTAACAGACCCATCCTGCCCGCTTCATACAGTGCTGTCTTCTCAACAATATTTTCTTTAACCACAGTGGCAAAGCCGTTCTTTTCTCCTCTGTCTGTGGTAAGCGAAACATATTGAATATCTGTATGTGTGTCATCAAATCTGCATTCAAGCAAAAATGAATTGCATACTTCCGGCAACGCATCATACTGTTTTACTTTACCGTAAATTTCCGACTCATTAGTATTAAGACATCTTCCTGCCACATAATAGTTCATTACACGGTCGCGCAGGTTTCCGTCAGGCAGACAGTCATCTGAATATATCTCCTGGGCCAGTCTGTAATCAGGCAGCGGATAATAAAATTTATAATTCAATCCAAGTTTTTTGGCCTGCATGAGAAGTCTGTTGCGCGTCGTAACCGGTTCATCCCCGTTCTCATTGATAGAATCCTTGCCCGGCAATGGATAACCACACTGGTATTTTGTGCCTTCTGCATTATCTATGGCAAGTAACAGTGTACCGTTCTTAGCAAGAAGTCCTGCTGCCTCCCTGACAATTTCATTCCAGCTTTCAGTAGGATTTTTACAATTGCGGCAGCAATCAGCCGTGACAACAATATAATCATATTTTGTATTCACGACAGCACTTGGTTTCTTTCCTGAAACAACCGATAAACCGGCAGATTTATCATATCTTTTTCTTATGGCTTGTGCCTTTTTTTCTGAGAATTCAAAAACAGTAACCTCACGGCATTTTTCAAGGAAAAGACCCGTCATTGCTCCAAAGCTTCCGCCTATTTCAAGAAGATTTGATTCCTTGTCAAACGGATACCAGTTAAGCAGCGACTTTCTCATTTCGCTGAAATTATAGAATATGGTAAAGCTGTCACTTTCCTTTAACAAAGACGCCGGATTATCTGCTTTTCCCTCCATGATTGCCTTAAATGCTTCAATATCAGAATCGTCAAGGGTTTCTGCTGCGTTATCATTCACCCAGTCATCTCGAAGTTCTATTCCTGAAATACCTGCACACTTCTTCTCAATAATGTCCGATTCCAGAAGCGCAAGCATCTGTTCAGGAATAATTTGGGAAATTGCCTCTGACGGATTCCACATTTTCATGAATTGGGCAAAATATTTCCTGATTCCTAAATGAATCTCCTTTAAAGCTCTAATCTGTCCCGGAGTTCTATGCTCCTTCTCATACACAGGCTGTCCGTCCTCATCAAAATACCATAAGGACGGTTTGTCCGATGTCATTATCTTTTCAAGATTTTTGTAACTCTTATAAAGATAACTGTCTGACACATTTATTCCATCATTTACATACAGACTGTCTATGTCACTCTGGTCTATCCATTCTATCTTTGACTTGCAGAAATATTTTCCCTTTATGCCAAATGGTACAAATTTCTGCAGCCATTTCTGGGATGTGCCTGACGATACAAAATCATATAAAACATATGATCCATCATCCTTTATCCCAAGTTTTCTCATATATTCCAGATATATATTTCTCTGCTTGGCCGAATTAGATATAATATTATCCAGAGTATTACCGCCAAGCTGTTCTTTATCAAATAAAAATCTATGCTGAAGTTTTTCTTCTTCAGTACCGGCATAAGGCACCTTGAGAATTTCTTCCGCATCCTTCACATCTGATATACCACACAATGTTGCCTGCGCCCTTGAAGTAAGAAAATAATAATAATCAGGCAGATTAAATCTTTTGTTACTGCTTTTCATTACCCTGTATAATTCATTAAGCAGATATCCATCTCTTGCTGCAAATAAAACACCATCAACAGGCTCTTTTTGTAGTTCATCACTCAGCCAGCACATGAACTCCGTAACAATTGGTGCAACATACAACCAGCCGTATTCGGCGTTACTGTTAACGATAAATTTACCGTCTTCATTCCTGTCGGCAAACGGAGAATTACATAACACCTGGCATAACATACCGACCATATAAAAATCGTTTTCCGTTACTGCACTTGATATTATTGATGATAACTTTGTCTTCTTCATAATATCACGGCCGCTTCTGATATATGCAGCATCAATGCCGTGAGACAACGCGCTTCTTACATCTGCCTTTTCATTATCTCCGATATGAAGATATCTTACGCCGTCCGTGCTGTCCTTATATATTTTAAAAAGATTATCTGTCTTAAGGGCATCATAATCACACGATACAAAAACAGGTACCGTGTCATCTATACCAATATCTGAAATAATTGTTCGTGTAATTTCTTCGGAAATATACATATCCGAAATCAGTGAGACTTTTTTGCCGCTTTCAACTGCATAATTAAAAATGTCAATCATATCCCTGCGTGGAACCAGTAATGACTTTTCAATGTCAATCTCCAGCTTCATTAATCTGTTAACTTCTGTTTTTCTTAACGAAAATTTATCCTGTATTACACTGTAATAATCCTCAAGCTTTGGATTGCTTTTCTTTATAAGATATGTCGCCTCTCTCCTTACGCGGGCAAAATCTTTAACTCTGATTCCCTGATAGGCAGCTTTCCTTTCGACAATTTTATATATATCCTCCGGCTCCCATACACAGCGCATTACAAGTGTATCCCAGATATCAAAGCTTACCGAGTCATAGCAGTCTATGATTTTTTTCAGTTCATCTTTTGATTTTGGATTATACCTTACGCGCTTTCTTCCAATATATGACAATTTAATATCTTTTAATCCAAAAAACATCTTACGCGGATTTAATCCGTTTTTACCATCAGTTTCCGTATCAATATGAAAATCTATACGATTGGCTCCCGGAAGAAGCTTTACCACCATTTCCTGCATGCCGGCAGTAATTTTATCAAGTCTTCCCTGATTTACACCTACCCATGCTTCTGCATTGTTACTGTATGGCGGCGGAACCATTCTGTATGATAAAAGCACATCACATTCCTTTTTGAAACGATTATTAATAATAAGATGTGCCTCAGAATCACCTACCCACATTGTTTCAGGATCTTTATTCTCCAATTTGCCATAAAAACCATGTCCGCATACATAGTCCCTGTTTTCATACATTTCTACTTTTGCATTTTCAATTGAATAATATAAAATTCTGTCCCTCAAAAATGGATTGTCATTTTTCTCGGCATTTAATATCTTAAATCCTATTTTTAATTTGCTGTCAGGCTCTATAAAACCTTGTATTGCTACCTGCCGCTTTGGTATTTTTACGGTATCGTACAGTTCCTCTCCAATATATATCTGCAGCATACGATACTTTGGTACTCCCTCAAACTCAGGCAGCGACAGTCCTGCTGTAAAGTCAAATACTTTCCTTTTTGAACTAAAGTTGGTTATCTCTATTTCTGCATATTCACTATTACACCACTGCCAGTAATCGGTATCATTTTTTTCAACACCATAAAACCCGCTTAAAACTTTGTAGCTGTCATGGAATATGTTCTTTTCCTTGCCGAATTCTCCACGTACATAGTCGTATATACCTGCCATTACTACCTTTTCAAAGGTTTTGTCATATACCGTATCAAAGAAAGTTCTCTGTGATAGAATGAGTTTCATAATATCCATGGTTGAAACTTTCATCTTATCCGCAAATTTATCCGCAAAGTATAATCTGTTTCTGACGGTATAATACTGTGACACATCTGACACTTCCGCTCCTGAGCTTGCTCCCACCTTGTGCCACATTCCAACCTCAGGAACATACAATATGTTAAATCCTGCTTCCTTTAATCTGACACAGTAGTCCGTATCCTCATAATACAGGAAGTAAGCTTCATCAAATCCACCTACCTTATCCCATGCACATTTAGGCACAAGCATACAGCATCCCGTAGCAAAATCCACGTTTCTAGGCTTTTTATCTTCTTTATTTTTTTCATTATATTCATAAAGCACCTGCTCGGTACATGCAGTTTCAAAGTCAATTTTGCCTCCGGCGTACCACAGACAACGTCCCTCTTTAGGGTCATCCCTATAAATTCTTGGTATGGTTACAGTGTTTTCGTCTGCATATTTTAACAAAGTGCTTACTAAATTTTCTTCGAGTTCCGTATCGGTATTTAACAAAAGTGCATAGTCAGCTCCATCTTCAAATGCCATCTTCATACCAATATTATTTCCAATTCCCCAACCCAAATTATCCCCCAGGTACACTGTACGTACCTGCGGGTAATTTTCTTCTATCAATTGCATAGAGCCATCTTTGGACCCATTATCCAAAACAATAATATTAATGCGATTATAATTTTGCTTTAAGATACTCTCGATACATGGTATTAAAATATCATATCCGTTATAGTTAACTAATACTACTGTTACCAAACTGCTCATATTATATCTCTCACCTATCAATTATGGATTATAAATAAAATTGTTACCTAATCTGTCAAATACGGCAATTCTGCTTCTTGGAATACCTGACCTGAATAAATTATCAATAATTTCTATATATCTTTGCTGGACCGTAATTACATAAACAGCGTCCGGATATTGATTAATACAGTCATCATGTCTTAACACCGGCTTACCAAGATATTCCGTTTTGGAAGTTCCGTTGTCACACAAGGCAACTATGTGGTCACAACCGCCATTTATAAATGAGTTTGCAACAAACATGCCCATTTTACCTGCGCCATAAATAACAACCGGACTGCCCTCATTATGCTGATAAATAACCTTCTGGCGGAAATTCTCGTAAAAACGGATTTCCTCCGGTGTACCTGTTAATACATTTTTATGCTCAACCGGAATCTTGCGGATTCTGTCCGCTTCCTCCTGAATTTTACTATAAATCTCGGCATATACCATAAACTCATCATTAACAATATCCAGAGTTGCACCACTCATGGCACATGTCCGTATCAAAGCAATTTCACTGTCTAAATTAATATTCATATCTATTCCTCTGAAAGAAAATCATATATTTGCTGCACAATGTAATCTCCATTGTATTCACGTTCTGCATAATCCTTAGCACGTCTAGAAAGCTCTGTTCTGAATTCTTCATTTTCAATCATGTTCATAACAGCCGTATAAAGGTTTCCTTCAATGTCATCAAGCTGAATCTTACATACGCAGTCATCAGGCAGTTCTGAAAACCATCCGCCGTTATTGGTAATGCATGGTTTACCGGTCTGAAGTATTCGCAGCATTGCCGCTGATGTCTCTCCCATTGAAGGATATCTGAGGTTGACTATAATATCTGAGTATTCCACAAAACTGTTAAATTCATCAAGTTCAGTATATCCTGTCTTAAGAATCAGTCCGTCCTGCAATTCTTCGTCAGCGTATCCACCTTCACCAACCATAAGATAGCAGATTTTTTTATCGAGTTTGGCTGCAATTTTTTTGACAACACGCGCAACTTCCAGATTAAGCTTTGTATGCGCAATATAACCAAACGATGATATAAGAAGTGCATCCTTAGGAACATTATATTTTTCAAACAATTCATCCCTGTCAATAATCTTTGGATTATCTTCCATCTGCTTAATTATATTAATCTTTCGCATATTCTTTTCTTCTATAAGACCGCTGGCGAGTGCCTTGTCATAAGAATATTTTGAATGAACCATCAGTTTGTTGTCTGATGCCAGCAATTCTCTGTTTAACGGCATATCTGCAGAAAGGTGCTTTTGTTCAAGCAACGGCAGATTGCTCTGCTTAATTGCATTTTTGATTGTAAGAAATGCATCAAGTCCTTCATTACAATAAATGCTTGAATAAAGGTCCTGCTTTTCCTGGTGGTATCCCACATACAGATAATAAATTATAAAATCATGCAGAATAACCATACCCGGGTGTTCTAAGGCAGTCTTATAAATGTACTGATGAAACCACGGATTGTTTCCAATATTATAGATTTTGTAATCATAATCATCAAAGTTAATCGGTGCTATTCCATACTTCAATGCAGGCAGGTGGCTTAAGCTCTCTTCTACAATATCATACTTTTCTGTATAAAGTGTGATGTCAAATTTCTTTTCAAGTGCCTTTACAAGCATTACTGAATAATCTGAAATTCCACTCGGCTGAGGTGGAAACGGGCTTGCATATAATAACTTAGGTTTGTCCATAAGTATCCTCTTTTCTTTTAATAAATTAATCTGAAAGCAGCTGGTCTATTACATAGTCCCAGTCCATATGCTTATCAATAAGTGACTTTCTGCCATTCTGTCCGAGACGTTTTGCCTCATCTTTATGTGTATAAAGATAATCTATCTTCTGGGCAATTATTCTTGGATCATCGTCCACTATATAGCCATTGTAATTATCTTCAACAAACTCAAGAGGTCCTCCTGCATCCTTATGGACAATTACAGGTTTTTCAGAGAAAAATCCCTCTAAAGTTATGTATCCGTAATCCTCATTGTAAGCTCCAAAGTATACACCAAGGCAATTAGCATAATAATTTATCTTTTCTTCTTCAGAAATGAAACCTGCCATTGTAACTCTGTCCTCAAGGTGGTTCATTTTAATGACATCATCAATGTAATCAAGTTCCGCTTTACTTCCGCTTCCCGCAATTACAATTTTGGCATCGGTTGTTAAGTATTTAGCTGCCTCGACAAGATTTCTCTGTCTCTTTATCTGGTCAATACGGCTTGCATAGAAAATGTAATCGCCATATGACTCACAATGAAGCTTCTCGTAATTAAGCGGAGGGTGATACAGCGGTGTTGATTCTATTCCATTATACTCTAACAGCCTGTTTGATGTATTCTGTGCATTTGTAAAAATCTTTTTGGCCTCAGGAATATATTTACAGTCACAATCCTTAATAAACTGCCTTACTTCCTCTCCATTAGGGAGGTTATGAATGTCACCGTATGGTGTGTTCCACAAATCATATGCCTGTCTGTGCTGATGAAGAAGCCATAATACCTTATTGTCATGTTTTACGTAATATGCCGGGAATTTCATTGCAATTACCCTGTCAATTTTTTCTCCGTTTACTTCCGTAAGGTCCATCAGACGTCCCATAGTCATACAGTTAACCAATGTCTCCCAAGGATACCATTTAAAAGGTATTGTAACAATATCAACCTGGTGTCCTCTCTTTTTCAGCTCATTTTTAAGCATTTCTGCATGTATCTCCGCACCACCCGTAATAAATGGCACCTGAACCATTGCTATCGCAACTCTCATACCAATTCCAGTCCTTTCGCAAATTCTTTTTCAAAGCTCTCCCTTATCTGCTTATATGAAAATCTGCTTTCATAATTTTTTCTGCCTGTTTCACTTAAATATTTTTTATGTTCGATATCATCCTTAATTGTTTTAAGTGCAGCCGCAAATTCGTGCGGATCATTGCCAAGAACAATCTGGTTAGGTCCTATTGTTTCAGGAACTGCACATTCCCTTAATGCAACTACAGGCAGTTTAAAGAACTGCGCCTCAACAATAGGCACACAGAAGCCTTCATGCTCACTGCAGCAAAGCATCACATCACTTCCAAGATAATATGACATAAGCGTGCTGTCATTTATTTCACCTATAAATTCCACAAGATGATCAAGTCCGTATTCATGTATACGTGACATAACAAGTTCATTATATCCCGGAATTCCTTCATCAAATTTACCTATAATTCGCAATTTGACATTTGAATCATAATGATCTCTGTAACAGCGCAGCACATCAAGTAACATAAGATGTCCCTTATTAGGTGCAACACGTCCTACAAATAAAAGATTCAGCTTATCTGTTTCAAGCAGCTCCTTTAAAATGTTTTCGTCCGGTTTAACCTGACTCCACTCCTCGATTTTATTAAATGGAGCCGAAATGCCTATCCTGTCCTGATTAAATTCCTTTAAATCCTCTGCATTATAATATGAATCTGCAATCCAGTATGCATTCGGGAACTCTTTAATAAACAAATCTGTCTGCTCTCTTCCAAGCTTGCACTGGTTATATGCAAAATCATTATATGGCTCAAAAAATGCCTCCGGCGTAATATTATGGTACTTAAATATAATCTTTCCCTTCGTCTTTTTTAATATTTCGTACCCTTCATTCCAATATACACTGTGATGATACAGAAGCACCAGCTGTGGGTCGTCTAACAACTCGTCAAGGCTCTCCCTGCTGATATAAGACACATTAGGATTAAACTGATTTGGGGCAAAAACCAGACACTTATTATTCTCACTGATTATTTTAAATTCAGCCTCAATATCATTTCCTATAGCATCATGTGTTGTAACTGTGTTATGCATAATAATAACAGTCATACGTATACTCTCCTTTTATTGTAATAGAATTTAATCCTTAATCCACTGGGCCCAGTTTTTCCTGTATTCCTCAGGAGTCATTGACTCATTTTCCTTAAACAGTCTGTAAAACAAATCTTCATTCTGCACGCCTGATTCAACTATAACATCCGATATCGGCTTTATTGTAAATCTAAGCAATTCCTTCGCCGCATTGAATCTTCTGTTTAAGATATAATCCCTCAGTCCGATGCCGTATCCGTGTTCAAACATTTTGTCCAGTTCTTCCTGGGATGTGTCGAACTTCTCAACTATCATTGCAATAAGATTCTCTTCCTTAAAATTGCTGTTAATAAACTCTCTGACATCCTTGAGCTTAGGCTTATCACTTCTTTGCAGCGCACATTCAACCAAAAGATGCGTAAGTTCTGCATGTACTTCAAGTTCAGATGCATTTTCCTTTATAAGCTGATATATTTTATCTACCGAATTCTGAACAACACTCTCTTCAGTCAGCTTGAAAACAATTGAGCCGTTCTTTTCCATGAACAAATCGTGATATTCTCTGGCACAATTTCCGTTAAAGTGAATCCATGCAAGCTGCCACGGTTCCTCTTCGCTGCTGATATGCTCAAATGCCTCATGACAGTCTATCCACACACAGTCACCCTTATGAAGTTTAATTACCTGGGAATTTTGTGTAATGGTTCCGCTGCCTTTCGTCACCTGGAAGATAAGGTATGAATCAAGATTTTCCCTCCTGCACACATGAGGTACAAGACTCTCTAACTTACCTACTTCCTGAACATAGAGAAGATTTTTTTTAGCAAATGTTCCCGGCGTATGCAGCATTCTGTCTGATTTGGTTACGCCTTCTGACGCAAACATATTTTCCATCTCTATACCCTCTCTCTCCAATAATTCAACGTTTCCTGTATAGTCTGTTTTAACGGTATTTCAGGTTTCCATCCTGTAACGGAATTGAGTTTTGAAATATCCGCCTCAATAATCGGAACATCCACAGGACGAATCTTATTCTGGTCTATCTCAACCCTGATATCAACTGTTGACAGCGAAATGATAAGGTCAAGAATTTCCTGAATTGCATAAGCATGTCCGCTTCCGACATTATATGTCTCACCGGGTTTTCCTTTCTGTATAAGAAGTGCATATGCCCTTACAACATCACGCACATCCGTAAAATCACGTCTGGCCGCAAGATTTCCGACATACATTACCGGTTCCTTCTTACCAGCCTCAATCTCTGCAACCTGCTTACAAAAATCAGAAACCACAAATATTGGAGCCTGTGCCGGTCCAATATGATTAAATGCCCTTACCATCATCATATTCATACCGTATGCCTGTGCATAAATGCTTCCAATCATATTCTGGCATACCTTAGTTGCCGCATAGATATTTCCCGGTCTTACATGATTATCTTCTTTTATAGGAACCTCGCCTTCACGAATATGACCATATTCCTCTCCGGAACCTATAAGAAGTATATTAGGTTTGTAAAACAGTTCTCTTGCCGCATCCATCACGTTAATGCTACCCTTTACATTAACATCTATCGTAAGTCCCGGATTTTTCCATGCAACACTGACCGAGCTCTGCGCGGCCAGGTGAAAAATATAGTCAGGTCTTACATCATACAAAAGACTTACTATCTCGTCCTTATCCAAAATATTCAAATCATGTACCGCCGCATTTTCAATCTCCAGACAATCATGAGGAAGTTTGGTAACATGTACTTCCATATTGTGGTTATCCATTAATTCTCTGGCAAGATAGCTGCCCACAAAACCGGCCGCCCCAATTATTAAAGCCTTTTTCATTCCTTCATTTAAGAGGTATTGATTACCTCTTCCTTTCCCTTTAATCGTTCTATTTAAATTCTTTCACAATGTACCCATTCAAATCAAGCTTCTGAAAAGTATCCGTGCTTATGACAATTGCGTCATGCCACATGCTTCCACACAGTTCATCTCTGTCATCAACCGCATAAACAAAATCATATGAAAGAAAATGACCTGCATAATACTGTTCCGCATCATCATTAATGCCAACAGCAATAACCTGCTGCCTTTTCTTAAAATCAATATCTTTATATTCCTGATATGGCTTATTGACATCCCAGAGTATATGATGCCCGCTCTTTCTTCTGACATTCGGAGGATATGTCATAAATGACTTTCCCACATGTAAACAGGCCGCATGGCAGATATTTTCAGGTATACCAATCAGTCGTCTGCCAAATGGTACATCCTTCAGTTTATTAAAGTCATCCTGCCCATAAAATTTTCTCTTCCCCTTATCCATAAATCTTGCAAGGGGAGTATAAAGAAATGCTTCTTCAGCCTGTGCACTTTTAAGATGATATTCCAGTCTGTCCCAGAGTTCATCATAAGACATCTCAAGCGATAATGCATAAGCCTTTTCGTAGTCTATATCAGATACCCTGTCCTTTATCCATTCCTGCATGCCATATACCTTACAGAACATGGCATATTGGTAGTACATTACATTCGTCATCTGTGCTTTTTGTTTACCGGCGTCTAAAAACACCTTATCAAGCGGCAGAATATCAATCCATATTCCTTCATTGCACCTCTGGTTTTTATTGATTGGTACAATTGCAGTAGTATTGCTGTTTCTCACCTTGGCATATCCGCCAAAGAAACATTCCCTGTCGCTTTGCGGAGTCTGCAAAAAGAAAGGTTCCTTCAGCTCATTCCCTGCCACCTCAATAAATCTGTCATAGTTATCCCTTGTCATGGCGATATCTATATCATCATCCCACGGAATTATTCCATGATGTCTTACTGCCCCAAGCAGGCTCCCGTAAAATGCAGTATATTTTATATCATGACGCCTGCAGATATCATCAACCTGTTCAAAAAGCTCATACAGGCAATTCTGTATTCCAATAAGCTCCTCGCTCCTCTCGTACGGTGTTTCTATTTCACACTGTATGTCCGCGAAACAAAATGCCATACGTCTTTCATCACCACCGGGTGCTTTAACTAACTTTCCCTCTGTTTTAAAACTAAGATGTCTGGTTTCATTTGGATTTAGTTCAATATAAACATTATATCTGTCCGGCAGCAAAACACCCTGTATCTTCAAATCATCAAGGTATATATCTACATGTTTATTCCTTGTTTCGTCAAGCGCAACAAGAGAAAAAGTAACAGAAAATACGATTGGTTTGTCTGATGGATTATGAATACCCATGGTTGCATGGTTATTGATTGCCCAAAACCACTTTTTACCGTCTGTTCCTTCAGGATAACTAAATCCCGATACCGGCCATATATATCCATTTTCTGCTATCCAACTCTGTTCCATCGCACACCAACCCTATTTTATAACTTATATTATAATACCTAACACGTCTCTAATTCAATGATAAAATCGGTTCAATGTTTTATTATATCCTGAAACAGGAAAAACTTCTCCAAATCAAGTGCGAATACATTCTCAAAGCCCTTGTTTTCCAGTATTCCTTTAATTTCATCATGAAGGTATGGAAAAGTTGCAATAATAACAACACACTCATCACGCTTATCAACATAATCATCTATCAGATGTACGGCAACGCCTTCCACGACAGCTTCATTTTGCTTCATGTTTGACACCACAAATGCTTCCTGTCTGATATTATTGTCCTTCAAAAAGCCTGCGACCTGTTTTCCGACTATTCCTGCTCCAAACACAAGGATTCTTTTATTATTAAGTGAATCAAAAAATTTCTTCTTTTCTGTGTCAATACGCTCAACATATTCGTTTATCTCATCGCCCTCAAGCAGCAATTTATCTTTATTTTCAACACCGATAATTTCATTCAGCTCATGTGCAAGCGTATACATACGTTCATCACCCAATGTGGCAAACCTGTATATCAGTGCAGATAATTCGCCATGGATATCCTTAATAATTTCAGGAAATATTTTTTTCATATCTGCTTCCACGGCTATACTAAGACTGTCTCTCATTCCCATTGCCGAATGAACAGCCTTTTCCAAATCAAGCGTATCTTTTTTGTGTTCCTTGCGGTAACAATAAGTAATATCCTTAAGGCAGTATACTCTTTTTGAAGCCGCAATTGCTTTTAAAAAGAACACCGGATCCTCACATCTTCTGTAATCAGGAAATGTAATTTTGTTATCTAAAATCATTCTGCGGTTGTATATAAAACGCCAGTATCCCGCAAATGCCTCAAATTCTTCCTTCGCAATCCAGCCATCCTGCGAAAATACCATCCCCGGTCTCAGACCGTCATATGTATATACGCCATTCCTGAAATTACAGACAGAACCACCACAAATAAAGGCAGATTTTTCCTCTGCCTTCTCATACATTTTCTGCAATGTGTCATCAGTATAATAAAAATCATCCGAATCCATAAATGCAATATATTTACCTTTTGCATGTAAAATGGCACTATTTCTTGCTGCTCCCGGTCCCTTGTTAGTCTGCTTAAGAACAATTACATTTGCATGCTTTAAGGCATATTCATCCAAAACGGCCGGTGTATTATCCCTGCTGCCATCATCCACACAAATAACTTCTATATCTTTTAATGTCTGACCTAACACGCTGTTAAGACATTCCCCTAAAAATTTTTCCGCATTATAACATGGAATAATTATGCTGATTTTTGTATCCATCCGAAAACCTCTATTCATAAATTGGCATCTCGCGTTTTCTTATAAATGAATTATCATAATAAAAAATATCTTTTAATTCTTTAGATAAATCGATATTGCCATCTGCAAATTCTCCAAAAAAATCATTAACAAAAAATCGATCCAACTGTGATTCTCTTCCGAAAATATCTAAATAGTCTTTCATAAAATCACAAATACCACTGTTAATCAGCTCACGTTTGTCAAATGTATTCTGATTAATCCCTTCATCAGCACATATAAATCTGCCATTTTCGTCCACCGCCTTAATCATCCCATATGGAGCAGTGAAAAAACTCTCTGTGAATAAGTCCATACGTCTTATGTTACATTTCTTTGCAAGCGGATCATCACTATGCTGGAAACAAGGAATCATTTTATTTTTGTCATTATAATAATTCTCTGCACTCTTATTAACCGCAAAATAGAACCCCTTAAGCTCTTTACCCAACGTCTTTGATAAGTAAAATTGATTGCTTCCATAGAACCACAAATCAACAATTGCATCTGTATCCCCTATATCCATACTATCGAGATAATTTTTATAACTTTTAATTTCATTGCCAAGTGTCTCTGAAATAATATTTTGATAAGGTATCATCCATTTTCTTACCTGTTCGGCATCGTTGGGAATATTGACCGTTTTTTTACTATTCATATCGCCCTCGACCTTAATATCAAAACGGTCACACATGAAATCCATAAATGAACCGTTATAAGGAAGTTCAAGAAGTTCATCATACTTATCTTTATCTTTGAGTGATGAAACCACAACAATTCTTCTTGATATCGCAAAATATTGATTATCAGGCCAATCTGAAGATTTAAGCAAATGTTTTAAAAACAAATAGTCCTTTTCAATTAGATAACAGTCCCTCGACATAAATAAAAGTCGATTGATGTTATTTTTTCTGCATTCTTCAACAAGCCATAAAAGAAAAGAATATATTACTCCACCCCATAAACAATAACCCATTTCATGAAAGGCTTTTAACTCTACCTTTCCTTTGCTGTTACTCAATGCAAACGGACTATTAAACAGAGTGTTTATAATCAATCCCATAAAAACAGACTCTTCCAAATTACATATCTTCGATGCAATTCGTGAAACAGATGACTGTTCAAGCATCTTAGAGGCAGACATTACATAATAAGTATCTATTCCATAACTTTGCGGTATTTTTACATCACTCTGAACATTGTCACCTATATGGAGCGCTTTCTTTCCTAAAAGCACATTCTGTGTATAATATTCCCAAAGTTCTCCGCTCTTTTTATTCTTCTTTATCTCAGACGAAATAATAATTCTTACAGTATTATTTACCCCGCATAATTTTAGAATTTGTGCAATTACCTCTGACGAAAAATACATATCACTTATTAAATAAACTTCTTTATCTTCTGCGACAGAATTGCATAAATCAACCATATCTTTACGAGGTACACAAAGACTTTTTTCTGTATTTATTTCCAGTTGTCTAACCAGTTCAAGTGTCTCCACAGGCAGCTGCCATGCAAGATTCATTTCCCTGTACACCTCATCAAGCGATAAATTTCTGTCATTGCAGGTAAGTGATGTCTCTAATCGTATCTTATAGAAATCAATATCAAGAGAATATTCTTTTTTCAAACGAAACTCCACCAGTTTAAAAACATCCTGAGGCAAATATATTTTCCTCATTATCAATGTATCAAATATATCGAACGATACTACATCATATTCTCTTATTTTTTCTTCTAATTCATTGATATTATTATTCCAGTACGGATTATATGCATATTGATTTATAACATCATCTTTGGCAATTTCCCCATTCAGAAAATAAACAGGAATAGTTATATTCTTAATACGATTGTATATAATATGCCAATAGGTTTCCGCCGTATTTATAATCACTAAATCGGCTGTCTTTTCTGCCTCATGCACATCTATAACAGGAAGTCCATACATTACCTTGCCGAGATTATTTTCATCTCTATCCATCAGACCTACAAAATTAAAATCAGAAACGCCTGCCAATAATGTCGCCGTATATCGCCCGATTCCATATAATACGATTTTCTTATCTTTCATTGTCCCAAAGATATTTCTAAATGCATCTATCTCTGATTGATAATTTTTATTACCTGACATATTATCTCCAATACATAACTAAACCTTAATCCTGCTTACAGGGTGAACCTTCCGCTGATTTTGTGGAGGAAGCTCCATATAATTTCCGAACTTAAAGCTCAGATAGCTGTCATAATCCTTAATTCCTTTAAATGTAACGCCTTCAAAAACTATATCTTCACTGTTTTCATACCAGTTTCTTAAATATCCCCACTCATCATTTGGAGTAGGGAAGGTTAGGATTCTTACCATCCTTGTAGTTTTACGTCCGGCAGCTTTCACCATTCTGTTGTAATATTTAAAAACATCTTTTTCCGGAATTTTATCTAAAGCCGTAAAAATCATTCTTTTAACAGGATTCTTATCAGCAACTTTTCCTACTTTCGACCAGAGGATTTTTCTTACGCAGAAGCATTCAAAATTCTTAAGACTACGTAAAATGTAATTATCAGGAACTGAATCCAGCGGGAAAACGTCTATAAAAACACCCTGTTTATACGGCATGTGCTCCTGATGTTCACGCAAAAATTCCGTGTTTTTCATTCGAAGCTTTCCATAACCCCAACGGTAACCTTTAGTATTCCTGTGATCCTGAAAATAAAATCTTGATGTGTCAAGCTCTGTCTTACACGCCTCTCTAAACTTCTCATATTCAGGTCTTAACAATGCTACATCAGCATCATCATCCCACGGTATAAATCCGCCGTGACGAACTGCTCCCAAAAGCGTTCCCGCAATTATATTGTAATGTATATCACATTTCTTACAAATTCTGTCGACTTCCTTCAGCAGCTCAAGCTCGTCAAGCTGTAATCTGCGGAGTGTCTCCTGATCTAATTCTATCATCTGATTACCCTCTGACAAAATAAGTTTATTACACGTATCGGTCCTCTCCCGCACCAAAACGAATAAAATCGATTTTATTTTCTTTTGTGGAAACTACCATGACATCCCATAAATCCTGACTTACCGTGTTTCTTTTTCTGTCAGGCGTAAATGAGCCATCCGGCTTTTTATCCTTAAAATCTTCCAGCTTATTACAGCCTACCCCAATAATTGGAAACCTTTTCCCGGTATATACCTGGTCAGCATGGTTGTGTCCATGAACATATGCCATAACACAGTTATTGTGGGACGCATGATAATCTTCCAATACCGAAATAAGTTCATCACCGTTTCTGATTACGTCACTCCAGAAATGAATCTGCGGCAATGGAGGAACATGTGCAAACACAAGAATTTTATATCCACAAGGTGTACCTGGTAACGTATCACGAAGCCAGTCTACCTCCTCTTTCGGAAAGCCGTATCTTATTTCCTGTGTCTGGTCAAATGAATACAAAAAATACATTCGAAGTTTATATTCATCATTATCCACATAATAATACGCCAGATTTTTATTTAAGTAAAATTCTGCACATTCTTCCTCAGTAATCAGTTCCGGATT
This sequence comes from Lachnospiraceae bacterium, assembly GCA_051880495.1. Lineage (GTDB taxonomy): Bacteria > Bacillota > Clostridia > Lachnospirales > Lachnospiraceae > MGBC120314. Next base: position 58,431 of record JBJEOB010000118.1, read on the forward strand.
ACCTTTAAAATAATTTGAATCATGATTACCAAGGCACACATAAAACGGCTTACCAAAGCCGCCGAGGCAGTCCATAATTTTTAATGAATACTCTTTAGTTACCGAAAGCGGTGTCATTCCGTCAGTCAAATCTCCCAGATGAACCAGCATATCAATATTGGTATTTTGCATTACCCTGTCAATATTATGAGCTGTATCCTCCCATGTTCCATTCACAACATAGTGGCTGTCCGACAAAAGTAAAATCTTCAGGTTGTCATTATCTGAATAAGCATTTACCTTGTCAGAAACACGTTTACACTCATCCTGAAAATAACCCGGCATGACATATTCCCTGTCTTCAACTTCCAGTTCACATATGCCGTCTAATTCTGCCGGTTCAATATAAGCATTTCCTTTATCCTTACGAATCATCACCCTGATATATCCATCCTCACAGGCAGTGTATGATTTATTCTTCCATTCATGAACTGATTTTTCAGGGCAGTATGTGGACCAGTTTTCCTCATCCTGATAACAGTATGTATATATAAGTCTGTCCTCTGTTTCACATGAATAAAAAAATAACCGGTAATCATATTGCTCATCAAGCCAATGCAGTATGCTGCCTGCGTATACTTTGTAGAAACGAAATGTTGCTGCCAAATCATTGCCTGCACTTACTGCATACCCGCTTTCCGGGTCAATTGCCTTACACGGTTCAAAAATTATTTTACTCATACATCTCTCCATCTTTTATTTTGGGAACATATTCTTCTGCTGCATTTGTAAAAATATCAGTTATACCAATTCTTTCAAGCCCATCCGTATCCTTAAGCTGTATTTCTCTCGTATCAGGGAAGAAAGGTTCCTCCTCCCACGTATTCCATGCCCTGACAGGCAGGCTTGTGTATTCACATATATTTTCAACATCCATTCTGTTCACAAACGGATGCAGTGCATCAACATTAATCCGCCTTGAAATGTCCAGGCAGTCTTTAAGGCTTGGTGACAAAATTCCTGTCACAACACTGCCTTTAAGTTCTTTGAGAAGCTTAACTGACTCCGGCGAAAAAGATGAATAAACTATTCTGTCTTCCAATCCGTATTCTGCCACCAGGTCAAGAATTTTCTGCTCCATCCCCTCATATGGTTCTATGCTGTTTTTAAGCTCTATATTGATAAGAAGTCCCTGCTGTTTACATGGCTTTTCAACAAGGTCAAATACCTCTCTCATTGTCGGTATTCTCTCATATGGTATATTTGATTCGGGATTAGACACTATCTTTAGCTCTTTTAATTCTGAAAGTGCCATATCCTTAACGTATCCGGTCCCATCAGTTGTTCTGTCAACTTTTTCATCATGAATAACAACAAGTTCACCATCTTTAGACAACTGGATATCAAGCTCTATTCCGGTTATTTTGTATTCCAGGCACTTTGAAAATGATGATATAGTATTTTCCGGATATCTGTACGAACAGCCGCGATGGGCCCAGATTTTCATTGGTTAATTCCTCTTTTCCCTTAGTTTTCTTCTCTGCTCAAGAAATTTTTCCATTATTCCTGCCATTGCAATTGATTCTTCCTCGGTAAACTTATATGATCTTCCCTTGTGTCCCTGAATCATATATGCAAAGTCACTGATTTCATAACGCAGACCCTGTCCCAAAAACTTGGTAAAATAACGTTCCTTCTTGGACGGGTCTTCAAATCTGACTTCAAAATACTGTGTAAGCCACCATGGGGACTCCGCCAGAATATAGCCCTTTGTTCCGGCAATAACAAGCTGTCCCTCGGATTTTACACCTACGCCGCTCTTGGATAATGCCATGCCGTTTTCATAGACAAAGGATGCCTTTGTGTACAAATCCAGCCCGTTTTCATCAAGACAGCTGTCAAATCTGACTTCCTTGTAATTAGTTCCCATCAGTTTAACAATTGGCAACAGTGTATGACTTCCAAACTCCGTAAAGCCTCCGCCATATTCCAAATCTTTTCTCTCACGCATATCGGCGGCTGTAAGTCTTGTAAAACAAGCTTCAACATCACATACCCTTCCAATCACACCGCTTTTTGCAATTCCTATCATCTGTACAAATCCCGGACAGTATGCCGTCTTTATCGCTTCTAACAGAACACATTCTTTCCGCCTTGCGATTTCAAACAATTCTTGTGCTTCTGCCTTCTTAAATGCCAGCGGTTTTTCACAGAGTACATGCTTACCATGCTCCAATGCGGTCTTGGCATACCCATAGTGGGTCTCATGCGGGGAAGCTATATAAACTGCATCAACCTGCTCCAGAAACTCCTCAAAATCATCTGAATAATGATCCAATTCAAACTTCTCGCAAAACTCCCTTGCGCTGTCTATATTTATATTATAAACACTGTTTACAATGACACCACTGACATACTTGGCCTCCGGTACAAAACGTACCGCAATTCTTCCTGTTCCGATTACTCCAATGCGGATAATCGGATAATTCTGTGCACGCAGCATTGTAGACGATACATTTTTGGTTCTTTCGAGATATACTACCTCGCAAAACTCTTTCATATAATCAAATGCGCCTACCCAGTCTGAACCGACCGTAAATATATCGATGCCATATTTCTGGACATCCTCAACCTTTTGTCCCGGATGGTCCTCCACTATTATCTCGTCAGCAAATCCTGTCTTTCTTACATTTTCAATTCTCTTATCAAGGGAATCAACAATATTTAACTTGCCGCGTGACTCATCGTACTGCTCCGTTGTTACGCCGACAATAAGATAGTCTCCTAAAGCTTTTGCTCTTTTTAACAGATTGTAATGTCCTTCATGAAACAAATCATAAGAACCATACGTAATTACCTTTTTCACCTGTTTACTCCTCTTTTTTCTTCACAGAATCCTCTTCATCAAAATTTATCCTTCGTTCTTCTACTACCAGCGGTCTGTGAATTACTCTGGTATTGATATTTAATATATATTCTCCCAGAAGACCTATAAAAAATAACTGAATTGAACCAATAAAGAACATACCGATTATCAAAGGTGCATCACCGGCATTAAACGTATACCAGTGAAGACATTTGTATACAAAATAAAAAACTGCAATGAACAGACTGACTGCCGATGCAAAAAAGCCCATAAATGTTGCAAGTCGCAGTCCCACCTTCGTATAAGAGGTAAAACTTAACATTGCCGCATCATACAGGCTGTAAAAACTATTATGAGTCTTGCCGGCACGACGTTTGGCCTGTTCATATTCAACCTCTATCCGGTTAAATCCGTGACCGTATTCTGCCACAATTCCCCTTATAAACGGAATCGGATCATCCAACTGGCGGAGCAGTTCGATAAAAGTTTTGTCATACAGCCCAAATCCTGTAAAATGTTCAATCATCTTCGTGTCAGACATATTTTTAATCAATTTATAATATACTGTTCTAAGGAAATAAATAAATCTGTTTTCCCTGCTGCTCGTCTTAATACCGCTGACAATTTTATGACCCTTCTCCCATTCCTCTACAAATCGCGGAATCATTTCAACCGGGTCCTGGAAATCACAGCACATACATATCGTGCAGTCGCCACTGGACTGACACATCGCATAGAAAGGCGAATTAAACTGTCCGAAATTGGTTACATTAAAAATTGCCTTGACCTTTGGGTCATTACTGCACAAGCCCTCTATTTTGTCCCTTGTTCCATCGGTAGAACAGTTATCAATAAATATAATCTCATAATCATAGTTAGAAAGTGCCTCCTGTAAAACATTCTTTACGGAAAAGCACATCAATTCCACATTTTCAACTTCGTTATAGCATGGTATTACAATGCTTATTTTCTTCATTTTATTTTCCATCCTTGCTAAAGGTACTTCTTTTTATTATATCCCTTTATACTTATATCGTCAATCTGCAGACATTTCCTGTTTAATCCACGCTATAGTCTGTTTAATACCGTCTTCAAACGGCACTGTCGGAATAAAGCCTGTATCTTTAGTTAATTCTGTAAGGTCCGCCTCTAAATGCATCACCTGATTATCGGCATATGGTATATCCCCAAATCCTAACTCACCCAGAGGTTTACCGTCTTTTTCTAATATTTCATATAACTTCTTAATGTATTCCCTGAGTTTCATTGCTCTTCCGCCACCCAGCACATATGTCTTCCCGTCAACACCTTTTTGTGCCACCAAAAGCAGCGCTACTGCCGCGTCATACGAGTACAGATAATCCCACTTCTGCTCCCCTTTTGTAAGCATGGCACGCTTACCTTCAAGCAGATTTCTTATCGTTGATGAAATCATTGATTTTTCTGTATCATATGGGCCAAATACGCTTAAAACCTGTACCCAGTTAAATTTTATGTTCTTTTCTCTGCATAATTGTGCACAAGCTTTAGCAGCCTGTGACTTGGCTCTTCCGTACTCATTTTCCGGCTTTTTCTCAATATTTGTTGACAATTTCCCGTCAACTCTTCCGTATTCAGCCTGAGAGCCGACACCGACAAATGTATGACATCCAAGCTTATATGCCAGATGAACGGCATCAAGGGCAGATACTACATTAGACTCCTGAAATTCTTTATTATTCCTGTCGCTCCCGGTCGTTCCTCTCCATGCCAGATGAAAAAAAATGTCATATTTATTTTCTGATGCCGGATTGTATACAGACGTAATATCATCAAGGTCCGCCTCAACAACGTGTATATATCTGCTATGGGGTATTCTTTTGTTTCTTTCAGACCCCTTATGGCATATTACAAGTATTTCTCTTTCTTCATCTATGCATTTTTTTATAAGTGCCATTCCAATGGCACCCGTCGGACCGGTAATAACAATTTTTTCTTTCATCTTATTTACCTGCCAAGAACTCACTAATCTGTTTTTCTGTTACATCGGACATGTTTTGTCCGTTTATATAGTCAGCATACCAGCTTACTGTTTTATCAACCGCCGTAAGTGCATTCCATTCAGGCTTCCAGCCAAGCCTTTCTTTAAGTTTTGAACAGTTGAGTTTAAGGAAATTGGCTTCGTGAGGGCCGCCCTTTGACATTGCCGTCCATCCTGTTTCTCTTCCGGTATACTTTTTCCATGATGAAACGAATCCATTTACAAGACTTTCTGTTGTCAGGCAGTCCTCTTCATCAGGTCCTACATTGTAGCTTCCGGCAAATGATAAATCTTCATACTGCTTTTGCAGTATCGTCAGATATACATATATAGGTTCAAGCACATGCTGATACGGTCTGATAGAATTAGGGTTTCTGACCTCAATCACCGTTCCTTTTTCGGCAGCCCTGAAACAATCCGGTATTATCCTGTCAACGGCAAAATCACCGCCGCCTATTACATTTCCTGCTCTTGCAGTCGAAATTGCAATACTCCTTCCGTCACCTGTAAAAAATGAATTAACATAGGACGAGGTAACAAGCTCGGAGCAGGATTTTGAGTTGGAATACGGATCAAACCCGTTTAATTCCTCATCTTCCTTAAATGGTTTTTGAAGTTCCCTGTTCCTGTATACTTTATCCGTTGTAACATTGAGAAATGAACGGACACTCTCGTTTTTTCTGACACATTCGAGAATGTTGACAGTTCCCATAACATTTACATCATATGTATATACCGGATTCTTATATGATTCCCTCACGATAGGCTGTGCTGCCATGTGAATAATAAGCTCCGGTTTCTTTTCACTCACTACTTTATTAAGATGCTCAAGGTCTCTCACATCACCTGTAACAGATTCAATGTGCTTCTCAAGTTTGCACAATTCAAAAACAGAAGGATTAGTAGGTGGTTTTAGTGCATAACCGGTAACATCTGCTCCAAGCATAAGAAGCAGTTCACACAACCAGCTTCCCTTAAAACCCGTATGACCTGTAACAAGTATTTTTTTATTCTTATAAAAAGACTTATCCATTTACCTGTCTCCCCTGACATTTACTGCTCATCAACGAGCGGAATATACATATTTTTCTTAAGTTCCTCACGAGGAAGGAATGGTGCAAGGTCTTCAAGCGGGGCACTTACCATAGTACCATCAGGCATTGTTTTACTTGCTGCCTTAGGTTCAAATTTCTGTTCCACATCAACAAAAACCTCACAAATCACAGGCCCCTTTTGCGACAGAACATCATCAATTACTGAAAGTTCATCATTGGAATGAATCGCACTGTACGGATACCCGTATGCATACGCAATTCTTTCCATGGAAGGAAAACTTAAATCACCACTGTCATCACCAATTCCCACCAACGGTTCACCAAAGAAGTTCTTCTGTGTCTGCCTGATTGAATGATACCCCTGATTATTTATCACAAATATTTTTATCGGAAGCCTGTGATGAATGATGGTCTGAAGCTCCTGAATATTCATCTGAATGCTTCCGTCGCCGGTAACATTAATTATTTCATCACATCCCGATGCAAAACATGCTCCTATTGCTGCCGGAAGATCATACCCCATGGATGCTATGGCTGAATTTATAATAAACCGCTGGTTTTTCTTAATCACATAAGCATGGCTTCCGACAACGCACGCCGAACCGTTTCCGACAACCGTTATTCTTCCTTCCGGAAGTGACTGACTTAATGTTTTTATAAATGCATAGACATTTGTCTTTTCCTGCTTATCAAAATGCTTAGGCAGAACAACCGGATATTCTTTCTTCCAATACTGACACCTGGTTATCCATTCTGTTTTCCTGTTAAGCTTTTCTGAAGCCAGGTTATTTAAAATGGCTTTTAGAAATCTTTTGGCATCTGCAGCCACTGGAATATCTATATGTAAATCCGGTTTCTTTAATTCTTCCTTATCGACATCCTCAATTATCGTAAATGCAGCTCTTGCCCATGTTTTGTAATTATATCCGACCTGCCTTATGCTCAGTCTGCTTCCAACGGATATAAAAAGGTCACAGTTCTGAACCGCAAAATTACCCGGACGGTCACCCATAATTCCTGCACGTCCGACATATAACGGATTATCATCCTCAATAAGGTCGATGCTGTTCCAGCCTGTAACAACCGGAATGCCAAGACCATCTATGACTTTATCCAGTTCATCCTTAGCGCCTGCAATTCTTATGCCATTGCCGACATTTAGCACAGGGCGCACGGAATTATTAATCTTATCTATTACAACTCTCGCTATACTATCAAGCTCTTTGTCGCTTATTTCGTCAGTTTGTATCTCAGGCACATACGGTCTTAATTCATCCGTTTCCACATATGCACTTTGAACATTTAAAGGAATATCAAGCCAGCACGGACCCGGACGTCCTGTCTTTGCAAGATAAAGTGCCTTTTCAAGACAATATCTTATTTCCATCGGATCTGTTATCATGCATGAATACTTCGTCATGCAGCCGACAGCCTTTGTAATATCAAATTCCTGATCTCCGTAAGACCGTATATCAAGTCCCGTGCTTCTTGCCGTTGTGTCATATCTCACCTGGCCGGATAATATAAGCATTGGAATTGAGTCCAGCCATCCGCCTACAACACCCGTGATTGCATTGGTTCCTCCGGGGCCCGTTGTTACGCATACGGCCGCAATCTTATTGTGTATTCTTGCGTAGCTTTCTGCAGCAATCGCACATGCCTGCTCGTGATGGTTATAAATGCATTTAAGTCCCTCTTTGTGACCAAGTCCGTCATTTAAATGCATTGCACCACCGCCTGTTACCGTAAATACATGCTCTATTCCATTTTCAACAAGTGTATCTGCAATATAGTCTGCAACCCTCTTCTTCATAACGGCTCCTTTTCAAAACACGCTCTTACTTTGCCTGATTAACTGCTTCAATAATAGTTTCTGCCATATAATCTATCATTTCGTCAGTCATTCCCGGATAAACTCCGACCCAGAATGACCGGTTCATTACATAATCTGTTCTCTCAAGACTTCCAACAACCCTAAAGCCCTCATTTTTTTCTCTCATTTCATCAAAACAAGGATGCTTTATCAGGTTACCTGCAAACAGCATTCTCGTCTGCACTCCATGCTCCTCAATGTATGGCACCACTTTGTTTCTGTCTATGTTTTCCCTGCATGTTATCAAAAATCCAAACCAGCTCGGGTTTGAATTTTCCTCAGCCACAGGCAGAATAACGTCATTCGAAATAACTGACAATGCGGCCTTTAATCTGTTGAAATTGTGAATTCTCCTTTCAACAAACGATGGGAACTTCTCAAGCTGGGCACAGCCAATCGCAGCCTGCATATCAGTAGCCTTAAGGTTATAGCCAAAATGCGAATACACGTATTTGTGGTCATAACCAAGCGGAAGTTCACCAAACTGTCTGTCAAATCTGTGTCCACACAAATTGTCTTTTCCCGACGGACACACGCAGTCTCTTCCCCAGTCCCTGAAGGAACGTGCTATCCTGTTAAGAAGCGGATTGTCAGTATACACTGCACCGCCCTCTCCCATCGTCATATGATGAGGAGGATAAAAGCTTGACGTGCCTATGTCACCAATCGTTCCCGTGAGTTTTTCCACTCCATCTATCTCATATGTGCTTCCAAGAGCATCACAATTATCCTCAATAAGCCAGAGATTATGTCTGTCGCAGAAATCTTTGACTTTCTTTAACGGAAACGGATTTCCAAGTGTATGGGCAATCATTACTGCCTTTGTTTTTTCCGAATATGCCTCTTCAAGCATATCAGCATCTATATTGTATCCCGGAATGGTAATATCAACAAATACCGGCACTGCGCCATACTGTATCATAGGTGTCACTGTAGTAGGGAAACCTGCTGCCACGGTTATGACTTCGTCACCGCGTTTAATCTGACGCTCCTTTAAAAGAGGTGATGTTAATGTCATAAAGGCAAGCAGATTAGCAGATGAACCTGAATTAACAAGCGAACAATATTTTACATTTAAGTATTTCGCAAATTCCTTCTCAAACTTTTCCGTATATCTGCCTGACGTAAGCCAGAACTCCAGTGCACTGTCAACAAGATTCATCATTTCCTGACTGTCGTAAACTCTTGATGCATACGGTATTCTCTGCCCTTTGACATAATCCTCTTTCTTATGAAACTTCTCACAATATTCCTTCACGCCGGAAAGTATTTCTTCTCTTGCTTCCTGTTCATTCATTCCTTCAAACATACTCTGCCCTCTGATTAAAAATTATTCCCATACCTTCCATGGTGCATTGCCCTGCGCCCACATCTGGTTCAGCTTGTCCATCTCACGCTTGGTGTCCATGCACTGCCAGAATCCGTCATGGCAGTATGCAACCAGCTCTTTTTCCTTGGCAAGCTTTTCTAACGGTTCCTTTTCAAAAACCGTAGTGTCATCCTGGATATAATCAAATATCTTAGGTTCCAGCACCATGTAACCTACATTTATACGGTTACCGTCCTTCTTCTTTTTCTCCCTGAACGATGTAACTGTCGCATCATCTTTAATATCAAGCACACCAAACCTCTGTTCAAGCGCAACGGCAGTCATTGTTGCAATCTTGCCATGTACTTTATGGAACTCAAGGAGTTTATTCATATCTATATCAGAAACGCCGTCACCGTATGTCATCATAAAAGGCTCGTCACCGACATATTTTCTTATTCGCTTAATTCTTCCGCCTGTCATCGTATCAAGTCCCGTATCTACCAGAGTCACCTTCCATGGTTCCGATACATTATTATGAACCGTCATCCTGTTATGCTGTGTAAAATCAAATGTAACATCACTGGTATGAAGATAATAATCCGCAAACCACTCCTTGATAACGTGCTGCTTGTATCCGCAGCAAATAATAAATTCATTAAAACCATAGTGTGAATATTCCTTCATAATATGCCACAGAATCGGCTTATCACCAATCTCTATCATCGGCTTTGGTTTCAGATAACTTTCCTCACTTATTCTGGTTCCATATCCACCAGCTAAAATAACAACCTTCATACTTATTCACCTTCACAAAATACCATTTTATCCTGTTTAAATATTATACATTATTTGCCGGATAGAGTAAATAATAACCTAGCGGGTCCTGTGCTTTAAGAAATCCGCCGTCTGCCTCCATAATTCACATACAAGCGGTTCTTTTAACAGCAAAAGAATCACGACATAAGAAACAAAGAACAATAACGCTGACAGCACAAGTGTTACGAAACTGCCGTTCAAAACAAACAACGTCCATACCGACAATGCAACGGAAAATAACAATGCAATTATCATCTTGAAATAAGGTAATTTAGTAATAATTGAACCGACTATATCCCTTGAATAGTATAACTGCACCAGAAATACCATTATTTCAGCAAGAACCGTTCCGATTGCCGCACCACACGCCCCGAACTTTGGTATGAGAATAATATTTATAACAATATTTACAACTGCACCTGCAATCTCAGAATACAATACATACCGCTCTTTCTTAAGCGGTACCAGAAGCTGCATACCCATGATATTAGTAAACCCTATGAAAATCAGGGTCGGCATTATCAGTCTCATAGGCAGTACCGAATTGACGAAGAGTTTTCCTGACAGTAAATCTATGGATGGCTCTGCAAAAAGCATGAAATATACGCATAAAGGAACTGACAGAAGCATCACAAAACACAATGATTTTTTTGTAATATTATATATTTCATCTGTTTTTCCCTGCTCAACGTAATATGACAGTCTTGGCATGAGCACCGTGCCAAGCGATGCAACAAATCCCACAAGAATCATTTTAATTTTTACCGCCGCATCATAATAGCCGTTTTCAACCTCGCCCTTAATAAAACCAAGCATGATGTTATCCATATTGGTATAGACCGTCACGGCTATTGACATTGCAAAGAAAATTGCAATCGGTCTTAAATGCTGTCTTAGATTGTAGCCCTTTAACGGCCTGCATATAATATATTTTCTGAGATTTAAAAAATTTATTATATTGGAGCCTGCCATGGCTAAAATACTTATCGCTCCATAGATGATATAATCATCTTTGGTTCTGACAAACAAAAACATGGCAATTAGTGCTATAAACTTAAATACCACTGACCTTATCGTGATATAACCGTATAATTCCAATCCCTTATACAGCCACTCTGCACCTATCGAGTTGCAGAGAATAAGAATACCCATTACATAAAACAGCTCTTTATTTGCATAATACTTTGGAATAAAAAATATTGCCGCAAAGAAAGCGATGTATGTAATCAGGCATGTCAGCAGATTTATAAACATTATTTCATGGACGGTTCTGCTTAATTTTTCTTTATCATCTCTTACCTGCGCACAGATACGTATACCATAAGTCGGGATACCCAGTTGCGCAAACATTGAAAAATACGCAATCGTAGAGCTTGCAAATGAAACTAACCCTACGCCTTTGGGTTCAATAACCCTTGAAGCGTAGGGATATGTTATTAACGGAAAAATCACAGATGATGCCGTCAACAGACTATTCATTATAAAATTATATTTGATAGTACCTGTTTTTTTCATCTTTCCCTCTTTTATTTAGCAATATATTCCCAAAACAATCCATTTGGCTCACTGCTGAAGTTCGCACCCCTGAAAAGGTCCTCCGAATCAATAAATGTGGTCACGTAATAATTTCGTGAATTAGCATATGTTCTTTTTATCTCATGCAGCGGTGTAACTGAACCGATTATCAAAAGTATGATAAGTGCGTATGTTGCCACATTCCTTTGTTTTTGTGCCAGCACGTCAATACACCATAATGCCAGTAAAAACAGTCCCGGTATAGATGCCCTCATGCAAAAATCACATGAACCTCCGACTACAATTAACGGAATTAAATACAGCCATACAGCATTAAGCCAGAACAGTCCCTTTTTCTTTTGGAAAGGATATACGCATGCCAGAAAAACACCTGCCTCCAAAAACAAAAACAGCATCATGTTAACCCAGTAAAAAACCGGAGACAGCCATGCCTGGCGAATATTATGACCAACTGCATAACACCTAAATGCTATCAGCAGAACAGGTAAAATCCAGTTTATATATTTCCCCCTGCCCTTTAAAAACAGTACCCCTGCAAAAGCTGCAATAACACAGACCAGAATAACTGCCACAAGGATTACCAGTATCATTTCAACCAGTCCCAGACTTCCAATCAGCCCTTTACCCACATGCATATTGGACATCAGATAAATGACACTTATAATTCCAACAAGTCCGCCTGCCAGTATATTCTGCAGACTTCCCCAGTTTCTAAGCCCTGTCATGAAAACAGACTTAAAACTTACCCTGCCGGCATTCCAGTCTGTTCTCACAATAAGGTAATATGCAACAAACGGAATCAGGCCTGCAAATGAAAATGTCGATGTCAATATCAGCGTAGACCACACGAAAATAATGTTCCTTACACGCTCTTTTGTGAATATAAGACAGCTGCACAGCCACGCTGAAATCGACTGGTTAAATACCCAGAAAAGCTGCGTTGTCATCGATGAAAACTGGAAATCTCCTGACCATGCTTCAAGGTGCTCATATCCAAATATCTTAAGCTCATCAAAGCTTACGAGAAGAGTTCCCACAGCATCAAGACCGCTAAACATTATAAGCACGACAAGCGGCCAGATTGCTATTTTTTTCTGCCATACGCAAATAAGCGCATACAATAAAACAAGTCCCAGCAACGCCCATACATATTGGGCAGCAAAGCCGGCGTACATTCCAAAAAGCTTGCCGACAAGTGCCGCAGGAAGCCAGAATCCGATATAATATACAAGACCTCTTGATGTTAAGGTTCCGTCAATTTCAACTTCACGTATAGCCGGCCATTTGTCATATACCAGAGAGCCAAATAAAGCATTTCTCGTCAAATGATCCTCATTCTGCCATGCATAGCCGCCAATACCTGAAAATACGACCCATATGGCAAGAATAGCAAAAATGACCAATATTCTTATCATATCCTGTCGGGTGAGATTTACGATTAAATCCTGAAAATCTCCGTTTTTTTCTCTGTGCTCCCTCACACATAAAACAACTGCAGCCGCGATTATTACCGTAACCGGAATTCCTATATACCATTTACACCAGCCCGCCATAAAAATCATGACAGGCAATGAAAGATACACATATATCAGGGTATAAAAAATCAGATTCCAATTGATTTTATTTTTCATTAATTACTTCCTCCATACAAAAACCTGATTAACACAATTCCCTTTCGCACAATTTGAGTGCCTCAATTATTACTTTATCCATATCATAGTATTTATACGCACCAAGTCTGCCGCCAAAAATAACCTTATCCTGTTCGTCTGCAATCTGTTTATATTGCAGGTATAACTCATTATTTCTGTCATTATTCACAGGGTAATACGGCTCGTCGCCCTTCTCCCACTCCTTGGAATACTCTCTTGATATTACGGTGGTCGGCTGCTTTCCGAATTCAAAATGCTTATGTTCAATAATTCTCGTATATGGCACATCACGGTCTGTATAGTTTACAACAGCATTTCCCTGGAAATTCTCCACATCAAGCTCCTCTGTTTCAAAACGGACGGTTCTGTATTCCAGAACACCAAGCTTATAATCAAAAAACTCGTCAATCATACCCGTAAATATGGTTTTTGATGCAATATCCTCATTTTCTTTTATAAATTCAAAATAATCGGTATTAAGCAGGACATCAGAATCTGCAAGCATCTTCTCGACAATCGCCGTATATCCGCCAACAGGAATTCCCTGATATCTGTCGTTAAAATAATTATTATCATATGTAAATCTTAACGGAAGACGCTTGATTATAAATGACGGCAAGTCCTTACAGTCTCTTCCCCACTGTTTTTCGGTATAACCCTTTACAAGCTTCTCATATACATCCCTTCCCACAAGTGAGAGTGCCTGCTCCTCAAGATTCTTCGGCTCAGTAATGCCAAGACTTGCAATCTGTTCATTAATCCTGTCCATGGCTTCCTTAGGTGTTTTAATATTCCACATCCTGCTGAAAGTATTCATGTTAAAAGGAAGATTGTACAGCTCATCCTTATAAACAGCCACAGGTGAATTAATATAGTTATTAAACTCTGCAAACTGATTTACATATTCCCATATTTTTTTGTCGGATGTATGGAAAATATGAGCGCCGTACTTATGTACATTTATTCCGCTGATATTTTCGCAGTAAATATTTCCTGCAATATGGTTTCTCTTCTCAATAACAAGACAGCTCTTTCCTGCTTTAGATGCCTCGTATGCAAAAACTGCGCCGAAAAGTCCGGCTCCCACAATTAAATAATCGTATTTTTTACTCATTGTTATACTCCCTATATATTCAGATATTCTTTCCAGAAAGCCTCTCCCGTAATGTTCTTAAACTGTTTTGAATATCTTTTTTTTGCCATGCCATAAAATAATATAAGTCTTACGGTCTGACGAATCATCATACCGAAACAGACAAACAGTTTTCCTGTTTCTTTTCCTGAATAAAATCCCTTCTGCGTATCAGGGTCATATATCCACACTTTTTTAACACGGTAGTACCTGTGCGGGCTTTCTCCTGATGCTATTGGAACTGTTTTTTTGGAGCGTTTTGCCGGCAGAAGCCATCCGTTCAGTGACAGAAGCTTTTTTCTGTCGATTACACTATTGTCAGTGCTTTTCCTGTCAAACTCTTTTAAATCACCGTCAAACTCTTGTGTATAGCGATACCCGAAATCACACAGTTCTTTATGAAATTTCTGGGGATCTGTACATTTAAGGAACTGCGGTCCGCCAAAAAAGTCATCCACCGCCCTGTTTACAAGGCTCATATCCTTATATCTGTAACGGAACAGATTGGTTAAAAGCCTTCTGTTTACTATCTTGACCGCCTTGCTCCTGCCGTTCTTTCCGGCATGCAGTGCGTTGATAATCAGATTATTTCTTACATCATAATATTCATTTACGGATGGTCTCTTATTTTCAAAAGTATCATGCCACACACATATTCCATTCATAAGCACAACACGTTTTTTAGCCCTTATGCCATACTCAAGGTCATCAAAATGAATAAACAGCGGAAGCGGAAGTCCGATTTCATCCGAAAGTCCCACCGGCATGCAGCAGTACCACCACGCATTGTAATCCACCATTTCTTCCTTTTCATTGAGACAGACATTTTCAAACTCTCTTAAATCAAGGCCTCTGTTACGCGACTTTATAAATCTTCCTGCCTGATACCACGCGCCTGCCTCATGCTGTATATATTTGCAGTCATTCCTAAGCATTGCGCCGCCAACTATTATATCCCGGTACTCATCTTTTGCATATGCCAGTAAAATGAACGTTTTCTCCAGCGCAGAAATCTTTATCTCAACATCATCATCCATAAGAAGAACATGGGTAGCTGTCCCCTCTTCTTTAGCACACATCATTCCGCGTGTAAATCCGCCTACACCGCCTGCATTTTTATTTGGAATCAGGCTGATAAATCCGGGCACATCCATATTTTCAAGTGTGTTACCATTATCAATCACCATTACATTCAGGTGGCTATTTAAAATGGAGCCGCCGTCTGTTACTTCCTTCTGCAAAATGCGAAGGTTTCTCTTAACATACTCTTCGCGTCTGTAAGTGCAGATAATCAGCGAAATAAAAACATCCCTTACCGGCGTCATATCTGTTTCAAATGCTGCATTATACAATACAATCTCTTCTTTGCTGTCTATTTTCACAAACAAAATACCGTTATTGTGCTTTGCAAGGTCAATATCTGCAGAATACTCCAACGCATCTTCACTGTCGATGCATATTTCAGCAATCTTTTTGCACTCAGAATCCATCTCCCAGATTGATATTGCTCCGCTGCCTTTTGCTTTTATTCTAAAGCGAACACTGTCAATTACCGTATATTCCGACCATTTCACAGCAGAAAAAGCATTAAAATATGTATCAAAGGACACAGTCTGCCCTTTAGAAATTATAAGGCTGTCGCCATCTATATGATATGCAGCCGGATTACCGTGAAGATAAAGCTGCTCTCTGTCAGATTCATATTCTTTTGGCAATTCTATTTTTTGCAGCTGCATCAGATTCCTCCACTAACCACGAGCAATTTTGTAAACTATCGCACCGACAGGCAGAATAAGGTATCCTGTCTTTCTAAGCATTGTTATACTTTTCTTGTTCGTGCTTTTATAAACATCGGGATAATTTTTTTGTAAATCCTTATCCCATTTCTTCATTTCACTAAATATACCCTTCTTAAGTCCCATGCTTATGTATATCTGGAACTGGTTTTCCACAATCTGGGCTATTGCCCTCTCTACATACTTTTTGTGTTCATCAGTCGGATAAGAAGCATTTTCATAAAATCTAAGCAGGCTTTCAAGCACATGCATATGCTGGTCCCTGCGCTTCTGCATGCTCTTTATGTCCATGCTCTGCCCGTTTCTGCCAAGCCTGTACATATAGATGAATTCATTGTAAAAATAAACACTGTCAGTCTGCACTATCGGATAAGTTATATATTCCGCATCCACATAAAAGCAATGCTCATCAATATCTATTCCCTGATTTTTTAGAAAACCGGTTTTTATCGTCATGGAATGCATCTTTATAACATTGTGTATCTGACCTTTGGAAATATAACATGTCTTTGTATACTGTGACTTATCATCAGCGGCATATTTCTCATCAAGAATTTTCTCCGTAACATCCTGAATACACAGATAATCAGATGCAATAATATCCTCATCTCTATTTTTAAGCATATTTACATACTCAGATAATTTTGGAGTATTGAGCCAGTCATCACCGTCAACCACTTTAAAATACTTTCCATTGGCATGACGTATTCCGTAATTGATAGTGGAGCCATGACCGCCGTTTTCCTTCTCGTACAAATAATATGTGCCCGGATATTTATTCACATACTCCATTGCAATCTGTGCCGTCGAGTCTGTAGAACCGTCGCTTATTACCAGCACCTCCACGTCATCAAGTATCTCCTTAACTTCCATGGAAGAGAGGCATTTTCTTAAATATTTTTCAACATTATAAGCAGGAATGATAATACTTAAAATTTTATCCATTACTTTCTTAAAACCTTCTCATAAATAAACTTTCTTAATCCGTTAGGGATTATCGCAACAATACTGTGACCCAAAGCTGTCACGAGAAAATTAAAAAATCCCGAATAGCCGTACCGGAACATTTTCCATCTGAAGGAAATAATGTTTCCGGCATACGATATCCCGCCACGACGTTTGTACAGGTCATCACCCGACCTCATATAAAGAACAGGTTCCGGAATATTTGCACCGGTATAGCCCTTACACAGCATCCTTATCCACAAATCATAATCTTCAAAATAAGGGCAGTGTCTGTATCCGCCTGCGGCAAAAACGGCTGATTTACGGTACATTACCGCCGGATGATTAAATGGATTTCTCTTTTTGGCGAACTTACGGATGCCTTCATTGTCAGCCGGCAACACGCGCCTTGATATTTCATTGCCAATATCATCCTTAAATTCGATAACCGTGCCGCTTACAATATCCGGTGATGACTTTTCCATAACCAGAAGTTCTCTCTCCATACGGTCACTTATACTGATATCATCGCTGTCCATTCTTGCAACTATCTCATTGGTACAATGCGCCATGCCTTCATTCAGTGCCTTACCAAGCCCAACATTTTCAGGCAGACGTACAAGCTTTATTATATTATACTTGTGCCCGCATTCCGTAAGGACTGCATCCAGCTCATCATTAAGCGGTCCGTCACAGACAATAACAAACTCATCAGGCATTACTGTCTGCATCATTATACTCTCTATACTCTGCCTTAAATACTGCGGCTTTTCTTTGTAATATACAGACATCAGCACTGAATATTTATCCATTACCATTCTACCTTTTTAACATCATCCACCCGTTTGTCAGGTGTTATCTTATTTTCATCAAAGCCTTCTGTGTTTTCTTTCTGGAATAAAACCTTGAAGGTTCCCAGAATAATCTTTATATCAAGGAATACTGAGTAATTCTCAATATACGTAAGATCCAGCTTTAACTTGTCATACGGTGTTGTATTATACTTGCCATATACCTGGGCATATCCTGTAAGTCCTGCTTTTACCTTCAGTCTGAAATTAAATTCCGGAATCTTTTCCATATACATTTCGGCGATTTCCGGTCTTTCAGGCCTTGGTCCTACAAATGACATATCACCCTTAAACACATTAATTATCTGTGGAAGCTCATCAAAATGAATTCTTCTTAAGACTTTGCCGACAGGCGTAACACGGTCATCATTTTTCTTTGCAACCATTACGCCGTCTTTTTCAGAATCAATCCTCATGCTTCTGAATTTAATCATCTTAAATATCCTGCCATCCCTCGTAAGCCTGTTCTGATAATAGAATACAGGACCGCCATCATACAGCTTAATAAGTATGGCCGCAATTATCATAAACGGAAGCATAACTACAAGAAGCACCGTTGATATCACAATATCCATAATTCTCTTAATCAAAAGCTGGTCAGCTGTAAGTCCCTGGTTTCTTGCAAGAAGAAGCGGCGAGTCAAAAAGGTCCATCCTCTCAGAGCCCATTATGATAATATCGGATAATTTTGGTGTCACATAGACACGGATTGAATTATCAAAGCAGTATTTCAAAATATCATTTCGAATGCTTGAACGAATATCACACAGCACGACTGAATCATACTGATGAATCTTTTCGATTACTTTTTTTCTGCCTTCCGAAACATTAATTGATTCGCAGATATGATACTTATCCGGTCTTGCATTTATCTTGTCGATAATCTGCTGCGGAGAGCGTTCATCAAAAACAACCAGCATCTTCCTTGACGGAAAAAGTCCGGTAAGTATTGTGTGGCTTAATAGTACCCACAGTATAATCGCAATTACTTCCAGACCTGTCAGCAAAAGGACAGGAATTAATGATACATAATCTCTTGCTATTGCGCAGATTTCGAAATAAACAACTACATTACTGCATAATATTGATAGAAACTGCGAAAGGACTACATCTGCCGTGCGCAGATATCCAATCTTGTATCCTCCGAAATTTCTTGTAAAAAAGAATACAATCAGCGTGTAAATACCGATAACCGCCCAGTTACCTCTTCTGTAAAAAGGAATCGGAATTGTCTCACTGAAGAAGGCATACCATATATATGCAAATATAACTGTTTCAAGTAACACAAGAAACAGCCTTGATATAAAATTAATCAGTCTCTTGTATGAATCTCTTTCTTTCATACCTTTATCTCCCATCAGATAAAATAATTATGTGTTCTGTCATTTTAACCTTTTTGTTAATAACAATACCAACCTTGTATGTTCCGGCAGGAACCGCATCCTGTATAAAATAAGTTTCAAAACCCGTAAGTCCAAGTCCGCGTCTTCTGCCATCAGGTGTGGCAACATCGAACCTGTACAGTCTTATTGTATTCATTTCAAATGTTTTTCCTGTCGCATCCTGTAACAGAATCTTAGTCTTAATATGGTTATTATTCTTCTTAGACGAATCATACGCCCATCCGCTAAACCTGACTGTGTCTTCCGTCTGTGCCAGATTCTCAATATTAAACACAATGTCATCAGTCTGCTTATACAAATCCGACCTGATTTCTTTTACTGTAGCAGGTTTTTGTGAATTTCTCGTGTTAAATGAGAAATCGCCCTTATCCGGTGTAAGGTTAGGATTGTAGCATGGGTCATAACCATTTGCAAACATCGGATGTTTTTCATAGAGCTTTGCCATCTCCCTCTTACGACGCTCTTCCTTTTCGGCCAAAGCATCATCACGCCCTCTGCTTATTGACTCATGATGTACAAGTGAAACATCATTTCTAAGTACATTGTAATAACCTGCTTCAACAAGTGAAAAGCATAGGGAAACATCATTATATGCAACCGGCAGTTCTTCATCAAAACCGCCAATCTCGTTAAACTTCTTCATCGATACCATAAGGCAGGCACCGGTTACCGCAGTAAAATTATAATCAAGAATATTGCGTCCGTAATAGTAATTCAGGTGGTCCTCACTTCCATACAGACAATGTCCCGGGCCAATCGGAAGATTGAGTACACCGGCATGCTGAAGTCTGTTTGTTCCGGGATAATACAGCTTACAGCCTACTGCCCCTGTATACGGTACCATAGCCTGTCCCGTCATTATCTCAAGCCAGCTGCCGTCGGTAACCTCTATATCATCATTCATGAAAAGAACATATTCACCCGAAGCTTCACCCGCTCCGATATTACACATTGCAGAAAAATTGAATGTCATAGGACGGTAAATATATTTACAGTTATATTCTTTAAGCAGTGCTTCTATTTTTGCCTTATTCTGTTCATTACTTCCATTGTCAACTACAATCACTTCAAAATTCTTATATTCCGTCTTATCAAAAAGACTTGTTATGCACATTTTAAGCACATCATAATTGTCCTTTGACAAAATTACAATGCTGACCTTAGGATTTCCCTGCGGCTTATATGTCACCCTGAACTGCCCAACCTCCGGAAGATATTTAAGCTCTCCTGAAAGTCCTCTTCTTTCCAATGCTTCAAGCTTAGCCTTTTTAGTAGCTTCCATAACATAAGGCTTGGCTGTTAATGCATTGGCAGTGGATTCCTTTCTCATTCTCCAGTGATACAAAATCTTAGGCACATGCCCGATATTTCCTGTAACCTCCATAACACGAAGCACAAGATCATAATCCTGTGAGCCTTCAAAGCCTACCCGAAGACCACCAAGCTTCTCGAGCAGACTCTTTCTGTATACAGACAAATGGCATGTATACATATATGACATAAATGTCTCCGGAGACCAGTCCGGTTTAAAAAACGGGTCACGTCTTACTTTGCCGTCCTCGCTGATTTTGTCCTCATCTGAATAAATAAAATCATAATCTTTATTTTCATTTAATTTTTTTGCCATCTCATATAACGCATTAGGCGCATAAAGATCATCGCAGTCACACAAAGCTATAAACTCGCCTTTTGCCGCGTTAATACCGTCGTTTGTTGCTCTGGAAATATGACCGTTTTCCTTGCGGTAAATAACTGTTATATTATCTTCATTTTCATACTCCGCAAGCACTTTTCTTACGGATTCCATCGTTGATGCATCATCTACAAGCACTATCTCGAAGTTTTTATATGTTTGCGACTTAATGGAATCAATACATTCACGAAGCATATTGTCCGCAACATTGTATACGGGCACCACTACAGAGAAAAACGGATTGTATGAAAGAGGTTCTGTATACAGAATATTCCTCTCATTTCCTGCAATCCAGTTCTTGTAGATATTACGAATATCCATTCTGATTTTTATTTTAAATAAAACGATATCCAGGCCTTCATTTTTAAGCACCCTCAGTGCCTTTTTTACAAGAACAGACATCTGCATAGTTCCTCCCGTAATCTACGACAATTTCTCAATACACTTCTTTAGTGCCTTAACCGGATGAAATACTATAAGCTTCACCCGTCTCTTAATTGTCGCTCTTTTTTCTGCGTTAATTGCCGCAATCATAGCCTTCTGCTCTTCAAGCGTCGGCTCTCTTCTTAGCCTTTCTGCCCTGTAGGCGACATCCGAAACACTGCAGCCGTCACCATTAAGTATATTACCCATCGGTGCCACCTGCTTTTTGTAATTTGCAGTGTATATATATTTTCTGTTTTCACCATGCACATACTGCTGGAATCTGTCATCCATGGCTTCAAATATCTTTTTCTTCTGACTGTCAATTCCAAACATTTGAAGGAATTCATCCGAATCGAAAAATCTGCATAAATATGCACGGTTATTTGAATAATAATAGAAAAGCGCCCTGTATTTTACGAATTCCTCCGGTATAGGAAAATCAAATACCCATTCATAATCAAGACATACATATCCATTATCAGTCTTTACAAAATTATCAAACGTACTGTCAACATTGGCAGCCTTTAATGATTTCATGGACTTAAGCATATTGATATCTTCATCTGAGAAATCACCAAAGACTTCCTTAAAGCCTTCTGACATTTCAAACTGAACATAGCTCTCGTCCGCAAAGCAGCAGTTTATTTCCAGTGCCTCACTGACTGCCTTTATAAATTTATCTTTGTTGCCGATACTCTGATGAAGCCTGTCAGAAAGCCCTTCCCCCGTAATAAACGCGAACCTTACAGTATCCTTATCTTCACTTAAAATATCTATAAGTCCGGCGTTCTTATAAAGACCGGTTAAAAGCTTTCTCTTTTCTGAAAGGCTCTTAACATGGCTGCTGCCGCACTCACGTATTGCCTGTTTTTCTACGCATATTGTACCTTCAGTTTCCACAAATTTAGTAGCAAGCTGAAACTGCGGTTTTCTAAGCTTATTGTATTTGGCATACTGCGTTTTTGATGTTTTTGTATCATCAAAACCTGCAATCACCAGAAATGAATTGGCAAATTCCTTAAACAAGCCGTCTTCACAGATTGAGTCAAATGCAAGACCTTCATTAAAAAACTCATATCTGTCCCTGTCATACGACACCGAAGCATAACGTAAGCTTCCGACTCCCGGAAGCCTTTCATCCGAATAAATTGTATCCGGCATCTTATAGTCCGGCATAGGATAATAGAACGAAGTATCAGAAAAACCTGCTTCTTTAAGCATTGCCTCAAGTCTTCCGCGTGAAAATGTCCTCACGCGGTCAACATTTACATAATTTTCTATGCCATCAAATAATTTCCCCGTGTGGTCCTCCGTTGCTCCTGCAAAATACTTAAGACCATATTTATTCTCAATGGCAATCAAAAGCTTTCCGCCCGGCTTAAGGAATGATTTTGCACGCTCTAACATATCCATGAAAGGATTATCACTGTTGATGTAGCAGATTGAATACTCAAATACACCAATAAGCGTAACGTAATCGAACTTCTCGTCAAGCCTGATGTCCTCAAAATTGCCAAGCATTACCGTCAGATTATCGTGCTCTTCATTTCTTGTCACATTTATCATCGAACGTCTCTTGGACAACTCTATACATACCACATGGTCAACCTTGCGGCAGAACAGTCCTGTAAGCGCACCACAGCCCGACCCGATTTCAAGCAGTGAGCCCTTCGGGTCAAAGTCGTACCACTCTAAGATATTTTCTCTTATATCCGAAAGATGGTACAAATGCGGCCATGAATTACCGGTCAGCAATTCATTTTCAATATTATCTTTATTTTTCACAGCATCAAGAAGTTCATCCTCAACGTCTCCGTCGCTGTACAGGTCCTGACCGCTGTAGTATGTCAGGTTCAGTTTATCTTCTACCATGTCTTATCCCCGTTCTCACGTTACAATTTTATAGCTTCAACCTTGGAATCCATGTCAAATGCACCCACTGTATCCTGCTCGGATACAATTGTAAGGTTGGCAACATCATATAAACGGTCATATACCGTAAATTCTCCGTCTTCATAACCGGTGCAGCCAAAGGACATAAGGTACTCTCCACCCTGGAGCAGAGCCTTTTGTGTAAATGTAATCACATATGTCTCACCCTTTTTGGCAAGCGGAATCTCAAGCCTCTCAAACATGCTGTTGGTTCCCGTCACCTCGGCTCCCCTGACATTCTTGACTGTAAATGCAAATATCGGATACTCTATATCCTCCATAAATTCTACCTTCATACGAATCTTGAAAATACTCTTTTTAAGAATCAGGCCTGTTATATTGTCCTGCTCATCAAAGAAACCAAAATCTACTATCCTCGCCTTACCGCTTCCATACAGGACATTTTCTTCATTAAGGCTTAATTTTGACATCCATGTATCTTCTTTTATCTCAATCCTGTCAGACTTTTCAGGTTCATTTTCATCATACTGGTGAACGAGTATTTTCTTGTAAATATCAACCATCTCTTTAGGATTGCCCTCTTTAATAACCTTTCCATGGTCGAGGACAACAACCTTGTCACAGTATTTTACAACACTGCTCATATCATGCGTTACCAAAAGCACCGTCGTTCCGTTTTTCTTTATTTCATCCATCTTCTTGAAGCATTTGGACTGGAAATAAATATCACCGACACTGAGTGCCTCGTCGACAATCAGTATATCCGGCTCAACATTGATTGCCATTGCAAAGGCAAGCCTTGCAAACATACCGCTCGAGTACGTTTTAACCGGCTGGTAAATATAATCACCGATTCCCGCAAATTCAATAATCTGAGGAACCTTTTCTTCCATCTGCTCCTTAGTGTACCCCATCAGAGTACCGTTAAAATAAATATTCTCAAGACCGGTGTATTCCATGTTAAAACCGGCACCGAGCTCAAGGAGTGCAGAAATCTTTCCGTTAACTTCAATCTGTCCAGCACTCGGAGTCAGAACTCCTGTGATTATTTTAAGCAGTGTTGATTTTCCTGCTCCGTTGGTTCCGATAAGCCCCACTGTTTCACCCTTGTTTACGGTAAAACTGACATCCGAAAGTGCGTAATATTCCTGATACGTTTTCTTTTTGGTCAGGTGCAGCGCATCCTTAAGTCTGTCGGCTCTGCCACGATATAATTTATATAATTTTGATATGTGCTCTACACTAATAGCATAATCACTCATAACTTCTCCTAAATCACATCAGCAAAATGTGGTCTCAAACGTCTGAAAATACTGGTTCCTGCTACAAATAAAAGAATCGTAACCACCCAGAAATAAATTGTCATTTCCGGTCTTTCAAAAAACCATACCTTATTAATCATCGCATCCCTGTACCCCATCACGATGTAATACATGGGATTAAGCCTTATTATCTGTGCAATGACGGGATGCTCACCAAGCATCTGTGTATCCTGCCACATTATAGGCGTTATCCAGATAAATACCTGCAGAAATATTGTGACTACCTGTGTCAGGTCCTTAAAAAACACAACGATGGCACTTGTAATATACACACAAGCTGCTGAAAATAACCACAAAGCAATCATGTAATATATTATCTGAACTGCATATACCGTTGGAAAATAGCCAAAGCACGCAAAGACAATAAGCATAAGCAATACAAAAAACAGGTGAATAACTGTCGCCGTTACAATCTTTACCACAGGCAGAATGCTTATGTTAAACACTATCTTTTTAACAAGATATGTGTATTCAACAAATACATTTGTTCCGGAAGTAAGTATCTCCGAGAACAAAAACCACGGAATCAATCCCGCTATAAGCCATAACACAAACGGATAACCATTTACATCTCCACCTGCTCCACGCATTCCAAACGTAAATACAAACCAGTACACACAAATCGTTACAATGGGACTTACAAACGCCCACAATATTCCGAAATACGAGCCTGCAAACTTTTTCTTAAAATCATTTTTGGCAAGCTCCTTAATAAGACCCGTGTTGGTTACTATATCCTGTATTATACTTACTGCCGCTATTTTCTTTTCCTTCTTATCGGCACTTATAATCATTGATTCCACTCCACTTCTGATCCTTCTCAGAGATTGTAAGTTCTACACCCTCTGGAATTGGCCAATCAATTCCTATCTCAGGATCATCCCACTTTATGCCGCCCTCATCATCAGGATGGTAAAAATCTGTACACTTATACGCAAACTCAGCGGTATCTGAAAGCACTACAAAGCCGTGTGCAAAGTTCTTAGGAATAAAGAACTGCTTTTTATTTTCTGCCGAGAGAATAACCCCATACCATTTACCAAAGGTCTTAGAGCCTTCTCTTAGGTCTACGGCAACATCAAAAACTTCACCGCTTACAACGCGCACGAGCTTGTCCTGCGGATAGTTTTTCTGGAAATGAAGTCCCCTTAAAACGCCCTTCTTGGACATTGACTGGTTATCCTGTACAAATTCCATATCAATTCCGGCTTCCTTATAATCATTATAATTATAGGTTTCCATGAAATATCCTCTTTCATCGCCGAAAACTGTTGGTTCTATTACTTTTAATCCTTCAATTTCACATGTTGTTACTTTAATTTTTCCCATAACTTATGCCTCTGTTATTATTAATTTATTTGTTTTTATACATTTCTTCATAGTATTTCTGATAATCTCCGCTTGTGGCATTTTTCATCCACTCATCATTCTCAAAATACCATTTTATTGTCTTTCTGATTCCGTCCTCAAACATTGTTTCCGGATACCAGCCGATTTCTGACTTAATCTTATCCGGTGCAATCGCATATCTTCTGTCGTGGCCCTTGCGGTCCGCTACATAGGTAATTAAATCCCTGCTAACAAGTTCACGGCGTGCATCACCTTCCGGAAGCATTTCCATCAGTGTATCCAGAATAATATTCAAAATCTCTATATTTCTCTTCTCATTATGTCCGCCGATATTATATGTTTCATAAAGTCTTCCCTGCTCTAAAACCATATCAATTGCCTTGGCATGGTCTTCCACATAGAGCCAGTCAC
Organism: Lachnospiraceae bacterium; assembly: GCA_051880495.1. Lineage (GTDB taxonomy): Bacteria > Bacillota > Clostridia > Lachnospirales > Lachnospiraceae > MGBC120314. The sequence continues at coordinate 84,762 of JBJEOB010000118.1, forward strand.
GGACATTCTTTCCGTCACCGTATACCGGCAGTTTTTTGCCGGATAATGCATTGTTTATCATAAGCGGGATAAACTTTTCAGGGAACTGGTACGGGCCGTAATTATTACTGCAGTTGGTAATGTTCGCCGGAAATTTATAAGTATCCATGTAAGCCTTAACAAGCATATCTGAGGATGCTTTACTTGCAGAATACGGGCTGTGCGGATCATATGGCGTGGTCTCGTAGAAAAATGCATTGTCATCATCAGGAAGCGAACCATATACCTCATCCGTAGAAACATGCAAAAACTTTTTGTCCGCCTTAAAGCTTCCGTCCGGAAGTTCCCATGCTGCCTTGGCACAGTTAAGCATTACAGCCGTTCCAAGAACGTTTGTCTGCACAAATACCTCAGGGTTTACGATACTTCTGTCTACATGACTCTCTGCTGCAAAATGAACAACCCTGTCGATATCGTTTTCACTAAATATCTTCATAATTGCGTCCTTATCACAGATGTCAGCTTTTATAAATGTGTAATTTTCCCTGTTCTCAACATCCTTTAAATTTTCAAGATTACCCGCATAGGTTAAAACATCAACATTAATAATACGGATTTCATTATCATATTTCTTAAACATATAGTGGATAAAATTGGAACCGATAAAACCGGCACCACCCGTTACAAGATAAGTTCTCATATTTTTTCCTTCCTAGTTGTCTTTTATTATATCTGACTGCATATATTCATGAAGTGCCGCTTCCCAGTCTGCCATCACGTAGCCAGTAGTAAGCTTTAACATATAGTTTTCCAATACGGAATATGCCGGTCTTTTGGCAGGTGTAGGAAACTCGGCTGTAGTGATGTAATTTACCTTGACATCCATGTCTGCCTCTTTAAAAATCTTTACTGCAAAATCTGCCCACGAGCAGCTTCCTTCACAGGTTCCGTGGAATACCCCGTAATTGTCTGTATTTTCGATTGAATAAATCATTCTTGCAAGCTCCATTGCACTTGTAGGTGTTCCGTACTGGTCTCCCACAACATTGACCTCTCCATTCTCACGTCCAAGTCGAAGCATCGTCTTTACAAAATTATTGCCATCACCGTAAAGCCATGCCGTTCTTACAATAAAGTAACGCGAAGAGAACTGCTTAACAAACTCTTCACCTGCAAGCTTTGTTTTACCGTATGCCCCGCATGGTGCTGTTGCATCAAATTCTGTATATGGTCTGTTTCCTTCGCCGTCGAAAACATAGTCTGTCGAAACATGAACAATCTTGGCATTGTATTTTGTTGCGGCAATTGCAAGATTTCTAGGTCCGATTGCATTTATCTTATATGCATTGTCCCAGTCAGTTTCACATTTATTTACGTTGGTATGTGCCGCGCAATTGATGATAACATCAGGTTTCTCACTTTCTACCATTGCCATTACGTCGCTGATGCTTGTAATGTCGAGATTACTCACATCTGTATTTAAAATACTTACTTCGCCCGATTTTACATCATTTTCATATATCAGGTTAATTGCCCTTCCGAGCTGTCCGTTACATCCGGTTACTAATATCTTTCTCATTTTACCGCCTCTTTATAATCCATTTGATACATCAACAAGGTATTGTCCGTACTCTGTCTTCATAAGTGGTTCAGCAAGTTTAAGCAGCTGTTCCCTGTCAATATATCCTCTTCTGTATGCTATTTCTTCAATACACGAAATATACAGGCCCTGACGTTTCTGGAAAGCCGCCACAAAATCGGCCGCCGCAAGAAGCATATCATGATTGCCCGTGTCAAGCCACGCAAATCCGCGTCCTAAAGTTTCAACCTGAAGTGTTCCCCTTCTCAGGTATTCGTTATTTACGGCAGTTATCTCAATTTCACCCCTTGCGGAAGGCTTTACATTCTTGGCGATTTCTACCACATCATTATCATAAAAATACAATCCCGGGACAGCATAATTTGACTTCGGATTAGCAGGCTTTTCTTCAATCGACAGTGCCTTTCCTGTTTCATCAAATTCTACAACACCGTATTCTCTCGGATCCTTTACATAATATCCGAAAATTGTAGCTCCCTTATCACGTGAAGCAGCATTTTTTAATACTTTTGAAAAACTCTGTCCATAGAAAATATTATCTCCAAGAACAAGGGCAACACTGTCTTTTCCTATAAATTCTTCCCCGACAATAAATGCATCGGCAAGTCCTCTCGGCACTTCCTGAATGGCATATTCAAATCTCATGCCGAGCTGTGAGCCGTCACCAAGCAGTTCCTTAAATACCGGAAGATCCCTTGGTGTCGATATTATTAATATTTCCCTTATTCCTGCAAGCATTAATGTTGATAACGGATAATAAATCATCGGCTTATCGTAAACCGGCATAATCTGCTTTGAAATCGCCTTAGTCAACGGATATAATCTTGTTCCTGAACCGCCCGCTAAAATTATTCCCTTCATCCTGTATGCCTCCCATTGATTTATGCCTGGTGTTTAATAATACAGTCAATCAGTTCTCCGACATCTGCCAGATTCTGTATCTCACTCATTGTGAATTTAATTCTGTACTCTGCCTCTAATTCTGTCATCAGTTCAAGGTGTGTAAGACTGTCCCAGCCGTCCACATCATTTGCAGTTGAAGCTTCTGTTATGACTGCATCGTCATTATCAAAAACATCCTTTGCTATTTCATTAATCTTCTCCAAATACTCATTTCTTTCCATTATTATGCCTCCTAAACTCTCTTAATAAATGTCTTATTTTCTACATACTTATCTGTCTGCAATTCAAACCTTGTATCATCAGTTCTTGTAAATCCCATTTTTTCATAAATGTCTTTTACCATTGAATTCTTCGGTGTCGGAAGGTATTCACCCAAAATACGTGAAAATCCCTTTTTTCTTACCGTATCTACCAGACAGTTAATTATAAATTCTTCCATACCGCGTTTTAATACACGGCAGCTCATTAACCAGGTGTCTATAAATACAGTATTGTCATCTTCTTTTTTCATTATTACAACTGATACAAGTCCGTGGTCTCCAAACTTGTCTTTCAGTGTATAATACAACGTTATATATTCATCGGAATTCGCAATACCTGCGATTTCACTCTCCGTGTACCTTACTGTCCTTAAATTGAACTGATTTGACCTTTGTGTAAGCTGTGCAATCCTTGAATAATGCAGTTCATCAAACGGCTTTGCCTCGCCTTCCATTTCAAGTTCCTTAAGATAATCGTCAACTGAAGTAAACATTGCCTGCATCTTCTTGCGTTCAAACTCACTTCTGTACTGGTCGGTTCTTACCGAATCTTCTTTGGAATATGATACCGTCTCAAACAGGTTAAGGCTTTGCAGGTAATCAAGATACTGTGCCGGATCTTCAGGCAATTCAGGTACCGTTATCTCGCTTATCATCGACCTTACAAGATTTCTCTCAAACGGATTATCATCTATAAATACAAATGAGTCCATTCCAATATTTAAAGTCTGCTGTATATTGCGTATATTCTGTGCCTTATCTTCCCAGTTTGCAACAAATGCTGATATATCATCCAGCCTTAATATCATTTCCTCATGCTTTTCAAATGGTTCTTTAGCATTGGCTTCATCATTCTTGCTGCACACAGCAAGAAGAATTCCTCTGTCCTTTAACTGTTTTAACCAGCGCTGGAAATTGGTAAATGCGTGACCTCGTCCCAATTCACCTATCTCAATGTTACCAAGTCCGTCATCTCCGATTACTCCACCCCATAACGTATTGTCAAGGTCAAGCACTACACACTTCTTACCCATACCCTGCATTGAGGCAATAATATCGACTACATTCTGCGCCACATAAGGTATCGCATCAATAGCTATTGTCATTTTCGCAGTTAAATATACCTCATTACTGAATATAACATTTCTTCCGTATCTGTTCTGAATTGATGCCAAATCAAGCAGATACACGTTATTACACTTAGCAGCATTCTCCTGTAGCAGATAATTAAGCTTTCTAATCTGATATATAAATGAAACATCCAATTTTGCCGAATAATTGCCATATGCACGGTCGTCTATCTCAACAAAGTTAAACTGAAGAATATTGCAGCCTGCAACCTCTTCTATTCTGTTCCAGTAAGCCAGTATTTTATCCATATACCGCTCGGCAAAAGCTGCCCTGCCATCCGCAGGCTCGTCCATGAACTCTTCATAAATCTTCTCAGAACAAATATATATCATTATCATGTCCGGTTTAAACTTAAATACTTCTGATTCTGTATCTATAAGCTGTGCGTTAATCTGGTTGTAATCCGTATCAAATACATTGAGATTGATATTTCTTAATTTCGCACATCCCTTTATTCCGGCCGATAATAACTGTGTTGCACAGTTGCCCATTACTGCAAGTTTTATTTCTTTTCCATCCACAGAAAGCTTCGTCGCTTTCTTTAATTCTCTATAAGAATACATAGTACCCCCTTATTATAAAACTCTATTCTATTTTATCAGTCTAAGCACATTTTGGCAACTTAAATAAAAGAAACCCCAGACTTTTTTGTCTGGGGTTTCCCGTTATTTTAATGGATTATTCCATATCTTCTTTTTTTCTTCTGAACAGGTATGCTCCACAGATTCCTGCAGAAACAACTGTTGCTATCATAAGTGGGATGATTGGTGCTGTATCGCCTGTCTTAACTCCCTTTGGCTTAGTAGGATCTACTACAATACCACCGATAATCTGAACAACCTTCTTTGTAGAAACTGTTGTTGTAATTGATGGCTTAACTGACTTAGCTTCGCCTGTTGTATTAAGTCTTGCACCTGTATCAGTTGGAGCTGTTGACTTAAGTTCAAGTAAGCCATGCATGTTAATTGCACCATAGTTGTCAACGCTGGTATCAGATACTGTCGGATCATCCATTGTAAATCTTGTAGGCTGAACTGTAATATCTGTACTTATAAACCAATCAGATGTAGCCTGAACACCCTGGTTATTTGTTGACTTAGAGCCATCGAACAGGTAGTTAGATGAACTTCTCAATGAGTAGATTACACCATTGCTTGAACCAAGTTCAGCTGCTGTTGTTCCATTCTCAGCTACTGATAACATACCGCTAAGTACCCATGCCTTTGGATTAGATGTCTTTGTATATAAGCTTACGTTATATGAACCACCCTTTAATGAGTTGTTATATGCTGTACACAGATATACCTGACAGTCAGGACCTGAGTTACTTGTAACACCCTTTGCGTAGTTGTTATATGAAATACAATTTCTTAATACATGTGCGCCCGGCATATTTTCACCGCCAAGCTTAAATCCGTTACCTTCACCAAGTAACTTTGGATCTGTTGTAGCAGGATCTTCTGTTGAAAGGAAACCATTGCTGTAAGCAACACAGTTCTCAATTGTAACTGCACCGATTGAGCCTGTTGTTGACTTAGCATATAAATCCCAGCCGTCATCGATGTTGTTATGTGAAATACATCCGTAGAACTTGTTTCCTTCACCACATGTTAACTTAGCTGCAAATCCATCGGCATCGTTTCTGCCCGGATCACAACAGTCATGTGCTGTACAGTTCTTAACGAGGTTGCCTGTTGGCCACATCTGCTGTTCATTAGGTTCACCCGCATAACGGCTTATCTGAAGACCTGAGTTGCCAACCTTGTACATATTACATAATTCAACTGTATTATAGTTACCGCAAACGCTTACACCTTTGCCTAAACCATTTGTGAAATCAATACCAAATAAATGCCAGTAACTTCCGACTACCGAAATCAATGATGATGATTTTTCCATCTTAGAACCATCAATGATTGCCTTGTTGTCGTTTAATGCCATTAATACGATTGGCTTGTCAGCAGTACCATTTACGCTTCTGCCAATTACAAGATCCTTTAAAGGATAATATGTTCCGTCGAGCATTACGATTCTCTGACCAGGCTGTGCATGATTTAATGCAGTCTGTAAATCAAGAGGATCTTCTAATGTACCTGCTGCACCTGAACCACCATTTGGTGAAACATATATTGTTTCGCCCTCTTCGCCCCACTGCTGTAATAATACAGAGATTAAGCCGTCAATTACCATATAAGATGTAAGATTCTTAATCTGTGGGTCCGGAGCAAATGCATACTTAAATGTGTTGTATCCGCCAACGTTCGTAAGTTCAAACGGAACCTTAACAACCTTGTCTGCCTCAACATATCCTGCGTATACTAATTCCATTGATGTATCATATACATCTAACCATCCTCCAACATTTGGAGAAGCAATAAACTCATAATCTGTTCTGCCTGATGTACCGCTTGAATAAATATTCAGCTTTGGAGTAACCTGCTCTTCTACAGAACCGCTTGCTCCACCAGGAGTTGTTTCAAATTTAATGTTAGAAATCTCTACACTAACCTTACGTGCAACAGCAACACCAACACAGATAGAACCATCTTCCTGTGCCATAATGCTTGTAGCACCTTCAAATGTATATGACTGTCCGCCATCCATTGAACATACATAACCTGCATCGGTCTTCTCTAATGTATAGGTAAATGTATCTCCAACATTAACTGTATCTTCAATATTCTGTGGTCCGATTACATTCAAATTGTTAAGATTTCTTATTGCTCCTGCATTATTAGAAGGATCATATGAAAGATAACCTGTAATCAATCTTGCACCATGTGCATGATAACCGTTCTGGAACATCTTAACCTGTCCTACAGATACTGAGTTGAAGTACTTAGCATCCTTTGAGCCAACACCTGCAATATCAGTTGCATAAATAGCGTAGCCTGTCTGATTATCAGGACCAAGTTCCGTACTTGTTACCTTAAATGTTGCTGTCAGTTTAAAATGCTCTTTATTAGGATTTACCTTTGTATAGTAATAGAAGAAACCATCTTCGCTATCAGCGATTTTACCGTTATCACATCCAGCTACCGTAACTGTACCGTCTGTATTGGTAACATCAGAAACCTCAGTAACTCCTGATGCAGTCTTAACTTCATACTCTGTACCGGCAACTGTCATAGTACTTGATGTAGCTGAACCAAATGCTGCAATATACCACTGCTGCTTGTGCGGTCCAACTGTAATTGACTCTACGCTCTCAGATGTAAGGCCATCCTTTGTTGCAACAACCTTAACATCATACTTAGCACCTTCCATTAAATTAGTTAATGTGTAGTTAGCTGTTGTAAATCCTGCTTCAACAGATGTATATTCTGCATCAGCTTCTGACTTAACTAAAATCTCGTATGAATCAGCTCCGATGTTGTTCCAGTCTACATAAACCGAACCATCACCAAGATTGTCTAACCATGTGATTGTAGGAACTGTTAACGGAAGTGTATAACCTGTTAATGTCTTAACGGCACTTTCCTTATCAGCCTCACCGGCTCTGTAAATAACTACCTTGAAATCAAAGTCACCTTCTGTAGAAGGTTTAAACTTAACAGTGTCATTTGAAGAAATGCTCTCGCATGCAACTTCAAGTCCATTCTGATACATGAATACATATCCGCCGTCTGCACCGTCTGTGCCAAATTCTGCCTCAAATGAAACTGAGATTGTTCCGTCATCGTTTCTTACAAGACTTGTAATTTCCGGATTGGCAACGTCAGACCAAGGTGCTCTTGGCGCTTCACCTTCACCAACCTTAACAGCGTAGATATAACCGCCGCCGCCTGTTGTATAGAAATGATATGTTCCTGCCTCTAAGCTTATTGCACGTGAAGGGGCAAGTGTAGCCGTATTAGCTGCTAAATTAATTGTAGCAACGCCCGTTCCTTCTGCATCAGAAATTACCAATGGTCTTGATCCACCTGAACTTCTTGCATAAATAATTACATAAGAATCCTTAGTAAGTGTTAACTGTGCATTTCTCTTTGTTTTATCACCTGAACCCTTGGTACTGATTCTCTTTGAGAATTCCATTCCATCACTTGATGTTAAAGTTTCACAGGTTTCTACAACAATATTAGAACCACCTGAAACCAATGTCCACATATCGTTAACAACATAATTATTAGATGAAGAATCAAATACATCTAACAGATTGGCATTTAACCATGTTACACCGGCTTCCGGAGCCTTAGGCGTAGCTGTTACCTTATCTGATACTGTCTGATTATCTGTAGCAGTTGTATTTCTGTTCGTAACAACAACAAATCCATATGTTGTACCATTTGTAAGTCCTTCAAATGTTGCTGTTGTTGCCGTAAGGCCTGTCTGAGCCTTAGATGTAATTTCTGTTTCGCCTTCATAAATCTTAACATCATAAGATGTTGCTTCCTTAACTGCGCTCCAGCTTACTATAACCTTGGCATCGTCTGCAGCCGCGCTTGGTGAAGCTTTTGCCAAAGGTAATACATATGTAACCTGTGTTGTAGCTGAAACTTCAGCTGAATTGGTAGTTCCCTTGCCATACACCTTGTATGAATATGTTCCGGATGCATCCAATACATCTACAACAGAATATGTTGTAGCCTTACCATCAGCACCGGTAAGTTCTTTTTCGTTTCCAAGTCCATCTACTCTTACCACAACATACTTAGAGCCTTCACCACCTGACGTACCTGTTCCGCTAATTGTTACCTTAGACGCATCTGTTGCATCCTGAGCCACATTTACTGTACTTACTACAGGCGCACTTATTGTAGAACCGCTGCTTACCAGGTCAACTACAACATTAAACACTGACAAGCTTTTAGAAGAATAAATGTAATATTTTCCGGCAGCAAGACTGTCCTTCGAAAGAGTCTTTTCAGTCTTATCTGCTGATACAACTGATGCCAGTTCGTTTCCTGCCTCATCATAAAGTGAGAGTGTTCTATCTCCATTTGTCGCACCTGTGTTACTAAAGCCACAGCTAATTGTTCCTGTCATACCTGTCGGAATCACAACTTCAATAGAACGATAGGTAGTAGTACCCTGACCAGCTGTCTGGTATACATCAGTGGTAACTGTAGTTCCAGTTTTATCAGTGTACTCAAAACCTGCCTTATAAGTCCATGCCTTAGCAGATGTTGCCTTTAATGTAACATACTCATTAACTTTCTCATCTGCAGTCAAGTTAGCTTTCTTTGATGTTGCCAATGCATTAAGGTCTGCTGTATATGATGCCATATTAGGTTCTTCATCAGCCTTAACAACTACGCTTCCACCAAAAAGCTGTGTTGGCAGTAAGCTGAGTGTCATAGCTAAAGCCATAACTACTGCCAAAACTTTGTTTGTTGATTTGCTTTTCATAGTTTCCTCCTAATTAGTTATATTGTCCGGTTAAAAGCTATTTTTACGCATACTCCTAGCTATAATTAACCGATTTTGATGTCATTTTAACATTTCTGTAAAAAATTTACAAGTAAAAACTAAAATTTTTTTAAATTTTATGGCTATTTATCCACATTTTGTATTTTTTTGGCTTCATTTATTAACAAAACCCGTGTCCATAACTGAACACGGGTTTAAATGTTTTATTGATTAAATTATTTTGTCTTAACGGCTGCTGCCGGCTCATCCTCTAATTCTACGGTAACTTTTTCAAGTTTCCAGATATCCTTTACATACTCTTCAATAGTTCTGTCTGATGAGAACTTGCCTGAACTTGCTGTATTAAGCATTGCAGATTTTGCCCAGTCCTTCTCATCCTTAAACTTTTCTTCAATCTTCTTCTGAGCTTCAGCATATGAACGGAAATCCTTTAAGATAAAGTATGTATCCGCTCTGTCGCTGCTTTGTGTATTAAGAAGCGAGTTGTAAAGTTCTCTGAAAAGATCAGGATCTTCCGGTGAGTAGAAACCGTTAATGAGCTGCATAAGCACTTCTCTGATTTCCTGGTCGTTATTGAAGATTTCCATCGGATTGTATCCGCCGTTCTGCTCGTAGTTAATAACTTCATCAGAAGAAAGACCGAAGATTACTGCATTTTCTTCGCCAACCTCCTGTACTATTTCTACATTTGCGCCATCCATTGTACCAAGTGTTACCGCACCGTTTAACATGAACTTCATGTTACCTGTTCCTGATGCTTCCTTGGATGCTGTTGAAATCTGCTCTGAAACATCTGCTCCGGCAAATAACATTTCAGCATTTGATACACGGTAGTTTTCAATAAATACAACCTTAATCTTTCCGTTAATTGATTTATCATTGTTAATAACATTGGCAACGTTATTGATTAACTTGATTGTAAGCTTAGCTCTTCTGTATCCTGCTGCCGCCTTCGCACCAAAGATAAATGTTCTAGGATACATATCCATTCCAGGGTTTTTCTTTAACTGGTTGTAAAGATACATTACATGGAGGATGTTAAGAAGCTGTCTCTTATACTCATGTAATCTCTTAACCTGTACATCGAAAATCGAACGAGGGTCTACCTCAATTCCGTTATGCTCCTTAATGTATTCAGCAACACGAAGCTTATTCTGATACTTAATCTGCATGAATTCCTGCTGACACTTTTCATCATCTGCATACACCTTAAGCTTCTTAATCTGCGAAAGATCTGTAATCCACTCATCGCCAATCTTATTGGTTACCCAGTCTGCAAGAAGTGGGTTTCCATGTAATAAGAAACGTCTCTGTGTAATACCGTTTGTCTTATTATTGAATTTCTCCGGGAACATCTCGTAGAAATCTTTTAATTCCTGCTTCATAAGAATGTCTGTATGAAGTTTTGCGACACCGTTAACTGAACAGCCTGCAACAATTGCAAGATGCGCCATCTTAACCTGACCGTCATAGATAACTGCCATCTTCTTAATCTTTTCCTGGTTGCCCGGATATTTAGCCTTAATCTGCTCAACGAATCTGCGGTTGATTTCCTCAACAATCTGATATACACGAGGAAGCAGTCTTGAGAATAATTCGATTGGCCATTTCTCCAGTGCTTCAGCCATGATTGTATGGTTGGTATAAGCTGTTGCCTTGGTTGTTACATCCCATGCCTCATCCCATGTAAGACCTTCTTCATCCATAAGGATTCTCATAAGCTCTGCAACAGTAACCGTAGGATGTGTATCATTTAACTGGAAGATTACCTTCTCATGTAACTTGCGTACATCATCATGCTTCTCCTTATACTTGGCAATAGCTCTCTGCACAGAAGCTGAAACAAAGAAATACTGCTGTTTTAAACGAAGCTCCTTACCTGCATAATGGTTATCGTTAGGATATAATACCTCAACGATATTCTTGGCAAGATTCTCTTCCTCGATAGCCTTATGATAATCACCCTTATCAAATGAATCCAGGTTGAAATGCTGAATTGGTTCTGCATCCCAGATTCTAAGGGCATTTACAACATTATTGCCGTAACCGATTACCGGCATGTCATATGGTACAGCCAGTACTGAACGGTAATTCTCATGCGCGAACTGTGTTCTGCCGTTTTCATCAATATATGAGCGTACATATCCGCCAAATTTAACTTCTACAGCATATTCAGGACGCTTCATTTCAAACGGATTGCCGTTAACAAGCCAGTTATCCGGTACCTCTACCTGATATCCGTCTTTGATTTCCTGCTTGAACATACCGTACTTATAACGGATACCGCATCCGTATGCCGGATAGCCGAGTGTAGCAAGAGAATCAAGGAAACATGCTGCAAGACGGCCAAGACCGCCGTTACCAAGCGCTGCATCCGGCTCCTGGTCCTCAATAACATTTATATCAAGTCCCAGTTCAGCCAAAGCCTCCTTAACCTCCTTGTAACACATGAGATTAATCATGTTGTTACCGAGTGCACGACCCATTAAGAACTCCATTGACATGTAATATACAGTCTTAACATCCTGCTTTTCATATTCTTTCTGTGTTGCAATCCACTGATCCATGATAGTATCCTTGATGGTATATGATACTGCCTGGAAAATCTGCTCGTTGCTTGCTTCGTCAATCTTTTTACGGAAAAGAAGTTTAACATTGCTTACAACTTCTTTCTTAAACGCTTCTTTGTCAAAAGTTGGTTTCGTCATATTTTCCTCCATCCACCTGTTCCCGCGAACAGATTAATTTCTATAAGCTTTCACATTGTGAAAAAATTCACTTGCATTTATTTTACATTATAGCGACTCAAAAGTCTACCAAAATTTCACAAATTGCAGTAATTAATTCTTTTCAACACCAAGTGTAACTTCTTCACCGTTGATATTCCAGTCCTTTGTATAACCCTGTACGTTTCCGGTTACCACCTCTGTAGCAAGTACTTCCGACTTAAGTTCGTCAAGATTCTTGTTTACGAGTTCAACAATCTTTTCATTGTTACTTACGTAAACAGTAATCTTATCCATAACTTCAAAATCAGCTTCCTTACGCATTGTCTGGATTTTGCTTATAATCTCACGTACGAAACCTTCTTCAATCAGTTCAGGAGTAAGATTGGTATCAAGAACTACTGTTACCCTGCCGTTTCCATCAGATACATATCCCTCAACCTGTGCAATATCTATAAGAAGGTCTTCCTTCAAAAGTTCAATCTCCTGACCGTCGATGCTAAGCTTTAATGCTCCTGTTGCATTAATTTCATCCATTGCCGCATTGCCGTCAAGGTTGGTGAGTGCAGTACGAATCTGATTTAACATCTTACCAAACTTAGGACCTACCGTCTTTAACTGTGGCTTAAAGCTGTATGAAGTAAAGTCTCTTACATCATCCTTAAATTCCACTTCCTTAACATTAAGTTCATCCTTAATTATGTCAAGATAGAAGTCAGACAATTTGCTTTCAGCCTTGATAAACATATTTCCGATTGGCTGTCTGTTCTTGATGTTAGCTGTGTTACGGCACGCACGTCCTACAACAACAATATCAAGTACTTCTTCCATGTCCTTCTCAAGTTCAGTGTTAATATAGTTCTCATTTGCAACAGGGAAATCGCACAAATGGATACTCTCCGGTGCACTCTTGTCAACTCTTACAACAAGATTCTGGTAAATGTCTTCTGTCATAAACGGAATCATCGGTGCTGCTGTCTTTGCAAGTGTAACAAGTGTTGTGTAAAGTGTCATGTACGCATTTATCTTATCCTGTTCCATTCCCTTTGCCCAGAATCTTTCACGGCTTCTTCTTACGTACCAGTTAGAAAGTTCGTCAACAAAATCTTCCATGCATCTGGCAGCTTCCGTAATCTTGTATGTCGAAAGGTCTTCATCAACAGTCTTAACCATAGTATTTAATTTGCTGAGAATCCACTTATCCATTACCGGCAGTTTATCATATTCAAGTGAGTACTTTGTCGGGTCAAATTCGTCTATATTAGCATAAAGTACATAGAATGCATAAGTATTCCAGATTGTACCCATGAACTTTCTCTGTCCCTCAGTTACCCATTCATCCTTAAATCTGTTTGGAATCCAAGGTGCTGAATTTTCATAAAAATACCATCTGATTGCATCTGCGCCATGCTTATTTAAAGCATCAAAAGGATCTACCGCATTACCCTTAGACTTACTCATCTTCTGTCCGTCAGCATCCTGTACATGGCCAAGAACAATTACATTCTTATACGGAGCCTTGTTGAAAATAAGTGTTGATATGGCAAGAAGTGAATAGAACCATCCTCTTGTCTGGTCAACAGCCTCACTGATAAAGTCAGCAGGGAACTGCTTTTCAAATAAATCCTGATTTTCAAACGGATAATGGTGCTGTGCAAATGGCATTGAACCTGAGTCAAACCAGCAGTCGATTACTTCCGGCACACGATGCATCTGCTTGCCGCAGCAAGGACATTTGATTGTTACCGCATCAATGTATGGTCTGTGTAATTCAATATCATCAGGACAGTTATCTGACATTTCCTTAAGTTCTGCTATGCTTCCTATAGAATGCATATGTCCACACTCGCATTCCCACACGTTAAGAGGAGTACCCCAGTAACGGTTTCGGCTGATACCCCAGTCCTGAACATTTTCAAGCCATGCTCCAAAACGTCCCTTACCAATGCTTTCAGGAATCCAGTTGATTGTGTTATTGTTACGGATAAGGTCATCCTTAACAGCCGTCATCTTTATAAACCATGATTCTCTTGCATAGTAGATAAGTGGTGTATCACATCTCCAGCAGTGTGGATAAGCATGTTCAAAATTAGGTGCTTCAAACAGCAGGCCTCTTGCATCAAGATCCTTTAACACAAGCGGATCTGCTTTCTTTACAAATGTTCCGGCAAATGGTGTCTCCTGCGTCATCTCACCCTTACCGTCAACAAACTGAAGGAATGGCAGATCATACTTAACACCAACCTGGTAGTCATCCTCACCAAATGCAGGTGCAATATGTACTACACCGGTACCGTCTGTAAGTGTTACATAGTCAGCACATACTACATACCAGCCCTTCTTACCCTGTGTCTTTGGTCCGTCATACGGATAGAGTGGTTCATATTCTTTATATTCAAGATCCTTGCCTGTACATGTACTTATCACTTCGTAAGCAGGAATTCCTTCTTCCTTGTTGCCAAGCTTTCCAAGTACCTTATCAAGAAGTGCCTCTGCCATATAATATGTGTTGCCGTCTGCTGCCTTAACACAAGCATAAATTTCATTTGCATTTACACAAAGTGCAACGTTTGAAGGAAGCGTCCAAGGTGTTGTCGTCCATGCGAGAATATATGCATCCTCACCCTTTACCTTGAATCTTGCAATAGCAGAACGTTCCTTGACGTCCTTATATCCCTGCGCAACTTCATGGCTTGAAAGAGGAGTTCCGCATCGTGGACAGTATGGCACAATCTTATGTCCCTTATAAAGGAGCTTCTTGTTCCAGATTTCCTTAAGTGCCCACCATTCTGATTCAATGAAGTCATTTTCGTATGTTACATATGGGTGCTCCATATCAGCCCAGAAGCCTACCGTACCTGAGAAATCTTCCCACATACCCTTATATTTCCATACGCTTTCCTTACAATGCTTTATAAATGGCTCAAGACCATACTCTTCAATCTGTTCTTTACCGTCAAGTCCAAGCATTTTCTCAACTTCAAGCTCTACAGGAAGACCATGTGTATCCCATCCTGCCTTACGTGGCACCATTTTGCCCTTCATCGTCTGATATCTGGGAATCATATCCTTAATTACACGTGTGAGCACGTGGCCGATATGAGGCTTTCCGTTAGCTGTTGGCGGGCCATCATAAAACATGTATGTCGGACAGCCTTCTCTGTTCTCTATACTCTTTTCGAAAATCTTGTTCTCTTTCCAGAACTGTTCTACTTTCTTTTCTCTCTCCACAAAATTAAGATTTGTGGAAACCTTTTCGTAAACCATGAAAGTTCCTCCTTAAAAATTGGTTTTAACACGAAGTAGCTACAATAAAAAAGCTTTCGACCGTAAAAGGCCGAAAGCATAGTTCACTTACCTGTTACGACATACCATCATATGCGCCCCTTGTATCGGTGGGTACCGTCAGTGCCTACTTGCAATCGCTTTGGGACTGATACTCGGAAGTGATATTCAGTCAGAACCTACTCGCACCGGGCTTTCACCATCCCCGGTTCGCTATGGCTTTCCTTACTAACCTACTGTCTTCGTCATCGTGTTAATATATTTACTTTAATAAGTAATATATGCATTTTCATGGCATTTGTCAATGGGTGAAATGTATTTTCTATAACTCATTCTTTTTATCTTTTATAAGAGAAACAGCAGCAAGTACGGCATTAAGCAGACACCAGCATGACCAGATTACCAGGTCACTGTAATTTCCGTAACCGACAAACCCGGCAAGGGCTGCTAATCCAAACAAAATAATCAGTGCAATATTTCCTCCCTTGCCCTGTGATTTTCTTACAACAATAGATGTTATTCCGCCTGCCAGCAAAAGTATTGCCACAAGCATTCCAACTGACCCTGATGAACCTCCGTTATCCTCTATGGTATTAACCAGGCCGGCCGCACAGGATTGAAACGAAACAAGTAAAAATAATATTATAGACAAAATACCTGATATCAACTTCCATGTTTTCATTTTGCATTCTCCTCTCTGATTACTGTGCCGAAAAAGTAATTGCGTCTGATTCATCAATTGTAGAATATGTGTCAGCATCATATATGACAAACTTTAATTCTACCTGATCTATTGACTTTATGCCATTTGCCTCAAGATCACTTGAGAAAATAGTTATATCATCAATAGACTTCTTTCCGGAATATACGGTTGTTGTGAAAAACGGACTCATCATAAAACCATTTATAGACATGTCATCTACGGAAATACTTACATTCTTTCCTGAAGTATTTTCACAATACAAAAGAATTGCTGTTCCCCAGAAGCTGTTCTCATCAACAGCTTTGCCTACTATTCTGATGCCTCCCTTGTTATAGAGCTCTGTACCTGCATCATTAGGCGTTGTATCCATGCTTGCAAATTCAGAGGTCTGAATTGTAACGCAGTTTGTGTCAAAAATATTGTCATATGTAGTAGAATCATATACGTGGAAATAAATTTCTACTTTTCCTACCGTATCAATTCCTGCTGCTTTTAATTCTGAACTCGAAAGGTACAATGTCTCATTAGATTTTTTTCCTGCAGCAACATCTGCGGCAAACAAATCAGTTATCATATAATCATTCACAATTAACGCATTGCAGCCTACCATTACATCCTTACCGGTATTGTTTTCAAGCAATAACTTTATGCCATCTCCCCAGATACTGTCGGTCACATATTCTTTTGCAGTAACTACAATACCATCCTGGTTTACGAGCACCTGTTCGTTAATTGTAACTGTTGCACCGGATGAATTAGCAGCGTCACCTGTTTTTTCTGAATTATTCCCGCTTCCGTTACCTGCCGCAATTTCCTTGGTTTCACCTGAATCCGATGACCCACTTCCTAATGCCATCATTGCGAATAGCGCAAAGCAGAGCATTACAGCCAACCATTTAAAATTCTTTTTCATCTTTCATTTCCTCTCTTTTAGTAAATATTTTTATAATAAAAACAGCAGCCATCTCCGCCAAAAATAAAGAACCTATATCAAGCACATCAAATGTTCCTTGAATAAAAGGCGTTGCCTGAAGAATTTCCATAGCGGCTGAAAATATAAATGCCATTAAAAAAATTCTCCATATGGACACTGTATTATTACCAAGTATGCCAAACAGTGCAAAAACCAAAGAATATCCCCAGAGCATGTCCAACAGATGATTTCTCACGAAACCGGGAATTGAAACATGATTCCTGCCTCCTGTAATCAAATCTATCATTTTAACAAATATGACATCCGGTGCTGCCATATAATAAAGCAAAGCACCGATGATAATTGGAACAATTATGTTTACTGCAAGAAATATTTTTTTATTATCCATTCTGTTATTCCTGCACTCCGCTGGTCCTAAGAGATTCCATTCCGTATTCTTTAAGCAGGGCGTTGACTTCAATTATGCTTCCCGGTCTTTCATTAAAAATTATCATAAGCAAAGCATCTCTTGGATTTTTTGCATATAACTCCGGTAATCCGTACTTTTTAAGTGCACGCTGGGTTTGTTCCAACGACATTTCTGCCGCATAACATATTCTCAGAATTACATCTCTCTGCCTTGTATGTTTTTCTCCTGACAATAATTTGTATCCATATCTTTCAGGGATATCTGCTTTGAGGAATACTATCTGCATTGTCATATTTTTCTCTTTAAAAATATTTTTCATATAATCAGGAAAATCCCTGTCACCCGTTAGCATACTGTCCGAATTATCGTTGCAATATGCCTCGAAATCATTTAAATGCGTACTTCCTAAAATATTTTCTAATTCTTGTGTTTTTTTCTCGCGCATAATCTACTCCAATCTGATATAATGTAAAAAGAATATTGAAAGGACCAAATTTATGAATATTTCAGACAGGCTTGCAATTTCTTATTACAAAACAATAGCTACACTCAATGAAGAACATCAAATCTATCTTGTTCAACATCAGGAAACTAAAAAAATATTCATTAAAAAAATATTGGATGTCTACAACATCAATATTTATGAACGCCTAAAAGCTGACAGCATTACAGGCATACCCAAAATCTATCACACATATGAAGAAAACAGTCAGCTTACGGTTATAGAAGAATACATATCCGGGACTTCTCTTCTTGAACTGATGGAGTCATCTGCACCGGATGAGGATTCAGTAATTGGTTACATGTGTGAGCTGTGCAATATTCTGGGCAAAATTCATTCGCTCAATCCGCCTGTCATTCACAGGGACATTAAGCCGTCCAATATAATAATTACGCCATACAATCATGTAATCCTGATTGATTTTAATGCTGCAAAATATCTTACGAACGAAAAAAGTACAGATACCGTACTTCTTGGCACAAAAGGTTATGCCGCACCCGAACAGTATGGTTTCGGCTGCTCTACACCGCAGACTGACATTTATGCTTTAGGTATTCTTTTAAAGGAGCTTACTTCATCATCAGCCGCACTTTACAATAAATACGAATCAATAATAAGCAGGTGTACCCAGATTAATCCTGCAGACCGCTTCAAGGACGTTTTCGAATTAAAGAAATCTCTTTTAAAATTAAAAGAGTCTGAAGCCGTCAAGTCGGACATACCACAAAAAATATCATTAAAATCCCTCATTCCCCCAGGATACAGAACCATGACACCATGGAAAATATGCATAGCTTCAATAGGTTATCTGCTGATTTTATGGGTATGTCTCAACCTTCAGGTTGAAAACGCTACTATTTTATCACTATGGATTCAACGTTTATTTTGCCTTGCAATAATGCTGTCCTTTGTATTCGGCAGCTTTAATTATTGTGACATACAGCGTTTTCTGCCATTATGCAAGAGTCGTAACAAAGCAGTACACTATATAGGTATTATCCTTCTCGACCTGATGATGGTCTTTTCACTATTAATTATAATGACCATTTTTGTATCTACTTTCTTCGGTCTGTAATTTATTATAGCACCATTATTTTATTTATGTTACCACCGCTAAGGTGTAAAAAACCGGCAGTTCCTGTCTAAAACAGTTTCTGCCGGTTTTTTTAACCTCTTTTTTTCGTATTTCTTTTCCAAATATTAATCATAGACTTCACTGCCGATTTTAACATCTTTTTGGTCTCTTCATCCTCACCGGCATATGCTTTCATAATCGCAGAAACACTCTTATTCCTGCCTGTTACAAGTTCAGTCAGCGTTTTTGCGTCAGTAGCACTTAATATTTCAAACAACGCCGTAACAAAACGTTCGGCACATACGGCGTCCATATCGGAAAGCCATGTCTTTAATGTCTTATCAAGTAAAAGACTTGTATCCGTCACGTCCTCCAGATAGGTAAACTGCGTGCCAATAACCTCCCACGACAATACATCATGCTGCAAAAGACCCATCTGACGGCTTTTTACTACCGTATATCCTTCCTCATGCCCCAGGAGCATTCCGACAACGGATGACTGCGGTATAATGGTTTTGATTTTACCGCAGATTTTTGCGTATTCCTCGCTCTTTATTACCTTTGCATCAAATCCGGGGCCATCAAAATTATATACACATTCAATTAATTCCTGCACATTGACATTCTCGGTGTTTTTTACATAGGTTGCTGCAAATGCTGCCAGATTACCACCCTTGGAATGTCCTCCGAGACGTATTTTATAATAGTCTTCCGCCCCGGATTCATTACTCTTATTATTTATTACGCAACGGTTTACAATATAATTAAAATACCTTACAGATTCAGTCTGGGACGGAACAGGCGTCATGAAACCCATATTAAAATCCTCTTTCCATCCTACAAGCGTGTCATCCGTTCCCCTGAAATCCACAAAAATTTCCCGGATTTCATCAATAAAAATCGTCATTGCACAGAACTGAATTTCAGTAATCTGATTTATTTTATTCACATAACGGCACAGCTTAATGTTCCCAAAGCGCACGCTTTCGCCTGCCAGCCTGAACAATTCAAATATTTCCTTTGGAAGCAGCGCTCCAAGACTTGATTTGTCTTCATCATAAATTGAGAAGAATTTGTCAACGGCGTCCTTTAACAAAATCGTTTTCGTACTTCGCATTGAAGGTACGATTCCTTCAAAAGGAATATAAACAATCTGGCTTAATATCAGACTGTCAATGTCATTAAAAGGCGACTGTGTGAAGCTTAAATCTCCTCTCCACCTTAAATAATCAAGAATATTAGTTCCGTCCATTATAACCCTACTGTTCTATCTTATTATAATTATCCAGCAACTGTTTCTTTATTGCATAAAGTCTGTCCGATAAATCCACATGCACTTCATGCGGATTAACAAGACGCTTAGATTCCTCCCACAAAGTATCAAGCTCCTGATTGCAGAATTTCTGAATATCCATCGTCTTTGGAGACTCATATACACATTCACCGTTCTTAAATACAGGAACCATTATCTCCTTAATCGTATATTCTCCCGCCTTAAGATATGTTTTCTTCCATGTTTCAACAGGATCAAAGATTAGTAACGGCTTGTCGTTTGAATATTTCTCATCTGCCAGTGCGATAAGGTCTGCCTTAATCTTGCCATCAAGGTCATATATACGGAAGACCGTCTTATTTCCCGGATTAGTAATCTTCTCCGAGTTCTCTGACAGCTTAATCTTAGGTATGAACTCTCCGGTAGACGGGTCCATAACCGCTGCAAGTTTATATACCCCTCCAAATGCAGGACAGTCTTTAGATGTAATAAGATTGGTTCCTACTCCCCACGAAGTGATTTGGGCTCCCTGCATCTTTAAACTGTTAATAAGATATTCGTCCAAATCGCTTGAGGCCGAAATAATTGCATCTGTAAATCCTGCCTCATCAAGCATTTTTCTTGCTTTCTTTGACATATAGGCAAGGTCTCCCGAATCCAGACGGATTCCATAATTCTTAAGCGGTATTCCCGCCTGCTTCATCTCCTTGAAAACACGTATTGCATTTGGCACACCCGACTTTAACGTATCGTATGTATCAACAAGCAGTAAACATGCACCCGGATATAATTCAGAGTATTTCTTAAATGCAGTATACTCATCAGGAAAACTCATAATCCAGCTGTGTGCGTGAGTTCCCTTAATAGGAATATCAAACATCTGTCCGGCAAGCACGTTGCTGGTACCTACACATCCTGCAATTACCGCAGCCCTCGCTCCATAGATTCCTGCATCCGGTCCCTGTGCACGCCTTAATCCAAATTCCATTACACCATCACCCTGTGCAGCATAAACTACACGTTCTGCCTTGGTCGCAATAAGGCTTTGATGATTTATTATATTAAGTATTGCCGTCTCGACGAGCTGTGCCTCCATAATTGGCGCAACAACCTTAACAAGTGGTTCTTTCGGAAATACCACCGAGCCTTCAGGTATTGCATAAATATCTCCCGTAAATTTAAAGTTACTAAGGTATTCAAGGAAATCTTCATCAAACAATCCGGTATTCCTTAAATAGTCAACATCTTCCTTCTCAAAATGAAGATTTTTAATATAATCAATGACCTGTTCAAGTCCGCAACAGATTGCAAAACCATTTCCACAAGGATTTCTCCTGTAAAACGCATCAAACACTACCAGCTCATTACTGTTGTTTTTAAAATATCCCTGCATCATGGTCAGTTCATATAAGTCAGTTAATAAAGTAAGATTTCTCATGATATCCTCCCTGTAAAACTATATAATAAATATAGAATATTCTTAATATATCCATATGTCAAGGCAGTTATTTTTAAGTTGCAAAACACACCATATTATCTTAAAATAGAAATATCGTAATCGAAAAAAATATAGTAACGAGGTATTGATATGATTCGGTTAATTATCTTTTTTATTTATGCGTTGCCGGTAATTATAGTAACGCCATTTCTTTTTCTTTTTATGCATATTTTCTGGAGAAATAAGCCCGAGAAACGAGATGTTTTTACAAAGAAATTTGTTACCGGTGTCTTTAAATGTGTTCTTTTTATCACAGGTGTGAAGACAACCGTTATCGGTCAGGAAAATATTCCTAAAGATGAGGCCGTTCTTTTTGTCGGCAATCACCGCAGCTATTTTGACATTTTAATTTCATATCCTTACTTCACCGGCACTACCGGCTACGTAGCCAAGAAAGAGATGGAGAAAATACCTCTTCTTAATACATGGATGAAATATGTACGCTGTCTTTTTATTGACCGTGACAATCCGAAGGAAGCATTAAAGACTATTGTTGCAGGAATCGAAAATATCAGAAAAGGCTACAGCGTAGTTATTTTCCCTGAAGGAACGCGTTCCAAGACAGACGAGATGCTTCCGTTCAAGGAAGGCTCACTCAAGATAGCCGAAAAAACAAAATGCAAAATTGTTCCTATGGTTCAGAATAACACTTCTGCAGCCCTTGAAGACCATTTCCCATTTTTAAGGAAATGCCATACCGTAATCGAATTTGGCAAACCAATAGATATCCAGGAACTGTCACCTGAGGACAGGAAATTCCTCGGTGCATATACACAGCAGATTATTCAGGAAATACACGAAAAGAACAAAGCTTTAGTTTAGTTTGGTAAATCTATTTGATTTTTATACAAATTATGTTACAATTATTCAGTTGAATAAATTTTAGGAGGAATTACATAACATGCCTTTGGGATTAAAAATAGTATTAATTATTGTCGCCATTCTTGTAGTTGCACTTATTGCACTCATTATTTATGGCAATCATCTTCGCAAAAAATCTGAAGAACAGCAGGCTCAGATACAGGCTGCAAAGCAGTTAATGTCAATGCTCATCATAGATAAAAAACGTATGAAGATAAAAGACGCCAATCTTCCGAAAATCGTTTTGGAGCAGACACCTAAGTACCTTCGCGGTGCAAAGCTTCCAATAGTTAAGGCCAAGGTTGGTCCACAGATAATGTCACTCATTGCTGATGAGAAAATTTTTGACAAGATACCAGTCAAGGCCGAAGTTAAGGCTGAAGTAAGCGGTATTTATATTGTTGGGATTAAATCCGTACGTGGCGGAATGCCTGTACAGGAAGCACCTAAGAAGAAAGGGTTCTTTAGCCGCTTTAAGAAGAATAAATAATAAAAAGATGTTATATGTATTTTCTTTTAGGGACGTTTTTAACGTCCCTTTTTCACTTAAATAAGATGAAGCATTCCGCTTCCCTGTGGCTCAACCTTTATATGTACATTTGCATCTGACAGAAACTCCCCATTCATTTCAATCGAATAGGAAAGCTTTAGTTCTATACATGTCTCTGCTACTGTACACTGTACTTCATTGGTATATATACCCATCATTAACATTCCATACGGCGTCTCATAACAGGAGTTTACCTGCTCGCCCTCCCGAAATATCATCTGAACGCCGACAGCACCTTTTTTAGAGATTTCCACCTGTTTCCCATCGATTTTTATCATATTGGAAACGATTCCTTCGACTCCCTCCTGCTGCTCATCATACCGGATATATATTTTGCCGTTTTTCTCATTATATTTGCCAACATTAATGACTTCTATCTCATCTGACTGGTCCATTCCCAACTGAACACCTTTAACTGTTACAATTACGTCATTTGTCATGATTACACCTATTCCACATATTTATTTAAAAATTTCAGATATTTGAATTCCAGGGAATACGTATCAACTACCGTATAATCTTCCTCCCCGATAACACTCTTTAACTCCTCTTTGCTTTCATCCGGTACCACACCATGGGTTATGTCAACAAAACAAAGTGCCGGATAAAGCATACACCACCAGTTTTTACCACGGGCTTCTCCTATGTCAATTCTAAATGCCGTATACTCTCCCGGCGGCAGTGCCACGTCTGCATAGACACGAAGAGGAAAGTATTCCTTAACAAGATATCCTCTTAAATCATATGAATAACCAAGCTCATGCATTCGTTCTGATGCCACAAGAAGAATTTCTTCCATATGTTTATTGATTATCTCTGCAGACTGTTCTGCGCTCTGTGCACCTTTAAGTATTTCTTCCATGTAGCCTACCACTGCTTCTTTGACCGCCATTTTAAGCTCCTGATCCTCAGGTGAATCACTGTTGGCTCTTACATGAAATCGTATTACCTTTGCCGAAATTTCCTCCTGTTTAGCCGCAACATCCTCTCCAAATCTGACTTCTGCGGCGAGAAGTAAAAGAACTGCTAATAAAGCAGTTCTTAATAAATTATATTTCTTCATTAATATGTACCCCCTGCTTATTGTATCTTTATTATTGACACATTTTCAGGGTATATACATTTATCTGTCATTAATCAGTCTTACAATACTTTTTTCCTGATTGGCAATATGCTCTCTTACGGCATTCTTTGCTTCTTCAACATTTTTGTTGCGGATACACTCAATGATATCATTATGCTCATTAATAAGAATTGAATGAGTTCTGGCATCCTTAATATACTCCAGACGATATCTGTACATCTGTTCACGGAGATTATTGATAATCTGGATAAGCCTGTTATTCTGGGTCTTATTGTATATTATGTCATGGAATGCCACATCTGCTTCCACTATCGTTACAACATCATGTGATATAACCGCATTTTCAAAATCCTTGCTCGCCTGTCTCAAGGCTTCTATATCTTCATCAGTCATATTCTTTATGGCAAGCTTAACAGCCAGCTCCTCTAATGTGATACGAACCTCCAGAACATCTCTCATGTCCTTCTCGGATATCGATGCAACAACTGCACCCTTTCTCGGAATCATGTGAACGAGTCCTTCAAGCTCCAGCTTACGTATTGCTTCTCTTATAGGCGTACGGCTTACCCCAAGCTTATTAGCAAGGGTAATCTCCATAAGTCTTTCACCGGGTTCCATATCTCCCTTAAGAATTGCCTGTCTCAATGTATCAAACACGACATCTCTCAGTGGAAGATATTCATTTGTACTAATAATCTTTAATTCTTTGTCCATTTTTCCTCCAACACATCTACTGCCTGTTACAAAACGCTCCCGTCACATATACCTGTTTTGCAATTCCCATCTCCTTCAGCCGGTCTGCGCATGCGTAGGCATATTGTTTACTCTTAAAAATACCAAACACCGTAGGTCCACTTCCACTCATAAGAGAATTAATGGCGCCACATTTAAGCATTTCCTGTTTAATCTTACCTATAACGGGATATTCTTTTGCAGTAACACTTTCAAGAACATTACCCATACAGGCACAGATACCGTCAATGCTGTGACACTCAAGTGAATCTATTATTCCATCAATATCAGGATGAACCGTCTTATCATCTAACTTCAGATTCTGATATACATACCTGGTAGATACGTTAATACCCGGCTTTGCAATAAGTATAGGGCAGTCAGGCATAGGCGCAAGCGGTGTAAGCTTCTCTCCGATTCCCTCTGCAAGCACCGTACCTCTCATAATGCAGAACGGAACATCAGCTCCAATCTTTACCCCAAGCTCCATAAGGTGCTCTGTCGTAATCCTTAAGTTAAATAATCTGTTCATTCCAACAAGCGTAGCCGCAGCATCCGAGCTGCCACCTGCCATCCCGGCCGCTACCGGAATAAACTTTTCAAGTTTAATCTCAACACCATTCGTAATATTATACTCTTCACGAATAAGCTGTGCGGCCTTGTACATAAGATTGTCTGAATTGGTCGGCAGATATGACCTGTTGGTAATTATCCGTATGTCAGGTTCCTCTATTCTGCTAATTTCAACACCATCATACATATTAAGGCTCTGCATAATCATCCTTACTTCATGATAGCCGTCTTCTCTTTTTCCAATAACATCAAGGCCAAGATTAATCTTTGCTCTCGCTTTTAACTTTATTGTATCCATATTTATCCCTTTACATAACACATTTTAAATTATACTAATAAAATTGTATTTTTTCAAGTGCAATCTCGATTTTTCCTCGTTTTCCCAACGATTACAGCATCCTCGTCTCCACCCGGGAGAGTGACGTCCTCATCTCCTCCCGGAAGAGTGCTGTCTTCGTCTCCTCCGTTGATTTTACTATCCTCATCGCCCGGCGGAAGCGTGCTGTCCTCGTCTCCTCCGGTAATATCTATATTTATATCGTTATCCCACAGAAGCTCGAAATCGATTTCGCCCTCCTTTTTTTCATAAGGAATATCAGCTAAATCAGTCAGTTCCGTATTAACTTCCGGAAATACATAATCCGGCTCTGTAAATTGCTTTGGATGGTATCCCGTATGTAACTGCTCCATATAATCATGCCATATCCGGCATGCTATATTACCATTTTCAGTACTAATAGTCTGTGGCGTATCATATCCTACCCATACACCGGTAGTATAATATCCTGTATAACCTACAAACCACATATCCTTATTGCCATTGGTTGTTCCGGTCTTGCCCGCACATTCCTGCACGGATAATTTTGCCCCTTTACCTGTTCCTTCTTCTATAACGGATTTTAGCATCGATGTAAGCTGTCTGGCTGCATTTTCGGTATAAACATATTTGCTCTCGGTCTCATACTCACTATATGCTTCGCCTTCACGATACATTGCCCTGATACATGTCGGTGCATTATAATAACCGTCATTATAAATAGCATGAAAACCTGCTGTCATCTCCTCAGCAGACACACCATATGTAAATCCGCCAAGTGCACCTGCCATGTATTTTGTGTCCGGATATATCTTTTTAAAACCCATACGAATAAGATAGTTACATCCCGTCTGCGGTGTAATATAACGGTATATCTGCCATGCAATTGTATTTTTGGAACGATACAGTGCCTCTCTTAAGGTAATTTCCTCGCTGTATACTCCTTCAGCATTTTTGGGGCCATTTTCATCATACACATCATATACTTTCTCATCAACAGAATGTCCCATGCACAGGTACGGTCCGTAAACATTAAGCGGCTTTATTGCACTTCCCGGCTGTCTGAAGCTCTGATAAGCCCTGTTAATTCCGTATCCGACGGTTAATTCTGTCCTTCCGCCTACAACGGCTACAACCTTTCCTGTTTCGTTATCAATAGTGACTGCTGCCGCCTGCAGTTCACTGTCATTTTCAGATATTACCCTGTCTACATTACTTTGCAGCATTTGCTGAATATCAGGGTCTATAGATGTATAAATCCTGTATCCTCCCGAATACAGTTCCTGCAAATAATATGAATACCACGCATCATAACCTTCATCATAAAGCTCCAGTTCCTCATCTCCTGCAAACTCATTTTTAAACCGGAACCCGTTTTTTTCCATAAGATACCGTACTGCGCAGTATGTGACATATGTGTAAATGTATGAATCTGCTGTTGACTGATTCATTTCTCTTTTCAGCATATCCTTTTTGAAATTGTAAACAAACGGATTGTCTTCCGTGCCCGCAAAAAGCAGATAATCAAGATCAGATAAATATCCGTTTTCGTGGAGCTTTCCTGCAATAAGCCTTGCCCTTTCAACGGTATTTTCCTCATTGACAACAGGGTCATATTTAGACGGATTATTAGGTATTGCTGCAATAAATATACACTCACCTGTCGTAAGCTCTTCAACGCTCTTATCAAGATACCCTCTTACCGCAGCTTCCACTCCGTAATAGCCATTTCCAAAATAAATATTATTTAAGTAAAATTCCAATAATTCATCTTTTGAATATCTTTTTTCAAGTTCAAAGGAAATGAACATTTCCATAATCTTTCTGTCCCAGTTAACATCCTGATTAAGATAAATGTTTCTGGCAAGCTGCTGCGTAATTGTACTTGCTCCCTGCACAATCTCATCAGCATTATAATTGGCTATTGCAGCCCTTATTACCGCCTTATAGTCCACGCCGTTGTGACTGTAATAGTCCCTGTCTTCCATAACAACAAACGCATCCTGCAAAGTCTTTGGTATACGGTCAATTGTTACATAGTATATATCCTTCTCTCCGGAATATGTCATTAACACATTATCATTGCAGTCATAAACAATACTTGTTCTGCTCTGCATGAAATCCTCAGTGCTTGTATTTCGCACAATTTCTTCTGCACGCTGCTTTAACGCATATACTTTATTAAAAATAGGCATAAGACTACCTATCATTACTACAAGAACTACCAATATAATACCTGCTAAAGTAATTAATACGTATCTTATGCCTTTTTTCATAATTTACCCTACTCCAATACAACAAATATATTATTCCACTGAATAAATTTCTTACTTGCAGTATCACGATCCAAAGTTACATCCGTTTTTAATTCCATATCATAATACTTTATATTGTTATTATCATACTCGTAGATATAAACATATTTGCCGTCTCCGAGCATTCCTGCCACAAGCTTTCCTTCACTCACATAATACAGCACATAATCAAGACCGAGACCTGACAGATTGTACTCATAATTCATTATAACCGGTATTTCCTCTTCAGGATTCCAGTTTACTGTCTTATTGCCCTCCGTCTTTTTCCAGACATAATTGCCATCAGCACCAATTACATAGCCATAATTACCCGATGCCTGCATGATTGCATTTCTTATGGATGTATATTTACCAAGCCATTTTCCATGCCCATAAACATTATACACACTGTTAAATACATAATCAGACTCCAAAGTCATAAACTCGGAATCCTGGAATTGTATCTCCTTTGCATATCTCACTGCAACATTCTGCAAATCGCCTGACGATGTCGGTATATTAAGATACAGTTCCTTTTCGCGCGTCGATGTTGTTACCACTTCCGTAAAAATACTGCTGTTGGTATTTTCTTCTTTATTAAGAAGCTGGTCGATGCTGGTACTTTCAAATCTTCCGTCTTCCGTTTTCTGAACACGCCATAAATTTACCCTCATACCATCGATTTCTGCTGCATATACATATTTGCCTGCTTCTGAATATATCTTTTTTACTGCATATTCGTCATCCAGTACGACGATTGCATACATCGGAAAAATACTGTTAATCTGCTCCTCCACGATTACATCATCCTCATTAATAAGGCCATATAACAAATCATCACCGATATATCCCACTATTTTAAGATAATCCGCATCCTCCCCGTTGCCGTAATCAGAGCCTTTTATTACCTTTTCCGTCTTCTGCTCAAAATCATATATACGAATTACATGATTTCCCTCATCCGCATGATTATCATGATATGCTATCCTGTTGCCGGTTGCATTTACCGCATACGTCTCGTCATAAAGTCCCTGCGCAATCAGCATATATTCCCCACTGACCAAATCAATTGAATACAAATACTGATTTATCTTAACATAATAAATATCACCGCTTACATACGATACATCACCTGTATTTCCTAAAAGCATATGATACGGAGCATTGACCGGAATAAATACTTTTTCTTTTACAATGTTATCTGCATAATTATATTGAAACAGCGAAATTCCAACTTTGCCGTCATGACCGCCGCCCCTCATCAGACCCATAACCGAAAACCATGCATTACCATTACTGTCTACCTGAATGAGTTTTATTTCATGCAGATTATTGCTTTCATGCCCCGTATAGTCTGATGATGCCGAAAATGAAAATACATCCGTAAACTTGTTCTCACTTCTTGAATAGCACCACAGACTTCCATTCTGAACAAAAAATGAATATTTTCCCGTTGCATCAGCCATTGCTTCTATATCCGTAAGGCTGCTTTTAATTCCGAGATTAATTCGTCCGCTATTCTGAAGGTCACCATATGCATCAAAAATCTGGTCAGCCTCTCTCTCGTAATCCATAAGATAAATTGTCTCAGATGTCTGATGAAGACGATAATAATCATTTACCGAGTAAGCTTCAAATTCCGAACTTCCGGAGTATGTTACCACCCTGTATCTTAGTGAAATCTGTGCCGTTGTACGATTTATCTCCCATATGGTCGGTATTATATTTCCTTCTATTCTCGGAGACAGGCTTCCCCAGCCAATCTGTGCTCTTGTGGAATGTATGTTTACCTTACCGAAATTGGTGTTGTCGCCGCTTTCATTTGTCTCTATCCACTTACTGATATTGGAAAGATTATCCTTGCTATAGGTATATGAGTTAAAATTCAGGGCGAACTGCAGCTTTTCATCTGTTTTGAGTCCATCGCTCCAAATAATCCTCTCATAATAACGTACCTCCTGATTACGGTCAGTCTTTACCACAAAAGTCAGCAGGTACTCTCTGTCCTTTTCTATTAAATTCTTTATATTAAGTGTAGCTTCTACCTGCTCTTCCTTTGATACAAGATTCTTCACCTGTGTATCCTCTAAGAGCTGGTCAGTTTCCACATCCCTTAACTGATATGATAAAGATACAATTTTTGTATCATAATTATAAAAACAAATATTTAAACTTCTGTCCTCATACAGCGGTGTTATACCATTAAATACATTTCTCGCACCAACATCTGTCACATATCCGTCAGCCGGATTAATAAGATTTCCTGCCTCCGTCTTCATATACAATACAGGAATGGTGCTGGATTCAAAATTGGTATACATTTCGTCATCCTGCCTTGCCTCAAGTGAAAAAAAAGTGAATAACACTGTAGCCAGAAAAACTACCGCTAATACAACTGCCTTAATTATGGTTATATTTCGTTCCATTATATACTCCAAAATCTGTTAAATAAGTTTATCTTCCCTAAGCAGCCTGTCCAATGTTGTTTCTACCGAAAGAAACTGCTCAAGCTGCGCCACATTCTGCCTTCTTGGCTCTTGTGCCCTGACCGCACGAATAAGCAGATTCTTAGGCGTATGCTCCATATCAATAAATTCCAGAATCTGTGTCCTGTACCCACACTCCTCCAGGAGATTTGCCCTTATTCCGTCTGTAAGTAATGCGGACATTCTCTCTTTCAAAATCCCATATCTGAAAATCGATTCAAGCTGTTCATTCTTAATCTGCTCATTTACTTCATGCTGACAGCACGGCACTGACAATATTACTTTTGCTCCCCATTTTACCGCCTTATACAGAGCATAATCCGTTGCCGTATCACACGCATGAAGCGTCACAACCATGTCAACCTCATCAACATCATTATAATCTGCAATATCGCCTGTCAGGAATCTTAAATTATCATATCCGTATTTTTGTGTCAACCTGTTACAATGCTCTATAACATCTTTCTTCAAATCAAGTCCGATTATGGAAATATCATAATTCTTCAATTCATGAAGATAGTAGTACATTGCAAATGTCAGATACGATTTACCGCATCCAAAGTCAATAATTGTCTGTTTTTTATTTTTATCGAGCTGCGGAAGTATATCCTCTATAAATTCAAGAAACCTGTTAATCTGTTTGAATTTATCATACTTTGATTTTACTATTTTTCCTTCTGCCGTCATAACGCCAAGGTCAACGAGAAACGGAACAGCACGTCCTTCTTCTAATATATAGCTTTTGGTTCTGTTGTGGGAAAGCGGCGCCTGTATACGCTTAGGTGCCTGTCCTTTTTTATACTTAATTGTCAGATTGCCTTTTTTCCCCGAAAGAACCGTCGCAGCAGCCTCCTTACCCGAAAACTGTGCCTGCTTGTATCCGTTTACAATCCACTCTGTTAATGAAACCCTAATTCCGGCAAAATCATAATTTTCATGAAATACCTGATTGCCGACATAGCTTGTAGCCTGAAAATTCAGATTATTCTGCAGCATAACCGGGCGTACTTTTATCTTTGACGCCTTATCCTCCGACTTATTCTTAGGGTTACTGATAATTATATCAATAAGATTTTCATTTATAAAACTATCCAGCAATTGGGTTAATTCCATATTTACCTCCACATGAGTGAATACGCACATTATGTGCCGTCTGTTTTATTATAATGCAATGCTGATTTATCTTCAATACCGCGAAAAAATAAAACGCATCATGGCAAATCATGTTAATCACAATTTACTACAATGCGTTTTATATCATAATAATTTATTTTTACAACATTAACCCTTTACTGAACCCAGCGCAACGCCCTGTACAATAAACTTTGACAGACAAAGGTATACGATAATAACAGGGAAGATTGAGAATGCAATCATCATGTACACCTGTCCCATATCGAACTTTAACCAGTCTGCACTTCGAAGCTGTGCAATAAGAATTGGAAGTGTTTTCAAATGATCCTTCTTTAATACAAGTGCCGGTGTGAAATAGTTATTCCAGCTTGAAACAAATGTAAATATTGCCTGTACCGCAATAGCCGGTTTCATAAGCGGAAGTACGATTGTATTAAATATACGGAATTCACCAGCACCGTCAATCCTTGCAGCTTCAATAATAGAAAGCGGAAGCGAACTTTCCATATACTGTTTCATATAGTAGAAAGTTACCGGTGCCGCAATTGATGGAACAATAAGCGGGATAAATGTATCCATGAATCCCAAAGTATCCATAAATCTGATGAAACCAAGTGCTGTTACCTGTGTAGGAATCATCATGATTGCAAGAATAAATGTAAACATGAATTTCTTACCTTTAAAATCATATACATGAATCGCATATGCTGTCATGGTAGAAAAATACGTACACAATAATGCACACGATGTCGAAATAATAATACTGTTTATAAGACCGGATACAATAGGCTGTGAACCATGTACAAGGTTGTTCCAGTTATTCATTAAATTGGTACCCGGAATAAAACTTATTCCCATTGCAATCTGAGAATTAGTTTTAGTTGCATTTATGAATAAGATGTAAAACCAAAATAAACATAAAACTGATAAGAAAATCAAAACTATATATGCTATTACACGTCTTACCTTTATAGGAAGACCTGCATTTACTTTTAATTGTGAATTTTCATTCATAGCCATGTCCTCCTAACTGTTAATCTTTTTTTCTATACATGAAACTGTAAATAACCAGACTTAAGATACCGGTAACAACAAACAGGAATACTGAAAGTGCACCACCGAGACCATAATTCTTGCTATACAGATGTTTATTCAAATACATAATAAGTGTCATTGTTGACTGGATTGGTGTACCATCACCATTAGTAAGAATCTGAGGTACATCAAACATCTGGATACCACCAATCATTGAAGTGATAACCACATAAATCAAAATAGGTTTAAGCAGAGGAAGTGTAATCTTGGTAAATCTCTGGAATGAATTAGCACCATCCACTTCTGCCGCCTCAAACAGGGAAACATCAATTCCCATTATACCTGCCATCAAAAGAATGGTCGTATTACCAAACCACATCAAAAAGTTCATGAAACCGACTAATATTCTTGATGCGGCTACATTAGAATAAAATTCAAACGGCTCCGCCAGGAATCCCATACTGATTAACATTGAATTGATAGGACCCGATCTTGAAAACAATGCATAGAAAAGCATTGAAAAAGCAGATGCCATGATAAGGTTAGGTAAATAAATAATTGTTTTAAAGAAGCCACTGCAACGCAGTTTTAAGCGAACATCCGAAAACCACTGGCCTAATACTAACGAAACAATAATCTGTGGAACGAAACCTATCAGCCACATAATCATGGTATTTCCCGTAAATTTTAACAAATCAGGTGTTGAAAAAATTGTTTTATAATTCTCAAAGCCTATAAAATTAGGGCCCACCTGAATAATACCATCACGATAATTTTCAAAAAAACTATTAAAAATAGTGCTGAACAAAGGCACTAACTGGAAAGTAACGTAGACAATAACGAATGGGAGTAAAAAGATGTATCCCCACTTGTTATATTTTACTACTTTACTCTTCCCCTTTTTCTGGGAATCGCTCATATCATCACTCCTTACTCGCATGTTGCCTCATAATAAAATATGCCTGCCCTACTGTTTTATAGAGCAGGCATATTCTGAAATTTATATAATCAAGTGATTATAAATATGCTTTATTACTGTACATTAATTGCCGGATATTTAGCCTTAATGTTCTTCTTGAATGTAGCAAGAGCTGTATCAAGGTCACAGTTGCCATCGAAGTAATCCTTCATAGCAGACTGGAATTCTTCGTTACATCCCTGATCGTATGATGAAAGGTTGCTTAAGTCAATCTTTTCAGCACCTGCACAGAACATAGCGAGTGCATTCTGGTTGCCAAGTACTGCATCACCATATGTCTTATCATTAGCCATTGCTTCCATAACTGTCTTGTTGTTTACGAAGTCGTTATCCTTCTCAACAATACTCTGCATGATTGCATCATCAACTGTAAGCTTACGGATGATATCTGCTACAAGAGAGCTGTTATCTGTACCATCAGCTGCACAAATCCATGTACCGCCCCAGTAGAAGCCCTGTGGTCCTTCTGTTGCAGCCCACTGACCCTTACCTGCTACAGACTTAGGATCATCAGCCTTCATACAGAAGTCGATTAACCAAGCTGGTCCAAAGTAACAGAATACTTTACCTTCTGAGTAGAAGCCCTGATTCCAGTCATCTGACCAAAGTTCAGCAGTTGTTGTCTGCTTAGCATCTACCATCTTCTTTGACATTTCAACCCACTTCATGATGTTGTCATCAATTACAAGGTTCTTCTTGTCATCAACCCATTTCTTAGAAACGTTGTTAGAGAATACACGATAAGTATCGTTTACTGTAGATGTAATATTGTAACCCTTAGAAGCAAGTGTGTCTGCTGTTGCAAGGAATGTATCCCAATCCTTAACATATTCCTGAACCTTAGCTGGTTCATCTGTACCAAATACTTCCTTAGCAACTTCTCTGTTGTAAACTAATACACCAGGACAACCCTGCCAAGAAACACCCTTTAATGCGCCTGTAGAATCTGTTACGATGTCCTGTGTATATGTATACTGCTTAGAAAGTTCATCCTTTGTAATACCTAAATCAGCAACAGGTGCTGTATATGTTGTATCTACATACTTTAATGCGTAGTCTGCTTCAACTAAGAAGATATCAATCTTGTCATCAGCTGCTGCAGATGCCTGCTTCTCTAATGTTGCATCAAGGTTATTCTGGTATGCGTTGTTATCGTTTGCAACAATTGTCCAAACAACATCAACATCACCAATCTTACCATGTGTTGCATCAACTTCAACATAATCAGGATAGTGATCTTTAACTCTTGACTTGAACTCTTCGTTCCAGCAGTAAATGTTTAATACCTTACCACCATCTGATACTCCTAACTTCTTTGCTGTTGAGCCTGATGAGCCACAACCTGCAAGTGCTGATATTGCCATAGCTGTTACTAATGACAATACTACGCCTTTTTTGAATTTTCTCATATTCTTTCCTCCATTCTGCCCGCCCGGGACAACCTTGTTAGTGAATTTTCTTCACTGATTTACCTACTAAGACAGACCCTTCGATTACATATTTTTCTTTTAATGTAGTCTTTGGTCTCTCAATAAGTTCAATTAAGTGTGATGCTGCCTCCCTGCCCATACGATCCGTATCCTGGCACAGTGTTGTAATTGCCGGTTCATGAATCTGAGCATAACTTGTTCCATCGTATCCAACTACAGATATATCATCAGGAATTTTAAGTCCTCTTCCCTCAATTATACTGATTCCTCCAATGGCAGTATAATCATCCGGATACATAATGCATGTTGGCGGATTGTCAAGATCCAGAAGCTTTCTGGTACATTTGGCAGCTCTGACCGTATCACGATATCTGCATTCCATAATGTACTCTGCCGGAATATCCAGTTCTAATCTTTCAATACATTGATAGTAACTGGTAACGCGTTCTCTTGTAACCGATGAATCCGCTCCATGAATATATGCTATCTTACGATGCCCCATAGAATAGAGATATTCCATCAAATCACGAATACCCTTTACGTTATCCGACATTATCGAAATAGTATTGTTGAAGATATGGTCTATAGTAACAACAGGTAACCCGCTGTTGACCAGTTCAACCACCTGCGGATGATCAAAATCAACGCAGGCGATAATTGCTCCGTCAAACTGACGATTTCTGCAATACTCACTATAGGTAATCTTCTTTCCACCAATTCTGTTCGTTATGAATGTGATACCATATCCCAGTTCTTCCGCCTGAGATTTAATACCCTGCAGGACACGTGCAAAATATTCATGTGTCAGACCACTGTTAGCTTCATCCTGATACAGAATACCAATATTATAAGTTCTATTGGTCTTCAAGGTGATTGCTGCCATATTAGGAAGATACCCCATCTCTGTGGCCTTCATTTTAACCATCCTTCGTGTTTCTTCACTAATATCACTGTAACCATTCAATGCTTTACTCACTGTGGCGACAGATACCTTACATTCTGCTGCAATGTCTTTAACTGATACCATATCATCCCGCCTTAAAATCTGTGTACATCCCTCTGTTTCGATAATACAACATTAACTTAATCGTTTTCGTGTTTTTATATTACATCATTTTTACCATAAAAGCAACAGTTTTTTTATTTTTTTATATATATTTTACCCAATCACATGTATACATTTGAAAAAACACCGTTAAATAATAGTCATTTTACCTAGCATTCCAGTATTTTTTTTATTTTTTTCCTAATACGTTTTAGTAAAACTTCAATATTCCTTACTCTTTTTCTACAGAAATGAAAACATACTTTCATATTGTTAAATTAAGTCGTTTCTATTATCATTTTCTTAAATAATTATATAAAAAAATCTTGATTTTATTCTCTCTATTTTATATATTTATATTATCTAAATCGTTTTCGTAATAATTCAGATTGGAGAATAATTAAATGAAGTTTGGATATTTTGATGACACAAACCGTGAATATGTCATTACAACACCTAAGACACCACTTCCTTGGATTAATTATCTTGGCTGTGAGAATTTCTTCTCTCTCATGTCCAACACATGCGGCGGATATTGTTTCTATAAGGATGCAAAGCTTCTTCGTATTACACGTTACAGATATAATAATGTTCCTTATGACACAGGAGGACATTACTACTATATTAATGATAATGGCACAATCTGGAATCCGGGCTGGCAGCCTTCCAAAACAGAGCTTGATGAATACAGCTGCCGTCACGGTATGGGCTACAGCGTATTTACCGGCAAAAAGAACGACGTAAAGACACAGGTAACCGCATTTGTTCCTATTGGTAACAACTGTGAGGTTCACAAGGTTACGATAACCAATGAAGGTTCTTCTGATAAGGAAGTTAAGTTATTCTCATTTGTAGAATTCTGTTTATGGAATGCAATGGATGACATGACCAACTTCCAGAGAAACTTAAGCATTGGCGAAGTTGAAATCGTTGGCTCAACAATATACCACAAGACCGAGTACCGCGAAAGACGTAACCACTATGCTGTATTTAGTGTAAATACTCCTGTTGATGGTTTCGATACAGACCGTGATTCATTCCTCGGAGCATATAACGGATTTGATAAGCCTGAGGTTGTAGTTTCCGGTCAGGCAAAGAATTCCAAGGCAAGCGGATGGGCTCCAATCGGTTCTCATCAGATTAATGTTAAGCTTGCTGCCGGAGAATCAAAGACTTATGTATTTGTATTAGGATATGTAGAAAATCCTGAAGATGAGAAATGGGAATCTCAGGGTGTAATTAACAAAAAACCTGCAAATGAAATGCTCGCCAAATTTGACACAGTAGAAAAAGTTGATGCAGCCCTGGCACAGTTAAAGGCACATTGGGACGGTCTTCTTAATAAACTTACCGTTAAATCCGACGACGAGAAATTCGACAGAATGATTAACATCTGGCATCAGTATCAGTGTATGGTTACATTTAATATGTCACGTTCTGCCTCATATTATGAATCAGGTATCGGACGCGGTATGGGATTTAGAGATTCCTGCCAGGATCTTCTTGGATTTGTTCATCTTATTCCGGACCGTGCACGTGAAAGAATCATTGATATCGCTTCAACACAGTTTGAAGACGGCAGCGCTTATCATCAGTACCAGCCGCTTACCAAGAAGGGTAACATGGACGTAGGAAGCGGATTTAATGATGATCCGTTATGGTTAATTGCAGGTACTGCTGCATATATCCGTGAAACAGGTGACTTTGGAATCCTCGATGAGACAGTTCCTTATGATAACGATATGTCAAAGGCTACTTCATTAATGGAGCATCTTCGCCGTTCATTCAATTATACATTAACACATCTTGGTCCTCACAATCTTCCGCTTATCGGCCGTGCCGATTGGAATGACTGTCTGAACCTTAACTGTTTTTCAAAGGAACCTGGTGAATCATTCCAGACGACAGGACCTTCAGAAGGACCTGTTGCGGAATCAGTATTCATCGCCGGTATGTTTGTTAAATATGGCAACGAATACGCAGATTTATGCGAACACCTCGGTCTTAACGATGAAGCAGCAAGCGTACGTGCTTCAGTTAAGAAAATGTACGATACAGTTCTTGATGCAGGATGGGATGGTGAGTGGTTCCTTCGTGCATACGATGCTAACAGCAACAAGGTTGGTTCCAAGGAATGTGAAGACGGTCAGATTTACATTGAACCACAGGGCTTCTGTGTAATCGCAGGAATCGGCGTTAAGGAAGGCAAAGCCCAGATGGCACTTGACTCGGTTAAGAAATTACTTGATACAAAGTACGGTATTGTATTGCTTCAGCCTGCTTACAAGGATTATCACCTTGAACTCGGCGAAGTTTCTTCATACCCGCCGGGATATAAGGAAAATGCCGGTATCTTCTGTCATAACAACCCATGGATTACAGTTGCCGAAACAGTTGTCGGAAACGGAGACAGGGCATTTGAAACATATTCAAAGATTTGTCCTGCATATATCGAAGATATCAGTGAAATCCACAGAACCGAACCATATGTTTACTCACAGATGATTGCCGGTAAGGATGCCGTACACCATGGCGAAGCTAAGAACAGCTGGCTTACGGGAACAGCAGCATGGACGTTCTTAAGTGCATCACAATACATCCTTGGTGTAAGACCAAGTCTTGACGGACTTATGATTGATCCTTGTCTCCCTGCTTCATTCAAGGAACTTAAGGTTTCAAGAACCTTCCGTGGAACGGTTTATAACATCACAATCAAGAATCCTTCTAATGCTCAAAAGGGCATAAAGAAGCTTATCGTCGACGGCACAGAAGTTGCAGGTAATGTAATTCCTGTGAGCAACGCAGCAAACGTTGAAGTCATCGCCGAAATGTAATTATACTAATTTGCCCCCGCAATGTCTGATGGCATTGCGGGGATTTTTATTCTATGTTAGTCTGTTATATTCCATACTTTTCATATATGCATCCCTCACTTCCGGCAGCATCTTGTTACTCGCTTAATATCATTTCAACCTTTTTTAACAGAACCTGAAGACTATCTGCAATCAAATATGCAGGAGTCCCTTTTTTCGCAAGCTTATAAACTTCGATTGTCAGCCGTGCCTCATCAAGTTGGCTCTGCGTTTTATCCAATCTGCTCTGCGTGTCATTCACTTCATTTTGCAGATACTCTATCTTTTCTCTGTCCGCA
>JBJEOB010000119.1:0-41465 GCA_051880495.1 Lachnospiraceae bacterium
TGGACACCCTTGTCTTTGGCTGTATCCTTCCCACTACTAGGGCGGATTAGGGACTTTCACCCATTAGAAACGTGCGCCGCAAGGCGCACCGTAAAAAAAGCGCCACACATCTGTGTGACGCCAATTCATACTAATATTAATTACTTCTTCTGAAGGAAATCAGGAATGCTGATGCCTTTTTCCTTAACCGTACTGCGAACCGGCTGCTGCATAGCTGCCTGCTGTCTGTAGCCTGCACCCATCTGCTGCTGGCCAGCTAACGGCTGTGTCTGCATTGGAGTTCCCATAGGAGCTGCCTGCTGGTTCATTGTACCCATCTGGCCTGCCATTGGTCTTGGTGACACACCCGGCTGAGCCTGTCCCATGCCAACAGGTCTTGCTGCTGTCTGGCCCATACCTGCAGCACCCATTCCCATTCCCGGACGGATACCTGTTGTCTGCTGTGGTCTGTAACCAAAGCCTGCCATTGCATTGTTAACCTGTGCCGTACCTGAAACATCTGTAAGACCTGTTGCAATAACTGTAATAACAGCTACATCTGTCATAGATGTGTCGCACTTTGCACCAAAGATAATATTGGCATTCTCGCCTGCAAGCTCTTCAACATAAGATGCTGCTTCGTTAGCTTCAATAAGACCAACATCACCTGAAATATTGATAATGATATGTGAAGCACCCTCGATGGTTGTCTCAAGAAGCGGACTTGTAACAGCCTGCTTAACAGCCTCAAGAGCCTTATCCTCACCTGATGCCATACCGATACCGATATGAGCAATACCCTTATTTGTCATAACTGTCTGAACATCAGCAAAGTCAAGGTTGATAAGTCCAGGTACATTGATAAGATCAGTGATACCCTGAACACCCTGCTGTAATACTTCATCGGCCTTCTTAAGAGCATCTGCCATCGAAGTCTTTCTGTCTACTATTTCAAGAAGCTTGTCATTAGGAATAACGATTAATGTATCAACGTTCTCCTTAAGTTTCTCAATACCCTGATTTGCATTGGTCATACGTGTTTTAGCTTCAAAACGGAAAGGCTTGGTTACAACACCAACTGTAAGAATACCCATATCCTTTGCAATCTTAGCTACAACCGGCGCTGCACCTGTACCGGTTCCACCGCCCATACCACATGTAACGAACACCATGTCCGCTCCACGTATTGCCTGTGAAATTTCTTCCATGCTCTCTTCGGCTGCCTTCTCACCAACTTCAGGCTTAGCTCCTGCACCAAGTCCCTTGGTAAGCTTCTCACCGATTTGTAATGCAGTAGGTGCCTTACACAACTGTAATGCCTGCTTATCTGTATTAACACCGATAAATTCAACACCACCGATATTCTCGTCTATCATTCTATTAACTGCGTTATTTCCTGCACCACCAACACCAATTACAATTATTCTTGCTGCTGCTTCTGATTCTGTAGCTTTTATCTCTAACAAGGTTTTTTCCTCCTTAAATAGTTTGCCTAGTTTACACATATATTATATCATATAATCTTTTTCAAGAAATATCAATATATTTTTTTAATTTTGTTCGTTTTTCTTATATTTTTTTACTTATTTTGTATCTTTTTTAAATACAATGGATGATGTATCCTCGGAAAAATTTTCCATATAAAGCGTACCTGAAAGCCCCTGCATCTGCGGCATCATCTGACTCACCTCATAGACCTTTTCCGTTATTGTCGAATAATCGCCGAGAAGTATCCTGATATCATCTACATACATCGTGACATTCAGTGTCTTATCAAAGAACACTTTGTTAAGGTTTATTGAATATTTCTGGCACAACTGCACGAGTTCCAGCAGTATTGAAAACACCTTGTCATTATCAACATCTAACTTCGAATGAAGTACGACATTGGAATAGTTAAGTCCCGTTACCTCAGGAATGCTTTCAAGCTTTTCCAGCGAGCTGTCAACAATTATGCCATCCTTGTCAAAGTACAGATTATATCCCATATAACTTATATACCCGATAATACTCTTTTCATATATTGTTACATGAAGTTTATTGGGCCAGTTAACCGTTACCTCATAATCCTGGACAAAAGGAATCGTCGCCTTTTCCTTTCTGCTGCTTACAAAATAATATATGAGGGTATTTACATTATATTTTCCGCCGAAAATGTAGGTAGTCAGTTCCGACTCTTCGTATCTTGTATTGCCTTCATACTCAATCTGCGTTGTCCTAAAGCCTGTCGAAACAAAAAGCGCGCATCCAAACAATAAAATAACAACAATGCTTATAATCGCTTTTTTGGACAGTCCGATTTTTTCAAACATATATCTCCACCTCCATGCTAAATCCGCATCTTGCTGGAAATATTAAGTGCCAGCCCCATTTCTGCAAGAAGGAATATTACCGATGTTCCTCCATAACTTATGAAAGGAAGCGTAATACCCGTATTGGGAATGACATTGGTAACTACCGCTATATTAAGCACAACCTGAATTGCAATGTGTGCCATAATACCAACCATAATAAGTGAGCCATAAAGATCCGGAGCATTATTTGCTATAATCATAAATCTCCAGAGCATAAGACCAAATACAAAAATAATGGCAACTGCGCCAAACA
The DNA here is from genome assembly GCA_051880495.1 of Lachnospiraceae bacterium. Classification (GTDB taxonomy): domain Bacteria; phylum Bacillota; class Clostridia; order Lachnospirales; family Lachnospiraceae; genus MGBC120314. Next base: position 2,587 of record JBJEOB010000119.1, read on the forward strand.
ATCCCAATTCTTCGCATATAATTGAGAAAATCATATCATTCTGTGCCTCAGGAACAAATCCAAGCTTCTGTATACTGTTTCCAAGGCCCTTGCCAAACAGTCCGCCCGAGCCTATCGCATATAACGCCTGAAGTGTCTGGTAAGCAAAGTCACTCGTATAGTTTTCAGGATTTCTCCATGCAAACACTCGCTGAATTCTAAACGATGAATCCTCAGGCACGAAATTGAATATAACAAACAGTCCGATTGAAACAACTGCAAATAATCCTACGGCACCCAGAAGAAACGGTTTATATTCCGGGTATGCAACAAATGCCACAACTACACCAATTCCCAGAATGATAATTCCCGTACTCAGGTTATCGGTAAATTTATATACAAACAATGCCAGTATTCCGGTAAGCAGCAGAATTACTCCAAGACTTTTTATTCTCCTAATGTTTTTCCCAAGCTCACATACAAGAACAGCAAGGAAAAGAATAAGCGAAATTTTAGCCACCTCGGCAGGCTGGAAAGAGAAGCTTCCATATCCGAGCCATCTTCTGGCACCATTCTGCTCTACACCAAGAGGTGTGAACTGTACCAGTAAAGTCATAATAATTGATGCCGCATAAGCATATATGGCAAATGGCTTCCATCTTCTGTAATCAATTCTTGAGATGATTTCCATTCCAATTACTCCAAGCATTGTATTAAGCATCTGTCGCTTCAGATAAAAAGCCGGGTCACCGGTTTTCAGTCTTCCGTTATATGAACTGGTGCTATATAGTATTATTAATCCGAAAATCAGAAGAAAATAAATGATGAACTTTAAACTGTAATCATAGTATTTATTCCCCGTTCTAGTTTTCTTCATTATTACCTCCACTTTGTGCCGTATTTTCAATGCCGGCATACGGCAAAATATTTTCAAACAGCTCCCTTATAACAGGTGCCGCGATCGTTCCTCCGTAATAAATCCCCGTCGGTTCGTTAATGATACACATCGCAATAAGCTGCGGGTCATCAACCGGTACAAATCCTATAAATGATGCGATATATTTGTTGGCACTTCTTGGCAGCTTCTGCGATGTAGCAGTCTTACCGCCAATATCGTAACCCTCTATCCTGGCATTTTTACCTCCGCCCTCCGATACAACCATCCGCAATATGCTCTTCATCGTATCGCTTGTCGCAGCATCTATAACATTCTCCTTTGTCTCATATACGAGAATGTTTTCATTTCCCTGTGAATCAATTGTCTTAACGCCAAAATGAGGAGTAACCAGTGTACCCCCGTTAATGATTGCACTTGCAGCACGAAGAAGCTGCATCGGCGTAATCTGAAATGACTGTCCGAATGACATTGTAGCCAGTTCCACCAGGCCCACATTTTCTTTTTTATGAACTATAGTTGAAGCCTCACCCGGAAGGTCAATACCGGTCTTTTCCATAAGCCCGAGCTTATCCATGTACAAATAAAAATTATCAACTCCAACCCTGAGTCCCCATTCGATAAATGCAGGATTACAGGAGTTCATAACAGTCTGGGCAAATGTCTGATGTCCATGCCCCGTTGTCTTATGACATCTTATTCTTCTGTCCTCGACAATCTTAAATCCCGGACAACTGTATGATGATGACAGCGTAGCCGCACCGGTTTCAAGTGCTGCCGTTGCCGTTATCATTTTAAATGTTGAGCCGGGCTCATATGTATCATTAATGCAGCTGTTACGCCACATCATGTTTAAAAGATCCTGATATTCCTTATCTGTCGGATTACCTTCATACGCTGTATTTAACGTAAACGGATCATTTAAATTATATTCAGGAACGTTGACCATTGCAAGTATTTCACCGTTTTGCGGATTCATTACTATTATTGAAACGCTTTTTGCCTCTTTTGCTTCAAGAGTTCTTTGTGCAAGCTGTGTTGCATAAGTCTGAATATTTATATCAATACTTGTAACCAGGTCGTTTCCCGCCACGGGTTCCAGACGATTTTCTCTTGTACCGTCAATCTCAATACCTTTGGCATCCGTTACGGTGAGAATCAGTCCGTTAGTTCCCTGAAGATAATTATCATATTCAACCTCAAGACCAACTATTCCCTGATTGTCACTGCCTGTAAAACCAATTACTTTTGAACCTATTGTATCATAAACATAATATCTTTTATAGTCTTCATCAACCTTTACGCCGTCTAAATCGTATTCACGTATTTTGTCTCCAATGCTTTTGTCGACATTGGTCTTGATTTTTTCAATTGATGAATACTTTTCCACTCTCTTTCTTACATAATCCTCACTAATATTAAGTTCCTTTGACAGCACCTCAATAACTCTGTCGGGGTCCGTAATCTGATTATGTATTACTGATATGGTACACACTGTTTTATTAGCTGCAAGTATTTCACCGTTACAGTCAAATATTCTGCCGCGCAGTGCTTTTATCTTTCTTTCTCTCTCGTGTAATTCCTGAGCTTTTTCGCTGTATTTTTCGGCACAGCCAATCATCAGGTATGCCACTCTTGCGGCAAGGCCCACAAGCGTTACCGCACATATAACAAAACAAATCAGAATCTTTTTTCTATGTCTGGTCCGAACTTCCATATAAATACCAAAATTTATTTTTACAATATTTTATTTCAAATAAAGTCCGGATATACATATTAACTAATTAGCTGTAGTTTCCTGTGTCGTTGTTTCTTCCTGTGTCTGCGTTGTTTCTTCCTCGGTAGACGGAACAACCGGAACAACATTTTCTGATGAATCAGGAAATACATTCAGGTATGGAAGTATGTCTACCAGAAGGTCATGTGAAAATGTACATGCCACTGTAGAGCTTCCGATAAGTCCCGCATCAACCTCCGGCGAATCAATTACAACATAGAACAAAAACTGCGGATCATCAGTCGGTGCAAAACCCATAAACGAAATAACATGATCATAAAGACTGCGGTATCCTAAGTTTCTTCCTTCTTCATCGAGTGCCCATGTCTGTGCGGTACCGGTCTTTCCTCCGATATCATATCCTTCAATTGCAACCTTTCTTGCGCCACCCTCAGTTACCGTGTGCTTCATATACTGTCGAAGTGTAGCGGAAGTTTCGCTTGTAACCGTCTGTCTTATAAGTGTAGGATTGATTGTACTAACAACCTCTCCGCTGTTTGTCTCAATTCTTTTTACAAAATGCGGCTGATAATAATATCCTCCGTTAATAAGTGAAGCATATGCAGCAACCATCTGATGCATATTTACATTCATGTTCTGTCCGAATGCGTTCGTTGCAATGTCAGTTGCATCCATGTCCTTGGCATCTTTGGTAAGTCCGGCATCTTCACCCGGAAGGTCTACATATGTCTTATAACCAAATCCAAATATCTCCTGATATTTGGCTGTGTTTTCGGCGCCAATCTGGGTACCGATATGAATCAGCGCATCATTACATGACTGCATGATTGCGCCCTCAAGCGTAAGTGTTCCGTGGCCGTTCTTGTTATGACATGCAACCCACTTATCAAGAACCATTTCACCGCCGTCACACACGTAAGTTTCACTTCCGTTAAGAATTCCTTCCTCAAGGCCTGCTGCAACGGTAAATGATTTGATTGTTGAACCCGGTTCATATACATCACTTACGCAGTAGTTTCTCCACAGGCTGAAAATCTTTTCCTTAATTTCATCATCACTGGCAGCATTTAATTCCTCTTCACTGTATATTCCGGTAAGGTCACGCGGATTATTAAGGTCGAATACCGGATATGAAGCCTCAGCTATTATTTCACCATTATTTGGATTCATAACTATGACCGCTGTGTTTTTCGAGCCGTATTCCTCATTGAACTTTTTAATATGTTTTTCAACAATACTCTGAACGTTAAAGTCGATTGTTGTGACAATGTTATATCCGTCAACTGCCGCTTTAACCGTTTTTTCAAGATTCAAATCACTGTTAACATATCCGTAAGAAACACCGTCAATTCCCGAAAGCACGTCATTGTAATAGCTTTCAAGTCCAAGTTCTCCCTGTGATGAGCTGCTTGCAAATCCGATAACGTCACATGCAAGTGAACCGAACGGATAACTTCTTACATACTCTTCTTCAAATGTTACACCCTTAATGTAAGGATTATTCTTCTTATCCTCAACCAGTGCGTTAAAAGGTGCTATTTCATCGGCCGTAAGACCTTTTAATAATTTTACGTAATGGCTTTGCGACTTGGTGCTTAATATTTCCTCAAGATCCTGCCACGAAAGGTCAAAACACTGTGTAAGTGCCGTAAGCGTCGGTTCCTTATATCTTTCTTTTTCATCACTTAATATAAGCTTTGGGTCAAAAATAAGATTATATACTTTGGTACTATATGCAAGAACCGTACCGTTTCTATCCTTAATATCACCACGTTTAAACGGTAATATTGTACTGTCATACTGCTGGTTATCAAGTACGAGCTTTGAATACTTATCTCCGTCCTTATAGTTGATATAAGCCAGATATAACGCAAGAAGGACAAGCGCCAGCATAATTACGGCAAATACTATAAATAGCTTTTCCTTCATGCGCTTGCCAAAAACGTTTACTTCATATACCGCTGTTTTATTTCTCTTCTTTGTTGCCATTTCCCCACCCTATTAATCCGGAATTGAACTTAGCTGTTTAACTACTTCCATCTTTTCACTGTTATAAACAATAACCTGATCTTTATTGGCATATACCATTCCAAGATCATTAACTGCCACCTCAAAAATCTTATCATAATCTATTGAACTGTTAATTCTAACCTGCTCAAGATCATTATCCGCTTTCATCGTAACATACTTCTCTTCAAGCTCATTTACCTGAGCCGCACGCAAAGAAACCGTAGCCTGAAGCTCCAGAAATCTGATGAGCGACATGCTTACTGCCATAAGCGCAACAAGTGTAATTGTAAGTGCCATTCTGTTTCTTATAATCTGAGACTTAGTGTAAAGATCCTTGGTTGGCTTCTTTTTTACTACATGCAGCTTACTTTTTTTAGTTTTCTTTTTCTTTCTTTCCTTCTCCAGCGGTTCAAGCTGCAATGCTGCATTGCCATGAACATAAGAGCTGTTATATTTTAATTCATCATAAGATGCGTAATAATCACTATATCTTAATTCTCTCATAAAAAGCCTCCCTGCTACACACTATCTTCTCATCAGATACGTTCAAACACCCTGAGTTTCGAACTCTTTGAACGCTTGTTGTACTCTATCTCTTCATCTGTCGGTTCTATAGGTTTTCTTGTAATAACGCGTCCCTTTGGTTTGTTCCCGCATACACAAACCGGGAAATCAGGCGGACACGTGCATGTGTTTTCATTATTTCTGAATCTTGTTTTAACGATTCGGTCTTCAAGTGAATGAAATGTTATTATACAAATTCTTCCTTCCGGATTTAAAAGGTCAATCATTGTATCAATTGAATCTTCAAGAACTTCAAGTTCCCTGTTTAGTTCAATTCGTATAGCCTGAAAAGTTTTCTTCGCAGGATGTCCGCCGACAGCTCTTACCTTCATCGGAATGGCTGCTTTTATTATTTCCGTAAGCTGCCCGGTAGTCTCAATCCTTTGATTCTTTCTTGCCATACATATATGCTTTGCTATGTTTTTTGCAAATTTGTCTTCACCATAATCCCTTATGATTCTGTACAAATCAAATTCGCTGTACTCATTTACAATATCTGCCGCCGTCTTGTCATTCCGGTTATCCATCCTCATATCAAGCGGGGCATCTTCCTTATATGTAAATCCTCTCTCAACCGTATCAAGCTGGTATGATGAAACTCCAAGGTCAAGAACAATTCCGTCAACATGTGAAATTGAAAGGTTTTTAAGTACATCCGCAATATTCCGGTAATTATCCCTTACAATGGTGACTTTGTCCTTAAACTCATTAAGTCTTAAACCGGCGGCCCTTATAGCATCTTCATCCTGGTCTATTCCTATAAGCCTTCCGCCTTCACCAAGTCTTTTACATATTTCATATGAATGTCCTCCACCACCGAGTGTGCCGTCAACATAAATTCCGTCAGGTTTTATACACAAATTTTCAATTGTTTCATCCAATAATACGGACTTATGTTTAAATTCCATCCACTTTCACCCACTTAGTTAGAAATTAAATCCAAGCTTCTCCATGTCAGCTATAACATCATTCATATTGTCATTGTATTCAATATTGCATTCATCCCATTTAGCCTTATCCCAGATTTCAACTCTGTTAAGCGCACCAATAAACACAATATCTTTTGTAAGTCCTGCAAATTCTCTTAAGTTTGACGGAATAAGAATTCTTCCCTGCTTGTCCACTTCGCACTGCATGGCACCTGACAGGAAGAAACGGATAACCTTACGCATTTCAGAACTGCTGACCTGTGGCTGTGCCTGCATTTTCTGTTCAAATTTCTCCCATTCCTCAAGTGAATAAACGAAAAGACATCCATCGAGACCCTTTGTAATTACAAATGTTTCTCCCAAACCTTCGCGCAGTTTTGCCGGCACTATCGTTCTGCCCTTGGCATCTACCGAATGGTTATATTCGCCCATAAACATTTGTAATCACCTTCTTCCGTCTCAGATTTTTGGGAATTGAAAATGTTTTCTACCACTTCTTCCCACTTTCAATCATCTTTCACCCACTTTTCACCACTTATGTGTTATTTTAAACACTTATTACATAAAAATCAAGGTGTTTTTTACAATTTCTTTATTTTTGGGCAAAAAAATACAGGTTTAAATGTGAAATCACATTCAAACCTGTATCTGAAGTCTAATTTATTTTAATTTACCACTATTTTATACATTGAAACGGAACAGGATTACATCTCCGTCCTTAACTACATAGTCCTTGCCTTCCATTCCGACAATACCCTTCTCACGTGCAGCAGCAAGACTTCCATTATCAAGTAAATCCTGATAATTAACTACTTCCGCCTTAATAAATCCTCGTTCAAAGTCTGTATGTATCTTTCCGGCTGCCTGCGGTGCCTTGGTACCCTTCTTAATCGTCCACGCGCGGCACTCGTCCTCGCCTGCCGTAAGGAAAGAAATAAGTCCAAGCAGCTTATAGCTTGCTGCAACCAGCTTATCAAGTCCTGATGATTCAACACCCAGATCAGCCAGATACTCTGCTTTCTCTTCATCAGAAAGTTCAGAAAGCTCCTGTTCAATCTGTGCACAGATTACAAACACCTCTGCACCTTCTGCCGCTGCCATTTCACGTACTTTTGCTACATGCGGATTGTTGGCACCATCATCAGCAAGTTCATCTTCTGCAACATTGGCAGCATAAATTGTCGGCTTTGCGGTCAAAAGATTATATCCTGCAAACCACACCTGCATATCTTCATCATCCGGCACCTCAAAAGTACGTGCCATCTGACTATTTTCAAGATGTGCCTTTACAGCCTCTAAAAGCTCCAGTTCCTTTGCAAGAGTCTTGTCCATTCTTGCCTGCTTTGAAACCTTGGCAATTCTTCTTTCAAGAATCTCTAAATCAGAGAAAATCAGCTCAATGTTTATTGTTTCAATATCCCTTGCCGGGTCAATCGAACCGTCTACATGAATAATGTTGGAATCTTCAAAGCAACGCACCACATGTACAATTGCATCTACTTCACGAATATTGGCAAGAAACTGGTTACCAAGACCTTCTCCCTTACTCGCACCCTTTACAAGGCCTGCAATATCAACAAATTCAATTGCCGCATGTGTTACCTTCTTCGTATTATACAGCTTACCAAGCTTCTCAATTCTCTCATCCGGCACCGGCACGATACCAATATTAGGGTCAATTGTAGCAAACGGATAGTTGGCCGCAAGTGCGCCCGCCTTGGTAAGTGAATTAAAAAGGGTACTCTTTCCTACATTTGGAAGTCCTACGATTCCTAGTTTCATTTATTCTTATTCCTCCTTGGATATGCCTTGATTTTATTGGTTTTTTGTGATTTTGACCTTTGGTTACGAACCAATTTAAAAGGCAAAAAAATAAAGACTAAATCACTTTCAATGCATCTGATTGCAAATGTATCTCTAAATATATGCATAGAAAACCGACAATAATTATAGCATGCATGAGCTCAAAAGTAAATTCCTATTAATTCGTGTTTTTCTCCAACTTTTCAGTATTTACAAGTTTTCCTGCTCATCAACATCTATGTAATTTGCGTTTTTCCCTTATTTTTTCCCTTACTAAGAAACGGATAAGAGAAATGCTATTTTCTCTTTTGGGCAAATTTCTTACATTCAATTTCCATTCTTTTAAAATCTAAACATTGCTCTCTTGCCGAAAATTTCTCACATGCTACATATTTTGAATATAAGACATTTGCTGTATTTGTTAAATCCCTAACATGTTCATTACACCATTCTAATTCTTTTATCAGTAATTCCTTTTTCTTTCTTGTGTCTGTATTATCATGCTTACGAATCTTGGTGTCAATCTTTTGGATTAATGCATCTTCAACCGGTATCATAAGATTAAAATTCAAAACGCCTATCAAAGCCCCATGATATACAATCTTCTTGAAATCAATCTTATCCCTCATCTTTTCATGTTTTTTCTTTGGTTTAGATAAAGGAACGCAATACTTATGCTTATTACAAATAACAATCACCCCAAGAAAAGGTCGCTCATCCTTACCAATCTGGGGAGATACAGATAAAACTCTATCATCTATATTATGTAAGTTTCTGATGTATTTCATATCAATACGATATACTTCTAGTGGTGTTTGAATCATTCATTTCTCCTATAAAATATTTCAAGGACTATGTTTCCATAGTCCTTGAATGTAGTGTCACCGTAGCGACCCTAACGCTTTTTGAACGTCCACTTATTGGCAGGACTCTCCTTTAATATTATTGTACCAAATGCAATTCTTTTGTCAATGAATTTTTAAAAATTCATAATCTTTTGTAAATCGTCATTTTATAACTTTTGTAAAGCATTCTCTCGATATGCTGCTTTTTAGAGTGGACAGATTGGGTTTCCTGCGTCAAGCTCATGGGAAATGCCTTTTTTTCTTGATTCCCCATTAGTTTTCCTGCGTCTGGCTCATGGGTTTTGACTTCTTTTCTTGATTTCCCATTAGTTTCTTCGCGTCTGGCTCATGGGTCTTGACTTCTTTTCTTGATTTCCCATTAGTTTCTTCGCGTCTGGCTCATGGGAACCCAGCTTTTTCTCCTGTTTCCCATGAGTTTTCCTGCGTCTGGCTCATGGGAACCGGTTTTTTCCTCCTGTTTCCCATGAGTATTGTCCTTCTGTCATACAGTTTCATTGATTAATCCACATTTTTAAATCTGTCATACCCTCATCGATACCAAAAATAAATGTTGTTGTAACAAAATCACTTGCAGGAATAGACATTGTGTAACAACTGCCAAAGTCCAGCTGTTTTTCCTCGAGCAAGTCATTCCACAGCCACAATCCCCTTACACAGTTTTCACTTGTATAATAATAACTATCACGGTCAGCCAAATCCACATATTCACTTTCAGGTTCTGTACCTAACAATATAAATTTATGCGGATCAAAGGACAGGTTAACCTCCTGTTCACGCAAATTGGTAAGCTGCATAGTCACTTTAACAAAATACTGTTTTTTGTATTCAGAGCCAAGCAGTTTACCCGACAGCGTATTGATTCCATCTCCCTGTACCCTGTAGACGTAATGGCAATCCTTCAGCGTTCCATCTTCATCCAGCGTGTCTTTATCAAACATGCTGTTAAAAATTCCACCCTGCACGTCCATTTTGTCCGGATACTCAACGGATAGTATTCGAAGATTAATCGGTGTTTTATTAATATCCAAATCGTATAATTGCACCTGGATTTCTTCATCAGCCAAAAGAGGCATTGTATACCTGTTGTCCTGTATCACATTTTCTCCTTTTGTCTCTTCATTTACATCAACTTCAAAAAATGCTTCATCGCATTGGTCATACGTTGTCTCAACCATATTTACGCTGCCTGCAAGTTCAACAAGCTCATCAGCAGAAACGGTATCTGAACCATAGAGTTTCAATGCAAATCCCTGATTTTCATATAAAATGAGCACCATTTTATCATAAACTATATCTTCCTCCTTGTCTCTCCAGGCATTCAGGCTGTATAGGTATGCCGGATTATCATTTACCGTTATCTCTTCACTGTCCAAAATGTTTTTTACCTTTACCTGCGACCTGCTTCTTGCATATAACAACTCCGAATACAGATATTTGCCATCATCTGTTTTCCAAAACTTTAACCATCCGCTTTCAGAATACAGCTCATACTCCTTAGGAAAATCATAATTTCCCTTGACATACCTGATTTTATTATCATCAGGATTTTCAAACGTAAACTTCTGTGCATATGATCCTATATCTTTTTTATTTGCCGCATATTTCCTGATATAATCTGCAACAACCATAGTTGCAGGAATTAAGCACAGCAGCATCAAAATCGTGATTGCCGCCTGAAGAAGACTCTTTTTAGTCATTTTAAACTGATTAATATTGAATATTCTTTTTTTACCCGAAAGATTGTTCAGCACATTAGCCTTCTTATTCTGATATTCCGCGGAAAAATGATGTTCGCCCTTCGCCTTCACACTCTCATCCGACCATAAAGAATCCGCCAGCAATGTTTCTATCTTTGAAAAATCATTCTTCATACTCTTCACCCACACTTTCCCTTATATACTCTCTTAAACGTTCATTTCTTTTACGTACTGCCGCCGGTGTAATTTGTAATATTTGTGCTATTTCATTATTCTCCAGCTCACAAAAATATTTTAAATTCATAAATTCTTTAAGACTATCCGGCATCCTGCCAATACATTGAGAAACCACCTTGCCGGCATCATGTTTTGCGATGAGCTGCTCCAGCCATGAATCATCTTCTTGAATCCCGGCATCCGTGACAACATCTTCTATAACAGCAGCATCCATATAGTTCTTTCGATATATATCAATAGCTACATTTTTTACTGCCTTTAACACATAGTAACGACATTCATCCGATTCTACGCTGCTAAATTGTTTCAGATGTTTAGCCACATTTATAATTGCTGTATGTACCGCATCTTCTGCCGCCTGCTCGTTCTTCAATACAGAAAATGCAATATAATACATCTTCTGCTCATAGAGACAATATATTTTTTCCAGCATCCTTCTATGTTGAAACGAAAGCATATTTCTCTCTCCTTTTATCTTTTCTGAGTACTCATATAATATAACGGATTTTTGGGAAAATGTGTGACATCAAAATAACATACACATGTGTGCAGACAAAAAGCGCCCAAACAAAGGACGCTTTTTATACTAATCCCATTTTTTATTCTCATAGTAATCCTTAACCAAAACCTTGTCATCTGATGTCGTCGCATACATAATGGTATGATTTGGCGGATCAAGGGCTGTCAGGAGTCTGCCCTCCAAAATCCATGGTGAAAGACTTTCCAGAAATTCTGACTTGTCATATCCATCATAGGAAGCAGTTTCACAAAAATTCCCATCATGCCACTGCAGCAGGGAATATGAATATTTCTTCTTATTATTCTCGTCCGTATCTGTATAAACCTCTAACATACCATAATTTCCGTCTAAGTCCACAACTGAAATTTCCGTATTTTTTGAGGAATTCATACTTAGTATCCTTTCGTAATCCGTACCCATCGTTCCCTGGGAACAGTTAATGCTAAGCATCAAAGAAGCTTTGTTTTCCAAAACTGCCAAATCCGGTGCTTCGATTGCATTGATAAGACTCTCATAACTGTCACTTCTCAGATATATATATAAACTGTCATATCCGAACTTATCTTTGTCAAAATCCCCATAACCGCCATATAATGAATAAATGTAGGCTCTGTTCTCATCGGATGCGTCATACTCACACACGCCATCATTATCCTTATCAAGGAATATCTGAAGGAAATTGCTGCTATCGCGTGAAAAACTAATATTTTGCGCTGTTTCATCCGTTATGAAGTATTCCGCAGACACCCCTCCGGTATCAGGAAGAAAAAAACTAATCGAAGTACCCAAAAATCCTGACGAAGAATGAATCTCGAGTATTTCTTCATCCGCCTTATAGGAAAGATTCTCTATATCCTGCGGTAAATTTATTATTAAAACCTGCTCCCCTTTGTCGTTGTTTGAAAAGTTCCTCGTAATCTTTACTTCCATAGGATTTGCAGACTGAATTGCATATGTTCCGGAATTGCATAATGATGCAAAATATTCCCTGTCTGTCAAATTATCAAAACCATGGGCAAAAATCTGATTTCCTTTCTTGTAATAATTCGATGTGCTATCCTCCGAAACCGATAAAGAGTCATATTCAGGATAACCGGTGAGTGTTATGTTTTCTTCTCCATTTTCATAGAAGGTGACCTTCTGACCGGGTATTTTGTTTGCGATATTAACGACAATTTCCCTATACTCCATGCTTAAATCAAAATACTTTTCTTCATCAATACGGTAAAATATGTTTCGTAAACTGCCTAAAGTACTTCCTCCTGCAAATGCCCAGACTCCCATTATCATTAATATCAAAACTGCGATTCCCGCCATCACCTTAGAACGATTATTCGTTTTTCCAAGCTGAAGAATCCGTTCCTTAAATTCCGCCATACCACCATTAAATCCGGTAGAACAGTATATTATATCCCTTGTTCTTCCGCCGGTGGCAACTGATAATATTGTATTGCCATATTCTTTAGCTTCCTCTTTTCCGATTTTTCGAAGAACACCTGCATCACATGCTAATTCTCCGTCTCTTGCAGAAACAAAAGCGGCAACCCACACGAACGGATCAAACCAGTACACACACACAAGTGCTGCCCTTACAACAGCCCATATGTGGTCAAAATGACAAAAATGCGTATATTCGTGTAGTAAAATATAGTTTTCATCCACGCCGGTATCAGACTGTATATAGATTGCAGGACGTAAAAATCCATATAAACATGGTGTTTTAACCAAATCCGACTGATAAACCTTAAGCTTCCTGTATTCTTTTAAATATACCCTGGTCATACAAAGCTTTCTATAAAAAATAATGTTCGAAAAAATAATAACAAATGCAAAAAGACATGTTCCTGTAAGCCAGAATGCCTTTACCACCGGTCCTAAAGAAACACCCTCCGTATCTTTAGCCGCCTTATCTTTAGCAGTATTTTCAGATTCATTATTCAGATTATCATTATTAACTGCAGTCGGTACATTTTCCGGTTCACTATGCATGTCTGAAACATCATGCTTGACAGCATCCGGTTCTTTAGCAGAAGGCGATTTGTCCGATTCCCAATCACTTACTATAGAATCGTCTGACTTGTTTTCTACCGACATACTGTCATGATGCGACATGGATGAAAGTGATGAAATACACTCAGACATGGCAGGTATATGTGAAAACGGCATTCCCGGCACAATTAAACGAACAGCTACAATAAGCCATAGGGCATACTGGACATTCTTGCTGATACGTCCAATAGTTATAAAACGTATGATTAAAATACATATAATAAGAATTGAAGTATTAAGTATTATTCCTGCCATTTACTCACCATCCTCTCCGACTTCCTGCAAAAGTTCCTGTAACTTTAGGATTTCCTCCCTTGATAATGCATTCTTTTTTACAAGGGTGCTCATCATCATACTGACAGACCCATTGTATACCCTGTCCAAAAGGCTGGTTGTTTCACGGATTGCAGCGTCCTCCTTTTTAATCCTTGCATAATACCTCTTTGCTCTTTTTTCCTCTTCATACCCCAAAATGCCCTTTTCGAGCATTCTCTGCAAAAGTGTATTAACTGTGCTTTTGCGCCATCCGTTTTCTGCATTTAATTCATTATACAGCTCCATTAACGTACGACTGCCATATTGCCATATTTTCTCCATAATGCACCATTCACTGTTATTTAACAAAATATCTTTCTTCGCCATAACCGCCCTCCTTTTAGGTTGACATTTGTAGTCCTAAATATTTTATATCATAACATACTACAGTTGTCAACCAAAACAAGAAAGAAAACGACGGAAGAATTTTCTCCCGTCGTTTTTATTATATTATTCAGACTGAAACTATTAACAAAATATACACAGGCATACACAGCCCAATTAATCTATACCATACTTATTAAGGTCAACTTTTCCGTCTGTCACTTCTACGCCGTCTGCCATAAGAAGTGCAGCCTGGGCTCCTGCTCCTCCAAAAGCAAACTCTCCGGCCAGTTCTCCCTTGGCATTTACAACCCGGTAACATGGAATATTCTTTGGATCCGGGTTTTTATGCAGGGCATTCCCGACAGCCCTTGCCATCTTCTTATCTCCTGCCATTTCTGCTACTTTTCCGTAAGTTGCCACGCGTCCTTTAGGAATCTTTTTTACCGCTTCATAAATTCTCTTTGAAGGACTGTCCGTAACCAGATCATAGCTTTCTGCTATCATCCTTTTCACATCCGCATCAGGAATTGAGCCATCAAGAATAACTGTATTCCAGTGCTCCTTATTCTGGTGGTAACCGGGTATAACTGCGTCATATGCGCTTCTCCAAAAATCTCTCCATTCAGGAGAAACTTTCACATTAATATTTACAAATCCGTTTCTTTCATACGTCCAAAGAAACGCCCTGCTGTTTTCCTTTACTCTTACCAGCTGCCAGTTAGGATCATGAAATGGTGCTTCCTGATACGTTCCGGGAAATGAAAGTCCATATTTTAATACTTCTTCTCTTGTTGTCATCTGCAAACCAGCCTTTTTCTGAAATTACCCATTTATCATAAACATCACAAAACGTTTAATACTCAAATATTCTTCCGGTCGGAATCATTGTTTCTTCATCACCTGCAAAACCGGTCTGGACATATTCAATCATCAGTTCTTCCTCATCCAGGGCATACCACAAAAATCTTCTTTCCCTGACATCATTTTCCTTATAATCAAATATATTATCGCTTTTCCTGCCTGCCATCAGTCTGTCATAAGCAGTCATCAAATCTTCATAAGATATAGGTGCAGAAGAAATATTCATGTCATGTTTTTCACCAAGACCCTTAACCATAAATAATGCATCCTGACGGCTTTTCCAGCCTTCATACAACTCATCATATCCGTGATCCGACATTATAATGATTATAGAATTATCATATACTCCTGTTTCCTTTAATTTCTGAATATAAGTATCAGCGATTTTAACGCAGGCTTCCACATTGCCTTCATAAGTACCATCCATTTTTTCAAGGACGTTCATATCCTTATCATATCTGTACGGAGCATGACCGCCTTCAAGATGAATGAACTTAAAGCATTTATCATTGATTAATTTTATTTCGTTGTTTTGGAGTATATCGTAAAACTTTTTGTTTGAATCACCAAAGTTAAACAATATTTCCATGCCCTCAATCTGACGCATAGACCAGAAATCATTTGTATCAAAAATGCAGAATCTCTTGAGATCAAATGGTGCATATCTAAGTCCGACAAGCTTCATCTGGTCCAGAATAAACGCACCCGGTGTGGATATTTTTCCATTCTTTGCAATCACGTTATCAAACTTTCCCAAAAAATCGACATTAAGCGGTAAATCCCCTGAATAAATATCTACCTTGTAATCCTGTGAAATCATGCCGTTTAGGAATTCGGAATTGGAATAAACATCATCAATATAGTCAGTATACTCTCTCTCATTTTCGAACCATTTACCTGATAATATAAATGGCACCGAATATTCAGTGAAAGGGTATGTTGCCATCGCATTGTCAAAATAAGTAAAGTCTTCAAAAATATCATTGTACTCCGGATGCTCATTTAACATTTCACTGAATTTGCCGGCATCAATCGTATCAAGCATCAGTATTATGAAATTGGTATCCTTTGACATCTGCGTAATATTCTTATAGGTAACACAGTAATTGGTCTTTTTCATCATACCATTTTTTGTTAAGCATACACTTACAAGCGTAATCAGAAGCATAAGGGACATACATACGCTCACCAGTTTAACCATGTTTTCAAAAAATGAATGTCTGAATCTCATGTATACAAACACCAATACTGCTGCCACAATAAGCCACACGGCTATGCTTAATATTCTTTCTCCCGAATACCGGCTCCAGTCAACCGCTGAGCCATCAAGCACCGGCAGATTGGCAACAAGAAAATTGCCCTGGATATACAGAGCAACATACATGACAAAGCTTAAAAGAATCCATATTCTATATGCTTTGATATTTATATAGTACAATGCCACAGATATGACAGTTCCGATAACAGCTGCTGCCACGAACATAAACAGCACTACAGGAAACAGTGTTCCAATATCAAACCAGAATTCAAACACATTATTAAAATATAATTCAAGAGGGGCATAAAAAAATAACATAAATGACGCAGCAAGCGATAAAATCACTCCTGCCGCCAATTCTTTCTTTTCTCTCATAAAACCCGGCTTTCCACGAATGTACTACTCGTGCATTCGTCTGATAATCTTATAAAGCACCGCATTTTCCATCACAAGCGGAGCTGTGTGTGCAAAGAACACAATACCATCTGTAGGTGACACAATTGACTCAATAACATTTCCTTCGTAAGGGTCCGTAATTTCACCGATAACATCACCATGAAAAACAGGGTCGCCCGGTTCTTTGAACCTGCGGTAAATTCCTGCCTTAGGCGTATGAACCTGCATAAGATCTTCGTCATTTATGACACTTGCTATGTATCCGCTGTGGTTATTGTATTTGAGAATACCCATTCGCGTAAGAAAACGCAGCACAGATGACACCGCCTGTCTTGCAGACTTCTCGTCTATAAGCTCCGTGCTGTTGGTATACAGTGAAAATGCATTTGTCCCATTCATCTGCCAGTTGTAATTAAGTGTCGCCATATCAAACGGCTTTGGCTTACGGATAAGTACATACTGCAGGCCAAAAAGGTTTGCAAGACTCGGGCTCTGATACCCAGTCTCCATCATTCTGACATGCGGAATAAAATCACCCGGCATATAAAATGACGTAAACTGAATACCATAATTATATCCCTTAACTCTTTCAAACACAGCATGTGCTATTTTTCTGGCAGGGTCGCCATCAGACGAGCCCGGAAACATTCTGTTAATATCATTATTATCAATAGCCCAGAATCGCTTTCCTACATTTATCGAATAATTGTTGATTGAAGGAATAACAAGAATTTCATTATTATTAATAATTGATCCATGTTCCTCAAGCTGTTTTAATATTTTAATGAGCTGCGAACAGATATACATCTGCTGAATCTCATTTCCACGGCTTGCACCGACAATACATGCTGCCCTGTTGCCATGTCCGAATCGGAATCCTTCTATCTGAAAGCGTTCCCTGTAAACGCCGTCCATCTCGTATATAATCTCTTTATCCATGTAATCCTCCATGCACTCTGGCAATAATATCTCCCTTATATATCACAGGATGTTCTCTTAACGTAAATACAAAGCCATCCTTAGGAGATACAAATTCCTGAAGCATTTTACCTGTAATCGGCTCAATTACCTCACCAATTACCTGTCCGCATTTGACATTTCCAAGTCCGCCGATTTTGGAAACAAATATACCGCTCTTGTCACTTCTTAAGACATCCACGTCACCCTCAACCGAAATAATCGGCTGTCTTACTTTGCCGACTTCACCCGTCCAGATTCCAAGCTCCTTCATCAGATTAAAAATACCGTCAATCATCTGGTTACACAATTTTGTGTCTATACGAAGTCCAACACCCATTTCAGCAACAAGCGTAGGAACTCCCAGCTTATTAAGACTATATGCAAGTGTTGCATCGAGCACGGTTATTGAAGAATAAACCCATACAAGGTCAGCATTTAACATCTTTGCATACGGAAGTAATTTGGCCGAATTTTCTTCATTGACACGTACCTGTGGTATTTCTTTAATAAAAATATTGCTGGAATGAATATCAAGACACAAATCACTGCCAATTATATCTCCTACAACGCGTGATGCAACATATTCAGCCATTGCCCCGCTGTCAGAGCCCGGAAAAACCCTGTTCATATCCAGATCAAACATCGGTATTCCACGATTACCCGTATCAACACCCAGCGGATTAATTGAAGGATAAACATCAACAATACCTTTAAGACATTCCTGATGCTCATTGATTCTTTTGATAACCTCATAACAGATATACTGGCCATCAAGTTCATCACCATGAATACCCGTAACAAGCGCAAATCTTTTTTCACTGCCTGTCAGCTTGTCCGGCTGCAGTCTGTTCTTAAGAATAGATAGCTTCTCATGAACCGGCAAATCTATAGTTGCAATTTCCTCTATCATCTCAGTTCTCCTTATTAATCCATTGGCAGTACACGTATATCGCCGTCCACGCATTTGAACCTTGTATTAATATATTGTCTGGTAAGTCTCTTTTTATATGAATCAAAATCAATCACCACGCCCGGATATGCTGTGCCATAAACACCGCAGCAGGCATTGCTTGCATTGTTAATGAGTTCATATAATTCCTTTCGTTTTTCAAGATTCTTTTTCTTCTCTGCATTTTTTATTATCTTTGCCTGGAAAATCTTAATATAATCATCCTTATGTTCTTCAAACTCTTCAGTTTCAACTAACAGATTAACCTTGGCAAGGCCTACCTCAAGTGTTTCAAGTTCGCCTTCGATTTTCTTAATATTCTCAACCACATCAGCATACTGACTCATAATATCCCTGCCAATACCTACATTGATTCGTGTCGGCATTTCCTTGTCATTACCAAAGTCATATCCTTCCACACCTAATATTCCATGGGTCTTTCCGCCAAGTATAAGACCCTTTCTTCCTTTGACGCTCACTTTTCCACGGGCATAAAGATTACAGTTAAGAAGATAATTAGCCTCTATATTTCCTTCACATGTAATCTTACATTCTTCAAAAAACTGTCCATAGACACTACCCTTGGCTTCTATTGTTGCCTTTCCGGCTCCCTGAACGCCCTTCTTAAGCATTACATTTTTTCCGGCTTTAATTGTTGCGCCGCCAACATGTCCATCAATCTCAACATTGCCCATTGCATCAACTATCATGCCTGATGCAACGTCGCCATGTATAATGACATCACCCGAAAAACGTACATGTCCTCTTGTCATGTCAAGATTACCGTACATTTCACAGATTTCCGAAATATTTATTTCACCATATTTGTATTCAATCTTTCCTGAAATATTGGCTGTATAAGTCCTTCCATCCTCAGAAACATCAAAACCACGCCCCTTGATTCTGACAAGATCCTTGCCCGGTTTCGGCATTAAAAACTTTCCTCTGATGGTGTAGCCAAACTCTCCCTTTCCGGGCGGGTTGTATTTAGCAATGACATCACCTGCGGAAACCTGTTCAAATAATTTGGTATTAAGAAAATCAACAGAACCGTCTTCTTTCTCCAACGGCTTAACATCTGCCATTGTGTCAAATTTTAGTTCAAAATAACCATTTTCGCCTTCAATAGGATGCTTTCCTAATGCCACAGTATAATTTTCAAACAAATTCTGTTCCTGTAACATTAGTCTGATTTTTTCGCGCTGTATACCCATCTGGACTCCATTGTCAATAAGAAACGCAACTATGTCTTCAAGAGTTTTCTCAGATGTATCCTCTTTTTGGGTTAGCATCATTTCAGCACTCATGTCATCTTCGGCAATATTTAATATATAATTATCAAAATTTATTGCTTCACCCAAAATTATTCCCCCCTAACCGATAATACCAGCAGTGGCCAAAATCTGTTCCATCTGCTCTCTTATTTCTCGCATTTCATCTGCTGTATACATTGGATTAGAATACAAACTGACATCTACTCCGCTTAGTTCTCCTAATCTTATCTGTTCCTGCTGCTCCTCCGTATATTCAGATACGTTTTCATCATTTCCTGTAACATTTAATTCCTTTACTTCAGAGCCATCCATATAAGCCCTCGTAATATCAGAAACATCGATTCCCTGCTCAAGCCCTGTTCGTATTTCATTCATTTGTGCTGCAGATAATGTAGGAATCGCATACCACGAAACCGCCACATTATGCTCCAGTCCAAGTCTGATTTCACGCATCTGTACACCACTGTAATCAGTCTTGGCATACCAGCTTATATCAACGCAGTGTTTTATGCCTTTTCTCAATTCACGAAGCTGTATATAGTCATAACCCTCATCAAGAAAAATATCAAGACTGATTCCTTCCTTAAGTGCTTTCCTGATTTCTCTCATGTACAGTCCGCCCTTAACTCTGTCGATATACTCAGCTATATCTATATGTTCTTCCAGTGCCAGGCGAATCTCTCTCATCTCAATGTAATCATAAATAGGACTTGCATACAAATCCACATCCAGTCCGCTCTGCATACCCTTACGAATCTCATCCATCTGACACCAGTCAAATCTGGCATCGGCATATTTCGTCACATCAAGATTACTCTCAAGGCCCATTCGTATTTCTTTCATCTGTGGTGCCGTAAATTCTTTATCGGTATATTGTGTCACATCAATTCCCGACATAAGTCCGAATTTTATTTCAAGCAATTCGAACTTTCCAAATCCCTGTTGTTTGTAATATTCTAATTGTTTTTCCACATCGTCACCTCTTTACAATTACATATATAATATTATAGCATTATCTTACTCATATTTCACTATTTTTCTTTCCAGAAATCATAAAGCTTGCTCTTTATTGTATTTATGCTGACAATATCCATATTTTTCCACTCTTCCGGTAATAATCCGTCATATCCTCCTTCAAGGAATCTGCTGTCAAGAAGAACTATTACCCCCTTATCCTTTTCTGTCCTTATGACTCTTCCGGCAGACTGCAGAACCCTGTTAAGTCCCGGATATGTGTATGCATACTCAAAGCCGTGTCCTTCTTTTGAGAACCATTCCATAAGAAGTTTTCGTTCAACATTTACCTGTGGAAGACCATTTCCAACAATTACAGCACCAATGAGGCTTTCCTCACGAAGATCAATTCCCTCTGAAAAAATGCCTCCCATTACACAGAAACCGACAAACGGCCTGTCTCTATGCGGCTCATCAAAACTTGACAAAAAATCTTCTTTTTCTTCTTCAGTCATGTCCGTTGTCTGAATTATTGTTTCAAAATTGTTTTCGTCGTGGTACGCAAGTACCTGCTCCATATAATTATACGAAGGAAAAAACACCATATAATTGCCGCATCTCGCCTTTGCCGTCAAATGTATATATTCATATACTCTCCGGTATTGTCCGGCATTCCGTGACTGATATCTTGTTGTTACGTCATCAGCAATTAATACCTTACGCAGATTCCAGTCAAATGATGACTTTGCATAAACGGAATAATCATCATCAGTACCTCGAAGCAGATTCTTATAGTATATCATCGGCAGAAGAGTTGCAGAAAAAAAGACTGCCGAATTACCTTTTTCAATACAATAGTTAAGATTCGTTGACGGATCAACACAATACAGCTTAACAATAACATCCCCGTCATCTGACAGAACAGCATAAATAACGTATTTTTCATCAGCAATTTCACTGATATTTATAAAGTCACGCAATTTAAAGAAAAACTTCATAAGCTCATCCCTAAATTCAAATTCCACATGGGTATCCTTGTTTTCCTCGTTAAATTTAACAATATTATCATACAGTTTCATCATCAGAAGAACCATACTGCCAACAGAATCAAGTTCAATGTATCTGTCAGTTATTTTTCTCTTTATTTCAAGGAACTCTTTATTTAATTTCTCAGCATCCTTATATAACCTGTTGTCGTATATTTTTATGAAACGTTTAAATTCCATTACTTCACTCTTCGTCATGAATGCACTGTACATTTCACGACCACGTTCCACCAGATTATGTGCTTCGTCAATCAGGAACAGATATTCACCACTGTTTCCCTCGCCAAAATACCTTCTTAAATACGCATTAGGATCAAACACATAATTGTAATCACAAATTATGCCGTCACACCAGTACGAGATATCAAGCGAATATTCAAAAGGGCAAACCATATGTTTTTCGGCATAGGAAAAAATCCTGTCTCTGTTAATGACCGACTCATTGTTCACTATATCAAATACTGCATCATTTATCCTGTCATAATGTCCTCTTGCATACGGACAGTCGACCGGATTACAATTAAGTCCATGATTGCACATTTTCTCTTTTGCTGTCAGTATTATGGTTCTGAACTTAAGATTCTGTTCCCTTAAAATTTCAAACGCATTTTCCGCAACCGTTCTTGTTATAGTCTTCGCCGTCAGGTAAAAAATTTTATCTCCCTTGCCCTCACCTACTGCTTTGACAGCCGGGAATACTGTCGCCAGCGTCTTACCCACACCTGTCGGTGCCTGTATAAACAACACCTTTTTTCGCACAATAGTTCTATATACAGATACAACAAGATCTCTTTGTCCGTCACGATAAGCATACGGGAACTCCACATTTTTAATCGATTCGTTCCTCTGCATATTGGATTCATATAGGAATTCCGTCCATTTTGCGAACTTCCCCATCATATCCTCAAACCATTTATAAATTTCTTCTCTGGTAAACTGTTCAGTAAAATATTTCGTTTCTTCTGTTTCAAGATTAACATAGGTCAGTCGTACTCTTATATTGTCATCATCATGCTCATTAAGACCAGTTAGAGAAATTGCGTCGCAATTGCCTATCATATAAAAATAAGCATAACACATAGCCTGTGCCTTATGAACATATACCGGCTCCTTCATCTTTAGAACATCCGCATACATACCCTTGATTTCATCAACAACCACCATGCCGTCTTCCGTAAATATCCCATCAGCTCTGCCTTCCACCAATATGCTATAGTTTTTCATGGGATATTCGGTTTTCATGGACACTTCCGCACGGTAGTCTCCGCCCATCTGTTTTTGAATTTTTTTATGTATTCTGGCGCCAGCCTGCATTGCTTCTGTTTCAGAAATTCCCCCAAGACGATTATCTATATTACCACTCTGAAAAATGAACTCAACCAGTCCTCTTACCGATATTCTGATTACACCATCCACAATACTAAACATAATTTCTCCCAAAACCGATATTTCTTAGTATAATTTTATCATGTAGCCTATTCAATTTCAACTTATCCGGATTATATACCATACTGTCTGATCAGTTTATTGCAAAACTCACTGTTTCTTGATGCCTCTTCCAGTTCATCATATTTCTTTTCCGAAATTAATAAAAGATTAAGACGCTTTATCCTTTCTTCGCCTTCTGCTTTTCCTTCTGCTTTTCCTTCTGCTTTCCAGTTATTCTTAAGTTCATTATACGCCTTACACATATCAATTCCTCCTTCATCTTCATTTCTTGCTTTTTCAATTACCCTGTTCAGTTCCCTGATACTGCATTAAAACAGTCTGCGAAAAAATCTGCCCTGCCCATAAGTCTGTTAAATGTTACATTTTTTCTTCCCATAAACCTCTCTTTCTGCAGGGAACAAGAATATTCATATCTGTTTCGTTTGATACATTTGTCCACATGGGTAATTAACAAGTTCCCCGCTATAAATTAATAATTGAATCAAGCAAGGAAACCAAACAAGATAGAGAAATTGCAATGCAATTTCCTATCAAATAAAAAGAATTAAGAAATTCCAAGACAGGCACTGCGCCAATAGATTATCTTGCTTATAAATATAATAGGAGACTTATATCTGTAAGTCAAGCCAATATACACATTTTTTAATAAAAAAGAAGCTGCACATTAATTTCTTAATGAAACAGCTCCTTCATATATTAAAATATTTTTTATGTTTAGTTTTCCTTCTTTCCGATTACAAAGAAGATTCCTGCCTTCTTAAGCACTGGCCTGAGTGCATTATACACGATTACCACAACTATTGTTCCAACAACTGCATTGACCGCTGTTGCTCCGGCTGCCCATGTTGCCATGATTTTAGCTGCCGGCGAAGGAACTCCAAGAATGAAGTTCTTATAAAAATATCCAACTATCGGATCTGCGATTACATTAAATCCGAGTGCACAGATACTTGCTATAAGTGACCATCTGAATACATATTTTGCATCATGGTCTTCAGATATATGCGCAAACTTGTGTGCAATGAGGCCGGCAATCAGACCGATACAAAACTTTAATATAAATGTCTTTGGTGCGCTTGTTATATATACAGGATCAAGCAAATCTGCAATTGTCATTCCGAGTGCACCTGCCACACCACCGTATACACCACCAAGAAGTAATGCAGCTAATACGCAGAATGCATTTCCTATGTGAAGTGCTGTTGTGTCTCCGCCCGGTACAGGAATCGGTATCTTTAAAAATGTAAATGCAACATAGCACAGTGCAGCCATAAGGCCCGTAATAACAATTTTTAATGTTTTCTCGTTCTTCATAATTATCCTCCAAAGTATGTATTATTTTCTTGTTGAAATGAATAATACATCATGTGTGGATTGTTATAAAGTACCAGTTTGTGCATTTTTAATCAGTCCAGTTTGCCATTTATTTTTTATTAAAATCTTTCTGACCGCCAAATTCTCCTCCACGGTTACCCGGCTCAAATTGTCCCATACTGCCATTCTCTCCCGGAGTAAATTCTCCCTTGTCACCACGTTCTCCCGGGCCGAATTCGCCCATACCGCCAGGACCTCCAGGACCAAATCCTCCCATACCGGCTGTGCCTTCGCCGGCCGTACAGGCTACATTTTCTCCCTGGTCTGATGCTATATAATACGTTTTTCCTTCCTCTATATCAGCTGAGGATATCACAACATTAGAAAAACTCTTTTCTGTCGTAAATGTTAATAATACTTTGCCGGACTCGTCTGACACCGATATTACCGAACCATCATTTCCCTGTACATTTGCCATAACAAATGACTGATTTTCAGTAGATGTAGGTGCACATGCCATTCCCGAAGAACCGACAGCGACTAAAGTTCCACCCGTCAGTGACATTCCCTGTTCATAATCTATTGCTCCATTACCATTATTAACCGGCCCGTAAACCGTTACATTTCCACCTGACATGAAGATGCTTCCATTTGAATCAATTCCATCTCCATCTGCATTAACATAAATAATTCCATCGTTAATAAATACATGTGTATCACTTCCTCCCCTGAATGAATCCTTGGTTCTGTTACCGTCCATTACATCTGTTCCGCCCGCCGAGTTAATTCCGTCATCTGCCGCTGTTACATAAATAGTACCGCCATTGAGCCAGACATTTTCTCCTTCAAGACCTTCGTACGAGTCTGCCACCGTAATATTACCATCAAATATCACAAGACTGCTGTCTGAGTGAATTCCATCGTCTCCTGCACTAATATTTATAACTCCGCCTTTTATATAAATATCATTTATAGCATGCAGTCCGTCTTCCTCAGACTTTATGTCAAAAGTTCCGCCGTAAATGACAAGATATCCTCTTTCGTCATCTTCTTCCTTAGTCGCCTTAATTCCATGGTTCCCGGCATTTATACTGTAATTACCATCTTTTATCAGTATTCCATCCTTGCCTGTAATTGCATTATTTGCAGCAGTAACAATAATGTTGCCATTTACAAGTTTTAACAAATCATTGCTTCGAATACCGTTATTAAAATTAGCATTCACAAACAGTGTTCCCGTACCATTAATTGTCAAGTCCGCCTTCGAATACAATGCTGCATTAGGTTCTTCATTTTCCGCGTCATCATAAACATATGAAGTACCGTCGTTCAGTGTATTGGTAGTTCCATCTAAAAGTGTGATAATTACCTTTTGTGCTTTTTTGACATAAATGGCTGCACTGTTATCGCATGTAATATTTACATTGTTAAGAATAAGATGCACAACCCCGTCCCCTGCATCAATATACAGCTGTCCATCAAGGTCGCCTGTCAGTTCATATGTACCTCCACTGCTTATTACTGCCTTTTCGGAATAGCCCGATAAATCCATCGCATCGGCATTCGTATATGTTTCTTTCAAATCAGCCTCATCAAATTCAGCCACCGAAATTTCTTCAAGCGTATTCTGTCCATTCAATTCTGCAGGTAATTCCATAGGTGATTCTGCAGTGCTTTCCTGTATTGTATTTTCATTTAAAACCGCCTCGTCTGACTGTTCTGCATCTGCACCGCAGGCTGCCAGTGAAAATACACATGATACAGCAAGCACAGAGGCAAGCAACCTTTGTTTTAACATAAGAAATACTCCCTTCACTTTTTTTGATAGGAAATTGCAACGCAATTTCTTTATCTTGTATTCAACTTACAATAATAATTCTATAATCTCTATGTGAACAGAATGTGTTTAAAATAAAAAGAAATTGTGTTTTTTGTATAATAGGGGTAGGGTGTCAAAAGTTCATTTCAAATTCATGACTTAGCAAAATGCACAAATAAAGTTGGCCATTCAGGTCTTTGATAATGAGCTTTTGACACCCTACCCCTATTATATAAAAAAGAGGCGCCGCACTAATTTCTTAATGCGACAGCCCCTTAATGATTACACTGATTATTAACTGTATTTTAGTTATCGATAAGCTTTCCTTCATCATTCCAGCTGTAAAGCTTACGGATTTCCTTACCAACAACCTCTGACGGATGTTCAGCAGCAAGCTTTCTCATAGCCTTGAAGTGAACCTGACGGCCTGCAGGTGACATATCAAGTAAGAATTCCTTAGCAAATGTACCATCCTGGATATCAGAAAGAATCTTCTTCATTGCCTTCTTTGTATCTTCTGTGATAATCTTTGGACCTGTAATATAATCTCCATATTCAGCAGTATTAGAAATTGAATATCTCATACCTTCGAAACCTGACTGGTAAATAAGGTCAACGATTAACTTCATTTCATGAATACACTCGAAGTAAGCATTTCTTGGATCATATCCTGCTTCTGTAAGTGTTTCAAAACCTGCCTGCATTAATGCACAAACACCACCACAAAGAACAGCCTGTTCACCGAAGAGGTCTGTTTCTGTCTCTGTTCTGAATGTTGTCTCAAGAACGCCGGCTCTTGCTCCGCCGATTGCAAGAGCATAAGCTAAAGCCTTATCAAGTGCCTTACCTGTTGCATCCTGATGTACTGCAACTAAACAAGGAACACCCTTACCTGCCTGATACTCGCTACGAACTGTATGTCCAGGTCCCTTAGGTGCGATCATAGTAACATCTACATCCTTTGGTGGAGTAATTGCGCCAAAATGAATATTGAAACCATGTGCAAACATTAACATATTACCTGCTTCAAGATTTGGCTCGATATCCTTCTTATACATATCAGCCTGCAGTTCATCATTGATAAGAATCATAATGATGTCCGCTCTCTTAGCTGCCTCTGATGCAGTATATACTTCAAAGCCCTGCTCTTCTGCTTTCTTCCATGACTTGCTGCCTTCATAAAGACCAATGATGACCTTGCATCCTGACTCCTTAGCGTTAAGTGCATGTGCATGACCCTGGCTTCCATAACCAATAACTGCGATTGTCTTGCCGTCTAATTCTGACAAATTACAATCTTCCTGGTAATAAATCTTTGCCATTTTTAATCCTCCTAGAAAATATGTATTAAATAAATTTATTTTAAATTAGCAGTACCACGTGCAAGACCTGTTACACCTGTTCTTGCGAGTTCTGTAATTTTAAAACCTTCCATCAGTTCAAGAAATGCCTTAATCTTATCCTGGCTGCCTGTAAGCTCCAGCATAATTGTATCAGCTGATACGTCAACAATCTTGGCTCTGTAAATATCTGCGATTGCAATAACCGCCTGCCTCTGCTCAACATTAGCCTCAACCTGAACCAGAACAAGTTCACGTTGTACCGAAGCACCTGTCGGGAGTTCAACAATTTCTATTACATCGATAAGCTTAGCAAGCTGCTTTCTAATCTGCTCAAGTACATCTTCACTTCCTGAAGCTGCAACAGTCATCCTTGAATATGCAGGATCACTTGTAACTCCAACCGTAAGACTGTCAATATTATAACCTCTCCTGCTGAAAAGACCTGCAACACGGCTAAGTACGCCTGCTGAGTTCTCTACAAGGATCGATAAAACCATCTGTCTCATAATAAACCACCTTTCAGCCAAATAAAACTCAAACACTGTTATTTTAGCAAAGCAAGCCTGTTTTGTCAATGAGTGCTGTCATTTTTAACCATTTTTATATTATTTCATGTACTTGTCATATGCTTCCTGAAAACCGACTGATGAACGTATATAATCCTCCACTGAAATCGTACTCCAAAGCTCCTCATTGTACTCTGCATACAACGCCGCCTCATACGGTTCAAATATCTCATTGAATTTATCAAGCTTATTTTTTTCAATCATTTCCTGCTTATTAGCTGCAGTTTTAATCTTATCGTACTCATTTACACACATGATAATGTAATATGCGCCACCCGCCTGGACGATATCACTTACCTGTCCCGTAACAAGATTGTATGCCGCCTCTTCAAATACTTCTTCCGTTTCGCCTCTTCTAAGCTCGTATTCGTATTCATACGGATTACTTTCTCTCACAAGGGAGGTAAAGCTTTCGCCCCCATCAAGTCTTGTCTTCATGGAAAACGCCTTTTCATAGGAATCGGTTTTTATATACTGAATGGTAATAACACGCGCTTCATCCTCGCTGATTTCCGTATCCACCGAATATGTAAGATCATCGAATAATTTATCAGCAAGAAGAATTGACCTGTATAATTCCTTTACATCTTCAACGGTAAAATCATACTTTTTAAGTGATGCTTTATCAACGCCTTCCATATATTCATTGGCCGCCTTGCCAATAGCCTGCTCTTCCAGATTGCTAAGTACAATACCCCGGTCAAGCGCCACCTGGTTCATACATTTAATTCTGGTAATTTTGCCCCTGACCTGATCTGTAATAAATTGTTCAAGAGGCATTCCGTCCATCGTTTCTTCCCAGATACTTTCACCAAATGTCTGCTCATATTCATATACCATATCAGAAAGCAGAATCATAACTTCCGTCAGTGTGGTCTCTGTCTGGTCCACCTTAACCATTACATTTTTATTAAAGCCGGTTGAAATATAAATATTCTTATCACCTGCTGCCGTTTTCAAAAAAACCAGCACGCCTATTAGCATTATTACAAGAAATGCAGCAATTATTTTAATAATTTTCTTCATTCATATCACCCAAAAACAACAAAATATGTACCATCCGGAAGTTTAAACACTTCCAGTTCTTCCTCTAATTCCTCATCTGTTTCACCAGAGGTGTCCATGCCTTCTTCCTCAAGAAATTCCCTTACCTCTTTGATGGTACGAAACTCCTGTGCAAAACAGTCCTCAAGAAATTCTATTGCCTCACTAAGATTTTCCGCTACAGGCTCATCAAAAAGCTTTCCCTGCTGTTCTAAGAAAACCTTTCCGCATTCACTTGGTTTCTTCATACCTTATCCTCCAATTCACAATGAAAATATTTCGCATATTGTTTTGGCAACTGAATCCGTTTCCATATTCGCATACTTTTTCACTTCATCAGCTGCAGACTTCATGACACATGCCGTACCTGATTCTATAAACATTTCAATATCATTATAATTGTCACCAAAACTAATAATATCCTCTGATGCTATCTGAAACTGCTTCGATATCTCCTTTATTGCGCTTCCCTTATTGACACCCGGTGCCGTAAAATCCATATATAATTCCCCGGAAACCGCAACAGAAACCTTATCTGCCCATTTTTCTTCAAAATGCTTCCTCGAATTGGCAATTCCTGATAAATCACACACGGAAATCTTAATAAATTCTTCCTTTACCTGTGAAAAATCAGTAATAACCTGTACATTATTTTTTACCACATCACGGATTCTGTGTAAATACTGTTCTGTCTTTGGCATAAGGTAGGATGTTTCTTCACCTGATAAAAGAATTTCACAATCCGGCATCTGATAAATATCCTTCATTATCTCAATTCCAAGCTTTTGCTCCAGCGTCCGCTTTAAAAGCGTCTTATCTTTATATTTCACAAATGCGCCATTTTCACATATATAAATCATTTCATGATTGACATTTTTAAACAGCCTTCGCAGGGAAGTTATCTGTCTTCCGCTTGCAGGTGCAAACATAACGCCATTTTGCATCATTTTGTTTATGGCACATATCGTTTCATCATCAACCTGCTGTGCTCCCTTTTTAAGTATTGTTCCATCAATATCACTTGCAACAAGCTTCATTATAGTATAATTCCTTTTTCCCTGAATATTTTACAGATATGTCCAACCGGAAGCCCTACAACGTTGTTGTAATCACCATGTATTCCGTCAATATATGCCGCAAACTTTCCCTGTATACCATATCCGCCGGCCTTGTCCATCGGCTCGCCTGTTGCAACATATTTTTCTATATCTGCTTCGCTCATACAAGCCACACATACAACAGTTTCCTCAGCAAATGTAATAACCTCTTCTACCCCATTACCACGTATGCATAATGTAACTCCGGTAAATACACTGTGTTTTCTTCCACTGATACTTTTAATCATATTTATTGCATCCAAAGTATCCTTAGGTTTTCCAAGAATGCCTTCATCAACAGAAACTACCGTATCAGCACCAATCACAACAACATCACCGTCAATACCATCGAAAACATCCTTTGCCTTCTGATATGATAATGACTCAACCACCTCTTTGGGATGCGTGCCTGTAATAATCTCCTCAACATTACTTACTTTTATTTCAAAATCAATCCCCACCTGCGTAAGAAGGTCCTTCCTTCTTGGAGATCCTGATGCCAATACTACTCTCATATAAACTCCCATTCAGACAAAAAGGATGCCTTAAAAAGACATCCTTTTAAATTCATATATTATAATATATCCAACCCAAAAAACAGTCAAGCAGAAAACTTATGTTTCCTCTTCCAGTTCGACCATAACGCCACGCGTCTTAACAGGATTAGAAAAGACAATCTGTGTATATGTTCTACCGAACTTCTGAAGCTTCCCGATGAAATTATCCAAATCATCCGTACTTGGGAAAATAACCTTAAGCAGCATTGAATAGTTTCCTGTTATACAGTTACACTCAATTACATTCGGGCATGCCTCCACAAACGAATAAAACTCCGGTTTCTGAACCGGTGCAAGTTCAAGGTTAATAAATGCAGTTATATGATATCCTAACTTCATTGCATTTACCTTAGCTTCATATCCCACAATTATTTCTTCCTTTTCAAGACGTTCTATTCTTGCCGAAACCGCCGGAGATGATAAATACACCTGTTCCGCCAGAGCCTTTAATGGCATCCTTGCATTCTTCTGTAATAATGAAATTATCTTTTTATCAATATTATCCATTTTTCTTACTCCTTTTCGTCATTATGTCAACCTGTATACAGGATAGAGAAATTACGACGCAATTTCCTATCATATAAAAAAAGACAATCCCGAAACCTTATCGAAACTGTCCCCATTGACTCTGCTATTTATTTATAGTTGTATAATACATTATTTACTTTCAAAATTCAACTGTTTTTTTATAATATATTTAAAATATTACTTTTTTTATCGTTGCATTTGACGTTTTTTTCTGATACAGTTAATTAATAAGATTCCATCTGTCTTTTGACACCCGGATCTTGTTAAAAAAATTAAAGGAGAACTTTATGGGTAAGAATTCTGAAAATGATTCATTGATTCCGGATGATTTTGATACCACTGTTACATTAACACTTGACAACGACGAAGAATTAGAGTGTGCCGTTGTTTCAATATTTGATGCAAATGATGGTCGTTACATCGCTCTTCTTCCACTCGAAGGTAAGGAAGCAGAAGACGGAGAGGTATTTCTCTACCGATATAACGAGACACCGGATGGACAGCCTGAACTTGAAAACATCGAAAGTGATGAAGAATTTGAGATTGTTTCAGATGCTTTTGATGAACTTCTTGATGCTGCCGAATATGAGGAATTACTTGAGGATGACGAGGAATAATCGTCATCCTTTTTCATTTTATAGGATTCGCATGTCAAAAGCTAAATGAAAATTTCTACCCCAGTTCATTTATGAATCTCGATTTTTCCATTGTCTTATTAAAACGTGTCTTTACATGGCTGATATAAAGATGGTCCTTGGCACGTGTCATCGCCACATACATCATTCTGCGTTCCTCCTCTATTTCATTATTAAGAAGAGCTTTCTTATACGGAATGATTCCCTCATTGGTATCCGGAATAAATACTACCTTATACTCAAGGCCTTTGGCACAATGCATTGTAACTATCGCAACTGCATCCTTCTCTTCTTCCCTGTTATTTTTCGTTTTGTTTTTTAACATTATTTCATACTGTTCAATATATTTAAACCACTCTGAATAGGAATCAAATTCTCTTGATGCCTCCATTAATTCATTTAGTACATCAAATAATTCATCTGAAGGTATCTGCATTTCCAACGCATACTCTGTGAGATATTCATCATATCCGATTCCGCGGCGGATATAATTGATTGCACCATACGGATTAAGCCCTGACAGCATATGAAGGTCCTCCTCCAGTCTGTCAATGCGCTCCATCATCCATGACCGGTCATTTATATATTCTGCCCTGATTTCATCAAAATTTACTATAGGCGAGGTTAAGACATCCCTGCTGATATAACGCTTTGGTTTATTCATTATCTGCAAAAATACATTTCTGTCCCTGTTTCCAAGCGCCATGTTAATATATGCCATTATATTTTTGGCAATCCAGTGACTGTAAATACTTGGTATACTGTCTTTAGAGCTAAATGGTATATTATGCTCCATCAGCTTGCCGATAAGGTATCTTCCGCCCTCATTTGTACGTGTGAGCACTGCCATTTCACTATAGCTTATTCCCTGCTCATGATATTTTTTTATAAGTGAAATGATATCTGAAGTCTCTTCAAAAACATCCTGATATTCCGTAATATGAACCGGTTCATCACTTTTTCTTGATGCACGGATATTCTTCTTAAAGCGGTTTTCGTTATGATTAATTAATTTCAATGCATGTTCTACCACTTTTTCCTGGCATCTGTAATTTACATCAAGTGAAATAATCTTTGTATCAGGATAGTCCTTTGTAAAAAGCTGCATTATGTCCGGTCTTGCTCCACGGAATCCATAAATACTCTGATCATCATCACCAACTATAAAAATATTATTGTCAGGTGCAGCAAGCATTTTGACAACCTCATACTGCATCAGGTTAATATCCTGAAATTCATCAATTAAAATATAACGGTACTTATTCTGCCATGCACTCAGAATGTCGCCACGTTCCCTAAAAAGTTCATAACAGCGCAGAATCATATCATCAAAATCAAGCTTGTTATTATGCCTCAATGACCTGTCATACGACTCATAAATCTGTGTAAAAACTTCCTTTGCACAATTCACCGGATAGTAACTGTCTATATCAAGCCTGTCGCCCTTTACACGGCTTATCTCCGTTAATAATCCGGCGAGAAAATCCTTTTCGTTTTCATATTCAAGATGAAAATTCGTCACAATACGCTTTAAGAGTGAAAATTGTTCTTCCTCACCTATAATATTACCTGCACTATAATTATAAGCATGTTTTAATATTGTAAAAAACACCCCGTGAAAAGTACCGAAACTAACCGCCCTGCAACCATCCATCATCCTGCAAAACCGTTCTTTCATCTCATCGGCGGCTGCCTTTGTAAATGTAATTACGAGAATATTGGACGGATTGACATTATATTTTTCTATAAGAGTACATACTCTTTTTGTGACAACCGCAGTCTTACCCGAGCCAGGCCCTGCAAGCACGAGCGCCGGCCCCATAAAATGGTCAATTGCCATACTTTGTGATTCATTATATTGCATTTTCTTTAACTGCCCCTTTTTAACTGTAAATGAGAAACTTTGGCGAACTGCCACGAAAAAACTTCCGACAGGTTTTATCGTAACCCTGCCGGAAGCATTTGTCAATAAATCTTATTGTTCATTTTCCAATAATTCAATTCCCTTGCGTATACGAGAAAGCGATTCTTCCTTACCAAGGATTTCCATTATTTCAAATGCACCGCCCGGTGTCATCTGTTTTCCGGATACCGCAGTACGAAGAGGCCAGAGTGCCGTACCGTTCTTCATTTCCTTTTCGGCTACAAATGCCATTACAGTATCATGAATTGAATCCAGTGAGTAATCATCAAGTTTTTCCAATACAGGCAGCATTTCCTTTAATACTGAAAGCGATATAGCTGAATCAGTCTTCATCTTTTTATGAGTATACATCGCCGTATCATACTCAGGCAGCTCCTCAAAGAAATCTATATGTTCCTTTATGTCAGGGAAAATTTCAATTCTTGTCTTAACAAGGTCTGCAATCTTCTTAAGGTCAAGGTCTTTAGTTATAACACTCTTTATATAAGGCATGGCAAGCTCGTAATAACGCTCATTGTCCATCGCCTTTATATATTCGCCGTTCATCCACTTAAGCTTTCCCATGTCAAATACAGCAGGCGACTTACCGATTCTCTTATAGTCAAATTCCTTAACAAGTTCTTCAAGCGAGAATATTTCCTGATTAGAATCAGGGCTCCATCCGCAAAGTGCAACATAATTTACAATTGCCTCGGTCACAAATCCCTGCTCAATTAAATCTTCATATGAAGAGTGTCCGCTTCGCTTACTCAGCTTCTTGTGCTCTTCATTGGTAATAAGCGGGCAGTGTACATATGTAGGCACTTCCCATCCAAACGCCTCATAGAGACGGTTATACTTAGGTGAAGAAGAAAGATATTCATTTCCTCTTACAACATGCGTGATACCCATAAGATGATCGTCAACAACATTTGCAAAATTATATGTCGGATACCCATCAGACTTAATAAGAATCATATCATCAAGCTCTGAATTGTCTACCGTTATGTCACCGTAAATGTCATCATGGAATGTGGTTGTACCTGTTGTCGGATTATTCTGACGGATAACAAACGGCTTGCCTGCTGCAAGGTTTGCCTCAACCTCTTCCTTGGAAAGTGATAAACAATGCTTATCATATACTGCAATTTCCTTGCCTTCTTCATCACCTTCACCAATTTTGGTCTTTAATGTATCAAGTCTTCCCTTGTCACAGAAACAATAATAAGCCTCACCCTTCTCAATAAGCATTTTGGCATATTCCATATATATTCCTGCTGCTTGACGCTCACTCTGAACATATGGTCCTACTCCGCCATCTTTATCAGGGCCTTCGTCATGAACAAGTCCTGTCTTTTCAAGGGTTCTGTAAATAATATCTACGGCCCCTTCAACATATCTCTCCTGATCCGTATCCTCAATTCTTAAAAGAAAATCTCCACCCGCATGCTTTGCAATAAGGTACGCATATAAAGCAGTCCTTAAATTACCTACATGCATTCTTCCTGTTGGACTTGGTGCAAATCTTGTTCTTACCTTACTCATCTTCTTTTCTCTCCTAATATCTATTTTTATACCGGTTATAATCCCAGCATAATTGTTGCAATTTTAAAATAAATCATAAGTGATAAAGCATCTACAATTGTTGTAATGAACGGACTCGCCATAACGGCCGGGTCAAATCTTAACTGTTTTGCCAGAATCGGAAGACATGAGCCTACAATCTTAGCGGCCAAAACAGTAAGTATCAAAGTAAAACATACAACAAATGCAACATAAACCGTAACGCGGTCTATCAACAGCAATTTAACAAAATTGGCTGCCGCAAGCGTTATACCGCAAAGCACTGCCACTCGCATTTCCTTGAAACACACTCTGAAAATATCCCTGAATTCAATCTCATCAAGAGAAAGGCTTCGTATAATGGATACAGACGCCTGACTTCCGCAGTTTCCTCCGGTATCCATAAGCATCGGGATAAAGGATGTCAGGACAAGATAACCGGCTACTGCAATGGATTCCTCATAATGCTGTATAATTCTTCCCGTAAATGTTGCTGAAATCATAAGAAGTAACAGCCAAGGTATTCTTTTCTTATATGTCTCCCAGATACCTTCCTTCGTATATGATTTATCCGTAGGAATGATACCTGCCATCATTTCAATATCTTCCGTTGCTTCCTGCTCCATGATATCAACAACGTCATCTACGGTAATAATACCAACAAGACGCCCTTCGCTGTCCACCACGGGCATGGCTGTAAAATCGTATTTCTGGAATGTTCTGGCAACCTCTTCCTGGTCATCCATGGTATTGATTGTAACAACATTCTCATGCATTATATTGCCAATTACCGCATCCGGGTCACTTAACAGAAGATAACGCAGTGCTACCGTACCAATAAGTTTTCTGTTACTGTCAAGCACGTAACACACGTTAATTGTTTCCTTGTCTATACCAACTCGTCTTATTCTCTCTATGGCCTGCGAAACAGTAAGTGATTCCTTCAGGTCAACAAATTCGACAGTCATAATGCTTCCCGCTGAATCCTCAGGATATTTAAGCAAATGATTTATCGCACTTCTTGTTTCTGCACTTGCGGATGCAAGAAGCTTTTTTACTACATTTGCCGGCATTTCCTCAAGAAGGTCTGCCGCATCATCCGCGTAAAGATTATCAATCAGGTCTGCCGCCTCCATATCTGACATTGAGCCAATCATATCCTGCTGTAATGTTATGTCAAGATATGAAAATACATCAGCCGCAATACTCTTTGGAAGAATTCTGAAAATCTTATTTCTCTCATTTGCTTTCATGCTTTCGAGGAATTCAGCAATATCCTGAACATTATATTCCTCTATTTCCTGGCGAAAAAGACCATACTGTCTGCTCTCAATTAATTCTTTCAGTCTTTCCATAATTATAATTCTCCTTATGCAATTTTAAATGAGATCTGGGGCTTGCAGCCTCGTCTAAATTATTTGTTAACCTATGACTGTCATGACTCATCTAAAACCACCTGCCTTTCGAATTATAATTACATTAATAAAGCATATTCACTTAATGATATAACATAAAAATAGGGTTGTCAATTAACAACCCTATGAAAAATTATTAAAAAAATTATTATATTGTGAATTTATCTGCAGCGGAATGTTGCACATTCTGTCTGTTCAGTTGAATCTGCACTGTGACCTACTACGCCTACATGCGTAGCCTTACAAACCTTATTATCGTTATATACACAATTCACTGCAGAACATTCAATATCAACCTTGCTGTCAGGACATTTACAGTCATTTGTGCAGCCACAGCCTCTCTTGTCAAAGCTGTCACAGCATGTAGATTCACTTCTTACTGCATCGCTTCCCTCAACCTTGATACTTCCCTTACAGCATTTATCTGATTCGTTATGCACACAGGTAACAACGTTACACTCTAAAACTGCCATACAAATACCTCCTTTTATTTGATAGGAAATTGCGTCGCAATTATTCTATCTTGTTCATATTTAGTATTACCTCTTTCAATTACTTTATTCATGAATAATTTTTAAATTTTGTTAATTTATCTACTATTAATCTATTGATAATCTATGAAATTTAAAGTAAAATATTCTATAACAACAACGGAGGTATATCGACATGAGTAATGATAAATATGTGGCATATGTAAGCAGTTATACCAACAATGCCAAAAGTAAGGGTTATGGCATTCATATATATGATATGGATGTTGATGCCGGACGTGTTACAGAGCGTTCTGCAGTTAAAATTAACAATTCTTCATATGTAATCCTCTCAACAGATGAGAAATATCTCTACTCTATCTGCGACGAAGGTATTGCATCATATTCCATCCTTCCTGATGGTGAGCTTTCTCTGCTTGGTGTTGCAGATATCAACGGTATGCGTGGCTGCCATATCTCAACAACCAAAGACAATACATATATGTTTGTTTCAG
Source organism: Lachnospiraceae bacterium (assembly GCA_051880495.1). Classification (GTDB taxonomy): domain Bacteria; phylum Bacillota; class Clostridia; order Lachnospirales; family Lachnospiraceae; genus MGBC120314. The sequence goes on from JBJEOB010000119.1 coordinate 40,432, forward strand.
GATACCATGATGGTAAAATCACTGTGCTTCACATTAATGAAGACGGCAGTGTTGGTGCTATTGCTGATGAAATATTCCATAACGGACTTGGAAGCGTTGCAGAGCGTAACTTCCGCCCACACATCAGTTGCGCCATCTTAACACCTGATGAAGAAATCCTGTGTGTATGTGACCCGGGAATTGACCAGATTAAATTATATGAATTTAACAAAGACACGGGCAAATTAAAGCTTACTGACATTTTAAGAGTACAGCTCGAATCCGCTCCAAGACAGATTATGTTCTCTGCGGACGGCAGATTCGCATATGTATTATGTGAGCTAAAGAATTTTATAGATGTCTACGCGTACAACAAAGATGCCAAGGAACGTTTTGAATTCATCCAGAACATTTTCACTGTAAGAAAACAGCACCAGCAGAATACTGCTGCTGCATCAATGCGTTTTTCCATCAACGGCAATCATGTATTCTGCACCAATGCAGGCGATGATACATTAACCATCTACAATGTGGACAAGAAGACCGGTCTTCTGACAATGAATTCTTCGCTTCCAATCAGTGGTGATTATCCAAAAGACGTATGTATTTTCCCTGACTGCAACCATGTTATTAGTGTCAATCAGGACAGTAATACTCTTACAACTTTCACCATTAATTACCAGAAGGGCCTTATCGTTATGAATGGTAAGGAGCAAAAGATTATCCAGCCAAACAACATGATTATTAAAAAACTTTAATTAAAAACACAACCCCATAGGTATTTATATGCACAATGTCATAAGGGCATCAGCATACTTTACCTATGGGGATTTTTAATGCTATAACTTCAAAAATTATCTAAATTACCCTTGATTTACTCGTTTAATATTCTTTCAACCTTTTTTAATGGAACCTGAAGTCTTTCTGCAATCAAATATGCAGGAGTCCCTTTTTGGGCAAGCTTATACACTTCGATTATCAACCGGGCCTCATCAAGTTCGCTCTGCGTGTCATTCACTTCATTTTGCAGATACTCTATCTTTTCTCTGTCCGCA
>JBJEOB010000120.1:0-8475 GCA_051880495.1 Lachnospiraceae bacterium
AGATAGGGGTCTGAAAGCCTTATAAAATCAGGGCTGAAGATTCCGAGAAGTTATTAATTTAGAAGGGAGGAAATACAGTGAAAACTGCGGTAAAAACTCATAAAAAATTAAATGCCGGCGATGCAGCATTTAGTATCGCAAATTATCTGGTGTTTATTATCATTACCCTGATTTGCGTCTATCCGTTCTATTATATGATAATCAATACGATTAGTGCAAATGATCTGAGTGCCAATGGAATTATTAATTTTCTGCCACAGAAGATACATTTTGATAATTATAAACAAGTATTATCATTAAGCGGACTTCCGACGGCAGCACTTATTTCCGTTGGAAGAACAGTAATAGGTACAGTGTGCACGGTACTGGCATCTGCATATCTGGGATTTATGTTTACACAGGAAAAATTATGGCATAGAAGATTCTGGTATCGCTTTTTTGTGATTACCATGTATTTTAATGCCGGAATCATTCCAATGTTCATTACTATGAAGACATTGCATTTGACCAATACATTCTGGGTATATATTATTCCGGCAATTGTTCAGCCGTTTAATATTATTTTGGTTAAGACGTACATTGAATCTATGCCAAAATCACTTCAGGAGGCAGCAGAAATTGACGGAGCAGGAATTATGACTATATTCGGAAAGATCATTCTTCCGACAGCGAAACCGATTCTTGCTACAGTTGCTATTTTTGCAGCTGTAGCACAGTGGAACTCTTTTCAGGATACGTTGATTTATATTACAGATCAGAAGTTGTATTCTTTGCAGTATCTATTATATACTTATATTAATCAGGCAAGTTCTCTGGCCGCTATGGTACGAAATAACGGAACCGGTGCAATCAGTGCTGCAGCACTTGCAACACAGCAGACTCCGACTTCCATTCGTATGACAGTATCGGTTATTGTTGTACTTCCAATCCTGTTTGTATATCCGATATTCCAGAGATTTTTCGTAAAAGGAATTATGATTGGTTCAGTAAAAGGTTAGAGAGAATTTTCAGGAGGATTCTATATGAAAAAGAAAATGGTAAGTGTATTGCTTTGTATTACACTTATGACAACAATGATTCTCACAGGCTGTGGTGGGAAAGAAGAGACAAAAACTTCTTCTAAAAACAGCGATGGAACATACAGCGATTTCATCACAGTTGATGTATTTGATGCGTTGGCAAACTATCAGGGAATCCAATCCGGATGGTTTGCAAAAGTAGTAAAAGATAAATTTAATATGGAACTGAACATTATTGCTCCGAATGTAGCCGGTGGCGGCGATACATTGTTCCAAACCAGATCCGCGGCAGGCAATCTGGGAGATCTTATTATTTCAGGTACTGATAACGGACGTTTTAAAGATATGGTAGAAGCAGGACTTTTGATGGATATGGCAGATTTACTTAAGGATAAAGATGTCATGAAAAATTATGAAGCTGCTATCAGTAAGACGAATGATGGAATTGAAGCAGAGGGAGTCTACGGAATCCCAAGTGAGATTTCTAATCAGTCACCGGAGATTTCTTCTGATGGTATCGAACCGATGGTGGCACCGTATGTGAGATGGGATTCCTACAAAATAGCAGGATATCCGGAAATTAAGACATTGGAAGACTGGATTCCGGTTATGAAAGAAATGCAGGAAAATACACCAGAAAGTGATTCTGGTAAAAAGACTTATGCCATTTCTCTTTTCAAAGACTGGGATGGAAATATGATGGTAGGCGCAAAGAACTATGCTTGCTTATATGGTTATAATGAATTGGGATTTGTTCTTTCTAAAGCAGATGGAAGCGATATCCAGGATATCACCTCCAGTGATGGAGTCTATGTAAAAGCACTGAAATTCCTTTTTGAGGCAAATCAGGAAGGGCTTGTAGATCCAGAATCTACAACACAAAACTATGATACACTTTCTAATAAATATCGTGACGGACAGATCCTGACATCACTTTGGTCTTATCAGGGACCATCCTATTACAACACAACAGAGAATAAGGAAGCCGGTAAAGGATTTATGCCTGCATTTATCGAAGACAGCTCACCATATTCTAATGGATGTTATTCAGAAGGAAATGGAAAGACAATCATTGCAATTGGAAGTCAGTGCAAAGACCCTGAGAGAATGGCAGACTTTATTGACTGGCTGTATTCTCCGGAAGGTATGGAAATTGCCGGACAGGCAGGCGGAGCTGCAGGACCGGAAGGACTTACATGGGAAAAAGACGGTGATAAAGCCGTTTATACAGAATTTGGTAATCAGGCACTCCCAAGCAATGATGTGACTGTTCCGGATGAATGGGGCGGCGGTTCATGGAAAGATGGTGTATCTGCATTGAACTTTAAAGCGCTTTCACTTGTAGATATTGATCCGAATAACAATGAACCTTATATGTCAACTATGTGGGCTTCTGAATTAGAAAAGAAAACAACAGCACTTGACACAGACTGGCAGGAATATGCAGACGGTGCGAAGACAACGATTGAATTTCTGGAAGGCAAGAATGCACTTTCGGTAGCACCTGGTACATCTTATGTACAACCAGAGGAGTCTTCGGATATTACAACTCTGAGAAATCAGTGCAAAGCAGTAATTGTGGACAGTTCGTGGAAAATGGTATTTGCAAAAGATGAGGCAGAATTTAACTCTATTCTTAAAGATATGCAGGATACTGTAAAAGGTCTTGGATATGAGGATGTACTTGCAGTTGATATGAAGAATGCAAAAGATGAGGCAAATGCGAGAGTACAGGCGGTAGAAGATTTTAACGCTAATAATTAATTAAATGAACAGCGGAACGGTCAGTAATGATGTTCCGCTGTTTTGCCATGGGATGCCCTGTGGAATCTATGGTTAGAATTAAAAGAAAAGGAGAAAAATATGGGTTACGGAAAAAGCGTGAAACAAATTTATTACGGAGGAGATTATAACCCGGAACAGTGGCCGGAGGATGTGTGGCAGGAAGATATGCGGATGATGAAAAAGGCGCATATCAATATCGTGACACTGAATGTATTTTCCTGGGCTGCTCTGCAGCCAGATGAAAACACCTATTCTTTTGAGAGACTGGATAAAATCATGAAATTGGTCAGAGAGAATGGCTTGAAAGTTTGTATGGCCACATCTACAGGAGCGCACCCTGCATGGATGGCAAAACGCCATCCTGATATTCTGAGAACAGAATTTAATGGCATGAAAAGGAAGTTCGGAGGAAGACATAATTCATGTCCGAATAGTCCGACATACAGATTGTATGCGCCTCGCCTCGCAGGAGAACTGGCAAGAAGATATAAAGAATATGATAATATTGTGGCATGGCATATCTCTAATGAGTTTGGTGGAGAATGTTACTGCGAGAATTGTGAAAAAGCATTCAGAGAGTGGTTGAAAAAGAAATATGGAACGATTGAAGAAATGAATCGGAGTTTTAATACTTCTTTTTGGGGGCATACGTTTTATGACTGGGATGAAGTGGTACTTCCGAATCTTCTGAGTGAACATTTTGAAGAAGAGAGAACAATGTTCCAGGGGATTTCTCTCGACTACAGGCGATTTAATTCTGACAGCATGTTAGAATGCTTTAAGCTGGAATACGATGCGATTCGTAAAGAGATGCCGGAAATTCCTATTACAACCAATCTTATGGGATTTTACAAGAGCCTTGACTATCAAAAATGGGCAAAAGAGATGGATTTTATTTCGTGGGATAATTATCCGGCACCGGATGACAGCCCGGCAGTCACTGCTATGAGGCATGATCTGATGAGAGGTATTAAAAATCAGAATTCTTTTGTACTGATGGAACAGACACCAAGTGTTACAAACTGGCTTCCTTATAACAAACTGAAAAGACCGGGCGAGATGAGGCTTTTAAGCTTTCAGGCAGCAGCTCACGGTGCAGATGCGATTCAGTTCTTTCAGATACGAAGGAGTATTGGAGCATGTGAAAAATATCATGGTGCAGTGATTGACCATGCCGGAAGAGATGATACAAGGGTATTTCATGAAGTCGAGGCGTTGGGAGAAGAATTAGAGTGTTTAAAAGACGTGTTCCTGGAAGGACGCACACCGTCAGAAACAGCGATTATATTTGACTGGGATAACTGGTGGGCCGTGGAATATTCTGCCGGTCCAAGTGTTCGCATGAAATATCTGGATGCAGTGAAGAATTATTATACAGCACTTTTTAATCAGAATATCCCTGTCGATATTATTGGGGTAGAGGATGATCTTCGTAAATATAAGATTGTTATTGCTCCTCTTCTTTATATGACGAAACAGGGATTTTCTGAACGAATAAAAGCATTTGTAGAATCAGGGGGTACTTTTATTACTACTTATTTCAGTGGTATTGTTGATGAACATGACCTGGTGATAAGCGGTGGTTATCCCGGAGAATGGAAAGAGCTGCTTGGAATATGGGTAGAGGAAAATGATGCGCTGCCAGAAGGGGAATATAATACATTTTTGTATGATGGTGAGAAATATCATGCAGAGATGTTGTGTGACCTTCTTCATCTGGAAGGAGCTGAATCCTTGGGATGTTATGAAAGAGATTTTTATCAGGGCATGCCTGCTGTGACAAAAAACAAATATGGGAGAGGGAATGCTTATTATGTGGGAACAAGATCTTCTTCTGATTTTTACACGCGTTTTCTGAGAGACGTTCTGATGGAAACAAAAGTGAAGCCAACGCTTAAGACTCCAAGTGGTGTAGAAGCTGCTGTTCGCGAAAATGAAAAAGGGGAAACATTATTTCTCATGAACCACAACAAAGGGCATGTCAAAGTTTCATTGGATAAAGAGTATACAGATCTTCTCAATGGAAAAACCTATAAAGCAGGAGAGCTGTTGGAAATTGAAAAAAAAGGAGTCTTGATTTTGCATAGATAAAAATAGAAGACGCTGCAAAACAGTTATTTATTCCTGTTTTGCAGCGATATTTTGTCTTAAAGATTTTTAAAATGAGATTTCCGGTATTCAGCTGGACTCATTCCCACATATTTTTTGAATTTTTTATGAAAATAATCTACATTTGCATATCCCACACGTTGTGCAATTTCATAAACTTTAGGATTTTGTTCCAGAAGAAGTTTCTTTGAGTTTTCTATACGTACTTCATCGACATAAGAATTAAAACTTTTCCCTGTAATCTTTGTAAATACTTTCCCGAGATAAGAGCTGTTGTAGCCAAACACCTCAGCAATAGTTCCAAGTTTCAGGTTATCCTGATAATTGTGCTGAATATATAAAAGGATACCATCAATTACACTATCGCGGGTCGGAGAACCAATAGCGTTCATACACATTTCGAATTGAAGATTAAAAAACTGAAATATTTCATAAAGATAGCACTTTTCTTCCAGTGTACTGATTATCGCAGCATTGTTTGGAAGCGGGATATCCAGATTGTCATATATTCTTGTAATCTCTGATTTTACTTGGATCATAATATCTGCAAGGTAATGTTTAAGTACTGATATTTCCTGATTGGCAAGGTACAATTCTTCTTTTAAGTCATCCATAGTTTTTGAGAGCATATGTCGGTTACCGGACTGGATGTAATCTGTAATCTTCTGAGCATAAATATTTTCAGAAGAGAGTGCATTTGTATGAAAAAGAGGAGTATCTTCTATGTCATGGTATCCCAGAACATGTTGATTAAAATGGCAGAAGAACCGGCGTTTCATCAGTAACTTTGCTGTTTCGTATGAAGTATGGATCTGTTCTACAGAATAGACAGGCTGTCCGTATGTAAGGAATAGTGAATCCAAGGGAGAACCTTTCTGGGGATGACTGATATAGTGATCCAGAAGATCATTAAAACGCTTTCTGGCATAGTCTCCTTTTAAAATAATAACATTTTGATGTTCTATTTTAATGTAATCCAGGGAATTATGATTTTTATTGGCAAGACGTAATATTTCAGCAAAATCCCAAGTGACCTGGAAGGATTCCTGATTGTAATTTGTGTACAGTACTACTTGATATACGGAGGATTCCAGCATTATATCATGGTAGTCCAAAAACTGATAAGATGCGGTATTACAGAGGATTTCCTGGATTATGGATTCCCTGGCTTTGTCACGGTATTGAATCAGTTTTTTACGAGTGTTTTGTTCGTTTATCAGAGAATCCCGGGCTTCTATGACAGCTCTTTCTAATTCATCTTCGTCAATCGGTTTTGTGAGATAACAGGTTACCCCATAGCGGATTGCTTCCTGGGCGTAGGAAAAGTCAGAATATCCACTCAATATAATGAATTTACCATGAAAATTTTGTTCTTTCGCCTGTTTTACAACTTCAAGTCCGGACAATCTTGGCATGCGAATATCCATCAGGACAACATCAGGGTTTAACTTCAATATCTGTTCTAAAGTTTCCTGACCATTTTTCCCTTCGCCACAAATATAAAATCCTAGTTTTGACCAGTCAAGAAGATAGCGGATACCTTCCCGAACATCAATTTCATCATCTGCTATGAAAAGTTTCATTATTATTTAATCTCCCTCCTGCATTTTTGTGCCGGCATTATTACTGTGATCAGTGTGCCGTATCTCTTTTTGCTTTTTATCTGTAATCCATATGGCGAGCCAAAACATAACCGAATTCGCTGATAGATATTATATAAACCAATACTTTTTGAAGACTCTTTCGGATGGTGATATATGTTTTGCTTCATATTATGAAGCTCATTTGATGTCATACCACAGCCATTATCAAAGATGTGGATATATAAAATGTCGTTTTTCTTGTGAATATGAATAATAATCTTACCATTTCTTTCTACATCTTCGAGCCCATGAATGATTGCGTTTTCTACGATTGGCTGTAAAAGAAGAGGCATGATCTGGTATTCATTTAAATCGATGGACGGATATATTTTCAGGGAATAGTTTATTCGATCATGAAAACGGAGTTTCTGTATTGCCAGATAAGTTTCAATATAATCCAGTTCTTTTGCGAGTGTTGTAAAAGAAGTTGTGGTATTTTCAAGTACATAGCGCATAGACTTTCCCAGTAATTTTATAGCAGTTGCCACATCACGGTTTCCTGCTTTTAGAGCACGCATGCGGATACTTTCCAGTGTATTATAAAGAAAATGAGGATTGATCTGACTGGAGAGCATCTTAAATTCCATACGATGCTGCTGATTTTCCAGTTCCTTTGCCCGAAGCTCGGCTTCATACACAGAAGCCTCTTTGTGTAAAATATCCTGAATCATTATATTTAAATCTGCAAAGGCCTCTGATATCTCATCCTCTCCGTTAAAGGTATCTACAATATGATAGTTGCCCTGGCTAGCATGATGCATATTTTCACGTAAGGTGATTACACGTTTGCTGAAATAATGAGAATAGGCATATATGAAAGCACTGGTAACAGCAAGGATCAAAAATAAAATCAGAAAATGAGTACGAGTAACTTTCAGAATGTGCGGATATCCATCATAATTCAGTGATGCAACATAAAACAGATCATCGGAATATGCAGTGGAGAAGGAAGATACACAGCCTATAACTTTCTGATTATTGAGAGTAATCTTTCCCAGATAATATCTATTAGGACCTGTTACATACTTTGTTAAAGAGGGATCCATACTTTTTTTGCTGCTGGAATAGAAGATGCCTTCCTCATTTAACCAGAGTACGGTGTTCAGACTACTGTTTTCTATACGGTTCTTAATATGATTATTGCTTACGGTAAGATTTAAAAAGGCATGACTATGAACCTGTGGCAGAAAAATCCTTATATGTAGACATAGTACAATTCTTTCATTTCCAAAATCATCGGTAGCAGTTTCCTTTGTCCAGAATGGAGTGACGGTATTCAGAGCTTTTTGATACCAGTTTTCTTTTTCGGTTTCCTCTGTTATCTGATGTATATATTTGCTTTCCGGTAAAGTGGAGTTGGGTGTATAAATAGAAATGCTCTGAATAGAAATATCCTGTGATAGAAGGGTGCTAAACCCTTTATAATGTTCTATTGAACGAGTGGCAGATTCAGAAGAATCAAATTCAGTGCTTAACAGATCTTTTAATTCTTGATTGGAAGACAGAGATAATCCTTTATTATAGACATTGGATGTCAGATCAAGCAGCAAAGATTTTACACGGAGATTATCGGAGTGAGACTGATTTTCATAATGTTCAAATAGCTGGGAGCATGTATTGTAGACAAGATATCCTCCGATTGTGACAACAGGGATAAAAATTGCTATAAAGTATATAAAATAGAGCTGTTTTTGTACCTTTATATTTGTAATCAGATTTTGTATTTTTCGTAAAAGCTTCATTTCTACCTCCGACAGGTAACTTCTTATAATCAACGTTATTGAGTGAAATGCTCAAGCCCGCAAAACACACATTATGATATACCAATTATAGTATATATTTTTTGGAACAGAAAAGAAAGCTTCACATGGAAAAACGGATGGTAATTATTAGACAACTTTTACAGTAAAAATCAGAGG
>JBJEOB010000121.1:0-1930 GCA_051880495.1 Lachnospiraceae bacterium
AAGGATAGCTTATAATCGCTTTATTTTAGATTAGTAGTAGATTATTACAGTTATGTATTTTATATCGCAAAGAAAAAATAGTAGTTAAGTTTAACCCTAGATAATAAGCAGCAAAGGAGTGCGATAAGATGATATCTAATAATACCTCCATGCCTACAACGGATGATGAGTTGCAAAAGAATACGGTTGGTTGTTAAGGATTCTGCTGATGAGTCATCCTACGTTCCAGTGTTGGAAGCGGCCGGATATGTGCTACAGATTCGAGAACCTGACTGGTTTGAGCATCGTTTGTTTAAAGGACCGGATACCGATATTAATCTGCATGTGTTCAGTTTGGGCACATCAGAGATTGATAGAATGTTACGCTTCCGTGATTGGTTGCGGACTAATGATACTGATCGGGACAAATATGCACAAGTCAAACGAAGCTTGGCAAAGAATAAATGGAGGCATGTTCAGCACTATGCGAATGCTAAAACATCAATAGTACAGGAAATCATGAAAAGAGCGAATAGTAATAATGCTTAAGGAGAGTGTCATGTTTTCTTGGTTTGTTATAGGAGGTTATATCAATGAAAAATACAGTAGATAATTTGTCGAAAAGTAAAGTTATTTTAATGTGCGGCCCTGCGGGAGCAGGTAAATCAACACTAGCAAAAAAATTTGAAAGTACCGGGATGACAATACTATCTTATGATGAAGAATCATTCAAACGAGGTTTGAAAGAACATCCTTTACCTCAGGAGGTTTTAGAAGATATTAAAACCTATCTTGATGAAAAACTAATTTCACTTATCATGCAAAACATTGATATTGTTCTCGATTATTCATTTTGGTCTAGAGAAATGAGAAATGAATATATTTCATTATTAAAGAAATACGACATAGAACCCAAAATCTATTATATAAAGACACCTAAGGAAGTTGTTATGGAACGTATTCGAAAAAGAAACGGAAATCATCAAAATGATATCATATTGACGGAGCAAACAGCTTCCACTTATTATGATCATTTTCAACCCCCAACTGATGAAGAAGGTGAAGTTATAGTAGTCGAGGGATATTAATATTGTGGTTTTAGGCATGGAAATTGTACTAGATGATAAGTTTTGTCAAATTTTTTGAAAGATATACTTCCAACAAGGGGATACCAGCTTCAGGTGATATCATTATTGTCATCTCAGAGCAGGGGGTAGTATGGATTCAGCCGGAAGAATAAGTGGCGATGCAATGAAGACGATGAATGCATTATTGAAATTACAGGAAAAAAAACTTACTGAAATACGTTATGTTTATTCTTTTGACAACTCTACTCAATCTCATGATTATGCAATTAGACACGTTAGAGGCGTTTGGAGAAGAGTATGTTCAATACAAGAAGAAGGTATGTAGATATTTAGGAAGAAAATTGTAAGGATTTCGAAACGGAGTGATGTAAAATGATATTGATAGCTGAATGCATTGTACTATGTATAATATTTACACTGATAATTTTACCGGCTCAGTATAAAGACCCTATGGTTATGATTATGTCTTATCCGCCGAATGTTATAAAAAGAGTTGAGCAATTACCGCAATACGCAGGATGCATTAAAGAAAGAAAAAAGAAACATATAAGCAAAAAAATATTTGGCGTATTCTTTTTTGCGGTACTATTGGCAATAGTGGCGTAATTCTTGAATACACTACAAAAGATAACGCTGATGCGGTAATAACGGTTGGAATTGTAAAGGATGGGCAGATTTCTTATAAAGTATATGGTGAAAATGGCAAAGAACTTCCGGCAGAACTTCATACATATGAAATTGGATCTCTTACAAAAACATTTACAGCTGCTTTGATTAGTAAGGCGATACAGGAAGAAAAAATAAATATTGATTGTACAATAGACAACTATTTATCTTTACCGGAAGGAAATACATATCCAACA
>JBJEOB010000122.1:0-1918 GCA_051880495.1 Lachnospiraceae bacterium
GCATGGCTCAAACTTTTGTTAATTTTGAATTTACACCATTATACGGACATAACTGCAAAATTTCAGTAATTGGTTAATATTATTAAAAGAATACTCTTTTGACGGTGAATCGTTAGAGAAAAATGGCTTCGAAGCGGAATCATATATTGATTTTATAAAATATTATGGTGTATTCCATGCGTTTTTTGATAGACAAAGGGAGTTTTCGGAAGCATGTAAAGTACTATTTAAATTACGTCATACTAATGTAGCATATGCAATTTCTATTTCATTTGCAATTATAGATCTTGCAACCGCTTGCCGGAATATGCATAAATGTCGTTATATTATTCCAATATTAAGAGAACAATTACATATAGAAGAACTTTACAATTTAGATGCAGAAGATATACGTAACAAATATGAAGAATTTGATTTGTTATATAAACTCGCAAATAGAGCAGTGTGTGAAGAAGAAGCGGAGAATATGGGTCAGTATCTTGAAGAGACAATAGAAATTACTAAAGATATAATGAGTAAGATTACAAACAAAAGCTTTGAACTAAAAGAGGATTTTGAACAATAATAGGATAATGCAAATAGCGATATACGACCCTGGCAATAGTGAACAGACAGGGTTTTGTATTATAGTTTGATTACAAGAATATGCAATACAATGAAAGTTACAGTCGGAAATCCATAGCGATTAAAATGAAGATGTTATTGATTGTATGTATGCTAAATCTAGCGAAAGGAATGTTATGAGAGAATTTGATTTAAATGTAGAAAAAGTGTTGGAAAACTGGACTGTAGCGCATGCTGTTAGGGAAATTATTGCTAATGCATTGGACGAGCAAAAGCTTACAGAAACGGATGACATTCAGGTTTTTAAAGATGAATACGGCAAATGGCATATTCGTGATTTTGGACGTGGTTTAAGATACCAGCATCTGACCCAGAATGAAAATGAAGAAAAACATAATCATCCGAATCTCATTGGAAGATTCGGAGTTGGCCTCAAAGATGCACTTGCAACTTTTGACCGGAATAGTGTGGACGTAAAGATAATTTCTAAATACGATCAAATTACAATTGGGAAATCTGAAAAGCATGGGTTTGAAGACATAACTACTCTTCATGCATACATAGAGGATGCCACGGATCAAACATTTATTGGAACCGAGTTTATTCTTACCGGTTGTGAAGATTACCATATCGGCGAAGCTATGGACTTGTTTCTTTGCTTCACAGATATTGAAGTGATAGATAGAACGTCTGCAGGTGAAATTCTTGAAAAAAGGAGGGGCTGCGCGGAGATATTTATTAATGGCATCAAGGTTGCGGAAGAAGATAATTTTTTGTTTTCGTATAACATTACTTCAATTACATCAAGCCTGAGAAAAGCACTCAACAGAGAAAGAACCAATGTAGGGAGAGCCGCATATACCGATCGAATAAGAGCGATTTTGATTGCTTCTGAAAATGCACGTGTTGTTAGCGAGCTTACAGCGAATTTGGAAGAACTGAGCAGTGGCAAGCAGGCAGATGAACTTAAATGGATTGAAGTTCAAAAGCATGCTATCAAACAATTAAATGCTATAAACGATAAAGTATTTGTTACTCCTGAAGAGATACAAAACACAAGTGGAGCGATATTGGATATCGTACGCAATAGCGGCAAGAAGCCGGTGTTTATTACAGACAACGTAATGAGACGAGTCAATGAAGAATTGGATGTGAGAGGCAATCAGATTTACACAATTTCTTCAATTATCGATGAGTATAATAACAGCTTCGAATATGATTTTGTTGAGTATACCGATTTGGAGCCGGCAGAAAAAAATGTATATGATATGACAGATGCTGTTTTATCTGAGATGAATTCTAGTATAGGACTTTCTAATTAACTGTACATTTTTGCCGAAATGTGATATCATAT
>JBJEOB010000123.1:0-8385 GCA_051880495.1 Lachnospiraceae bacterium
AGTAAAATAAAACATTTACGTTCTTCTTGTAAATATGTATGCAATACGTTATAATACAATAGAAAAATTTCTTCGGGGTAGGGTGAAAGTCCCAACCGGCGGTACAGTCCGCGACCCATTGCGATAAGAGTATTTCAATGGCTGATTTGGTGAGATTCCAAAACCGACAGTAAAGTCTGGATGAGAGAAGAATTGACAGGATTTGATTATATGTTGCCCCGATACCAAAAACGTATCGGGGCATTTTTATCTCGTCAAATTCAAACCTCGGCGTATAAAATAACATTTACAAACCAGGAGGTAACATTATGACAAATGTAACAAACTCAACCACAAACACATCTGTATCAAAATCTGTGTCCACTGCACGAAAAGTTGCACAGATCGGTATGCTTGCAGCAATTGCAACTGTGCTGATGCTGTTCGAGATCCCGCTTCCATTCGCACCATCGTTTTATGAACTCGACTTCAGCGAAGTACCGATACTCATTGGATGCTTTGCAATGGGGCCTGCTGCCGGAGCATGCATTGAACTGATCAAGATTCTTTTAAATTTTATCATCAACGGAACCATGACTGCCGGTGTAGGCGAGATTGCAAACCTGTTGATCGGATGTTCCTTCGTCATTCCTGCCGGTATCATTTACCGCAAAATGCACTCGAAAAAAGGTGCGCTCATCGGCATGGTGACAGGTACTTTATTCATGACATTTGTAGGATGCTTTTTAAATGCTTATATTCTTCTGCCAACTTATGCAAAAGCTTTTGAAATGCCGATCGATGCTCTGGTAGGCATGGGAACCGCGGTAAACGCACACATTACAAGCTTATTTACATTTGTGGCATTTGCTGTGGCACCATTTAACTTATTGAAAGGAATCCTCGTATCATTTATTGTATTACTGGTGTATAAGAAAATCAGTCCTATTCTTCACAATGCATAATCTGCATATTTTCTTTATGAATACTACAATATGGTCATACCCATGTGCATCTATCGTGCCGCGAGTATGACCATATTCTTTTAAATGCAATTATTCTTTTCTCTATAGATATTTATATCTCAGATACATCTGACACCATCTTTACTCCACAGGTTTTGTTTCATCTGCAATGTATTCAAAATAATCAAAATCTGCATAATGCTCATGTTTCACTCTATCCGCACAGGTGATTCCAACCATTGTTCCGGTAAATTCTCCATATTTGCAGTACTCATCTGAAAATCTCGTTGTGTCAAACACTCTTCCTATTTTTTCATATGCGATATTGTCATAGCTCCATTCAAACCAGGACTGTCTTCCCTGTATATAGAGTCTCAGATAAACCGGCTTGTCTTCTACAGGTATTCTTGTATTTAAAAACTCTGTTTTTTCTCCATTTTCCAGATGAATAATTGACAATGCACTTTGTCCAAGCGTCTCACTGTAGTATTTGCGTAGATTAATATAATTCATATTATCATAATACAAAATCAGTCCCGCACTATGTTGATGTACTTCTGGAGTAAACTCCATTTTTGTCGTAATACGTGCATAAACACTGGTTAATTTTCTTGCAAGAATACTGACTTTATTAAGGGAAGTTCTTGATTCCTGTCCACGAATTCTTACATATCCCGGTCTTGCCTTTACATCTGCAAACCGGGTCGGCATAATACGAGGTGCATAATAGCATAGTCTGAGCTCTTCCTCATCAAAATCGTCAAAATCCGGCACTTTCGGCATCTCTACTTCCGGAAGTGAACTTTCCGGCACTTCAATTTTTGCCAGATTACTTCCATCTGCCATACGAAGCCATCCATCTTCCGTCCATACCATTTTCTGTATTGCAGTTTCCCTGCCCAATGTGCATCGAAGTTCCGGAACAAACGGTCTGGAACACAAATGAACAAGGTATACTTCGCCTGTCGGAAGCTCTACATAGCTTCCATGACCGGACTTTTGAAGAACAGAATCCGGGTTATAATATTTCGGCTTAAGATGATCCGGATCCTGACGCTCATAAGATTCTCCGGGAACACTGGTAACGATTGGATTCATCGGATCTTTTTCGTATGGTCCCCAGACATTTTTAGAACGCCCCATAGTCACACAATGATTATATCCTGTGCCGCCTTCTGCACACATGATGTAATAGTATTCTCCTCGTTTTGTCAAATGAGGTGCTTCAATGCAGCCACGGTCTGTTCCACCTCTCCACATTCTTTTTGGATATCCGATAATAGCTTTCTTCTCTGGTGAATATTCTACCATACAGATGGAACCTGGCTTTTCATATCCCTCTCGAGTCTCCCATTCCAGCGATACAATGTATTTTCTCCCATTGTCATCATGCAAAATAGAAGCATCAAACCCTGAGGAATGCAGATACACTGGTTTACTCCATGGACCTTTGATATCTTTTGCTGTAATAAGGAAATTATCCACATCAAAATAGCGGGCATTCATAGAATTCATGACACCATAAACAACATAGAATAAATCTTCACTCTCACAATAAGTCAAACATGGTGCCCATATTCCTTTTGCACTTGGAAGTTTTTTCAAATCTACTTCTTCATCATCTGTTAAAACATGTGTATATAATTCCCAATTTTTCAAATCCTTTGAATGATATATCGGAATTCCCGGAAACCATTCAAACGTAGATACTGCCAGATAATATTCATCACCTTTTCTGCAAATACACGGATCCGGGTTAAATCCCGGAAGAATCGGGTTGTTAATCATAGTCTTTTCCTCCTATCGCTCACATGGAAACCAGCCAAAATCGACACATCGACCGAAATCCCAACTGTCCCATCCAATCCATCCTGCTTCATTTACCGTATCAACCAGCAACTTGTAACTCCAGTAAAAATATCCGCTGCCTTTATTCCATGCCTGAAGCTGTGCATCAGCAACCGCCTGATAAATTTTCTTCTTTTCTTCTGCATCAAGTGTCTCAATCACTGCTCCTTCTATACCATTTAACACTGACTGACCACCTTTTGTATCACATCCGCAGGCAAGAGAATTAAAAAGACACCATTCGCCGCAAATTATTGGAAAATAATTTTGCATTTCTTCAATATCATTTTCATAATGCTCTCTCACATAGTCAACATACGCCTGTACTGTCTGCTTACAGCCATTTGCTTCCGCCATCATCAGATACTGATGTGTATCCAACACTACATTGACATATTTGTCTTCCTGCATAAAATCTTTCCAGCTTTTCAACTCAAATCCGTCATGAATCACTACATACTTTTCTTCCGGCATATAGTTACGGATTCTATCGTATGCTTCTAAATAGAACTGTCTCAAAAACTCAAGTGTATTAGGACCGGAACCTTTTGCAAGCTCCTCATCCACTGCCGGATATCTGTTAGGTACATCAAAAACCTCCCACATGTTTTCTGTAATTGGTTCATTGATTACCTCTATTCCCCAAAGTCCTTTTCTTTTACCATAACGTTCTGCCAATCGTTCCAGTACTGACAAAACAAACTCCACTTCTTCCGGATACTGGGACCATTTGCACACACCACAGATTCCCCCATTGTCGAAACCATTTTGACCCATGGGAGCTGTATGAAGATCAATCAGGATCTGGAGGTCATATTTTTCTGCCCAGTTAAATGCTTTATCCAGTTCTTTTACACATCCGATAAATGGCTCTCTGTCTCCAAAAATAAAATATGGAACCGGAATTCGGACTGCTTCCATTCCCATATTCTTGATTGTCACAAAGTCACGTTCTGTAATATATTCGGAACGGTGGATCTGAATTCTTGCTTCATACACTTCTTTGGGAAGCTGTCGCGGAAGATAGTATTCATCTTCCGCTGTTGTTCCATCAAACAATGCCGGACTCATCCATTTTTCGAGTACCAGCCAATTTCCAAGATTTACTCCTTTTATTTTCATTTTGCGCCCTTCTTTCTATGATGCATTGTTACGCTTTTTCAAGTCCTCAATAATACTGGAAAACTCCTGATCCAGATGGTAAAATCTCATAATCACAAGACCAATAACGTATACTGCGATCGGAATCCACACAAAGCACACTTTGATGGAAGTCAGTGCTGATGCCGTCTGTGTAGCTGCCGTTCCTACATAACCGCCTAGTTCCAGAATCATTCCAAGCACTGCTGAACCAATACCATTTCCAATCTTGTATCCAAAACTACAGGCACTATTTACAAGTCCTTCTGTACGATATCCTGTCTTCCACTCTCCATAATCAATCGTATCAGATACCATTGCCCACATGGTTGCACCACCGCATGCATTTCCAATTCCACGAATCACACTGGAAACCACGATCACCGCCATATTTCCTCCTGAGAAATTGAGGATGAGCATTCCAATAATATCAAGAACAAGTCCGATAGAAAATACGTTTCTTTTTCCCAATCTCTTTACAAGCATAGCAATAAAGAACATACTTACAATCTGTACAACATTGAAAATACCATTGATCGTTGCAACCAGATCTTTATTTCCAAGAATATCTTTTGCGTAATAAACTGTTGCACCACCATTTACTGAATACATAAGGAAGAATAAAGCCAGCATTCCAGTCATCATAATCCAGTATTTATTCTGGAAAAGTGCTTTTATTCCTGTAACGAACGGAACCGGTTTTTCATCTTGTCCTTCAGATTTTGTTGCTGCTTTCACACGTTCCTTTGTTCCGAAAAAGTTCATTAAGAATGCAGCTACCGCAACAACACCGAACACACAGAATGTCTTTGTCCATGCAGCAGCATTGTTTCCAAAATATTCTACGAGAGGCAATGTAAATGTGTTAATCGTCAGTGTTCCTGCTGTAGCAAGCAGATTTCTGAAAATACTCAGCACAGATCTTTCGTACGGATCTTGTGTCATCAATGCATTCAATGCAGAATACGGTACATTGATTGCAGTATAGATAACAGTAGATACTAAGTTATATGTAATGAATACATAAACCAGCTTTGGTGTAGCAGCCCAGCTTGTCGGTACAGAAAACAGTAAAATTCCTGATACCGCAAACGGTATACACATTCGTAAAAGCCACGGTCTTGCTTTTCCGAATCTTGATTTCGTACGGTCAACAATTACACCCATAATAATGTCACTGATTCCGTCAAAAAATCTGGAAACCATCATAATCGTACCTACTGCTAACGCATTTACCTGCGCATAATCAGTGTAGTAAAACAACAGAAATGCGGACATCGCCGTATAGATAATATTGCACCCAAAGTCTCCACAGCCATAAGAAAAGCGTTCTACTACTTTTGATAATGTCAACTTACTCTTTTTCTCCATTTTTTTATCCTCACTATCACTTCATTACTCTTGCCTAAAAAGTCTTTATTCTCTTTTAATAGACTCTTTCATACTCCGTGTTCTTATGCGCATTGAACATTCTTTATGTTACGATGCAATTGTACTATATCGTTATGATTAAAAATAGACTTTATAATCTCTAAAAAATAGGTCGATATTCTCTTTTTCTTGTTTTTATTTTCTTTACAATTTATAATAAAGACAATTGATAATATCAGATTTTAGAATCAAAATGGAAGTCTTTCCTATGCTTTACAGGAGAATATATTATGTCAGATAAAAAGAATCAAGCTCACTATGAAATTATTCAAGTTCCGGGAAATACCGGTGTACGCTTTTTCACTTCTGTTGACCCCGGCAGTTATGTCCCGGTACACTGGCACCATGCGTTAGAAATCATTTATATGTTAGAAGGAGAATTAACAGTTACGGTTGAAAACAACACCACACTTCTGACTGCTGATCAATGCATCATCATTAATGCGGATGTGATGCATTCCACAAAATGCACTGCTTTAAACAAAGCAATTGTACTTCAGATTCCACTGGACTTTATTGAAATTTACATTCCAGACATCCGCCAACTTCTGTTTCGAATTGATGATTCAAACAGCTCCCGGGTAAAAGAAACAAAAGTATATATTTTGAAACAGACCCTTTCTCAAATGCAGATTGCAAATGATATACGGCCGGAAGGGTTTATCCTCCGTTTCAACAGTTTACTGTTTGAATTGCTTTTTCAGCTGTATCATAATTTTAGTGTAAAAATGTTCAAAGCTAATTTGAACCAGAAAAGCAAGGATATGTCACGACTGGATTCCATACTTCAATATACGAAGCGAAATTACAACAGACCAATCTCTATTGAAGAAATATCCAGTGTTGCATTCCTGCAACCCAGATATTTCTGCCGTTTCTTTAAAAAATATATGGGAATTACCTTTTTAGAATATCAAAATGAACTTAGACTTTCCTATATTTACCGTGATTTAACTACTACAAATAAACCAGTTCACGAGATATTGGAACTTCACGGATTCACTAACTATAAGTTATTTCGAAGAATGTTCTCTGAACATTTTGAGTGTACACCATCTCGAATAAGAAAAATGCAAAAGAAATAATAGTTTATGAAAGATCTCCATTAGCCGGATTATCAAGAAGCGTTCCGTCCTCATCAAACCGGGAACCATGACATGGGCAATCCCATGAATGCTCCAGCTCATTCCACTTTAGGGCACACCCCAGATGAGGGCAGCGCTTCTCTTTAATTGTAAGCAGATTTTTCGTTGCTTCAAAGCTATTAAAGAACAGCTGTGGTTTTACCATATTTCTCGAAGGATCAAAAACTTCCTGATACGGATTTTCTTTTTCTAAAATCATATCGCTTAAAATCATGGCTGCCACCATGGAAGATGTAATCCCCCATTTATTAAAGCCTGACGCCACATAACAATTTGGCATTGCCTTTGAATACTGCCCAATGTAAGGGATGTGGTCCAGACTCATACAATCCTGAGTTGCCCAAAAGGCAACCTCTTTGGAAGTCGGATAATACTTTGCAATAAATTCTCGGATTTCTTTCCAGTTTCCTCCCATTTTTCCGGTTCTGTGGGCACCCCCGCCCACTAAAAGAAAATCTTTATAATTTCGAAAAGACATTCCCATCCTATTTTCATCTACATACATTCCATTTACATTAGCAGCGTTTTTCAGGGCAATCACATAAGAGCGGTGCTGATATAGTTTCAAAAAATACATTCCATGTTTATTATCTATGGGAAAATGTGTGGCAAAGATCACCTTCTGAAACTGAATATTCCCCTGATTTGTAACAGCAGTATGCTCTTTTAACTCCGTCACGAAAGTATGCTCAAAGATATTCAAATTACGGGAAATCTGAGCAAGAAATTTTAAAGGATGAAACTGAGCCTGATTTTCAAAGGCAATGGCTCCCGCAACCGGAAACGGAAGGTCTGTTTCCTCAAGAATCGGTCTTTGAAATCCTATTTTTTCAAGAGCATCCGCTTCCTTTTCCAGTTTTTTCCTGTCATCCAGAGAATAGACATAGGATGTTTTTACCTGATAATCACAATCGATTCCCTCACAGAGCTTTGCATATTTTTTTACGGCCTTTTCATTCGCTTTTAAATACAGCTTTGCTTTTTCAATCCCTTCACTCTCTAATATCTTGTGGTAGATCAGCCCATGCTGTGACGTAATCTTCGCAGTGGTGTTTTTTGTAATGCCTGAACATATCGTCTTTCCTTCAAACAAAACATAATCAATTCCTTTTTCCTGCAAAAAATATGCACATAATATACCCGTAATCCCTCCGCCGATAATAAGTACATCTGTCTGAATGTTTCCCTCCAGTTTCGGAAACTGTGGCATTTGAAAGTCCATTGTCCAAATCGAATCCATAAATTTACCCCCATACACCTTCGCTATTTCTAGCATTTGCATATGGGGATAAAGTATACTCACACAATCTACAAATTTTATATTATATTATATTTATTATTCAGGACAGGAGATTCCACACATACTGCAAAACATATCTGTAATATCTTCCACACTTTCTTTTTTCCCATTCTGGATCCACATAATTGCAGTATTAAACAACGCTCCCATGTACATGTACAGTTTATATTTTTCTATTGATCTATTGGGCATAGTTCCCGCTACTTCTTCATGGAAACGGTTTAATTTTTCCAACAGAATGGAGCCATATCCAAACTGATAAAGATCTAAGACAAAATCTCCATATTCGCTGAAAAATTCAAAACTACGGTGTATATTCTGATAGGTGTAATAATTTGTTTCATTGCTGTCAATTGTATCACGGAACTGTTCCAGCACATCTTCAATTAATGTAAGAAGTACATCTTCTTTCGATTTATAATTCCGGTAGAAAGAAACTCTTGCCACCTTTGCTTCCCGAATCAATTCGGAAATAGAAATATCCGAAAAACTCTTCTCATGCATTAAACGGAACAACGATTTTGTAATGTTTTTCTTTACTCGTAAATTTGCCTCTTTTCGTTTATCCATATTTCCT
>JBJEOB010000124.1:0-8377 GCA_051880495.1 Lachnospiraceae bacterium
TCATATTATTGATAATTTCTGCATTCGAGCTTCCAATAACACCGGACGTAAAACTCTTATCATCCTCTATAAGTCCGATACGTATTGCATCCTGACGGTCCTTGCCAAGATACGCTATTATATCACTTACTCGCACGACACATCCTTCAAGTGTTGACGGTATCTGTTTCTTATTGGCCGCAGGGTCTGTGTAACACGCCTCAACTCTTGCATCAAACTCGTCAAATCCATTAAGCGTGACAGGTCTGTACTCCTGCATTTCCATCTCACCGTTATGACATAAAACCGCATCCAGCACCTGAAGGCTTATATTCCTTTTAACAAGATGATCCAATACCCTTACACTATGTACGTTATGGTTAAATAATCTTCCTGTATGTTCCTCATACAGTCTGCTAAGGAATCTTTCACCTGCATGTCCGAATGGTGTGTGTCCTATATCATGGCCAAGTGCTGCCGCCTCAATAAGGTCAGTGTTTAATCCGAGCACCGAGCCTATGTTTCTTGCGACACGCGATACAAACTGGACATGAAGTGCCCGCCTTGAGATATCATCATTCTTATAGCAGGAAATAACCTGTGTCTTATCCGAATATCTGTTGTAATACGGATTGTGCAGTATCTTCTCCACATCACTGACAAATGCAGGGCGCAGCAGTCTCTGACGGTCATGCTCCATATCTCTTCTTACCGCATCCTCGTCCTTAAATGCCCATACATTGCATTTTCCATTTTTTCTGTCTTCAATTATTGCATCCTGCAATTCTTTCGATAATTCGTGATAATCTGCCATTATTACTCTCCAAATAATTTACTGCCTGTAATCTTTAAGGAAATCCTTAAGACTTTCTGCCGCTCTGTTTAAAACGTCACAGTCCGGAAGGTATACAATTCTGAAGTAACCCGGAATCTCCCAGTGGAATCCGCCGCCACGAGTCAGAAGAATATGCTTTTCCTTCAAAATATCAAGCACCAGTTTTTCATCATCATATATATTATATCTCTCCCTGTCCAGTCCCGGGAAGATGTAAAATGCTGCTTTAGGCTTAACAACCGATACACCCGGAATATCCTTTAGTGCATTGTAAATGCATTCTCTCTGCTCATAAACTCTTCCACCCGGAACAAGAAGCTTCTTGGTTTCCTCCCTGTTTGCAAGTGCAACCGGGATAAGTGACTGTGCCGGAACATTTGAGCAAAGTCTCATTGATGACAGAAGCTTAATTCCTTCTATGTAACCTTGTGCATTTGACTTATCTCCGCACAGACACATCCAGCCACAGCGGTATCCTGCTATAAGATGTGATTTAGACAGTCCGTTAAAGCTTACCGTAAGAAGGTCCGGAGCCAGAGACGCAAGTGCAATATGTTCACGTCCATCCATGACAAGACGGTCATAAATCTCATCCGCAAAAAGAATGAGTCCGTTTTCTCTTGCAAGCTTTACTATCTGTTCCAATATTTCCTTTGGATATAATGCGCCTGTCGGATTGTTCGGATTAATAACAACAATAGCTTTTGTCCTGTCCGTAATCTTCTTACGCATATCATCAATATCAGGATACCACTCCTGCTTTTCATCACAAATATAGTGTACAGCCGTTCCTCCTGCCAGCGTAACAGATGCCGTCCACAATGGGTAATCAGGGGCCGGAACAAGTACCTCATCACCCTGATTCAATAAGCCCTGCATACAAAGCGTAATTAATTCACTTACTCCATTTCCTGTGTATATATCCTCAATTGTCACGTTTGGCATGTTTTTTTCCCTGCAGTATTCAAGAATTGCCTGTCTTGCCTCAACAAGACCCTTTGATGTTGAATATCCTTCTGTTTCTGTAAGATTATTCTTCATCGACTCAATCACAGCATCCGGTGCCCTGAACCCAAACGGTGCAGGATTGCCGATATTTAACTTGAGTACTTCAATTCCCTCTGCACTCATTCTCTCTGCTTCATCCATGACAGGTCCTCTTATGTCATAGCATACGTTATCCAACTTACTTGATTTTTCAAATGTTCTCATTACAATCGCCTTCCTTTTTCGTGAAATGACAACAAAAAAGCCCCAGATACATCATCCTTAAAGGATATGCACTTAGGGCGAATTAAAATCCGTGTTACCACCTAAATTCAGAATAAATATTCTGCACTCATCCGATACAATCATATCGTCTCTCTGTAACGGGAGAACCCGTTGAAGCCTACACAGCATAAGCTTTCGGTTCAAAGCTCCGGGACTGCTTCATAGTTGGCATCGTAAAGACTTTCACCAAACGCCTTCTCTCTGATACTTATCCAAAAATTACTATTTCCCTTCACGGCTCTTAACTTTTTTGTTTGGAAAAATATTAGCACAATCGTAGATTGTTGTCAAACTGTATTTCTATAATGTATAATAAAAATAACTTATTAGCCGGAGGTTTTAAAATGATAAAAATTGAAAATATAACCAAAACCTACAACAACTCCGTACGTGCAGTCGATAACCTCAATCTTACGGTTAATGACGGTGAGATTGTCGGATTCATAGGTCCGAACGGTGCAGGCAAATCAACCACATTAAAGATGCTGACCGGAATACTGAGGCCTGACTGTGGTTTAATCCATATAAATGAATACGATATTGCAAAGAACCCGCTTGAAGCCAAGCAATGCATCGGTTATATCGCCGACAGTCCTGATATGTTTCTTCGTCTTAAAGGAATTGAGTTTTTAAACCTGATTTCAGACATATACAAGGTTCCACTTGATATCCGCAAGGAACGTATTGCCAGCTTTTCTACACGTTTCGATCTTACACCTGCCCTAAACAAACCCATGCAGGACTACTCACACGGAATGCGTCAGAAAATGATGGTCACGGCAGCACTCGTACATAACCCGTCAGTCTGGATACTGGATGAACCGCTTACCGGTCTTGATCCAAAGTCAGCATTTGAATTAAAGAAAATGATGCGTGAGCATGCAGATGCAGGTAACTGCGTCCTCTTCTCTACTCATGTACTTGAGGTTGCAGAAAAATTATGTGATAAGGTCATAATCATCAATCACGGCAAGACCTTATTCTACGGAACATTGGATGAACTTAGAGCCATGCATCCTGATATGGATCTTGAGAAAATCTTTTTGGAGATGACTGCCAATGAATAGATATTTAACACTTACCAAAACTTTTATTTCTGCCGTGGGAATGAGTAAGCCACAGGACAAACGGCGCGCAGTTATGATGATTGTTCTTTCAATTTTTGCAGTGTTTGGTGTGCTGATTCCTGTATGTGCCTGTTCCGGATTTCTCGTTAACGCAACAACCCAGATTCTCGCACCAATGGGATATGAAAGTCTGGGAATCACAATGATGCTGCACGCCATCAGCATTTTTACCTTTATCTTTGGCATCAGCGTAATATTAAATGAACTGTATTTTTCAAACGATATTGAATACCTGCTTCCATGGCCGCTTAAAGCATACCAGATTGTGGCATCCAAATTTACTGCAGTCGGTTTTAGCGAAAATATCATGCAGCTTCTTCTGGTATTGTCCTGTGTAATCGGATTTGCAATGGCTACACACATGGGACTTACCGGCTGGCTGTTATCAATTATCGGAATGATTACCCTTCCAATAATTCCATTAGTGTACTGCACAATAATCTGTATGTTTCTTATGCGGTTTACACGACTGATAAAGAATAAGGATGTCATGCAGAGAATTTCCGTATTTCTGATATTCGCTTTCTTAATCGTTTTGTTTTGGGGAATAGTTTCTTTTCAGAGTATGGATATTGACCTAACCATGAAATCACTTGGTTTAGGTGAGCCTGCTTTCGTTAAGACATTGAATATCATTCTTCCGGGCGTACCGCTTTTTGTCAAATCTTTCAGTGAAAAAAGCATCCTCGCATTAGTTGAATATATCGTTATCAATGCCTTTTGGATTGGTATAATGCTTTTATTATCTGAAATATTATATTTTAAGGGTGTAATAGGAATTTCCTCATCAAGAAGCAGTAAAACTTCTGCCGATGATTTGAAAATCGTTGAAAAATGCCGTGTACACAGTCCTGCATTTTCATATTTTCTTAAGGAAATACGAGTGCTGCTGCGCACACCAATATTCTTTTCAAACTGTATTATTGTTAATTTTATATGGCCTGTTTTCATATATGTAATTATCAGACTGCTGCCATACAATATTACATTTGACAGTGTCCGCACACTATATGCTTCGGGAAACAAAAACCTGCGCGTGCTGTTTTTATTCGGTTCTGTAGCAATATCAGTTATTGTTACCGCACTCAGCAGTTTAAGTTCAAATGCAATATCAAGAGAGGGCAAACATTTTTCATTTATGAAATACATACCGCTCCCTTATCATATTCAGTGGAACATTAAAGTTCTTATCAGCATTATATTTTCTACGGCAGGAATATTTATATATGCAGTTCCTGTTTTTATTATAATTCACATGCCGCTTGGCGACAGCCTGCTGTATCTTCTGATTAGTTTTCTTTCGATTTGCCTGATTTCATACCTTGGTATGTACATTGATTCAAATCAGCCAAAGCTTATCTGGGATGACGAGCTGAGTGCCTTAAGAGAAAACTATAATACATTTTTTACAATGGCAATTGCAGTCGGCATCGGATTATTTATCTGCATTGGCGGTTTCCTTTTATTCTACCGCACAAGAGTACCGCTTAGTATAATAACTGCAATTATCGTTTTACTGCTTATTGTATCAAATCTTCTGGTGCTTACATGGACGTCAGTAAACGGAGCACGTAACATCGAGGAGCAGGAAGAGGTATAAGATAGAAAAATTGCAACGCAATTTCCTATCAGGATAAAGGGGTCAAAAGCTAGATGATAAATTTTTCTTCGTCAGTATGCACAAAATTTATCATTTAGCTTTTGACCCCTAATCCTGATAGAGAAATTCTATTCTGCTTTTTTTCTGATTCTGACCGTTAATACTACGGCAAGGATAAGCATTACAATTGATATCCACTGTGATGTAGATAAAATCCACAACCCGCCTCTGTCATCGTTTCTTAAAAATTCTATAAGAAATCTTCCAACAGCGTATAGTGTTATATATAAAGTTCCGGTCTCTCCTGTCTTGCGCGGCTTACTGCTGTATATAAGAAGAATCGCCATGATTATAAAATCACCTGCCGAAGAAAAAAGCTGTGTCGGGAGTACCTTAACGCCTGCCGGAGCCATTGAATTTTCCGGAAAAACTACACCAAGGAATGAATCTGTCTCTCGTCCGTAACAGCATCCTGCAAGGAAACATCCAATTCTTCCAAATCCCTGCGCAAGTGCAATAGAAGGTGCCGCAAGATCAAAATAATCCATAAAGACTATATTCTTAATTCTGCAATAAACCATTGCCGCAAGCACACCCGCAATTATTCCTCCATAAACAACAAATCCGTTCGAGCCAAGCAGTTCCAATGGATTCTGTAAGAATGATTTGAACTCAATAATTATATATAATAATTTGGCACCAAGAAAACCGGCAATGATTCCATATATTGCAATGTCCATTATATAGTCTGCATTTAATCCTTTTTTCGGTGCACGGCGGCATGCAAGGAAAACACAACACAGGATGCCGATTCCTATCATCAGACCGTAACCGTGTATCGTAAGCTTTCCAATTGTAAATATATCAATCTTCATATTTGCTCTCCATCTAACTTTCTTTTAAATATTTTTCAATCTGTGGGCGCAGTGTAACAAATGCATTTACAATATCTGCATCAAAATGACTTCCCGATTCCTGCTCAATAATTGTATATGCCTCATCAATAGAAAAAGCTGCTTTGTAACATCTCTTTGAAATTAATGCTTCAAATACATCTGCAACAGCCATGATTCTCGCCGACAGCGGAATATCATCACCTGAAAGTCCTTCCGGATAACCTCGTCCATTCCATTTTTCATGATGATACATCGCAATATCGCTTGCCATCTTAACATGTTCTTCGGTTTCAATATCCTCAAGTATCTTCTTTACAAGTCTTCCGCCTTCCACAGTATGCTTCTTCATAATGTCATACTCTTCCATTGTAAGTTTACCCGGTTTTAAAAGAATTGTATCTGAAATAACAATCTTACCTATATCATGTAATGGTGCTACCCTTCTTAAAATGTCAATATACTCAGGTGTAATTACAGACGAATATTTATCATCCTTTGCGAGCTCCTCAGCCAGCATACCCACAAGAACTGCTGAATTTTTTACATGATTACCCGTATCCTGGTCTCTGCCTTCAACCAGCTCTGCCATACCTTCTATTGTCTTTGTCTGCATATTCATGACATCGTTTTGGTGCTTCTGTCTTTCAACATCAAAGCTTTCGAGAATAAATCCTGAATATTTTACAAAATACACCGTGAATCCTGCCATAACCAATATTGAAATTGCTGCTATGACAGTTAAAATAAAACTGGTTACCCTGTTATTGGCATACAAATCTGTCTTAATTTCATTAATCTTATAATCTGCAATTTCCGTCAACTGTTCAAGACTGTTATTCATTTCATTAAGCTTGGTCTGCAATACGGTATTTACATAGTAATGGGCTGTTTTAAGAGAATCGCTGTTACGGATGTCATACACAAGCTCCTGCTCACCCTTATAGCTTACGTAGTTTGAATACAGTTCATGATATATCTGTTTTTCCTCTGATGTCTCCATCTGTTTTTCAATTTCACGCATAAGAGAACGAATTTCAGTATTAACATTCTCAATCTGAATTTCTATATCGGGGATTGCATCTTCGACAGTAACTATCTGTGCAAGAGTCAGGGACTGCATATAGTACATGTCCTTTTCAAGACGGAAGATTCTCTCCTCATCCTCAGAATATTTATTTAAAATTACATCATACTCTTTTCTTGTATTATATAAATTCACCAACAGATAAACATCATATACGCTGTTAATAAAACTCATTATAATCATAAGAAAAATAAGTTTTCTAATTCCGTTTTTCATTTTATTATTTAATAATTTCCTCAACTGTACTATCTAATAGTTCCTGCAAATCTGCTTCATCCTTGTTACCTGATGCAATATGAGCACCAAAAATAGCCATCGGATTCCAGTAATTGTCACCTATACTCTGTGTAACTGCATACTCATTCTGGCGTCTTAGTGCTGTAATAGACTTTGATGCAAGTACCTTTTCAGACTCAGCAGCATAGGTATTGGCAGGACACTCACCCACCGCATCATACATTGCAAGCTGGTTATCATAGTTCGTAATCCATTCACATAACATCATTGCCCACTGCGGATTCTTTGTATGTGAATTGACACCATAGTATTTAAAACCTGCAAAGCTCTTCATCTGTACCTTGTCACCGTTAATAGTAAACATCGGCAGCTTATCAGCCATGGCAGCATCACCCCACGCATTAGCAAATTCTGTTGCGTTCCAGGTTCCGCTCACTGCCGCAATAACGTCTCCGCTCTTTACCAAATCAATTAAATTGTCACTGATAACGTTCTTAAAGCCCTTATGATTAGCAATGGAAAGCATTGAATTGACTACGTCTACGCCTGAATATTTTCCTGATGTAGAGTTAAAATCACACACGTTATGTAATCCATCCTCTGACAAATAAATCTGCTTACCTGCACCGCCAAAAAAAGAATACAGATACCATCCGCTTGACCAGTCCATTGCTACATACTTATCATTCTTCGCGGCAATGGCAAGCATATCATCCAGATTCTCCACTGACTTTTCATCAAAATAGTCTGCATTGTAATACATAAAATACCCGTTGCTGTTAGTTGCCGGATACGCATAAATTGTATCATCTTCCATTACTGTCCTGACAATAAGCGACTCTCTGCCGCCACAGTCCTCAATTATTTTGTCCTGATTTAAGGTAATCGGAAGCAATGCATCGTTGTTCTTAAGGTCATTGAACTGATCATCAACAAATATGAAAATGTCCGCGGCAGCATCAATATCACTCATTACCAGCTTCTTCATACCACTAATGTTTTTCTCGCCCTGAATATTTATTGTAATGTCTGCCTCATCATTATGAAGTTTGATAAACTCATCTGCAGCCTTCTGTATAACATCCTTATTCTCATTTGACGTCCAGATAGAAATCGTAACCTGTTCTTTTGTTTTTCCGCAACCACATACGCCAAGCATAAGACAGGCTAACAATGTGATAACTATGCTGAAGTATCTCTTCATCCGTTGTTCTCCGTAACAAAATTCATATTTTTCATATATTAGGTTAGGGTGTCAAAAGCCAAATGATAAATTTTACTTCATCAGATTGCACAAAATTTATTTCTTCGTCTGATAGGAAATTGCGTTGCAATTTCTCTATCTTA
>JBJEOB010000125.1:0-8366 GCA_051880495.1 Lachnospiraceae bacterium
TGCAACTCTTTTCATTAAGTTTATAGAATTTTTATTTGAACCTGACACCTTATGTTTTTTTATCCCTTTCTTTCAATAATAGTCAATCTATACAATTCCATATTTCAAAGTTTTACTTTCCTTTTAACCAATTTTAGTTTATCATATGGATACGGAACACCAGCTTCTGATGACTATTCTAAATCCAATGAAAGGAACTAAACTACAATGAAAAACAAATATCAATTATTCTCTATTCTGCTAATTATGCTTGCATTTACAGGATGCACTTTAATTTCCTGCAGAAAATCAGAAACTCCAGACAAGACGTCCTTTTACACAAACGTTATTGACAAACTTCCGATCAATATCTTAATTAATGGAGATTCTATTGGTGATGGTCTATATACATCAGCATTATCTTCTGTGATTGAACCAGAATTTGGCTCCAAGGTTCAAATCGATAATATTTCTTTACCCGGAAATACGAGTTTTGCAGGATTTTGTCAGAATAATATAAACTATCAACCTGAAAAATCATATGATCTTATTTTTTTATGCTATGGTCAAAACGATCTTGATTCTGACAATTTTTCATTTGACTATGAAAATTTATTACGGTCAACAATTATAAAATATCCAGATGCTCAAATTCTCCCCATTCTTGAAAGTTCGCAGAAAACATATAGCAATAAAATCAAGAAGATTATGGAGTTGTGCGAGTATTATAATATCGCCTATGTTGATACCATTCACAGTTTCAACGCCAGCGGTTTTCCTTATCAGCAACTAACTTTAGACGGTATTCATCCTAATACATTAGGCTACAAAATCTACTGCCAAGAGATCGTCAATGTTCTGCATACCTGCCTGTCTGAAAAACAGAATGGCAAAGCCAAATTAAAAGATCCTATCAATCCATCTTGCAATAATTTTACCAATACTATTTATGTAAGTAAAAATGATATGGTCATAACCGATGGGGTCTATTCATATCATACAGATCAAACGATAAACGCAATCGGAATCGACCGCACTTTAAGTCCTGGTCAGCATAATTTGAATCTTCAAGTTAACGATTCATACTATGACCTTTCTTATTCTTGGAATTATGATTTCGAACAGCGCCATATAGAACAGATTACATTGAATACTTCTAATGGCACTTCTATTCAAATTGCATCTCCCGATGACACTGCTGACGGATATTTTAACGGTATCATATTGGTTAGTGATTCTGAATAATTTGTACATTACATCTCTTCGAAAATATGATAGTAAATCACTAAAAATCGGAGAGATGTAATATCTTTCACTAATTGTTGTCCAATAACTGCATCTTCATATACTTCATCATAACCCATCCTTGATTTCCGTCTATATATACCTTGCCCCAGCCATTGTTAAATTCATCTATTTGTACCTTCGAAGTTGTCTTAAGTCTATCAATTCTATCGGAATTTGCATCCGCTTCACTTCTGACATTGATGCCAGTATCGCCTGCATTTACACAATAAAAACCTGGAATACAAGGCGATATTTCTGACAAATCAATCCATCCTTCAATTCCATCATATTCAACCTTTCCCCAGTTTCCTTCTGAATCAATGATAACCACCTCATGCCCATATGCCAAAGTATCTAAAATTTCTGAAGAAGTTGAATTTTCCTCATATACATACGCCATGTTCTCATTACCTGTATCTATATAAACCTTACCAGTTACCAGCGAAACCAATCCAGATTCTCCACACTTAGCCAGATCATCGTCTCTAATCCATCCCTCTAATCCATAAAATGATATCCTATTCCAAGTAATTCCATCAATATTTGTTATATCAACAACCGATACAACACAACTTGGCTGCAACTGAATTATCAGTTCACTAGTTTCATCTGTATCAGCAAACACATCTATTTTTTCTTCTCCTATAGCCGTATACAAACCAAGACTATTTCCTTCGCAATAAGAAACTTTTTCTGGAATATGTACCTTCATCTCTGATGATGAAGAATCATCATTTATATTTGACTTCTCAACTTGAACATCCTGCATACTAGGAACTATACTAGGAATTTCTTCATTCATGTCAATTTTCATCTCCGACTTGTCCACCCAAAGTTTACTGGTATTTATTTGTTCTACAGTAAAGGATATTAATACTGCTATCAACAAAACACTTATCGTGGACAGAATCATAACTACCTGTAGTTTTCTTTTTTCATACAATTGAGAATAACTACCTTTATCATTTACCTTTTGCACATTTTTTTTATTATTCATCATAAAACTCAACTCTAAATAACTGTTTATCCGGCAATTTTCTCCTTTGACAATAAAAACTGCTTAGAGATGGTTTACTGAGATGTTTCAAACATTCCTCTTCGAAAATGCGGTGCTACAATAATTGAATGAACACCATCTTCATATTCCATCTGGAGCTGTTTTATTGCTGTCTTCATATCTTTTGTGCCATCATCTACACCGGGTATCATATGATAATGGAGTTCAAATAAACCTACCATACATAATGCCTCCCTATTTTCTTTAACAAGTTAAAATTTTCCTCAACAATGGAAAGTTAATCACATAGTATTATAGTGTACAATGCTTTCTTTTTCAAGATACATTCAGCAAAAATTGTCATCATGCATCATTTTGTGCAATTTGTAATATCTAAACGAATTTCATTCTAGCATCTGCAAATATTTTGCATAAAAATCACTGTTTTTCCTCTATAAACTTATCTCAGTTATATTATTCTAATTTCTTATCACTTTTTCGGTTCATTATAAAATAAACAGAGAATACAGTATTCTCACCGGGAATTCCACGCATAATATAGCGATGTCTACACAAAGAGGATATCATCCGTGAACAAGAGTGAATCCTGTTCTCATAGAATTAAATATAGAGTTTTTCTGTAAAATGGATTTAAACTCCGGTAAGCCCGGAACTTAGAAGTGATTTTCTCAGAAAAAAGGAGATGAAAATATGAACTATTATTTCTGTGATGCCTGCCATTTCTATTTCAAGGCATCCATTCTTCCGAACCGCTACCCGGATTGTGGAAAACGGATGATTGGTATTGTTTTGTTACTATGCGAGGATCATCTGGATCATAAATCTGATCAACTTTACTATAATCAACGGTACTGCCCTCATCAAAAGCCATTGAGACAGACTTGCTAGTTGTTGAACCATCAACTGTATCAACATATACCGTTAGTGTATTAGTTCCGTCTTCCAATAATACATCAATGTTAAAAGTGAAGTCATCTGATAATGAAATATCTGATTCCTCATTTTTATTTTCTGACTTGAACTCGTAATACACTTTTTCAATAGTCAGATTAGATGTTATCGATCCACTAATATTTCGTTTACATTCTGTTTTATCTTCTGTATCCAGCTTCAAATCAATTACGACATCTGCGTCATTCCATGCAGCATAAAGTGTAAAATCTTTTTCAACCGGTGTAGTAAAATCATATTCTTCTGTTAACTCCTGATCCGAGTACCAGCCTGCAAACACATAACCTTCTTTTACCGGATTTTGAGGTTGAATTACACAGTCCCCCGCATAAACAGCTTGATCAGAGATTACACTGCCGCCGCTTGTTTCAAATGATACTGTATAGATACCTGTATCATTCACCTCATCCCATTTTGCGTACAGAGTAATATTTGCCGTTACTGGAGTTTCAAAGTCATATACGTTTATCAGTTCTTCATCTTCGTACCAGCCTTCAAAAGTATACCCTTCTTTTTCCGGGTCTTCAGGTTTAGTTGCAGTGTTACCTTCTTCCACAGTTTGTGGTTCAATCATATTGCCACCATTGGTTTCAAAGGTAACAGTATAGATTGTAGCCCGAACTTCGTCCCATTTTGCATAAAGAGTAATATCTTCTGTTACCGGTGTTCCGAAATCATATATTGTTGACAATGCTTCATCTGAATACCATCCATCAAAAGTATATCCTTCTTTTGTTGGATCAGCAGGCTTTAATACAGTATTTCCTTCTTCTACAGCCTGCGATTCAATTGAACTGCCACCATTGGTTTCGAAAGTCACGGTATAAATTTCAGGCTCTGGATTAGGTGTTTCTCCATCGTCAATACTTTTCAATAAGTCTGCTTGACGGCGCAGAAATATTCTGTTCAAACCTGCTAATCTGAGTTCCTGAGTATCCTAAAGGTTTCCCAAATGCCCTCAGAGACAGCCCCAGGTATTGACGTAATTCTTTTATAGATTCTGAATTATACTCTTCGCCTTTTCTCATTTTTATTTCCTTTTCCATTGACAGTCCTTTTTACCTTTGTATATTTATTATGTTGACACATACTTGATTTTAGGAACTTAATTTTATGGAGAACAAACCTCTTATCCATCATTGGATTTCAATTTCTATTTTATCAGAGATTATGCAGAAATCACCTGCCAAAATCCGGAAGATTTATAAATCAATTATTCAGGATGAATGCATACCTCTTATAGAAATACCACTGAATCTGCAGAATATCTATGTGAAAGATTATCTGCTTCGGGATCGGATGATTGATTTTTCATTTCTGGATGCAATAAAAGATTATTCTTTCTCAACTCCCTTGAAAAATCCTGATGTACAGTCCCTGTTTCGGGAAATGGAGATGATGAGGAAAGCATTTGAGATCACACGGACATTTTCTGCATCAGGTAATGTCACCGAACATCTCCGTGAACTTGCATCTGAATACCATATTTCTTATAGCACCTTAGCCAGAAGGAGGTCTCTTTACATGAATAGTACACCACTTTACAGGGCTCTGTCCCATTCTGCTTCCACAGAAGATACCAGGGATGCCAGACCTTTTTCATGTAAAAAATGTCCTTACCACCCTGATATGAAAGCGAAACCGCACAATAAAAAAGATTATATTCCTTTTGCAACCTGTAAGCGGAATTCTGAATTTATGGTAAAGCCAAACTGCGATGATACGGTATGCTCCGTGATCCGAAACATCCCGGAACAGCAGGACGTTCTTGCATGGGCAGGTGTACGCTCATGGGCTGCACAGTTCCATTATACTCCAGCCAGAGAAAAATCAGGACTGGTCAATCAGTGTTGGATCGCGGACCACAAAAAATGTAATATCTGGGTCAGGACAAAACTCCTTCCCGATGGAACCTGGGAAATCAAACGACCGTGGATAACCGCAATCATAGATTCAGCAACTAATGTCATGGTTTCTTACGTGTTGAGCCTGAACCCAAACTCCGACTGCATTGCGGAGTGTTTTTCAAGAGCCTGTGCCTTTACCGTTGATACGCCTTACTCCGGTATCTGTGACTATTTTTATATTGATAATGGGAAAGATTTCCGATCTAAAAAGTTAAACGGTCTTCCGAATTCCGAGGAAGATCACCTTTATCTTAACAAAGATTTCGGCGAGTCCGGCCTCCTTGAGTGGTTTGGGATAAAAGTGATACATGCTCTTCCATACAGGGGATGCAGCAAAACGATCGAGTCCATATGGGGGACCATTGATGACGAATGGTTCCGTGAACTTCCGGGATATTGCGGTTCCAAACCATCGGAACGCCCTTACATTTTGGAGGAACAGATCAAAAAGAACGAACTCTATACTTTTGAACAGTTTGCAGATTATTTTGCCGATACCATTTATCCGGAATATAACAATTTCTCTGTAACAAAAGAATCCCCAAATGAGCTTTACAGCCGTTTGCCCAAAACCAGTTCTTTTGTGCCGTCCTGGCGGACATTGAGTGTTCTCAAGAGTGTTACCGGTGAACGGGTGATCCGTTCAAAAGGCATCCAGTTTGGAAACAATAAATTCTACTGGTGCTCAGAACTTGGTCCCCTCATTGAAAAAGAAAAGAGCACAAAGTATCGGATATTCGCCTTTGACACACCTTTTAACAGGAATATTTCTGTTGTCTATGACCATCAGTATATCGGTGAAGCCCACCTGATTGAAAAACTGAATGTCGTAGAGAAAAAGCGTTATAAGGTCATCCAGCACCTGATGGAACAACAGGAGCAGCACAAATTCTACTCCAAACGTCTGGAACAGCTTCATTCCCTTGTTTTTCAGTCAGATATTCTGGATGAAGTCTGCAGCATCCCACCCGTTGACAATATCCGTTATGGTCAGGCCATCGATACGGAACGGGACAAAAATGAAGCAGCAGATGACAACGCCATCCCAGAAGAATTAAAGGCTCAGGCTGAGTCGTATGCCAATAATTTTCTGAACCGTGAAGCAGAATATCTTGCTTACGGTAATGGCACAAAAATAGATGTGCTCCGCCAGATATTTGATGAAACTGATGTACCTATCATTTTATGCGGTACTTACGTTCTAAAAGACCTGATCTCCGGTGAAAGGAAAAAGAATAAAAACAAAACCCACAACCGACCTCAGATATTCCGTCGCCTTCGGAAAGAGGAGTTTGACCGTATAGAAGAAAAAGAAATCTACGATTACCTGCTCCTGCTGGAACAACAGTATGCAGTCTCATTTGAGCCACGTGTGAAATCAGAGCTTGTATCTCTCTGCAGAGACCGCCAGAGTGGTGGTCTTGGCAATTTTATAGAGATCATTGAGCTTCTCTTTTCCCAGATCCGGCCAGAATGGGAAAAGATCAGTTATCAGATCATACAGGAAAGCGGCAGGATTCTTCACAACCACACGGAAGAAGCTCAATCTTTTACTGC
Source organism: Lachnospiraceae bacterium (assembly GCA_051880495.1). Lineage (GTDB taxonomy): Bacteria > Bacillota > Clostridia > Lachnospirales > Lachnospiraceae > MGBC120314. The sequence goes on from JBJEOB010000125.1 coordinate 6,700, forward strand.
GATCAAAGCGGATAAAATTGATCTTGAGGAAGCGTAAAAGAATGCTCAAAGTGCTTCTCCACCAGTTGCTTTCTCTTCCAGTACCTATATTAATGTGTCAAAGCTTTCTCCCGCTTATGTCGATATGGCTATTTTAAAAGATTCTTTACGACACAAAATGGCAATGTAAACTATCTATACGTATAAAGGACAGGTTAATCCCTGTCCTTTGTTGCTGCTCAAAACACTCTAACCATATTTTATGCCGAACAAAACCATATCCTTTTTCTCATATTAAAATCGGTATTATTTTTTATTTTGCCGAACTTCATGAGGTTGTGCGTATTGATACTGACAGATTATGATGGATACTCTGAGGATTATTGGAAAAATACCGAACTAAACCGTGGTATTTTTCTCAATTTTAGTTCAGCAGATCAAACAAAAAATCGAACATCTGGCTAAATGGCATTGCCTTCCTATATTTCAGATAAATCATCTCATTGATTTAACAAGATCTTGAAATTCGTTCTCATCCTTTGCAAAATAATACGGTGCATACTCTCCATACGCTGTCGGGCGACTAATCGTCACAAGCTGAACTCCTTTATATCCAACTGCTTTATTTAAATCTCTTTTCAACTCTACCAGATGTTTACCATGTGTTGTTTTTAATGCAAAACATCCATGTCTATTTCTATCCTTTGCAACAAGATAACACATTCTCAAACACCTCCTTAAATTCGTCATCATTTTTTATCAAACCTGATTCATATTTCTCTCGCATCATCTTCCCTACTAAGTTAGAATATTCTTTTTTATATAAATAATCGTGAAGCCAGTTATTTAATTGTCGGTCATATAAAGTATTGAACTGTATTTCTATCGGATAATGCTTCCCACTTTTCTGATAATATACATGAACTCCACGATATCCATCATCTACTGCTTTTCCTTTTGACATATCAGCAACACGAAATAAAACAGATTTATTATTCAATAAACCATCATATTTGTCACAAAAAGCACGAAATCCCAATATATCATTAAATACTTTTCGCGTCTGATGGTCGGGGTAATACCTGTCATATTTATTAAGAATGGAATCTATACTCTTTATTCTGTAATCCAATGCGATATCTGCAAGAATTTCTTGTTCATCTAACCACTCAGTCATAGCAATCAGTTCCTGAATCAATAAATCCTTATCAAAATGGTGAAGGTTTTTCTTTAATGAAATCCCAAGTTGCGATTCATACGATAAAAAGTCTAAGATTTCTAACGACAAGCCGTTCATTTTTAGCAACTGATCATCCAAAATATGTTCCTCCCGCATTCATTAACGAAAGAGTCTGATAACTATTAGTATTATTATAGCACAGAATTGCTTGTTAATACTAGTAAAAATTTATCTACATTGGACTCTTTCTCTATTCTGGTACACATTGATGCCAGCTGTCTGATGTATCCAACAAACCTGCATTTATCCTGTAAAGCACATAAAGTCCATCAAGGATATACCTTTGTGAATTTTATGAAGCTTTTAGCAAACTTTCATTTTGCTTTTTTCTTTTTATTCCATGTTTCTGGTACCTGATCCCAATGTGTTATTTTTTTAGCATACGCAAGCAGATGCTTTCTCTCCTCAAAATCCATTTTCCCAAATACTTCTATTAATAGCCTTTCCT
>JBJEOB010000126.1:0-1876 GCA_051880495.1 Lachnospiraceae bacterium
ATGCAGGAGGTAGATGCAATGATTATAGAGATTAGAGCAAAAAATTGTTTTGTGTTTGAAGAGGAAATAAGCTTTTCTATGAAAGCGGATATGAGAAACAAGAAGTTTGCATCAAATGTTCATAGAGAAAATAATTTCAATGTGCTGAAGACGGCGGGTGTTTATGGTCCTAACAATGTTGGAAAAACATGCCTTGTGAAATGCATCAGAGCAATTAAGAGTGTTTTATTGGATAAGGAAAGCGGGTTACTTCGTAATATATTTTCAAACGATGAAGTATGCCAATTAGGTGTTACATTTTTATCTCAAGGAAGAAAGTTCATATATGATTTTTGGTACAATGCAAAGACAGGAGAATATGTGTATGAATCTTTTGTAGAAATATTAAAAGACCAATACGGTAATGAAAAAGAAGTTCTTTGGTTAAAGAGAGATACAATAAATGAAGAATACTACTGTATTGATGAAGAGGCGCAGAAGATGATGCCTATTATTTCAAAGAATAACTTGTTCTGCTACTTAGTAGATACAACCAAGTTTGAATCTTTGAAAGAGATGAAAAATATCTTGGTCGGTTTTGCGGAGAAGATTGATATTATCAACATGAATAATATTCCTATGAAGCATACAATTGAATTGCTGAAGAACAGAAATAATCTTCAGGAAAAGATTGTAGAGTTTATTAAGAATGCAGATTTGTATATGGATGATTTTAAGTATGTTGATGGAGATAAGATTCAAGTGGACGCCGGTGATGAAGCGGGAAGACCTGAAGAAAAGGCATTAGATATTCCTGAAAATATCATGGACCAAATACGATTAGTCTCAACATATAAGGGCGTTTCTGTGCCTAGTATGATATTTGATTCCACCGGAACCAAGAAGATTGCTGCAATAGCAAGCTATGTAATTGAAGCCTTGGAAGAAGGCAGATATTTGGTTGTGGATGAATTGGACAGCAGTATTCATTTCAAACTGACAAGAGCTATCGTTGCATTGTTTAATAATGAGCTTAACACCAATGCACAGATGATTTTTACGGTTCACGATATTAATCTGATGGATTGTAAGAGAATGTTTAGAAAAGAACAGATTTGGTTTGTTCACAAAGATGAAGAAGGCGTATATGTGTATTCTCTTGCTGATTTTACAGCACAGGAAGGTGTGCGAGATACCACGGATGTTATGGAGAAATATAGGAAGGGGGCACTTGGCGCACTTCCTGATCCTGAACTAATAAAGTCACTCCTTAGTATCAAAGGAAATGCAAAGGGAGCGGTTTCCGATGCAGAATAAACTTCCTAAGTTGTTTGATAAGCATAAAATATGCATTATTTGTGAAGGAAATGAGGAGTATGAATACCTTGAGCGTTTGAAGGCATTGAAGGTATGGGATGCACAGTATGAAATTATTTCCGATAATGCCGGCGGGAATGGAAATATTCCGGCGCGGTATCAGGACAGATACCAGAATGGTTCTTACGAATTGGTACTTGTATTTTGCGATACTGAGAAGAAACCGTATGAACAATATGAAGACATAAAACGCAAGATTAATGAGTTTCATGGAGTTGAGACAGCCGCAGATGAAGTGATTATGTTTGGCAATCCATGCACGATGCAGATAATTGCTAAGCATTGGACAGAAGCATTAATTAAAACACCGGCAAAGCCGGTAAATGCACCATTAATTGAAGAGTTTACCGGTGTTTCCAATTACAAAGGAAGGGCGGACCAGATTGAAACAGTCATGGAGCATATTACGGCAGAGAATTATGCCAATATGCGCGAGCGAGTGTGCAATTTGGAAACGCAGGATACGGTTACAGGAAGTAGTAATTTCGGAAGGTTTATGGAATTATTTGAAAGCAGTGAC
>JBJEOB010000127.1:0-1872 GCA_051880495.1 Lachnospiraceae bacterium
AGCCATACCAACACAGTGTTCTAAATTTGCCCTAAGTGTATCAAGCAAATCAGTCACAATCTGTTTATCTGCCTCTGTTGCATCCACTGACTTCTGTGCCAGAAACAGCGGATCATGCATTATCTTCTTTACCATTAATTCCATCCCTTCCATACATCAGGCTGATATCCAAGTGTAGATTGCCTTCCATTTCTAACTACTGGTGTTTTAATTACCTGCGGATTCTCAAGTACCTTTTCCAGTTTATCTTCATCTGCAATATACTTAATAAGAGCAAGTATATCCTGGTCTTTTCCTTCCCAGTTAATCATATTTTCAAGACCGCCATTAGCCTGTGCAACAGAAGTAAACTCTCCCTTACTCATGCCTTTTTCTTTCATATCAATGAACTGATATTTAATGCCACGCTCCTTGAAGAAGCGTTCTGCTTTCTTTGTATCATTACATTTCTTAGTTCCAAAAATTTGGATATTCATCTGCTTCACCTACCATAAATCATAAAGTTTCATTGTCTCTGTATTTCTATATTCATGCTTCTCATAGTACCCAATCAGCTTTCCTTCATCTCGAAGAGCAACCATATATACATCCTTATTTTGTTTTTCATTGTGAAAAGTATATATAATATTGTGGTTATTATCTTCAATAAACCAATCAACCACTTGCTGTATCTTTTCTCTAGACGCTTGGTTATGACATTCCATGAGGTTTCTTCCAATCAACTTTTCTCCGCCCCATTTCTCATAGTTAAGTACAGCCGCCGGATTCATATAAATAATTTCATGATTCAAATTGCATATTACTACTGCACATCTATCCTGATCTACGATACTCTTATAAAAACTCACATACGACCTGAACTTTATGTTTTTCTCATTATCCAATCGTTTCTGCAAATGTGGTTTCTTTCTGTGATAATAACTAACAATTTCTCCCGACGGTATCCATATCTGTGCCTCATTAATCTTATCAAGAACCGCATCAATAATATGCTCATCCGCTTCTGAGTCAGGAACTTTTTCATTCTCAGTTACATACTTTTTGTATTCTTCGTATACCCATGCAGTAACCTTATCTTTCTGCTTCATCTTAAGATTGTTAAAAGACTTGTTCATCTGCAAAAGCTGTCCATCTATTTTCTTATGTATTTTGGTTTTCTTGCTCTTTGCCATTGATTAATCTCCTTCTTCTGTCCGTGCCACTATCACCAGCTTCTCAAACGACTGTGCAAATCTCTTATCGTCTTCCTCCGTCCTTTTCCTAGGACCTTTCAAATGATTCTTATGAGAACCTCTCCTTGTTTTCTTATTCAGGTGTCGTTCCATTAACATCTGATCAATATTTTCATTTGTGTACCATTTTCCTGATTGATGAATTGCATACGCACCTTTTCCAAGCGCCATTGCCGCTACTCCGTAATCCTGTGAAACAACGATGTCTCCTTTATGACAAATACTGATTAATTTATAATCAACTGCGTCTGCTCCTGCACCAACCACAATGACTTCACTGTAATCGGAAGTCAAAATGTGATTCGTATCACAGAGCAATGTAACATTGATCCTATATTTTTCTGCCACTTCTTCTACAATACTTACCACCGGGCAAGCATCTGCATCTACATATATCTGCATATTATCACCATCATTTATTCTTTCTGACAGAATTAATTAGCAATATATTTTTCTAGTATGTTATCGAATTATTGAATTGCTCACCAAGAATTATGTCCTCTAAGTTTGCGGACATTATCTACCAATCTGTCAAACGATACTATTTTCAAATTTTGCATTTCGTAGATTAATTGGCTTCTTAGTTCTGTCGCTCTTTCGTCCATATATTCTCTTCTACTAACTACAAGATAGTAATATA
>JBJEOB010000128.1:0-1859 GCA_051880495.1 Lachnospiraceae bacterium
ATTTCATCAACAGGTGGTTGAACACTGGTAATATTCCTTCCTTTTTCTAGTATTTTTTCTTCAGTTGTTTTAATATTTTCTTCAAGGCTTTCCAACTTTCTAGTTATACCATTTATTGCACTACCTAAATTTTTTATTTCCTTGCTATAATCATCAAACAGTTGCTTGTTCTCTCTAATAATGTAATTCCAAATATCGCCTATCAATTTTTTCTTTTCTGTTTCATAATCCTCTACAAGCTTGTTATGCTTTTGAATTTCAATGTTGGCAGATTCAATCTGCTTAATGATTACATCACAATTGCTATCTATACTTTCCAAAGAAACCTTTTTGGTTGGTTCATTTATTTTCTCTTTGATAGTTTTGATATTCTTTGCACTTACTTGTTCAATAATACGTATTTCTGCATCTATTGAAGTTAAATTCAAATGTCCAACCTCAATACTCTCTTTTTCTAAAGCATCAGTATTTAGTGTATCAATAAGTGCTTGACTCTTTTCAATGTATTGTTCTAACAACACATTGAGTTTTGATTTCTCTTCCTTATATGAGGTATCGAAAAAATCCTCTAATTGTTTCCTAAAATCATCAGTAATTGTAGGTTTTTGACAAAATGGACATATGTTTGATCCTTCAGATAAAAATGTAGTACCACTATTTACCCAATCATCTGAATTCATTTTACGTATTAACTTCCCAATTGGAACGTCATCACTTCCCACTACCGAAGTGCTCCACAAGGAATTGTCCTCTATGTTCTTAATTTTCTCTTTGAAATAATCTATCGAGATATTAATCTCGGCACACATGTTTGGTCGTTCACCAAATAAAGTTTGTGCTCTTTTCAGTAATGAGTCGTATGTATCATCATTAACATCATACATAGCGAATCTATTTAAAGCTTCAGTTGAAAACTTGTCCTTACTATTTCGTGTTCCAGTGAATGCTTCAGCGAAGGGTTTATCATATTTTTGAAAGACATTACTCCACAAATCAAGTCTAAACTTTTTTATTCTTTCAACCTTTTCCTCTTTTTTCTTTTCCAATGTCTGATAAGTTTTGCTCTTCTCATCAACTTGGTTGGTACGTTCAGCCTTTAGTGTTTCTAGTTCTTGCTGTTGTTCTATAGTTGCTTGACCCATCGTAAAAACTCCAGGTATTTCAGTCTGTCTAATATTTTGTTCCTTGAATTTTCGATTGTATACAATTATATCTTCACATGTAGCATCACACCAATCAATAGAACATCTACTATATGGATTTTCAGTTCTAGATTGAAGAAAATTGCTAATTGTCGTTTTTCCGCTACCGTTTGCTCCATAAATAAAATTAATCTTTTTGCAATCGCTAATACTTGCACCATCCTTATCAAATGTAGCGCATTCACACATATTTATATTTTTAATCAAAAATATTCTCCCCTTCCTTTGAAGAATCAGTTAATCTCTGCACTATAATATTATTATAATGTGCTCGGTTTACAGTATCAACTCAAACCATTCGACATAGGTTATTGTATGTACGGCACCTTGGCGGTGCCTTTTATCTTTACAATTCTTCAAGTTTTGACTTGCATTCCATAAGCACATTCAGCTCATCATTACCAAGCGTGATGCCTTTGCCGCACTTGGTATAGTCACTGTTCCAGTCGCGAATATCATACTTGGGTTCATTGTCGAACCACTTGGTCAGAGTAAGTTCCTTTCTCCAACCGCTTGCATTCTCGCTCAGCACTGCTATATGCTCTAGTATTTCATAGTTCCTGTCTGTCATTTAATTTGCCTCTCTTTCTGTATAAGAAATCAACAGCTGTGTGGCACACAGCTGTCATAATCTGATAACGAGTCAGTATCTGTATG
>JBJEOB010000129.1:0-1848 GCA_051880495.1 Lachnospiraceae bacterium
ATGTCTATTCCTGACATTCATAAAGCTACAGGCTTGCCAGAGGAAGAAATTGAGGCGTTGTGATATTACTTCTCACCATACTCTATGTCTATCATAAGCATCTTTAATGGCAATGAATAGGACTAAGGCATATTTTACGTTACTTATTGCATTGCTGCTGACAATGCTTTGGTCATGCGGCAGGAATGCGAAAATCATGGATGAAGCCGAGAGGATTGTTGAGCAATCCCCGAATTCATCCTTGGCTTTGCTGTCAACTGTTGACAGATACTCGTTGTCAGAATCAGACAGGACACGCTCCCATATTCTACTTTTTGTGTGTCATTTTGTTTGCTTCATGTTACATGAAAACACATAATCTACCCCTAATTATACTACATTACACCTTATTGCTTATTATAATCCTCTGATAATCAGCGATGAATTACCATATACTACACATCAGTAGAAATCTACCCTGAAAACTTGTTTTTGCTGAATGTTTTTCATAATTTTGCAGTCGAATTTCAAAAAATGTATAATTATGAACAAGAAGAAGATTCTGACAACGCTGTGCATTGCAGCGGTTGCCATCATATCGGGATATGGTGGTGTGAAGGCTTATCAGTCACATGCAGTAATTCTCAATGAAGTCATCTCAGATGATGTCGAAGCACTTTCCTATTGCGAAGTAACCGCGACAGCAAAAAAAGGATTTGTTACAATTGCATCTGCTTATCTTGAATGTAAAGGTAAAGGTATTTGTCAAATACCTGACAATGAATTCAAACTTACTGCCTCATGTTCAGGGAAACAAGTGAAATATGAATTGTCTGTAATGGGTAATAAAGTGAATTGAAAATGGACAAAGCTATTAAATATTTGGTCATGATAATGTTTGTGACAACCGTCATAGGACTTATACAAAATGACGTTATCTTTAATGCAAAGTGCTATGCGTCTGTTGTGTTTTCTGAAAATGTTGAGGCTTTGACGGAGTGCGATGCAACATTCCCCAATGCTGATGGAAAAATTGTAACGATTCATTGTGTAGGCGAAAAGGGAACATGCAACATTAAAAGGAAAGAAAAGGTATCAACCCCATACGGGGATTATACTGTACTTGTGGATGCTTCCTGTTCATGAACGGAGAAAAAATAAACATTTCAATCAAACTTTATACATAGAACATTATGAAGAAGATTCTGACGGCGAGTTTAATCGTTTTCTCTATAATCGGCTGCGTTACAGAAACTGATTATCAAGTTGCATATTTGGACGAGAATGTACTTTCCAATGCAACCCACTGTAAAGAAGATTTGTTGAATGTAAATGATTCGGTATATGTTGGAAGCTCTGATTTCTTCGTTTACAAGGACAGTATTCTGGTAATCTCCAAGAACAACCCATTTGATGGTTGTTTCTTGGAGATAAGACGGTTGGAAGACAAAAAGTTAATTGCATCTTATTTCCGCAAAGGAAATGGCAAAGATGAATTGCTCAGTGCAAATGTAGATATGAATGGAAACCTTATTTTCGTAAACGATTTTGTAAAATCTCAGTTTTCTGTCATAAATATTGATTCCGTAATTAAGAACGGAGAATATAAATGCACTTTGCATAAAAACGCAATGACAACATCCCCTACAGTTGTGCCTTACAATGGTACGTTTTTAGTGGAGAATCCTTATTGTTATAGTGATAGCAATAATAATATTCTTCAGGGTATAGAACAGGGAAATCCTCGATTCCTAAAATTAAACGAATCACAAGATGATTTTGGATTGGATAAATATGTTTACAATACAAGAAACGTAGCCGTTGACGGGAGGATAATCTGCAATTTGAAAAACAATAATATCATATATG
>JBJEOB010000130.1:0-39820 GCA_051880495.1 Lachnospiraceae bacterium
AAGATGGCAAAACGGGGTAAATAATATGCAAATCAATGGCAAAACGCGAGTATGCGGACTTATAGGCAATCCGGTGGAACATTCAATTTCACCGTTAATTCATAATACTGTAGCAGAACTTACCGGAAACAATCTGGCATATGTAACATTTAAGGTTTTAAATGATGATGTTGATACGGCTGTTAAGGGAGCTAAGGCTTTAAATGTTTTGGGTTTAAATGTTACGGTGCCTCACAAACAGGCAGTTATTGCAAGCCTTAAGGATATTGACCCGCTTGCAAGGGCGATTGGCGCAGTTAATACGCTTGTATCAGTAGATGGCGGTTATAAGGGATATAATACGGATATAATCGGTTTTCACAGAAGCCTTACGGATGAGGGCGTAACTGTTAAGAATGAGAACATCATTATCCTTGGAGCAGGAGGTGCATCAAGAGCTATTGCATTTTTGCTTGCAAGGGAGGGCGCATCTGAAATTTATCTTCTTAATCGGACTTTTGATAAGGCAAAAGATATTGCAGATGCGGTAAATAAGGAATATAATAGAAGCGTGGTACAGCCTATGCTTATGAGTGATTACGATAAACTGCCTGACGAAAGGTTTCTGTGTGTTCAGACAACCAGCGTCGGGCTATTTCCGTATGTTGATGACGTTGTAATAGATGACGCAGGCTTTTATAAAAAGATTCATACAGGCATGGATATCATTTATAATCCGGCAAAGACACGTTTTATGAAGCTTGTTGAGGATAATGGCGGAGCTGCTTATAACGGGCTTAAAATGCTTTTATATCAGGGGATTGCAGCATATGAACTGTGGAATGATATTACGGTTTCACCTGAGAATGTGAAGGCGGTACTTGAGAAAATGAAAGAGGCAATGAATATACATGACTAACATCATTTTGATTGGTTTTATGGGGTGTGGTAAGACGACCTTCGGCAAATGGTTATCTGACAGACAGCAGATGGATTTTGTTGATACCGATGAATTTATTGAAAAGCTTGAAGGACGCTCCATAAGCGATATATTTGCAACGGATGGCGAGGAATATTTTCGTAATCTTGAGACAAGGGTACTTAAGATGTTTCTCGGTGAAGAGGATGACAAATACACCATCACGAAATCTACGGTTATTTCCGTGGGTGGAGGACTGCCGGTGAGAGAGGAAAACCAGAAGCTTTTACATAAGCTTGGCAAAACTATTTTTCTTGACACGTCTGTTGATGAGCTTTTAAGACGTCTGTCGGGAGATGAAACGCGTCCCCTGCTTAAGGGAGAAGATTTAAGAACTAAAATACAAAACCTCATGGATGCCAGAATTGACATTTATGATGATACTGCAGATATTGTTGTAGAAACAGACGGAAAAAGCCTGTTTGAAATATACGAAACTATTATGAAAGAGTACAATAACCTATAATTGTTCCAAAAAATATAAAAATATCTTGCTAAATGTAAGTGTTTATTATAAAATATTATAAGATTATTCCAAGGAGGTATACCAGAACAATGGTTCAGGCAGGAGATTTTAAAAACGGATTAACAGTTGAAATGGAAGGAAATATCTATACAATTATAGAATTTCAGCATGTAAAGCCTGGTAAGGGTTCTCCATTTGTTAGAACAAAGTTAAAGAATATTAAGAGTGGTGGTGTTGTTGAAAAGACTTTCAGACCAACAGAAAAGTTACCACAGGCACACATCGAGAGATCTGAATATCAGTATCTGTACAGAGATGGTGATTTATACAATTTTATGGATACAACAACATTCGAGCAGGTTACACTTGGTGCTGACAGCGTAGGTGATTCATTAAAGTTTGTTAAAGAGAATGAAATGGTTAAGCTTTGTTCACACAACGGACAGGTATTTGCCATTGAACCACCTCTTTTTGTAGAACTTGTGATTACAGAGACAGAGCCTGGTGTTAAGGGTGATACTGCAACAGGTGCAACAAAGCCGGCTGTAGTTGAAACAGGTGCAACAGTATATGTTCCATTATTTGTAAATCAGGATGATGTAATTAAGATTGATACAAGAACAGGTGAATACCTTTCAAGAGTATAATTCTTCTGATGTGATTTTAGGACTGTCATTTAGGTGACAGTCCTTTTTTTCGCAAAGAGAATAAACATAAAGAAATAGTATGTTAAAAGCATAATTCCGCCTGAAATAATGAGCGTTATAATTGCCGGAAGGTTTCTAAAGGTGTCATTTATATACGAGTGAAGTCCGATGCATACTCCGATTGAAACGGCAAGTGAGATGCAGGGCTCTATAATCCATCTTAAACAGTCAAACTCGATAGAGCATAATTTGTTCGTGTTTATAATACAGAATACGGCCAGATATATTTCACTTATCAGAAAAGCCAGCAGAAATCCGATTATACCGGTTCGCGGGATTAAAATTATAATTATAAATATTCTTAGCATATGTGAGGTTACATCAAGAAAAAGGGTTGTTTTTGTCTGCCCCATGCCGTTAAGTATACTTGAAAGAGTTGTGCTAATATACAGAAACGGGCACATCCAGGCTAATGCCGTGACGTATTTGCCTACACTGATTTCGTTGAACAGAAGCATTCCTGCCTCATCGCCCCATATTATAAATGCGCCAAGGCAGAATATGCCGATAATCATGCTGTATTCAAAGGCAGTATGTACGGTCCGCTTAACAGAATCGTTACTGTCTGATGACGCTTTGGAAACGGCAGGAAGCAGCATCTGTGAAAATGAATTGACAAGCGTCGAAGGAAGCATTATAAGTGGAAATGCCATTCCGGAAAGAATACCGTATGTACTTAGGCTTTCGGATACACTAAGACCGAATTGACGAAGCATTGATGGTATAAGTATTGCTTCCAGACTGTGAAGTACGCTTAATATTATCCTATTGACCGAAAAAGGGATTGCCATTTTGATAATGTCATTAAAAAGCGAAGAGGCATTTTGGATAAAAATATCATTTTTGTTAAAATTACATGCAGTAATGCAGAAAAGGCAGGAAAAGAATTCACCCAGTACCAGCCCCAGAATTCCTGTTGCGACTGTCACAGGCAGTCCGCTGTTTTGGCGCACGGCAAACACCAGATATACACACCCGATTCTTGTAATCTGCTCTAAAAGCTGGGAAATGGCAGGTATAACGGCATTGCCTATGCCGATATAATAGCTGCAGACACAGTTATGTATGACGCTTAGAGGAATCATAAACGCCATGATTTTAAGAGGGAGTGCACAGCGTGCATCTTTTAAAACATACTCGGCCAATAAAGGTGAAAAAAAGTAAAGTACCAGGCTGCATAATATAGAAATGGCAAAGGAAACTGCCATACCGAGCACTAAAGTGTGCCTGCTTCTGTTATGCTCGTTTTTGCCTGTAAACAATGCACTGTAGCGGGAGATGGCAATTGAAATGCCGCTGTTTGATATCGCCATGCATACAAGCGCACATGTAGACACCATCTGATATAAGCCAAGTCCTTCGGCACCTATGATGCCGGTAAGAAATATTCTGTAAAAAAAACCGAGAAGTCTGCTAATTACACCCGCAGCGGTCAGAATTAAAGTGCCTTTCAGAATTGTATTTATTTTCATTATCGTTATTCCTAAAGTTCTCATTAGCATTATATGGTGCCATGGCATAAGATATTAATAGATTCAGTGAAATGAGCGGGGACAAAACGATGATTTATATGGATAATGCTGCAACAACTTTTGTAAAAAATGAAGTATTAGAAGCAATGTGGCCATATTATGGCGAAAAATATGGCAATCCTTCAAGTATATATGAATTTGGAGCTGAAAATAAAAAGGCAGTTGACAATGCCAGAAGCATAATTGCCAAGACTCTCAATGCGGATGATAAGGAAATCTATTTTACATCAGGAGGAACTGAGGCTGACAACTGGGCACTTAGAAATGCTGCGGAGAATTATAAAGACAAGGGAAAGCATATAATAACGTCAAAGATAGAGCACCATGCCATTATGAATACCTGTAAATATCTGGAACAAAAAGGATTTGAAATAACGTATCTGAATGTGGATGAATATGGTATGATAAACAGGTATGAACTTTTAAAATCCATAAGGGATGATACAATACTAATCTCGATAATGTTTGCAAACAATGAAATAGGAACTATAGAGCCGGTAGGCGAGATAGGACAAATCGCGAGAAATAAAGGTGTTCTGTTCCATACGGATGCTGTACAGGCATATTGTCATGTGCCGATTGACGTGAAAAAGTTAAATATTGATATGTTAAGCGCCAGCAGTCATAAAATACATGGACCTAAGGGAATCGGATTTCTGTATGTGAGGGACGGAATTAAGCTATCTCCGCTTATGTTTGGCGGGGGACAGGAAAGGCATATGCGTGCCGGTACGGAAAATGTTCCGGGTATTGTAGGAATGGCTAAGGCGGCACAGGTGGAACATCAGCATTTGCCTGAAAATATGCATAAGCAAGCCAGAGTAAGAGATTATCTGGTGGGAAGGATATTATCGGAAATACCTTTTTCAAGATTAAATGGCTCGAGAACAAAAAGGCTCCCGGGAAATGCAAGCTTTTCTTTCCAGTTTATTGACGGAAATTCTCTGCTTGTAATGCTTGATATGGAAGGAATCTGTGCATCAAGCGGCTCGGCCTGTACGGCAAGTGAAGCATCATTATCCCATGTGTTAAAGGCAATGGGAGTACCGGAAAGCGTCGCATACGGTACACTTCGTCTTACGGTATCTGCAGAAACCACCTTTGAAGAGGTTGATAAAACGGTTGAGGCGGTAAAAAAATTTGTTTTTGAATTGCGTAAAAAATCAGATGAGTATAAAATGATAACAAAGAGAAATAATTGGAGGTAATATGTCAGCTAAAAAAGTAGTAGTTGGTATGTCCGGCGGCGTGGATTCGTCGGTCGCCGCCTATCTTCTTAAAAAACAGGGCTATGATGTTATCGGTGTGACGATGCAGATATGGCAGGATGACTATAACGAGGAGGAGCGTAATGGTCAGGGATGCTGCGGAATCAGCGCCGTTGATGATGCAAGACGCGTGGCAAACCAGATAGGAATACCATATTATGTAATGAACTTTAAAGAAGAATTCAGAAAAAATGTCATAGATTATTTTCTGGATGAGTATGCACATGGAAGAACACCCAATCCGTGTATTGCATGTAACAGATATGTTAAGTGGGAAGCGCTTCTAAACAGGAGTCTTGAGATAGGAGCAGATTATATTGCAACGGGTCATTATGCCAGAGTGGAGAAGCTTAAAAACGGGCGGTATGCAATACGTAATTCGGTAACTGCCAAAAAAGACCAGACATACGCACTCTATAACCTGACCCAGGAGCAGCTAAAAAGAACACTTATGCCGATAGGTGACTATACAAAAGAAGAAATACGAAAGATTGCAGAGGATGCAGGTCTTATGGTGGCACATAAACCTGACAGCCAGGATATCTGTTTTATCCCTGACAATGATTACGCCGGCTTTATTGAAAAAAACGGGTCATTATCATGCGTTCCGGGTAATTTCGTTGATACTTTAGGAAATGTGCTCGGAACACATAAGGGAATTTATCATTACACGGTCGGACAGAGAAAGGGACTTAATCTTTCAATGGGACATCCTGTATTTGTTAAAGAAATCAGGCCTGACACAAATGAAGTAGTGATTTCAGATAACGAAGAGATTTTCACGGACAGACTTATTGCTGACCATATGAATTATATGTCGATTGCAGACATTGATAATGAAATACGTGTTTTTGCCAAAATCCGCTATAATCATCAGGGAGCATGGGCAACACTTAAGAAACTGCCGGATGGAAAAGTTGAATGTATTTTTGATGAACCGGTACGTGCAGTTACACCCGGACAGGCTGTTGTTTTCTATGACGGAGAATATGTCATGGGCGGGGCAACGATAATAGGCTAAACGGAAGTTATGAAATTTTGGAATAAAATGGGATATTGTGGTTCATAATTGATTTATGGTGAATTTGCACAAAAAACATCAAAATTTAATCGTAATTTTCACTTGATATTTTTTGCCAAATTTAGTAATATATATTTGGTTGAAATTTTTTTAACAAACTTTAATTCACATTTTAGGAGGATTACAAAAATGGCAGTAAAGGTAGCGATTAACGGTTTCGGACGTATTGGACGTCTTGCATTCAGACAGATGTTTGATGCTGAAGGATATGAAGTTGTTGCAATCAACGATTTAACAAGCCCGGAAATGTTAGCTCATTTATTAAAGTATGATACAGCTCAGGGAACATACAAGTATGCAAGCTCTGTATCTTATGGTGAGGATTCAATCACAGTTAATGGCAAGAAGATTACAATCTATGCTAAGGCTAACGCAGCAGAACTTCCTTGGGGAGAACTTGATGTAGATGTAGTATTAGAGTGTACAGGTTTCTACACAAGCAAGGCTAAGGCACAGGCTCATATCGATGCAGGTGCTAAGAAAGTAGTTATCTCAGCTCCGGCTGGTAACGATCTTCCAACAATCGTTTACAATGTAAACCATACAACATTAACAAAGGATGATACAATCATTTCAGCAGCTTCTTGTACAACTAACTGTTTAGCTCCTATGGCTAAGGCTCTTAATGATTTAGCTCCAATTCAGTCTGGTATCATGACAACAGTTCATGCTTACACAGGTGACCAGATGATTCTTGACGGACCACAGAGAAAGGGTGACAAGAGAAGATCAAGAGCAGGTGCTCAGAACATTGTTCCTAACTCAACAGGTGCTGCTAAGGCAATCGGCTTAGTTATTCCTGAATTAAACGGTAAGTTAATCGGATCTGCTCAGAGAGTTCCAACTCCAACAGGTTCTACAACAATTCTTGTAGCTGTTGTTAAGGGTTCTGTAACAAAGGATCAGGTTAATGAAGCTATGAAGGCTGCTCAGACAGAGAGCTTTGGTTACAACACAGATGAAATCGTTTCAAGCGATGTAATCGGTATGAGATATGGTTCATTATTCGATGCAACACAGACAATGGTAGCTCCTATGGAAGATGGAAATACACATGTTCAGGTTGTTTCATGGTATGACAATGAGAACTCATACACAAGCCAGATGGTAAGAACAATTAAGTATTTCGCTGAATTAGGTTAATTTAGACAATCCGGCAGACAGTATAATCGGTTCAGATTAATATGATCCAATTTGGGTCCGGTTATGTAGGGAAACCTATAGGACCGGGCCCTTTTTGCATATAAGAATTTAAGGAGGCACATATCATGCTTAATAAGAAATCAGTAGATGATATCAATGTTAAAGGCCAGAGAGTATTAGTACGTGTTGACTTTAACGTACCAATCATTGACGGTAAGATTACAGATGAAAATAGACTTGTAGCTGCTGTTCCAACAATCAAGAAGCTTGTTGCAGATGGCGGAAAGGTTATTCTTTGCTCACATCTTGGTAAGCCAAAGGGACCTGATGCTAACTTCTCATTAGCACCTGTTGCAAAGAGATTTTCAGAAATTATGGGTCAGGAAGTAAAGTTTGTTGCTAACGATGCAGTTGTTGGTGAAAATGTTAAGGAAGCAGTTGCAGCAATGAAGGATGGAGAAATCATTCTTCTTGAAAATACACGTTTCCGTGGTGAAGAGGAAACCAAGCCTGAGAAGGCAGGAGAAGCTTTTGCTAAGGAACTTGCTGACATTGCAGATGTATATGTATGTGATGCATTTGGTTCTGCACACAGAGCACATTCTTCTGTAGCAGTTGTTACAAAGTACATTACTGCTAAGGGAGGCTCTAATGTTGTTGGTTATCTTATGCAGAAGGAAATTGATTTCCTTGGAAATGCAGTAAACAACCCTGTAAGACCATTCGTAGCTATTCTTGGCGGTTCTAAGGTTTCTTCTAAGATTCCTGTAATCGAGAATCTTCTTGATAAGGTAGATACATTGATTATCGGCGGCGGTATGGCTTATACATTTATGGCAGCTCATGGTTATCCTGTTGGTAAGTCTCTTCTTGAAGAGGATTACAAGCAGTATGCTCTTGAAATGGAAGAAAAGGCTAAGGCTAAGGGCGTTAAGTTACTTACACCTGTAGATAATATCGCTGCAGATGCTTTCTCTAACGATGCCAATACTAAAGTCTGCGGACTTGGTGAGATTCCTGCTGACTGGGAAGGTCTTGATATCGGACCTAAGACATGCGAGCTGTTTACAGACGCATTAAAGGATGCTAAGACAGTTGTATGGAACGGACCTATGGGATGTTTCGAAATGCCTAACTTTGCTAAAGGTACTGTTGAGGTTGCCAAGGCTCTTGCTAACCTTGAAGGCGCAACAACAATTATCGGCGGCGGTGATTCAGCTTCAGCTGTTAACAATCTTGGTTTCGGTGACAAGATGACACATATTTCAACAGGCGGCGGAGCTTCACTTGAATTCCTTGAAGGCAAGGAACTTCCGGGTGTAGCAGCAGCTGATGATAAGTAATTAGTATTTCAAATGGTATTTTATTGCGACTGCAGTTGATATTTTTAGCTGTAGTCGCAAAAATTTTTCATAAAAGTGTGAAATTTTTCACATTTTTGTAATAATGTGTGGTATAATAAATTATAATAGTGTATCGGAGGTAATGCCATGAGAAAGAAAATTATTGCAGGAAACTGGAAAATGAATAAAACTCCATCTGAGGCTGCCAAGTTTCTGGAGGAACTTAAGCCATTAGTAGCCGGTGCCGACGCAGATGTCGTTATTTGTGTACCATTGATTGATATTACTGTGGCAAAACAGGTATTAGAGGGAACTAATATTAAGATTGGTGCACAGAATATGTATTTTGAGTCAAAAGGTGCATTCACGGGTGAGGTTTCCCCGGATATGTTGGTGGATGCAGGTGTAGAGTATATTATAATCGGCCACTCAGAGAGAAGAGAGTATTTTTCGGAATCCAATGACAGAGTAAATAAGAAAGTAGCAAGAGCAATCGAATACGGTATGATTCCGATTCTCTGCTGCGGTGAAACTCTTGAACAGAGAGAACTTGGAATTACATATGATCATTTAAGAATTCAGATTAAGACAGCCTTAAAGGGACTTGAACCTGAACAGGTTGCCAAGGTTATTATTGCATATGAGCCAATCTGGGCAATCGGAACAGGAAGAGTTGCAACCAATCAGCAGGCTGAGGATGTATGTGCCCAGATAAGAGCACTTGTGGCAGAGTTATATGATTATGAGATTGCAGGTTCAATCCGTATTCTGTACGGCGGAAGTGTTACGGCAGATAATGCACCGGGATTATTTGCAATGCCGAATATAGACGGCGGTCTGGTAGGCGGTGCAAGCTTAAAGCTTGATTTTGCCAAGATTGTTAATTATACACCTATTGAAACAGCAGAGGATAAATAATTCCAACAGAATAAAGATGATGTATAAGGGTATCTGGTATTATACAAATATCAGATACCTTTTTTCTTGAAACGTGTTTTTTTATGGTGTATAATAAAGTTTAAATTGTATAATGGTTGTATTATGCGTTTAGATTATTAGAGAAGATGGGGATTTCTATGAAAATAATTCATTGTGGCGATTTACATCTTGATTCAAAGATGGAATCAACATTGCCTAAGGAGAAGGCGAAGGAAAGAAAAAATGAAATATTGATGACTTTTCTTAAGATGATTGAATATGCACGTAAAAACTGGGTTTCGGTCATAATGATTGCAGGTGACATGTTTGACACAAGGAATGTTTCTGCAAAGGTCAGGAATACGGTTCTGGACGCAATACGTTCTAATCCCGGAATTTCATTTCTGTATTTAAAGGGTAATCATGACAGCGTTAATTTTATGGCTGAAATGCCGGATAAACCGGAAAATTTATATTTCTTCAAAGATACATGGACAAAATATGAATTTGAGGATGTCGTAATTTGTGGAGTTGAACTCAATAATGATAACTCTGATAAAATATACGATTCGCTTATATTAGATTCAAGAAGATTTAATATTGTAATGCTCCATGGCCAGGAGGCAGGCACAGTTTCAAAAAATAGGGCCGAGCAGATTAATTTAAAGGAATTAAGGAATAAAAATATTGATTATCTCGCACTTGGACATATTCACTCCTACAAGAGCGGAACACTCGATGCAAGGGGCGTTTATGCATATTGCGGATGCCTTGAGGGAAGAGGCTTTGACGAATGCGGAACTAAGGGTTTTGTTGTCCTTAATATTGACAGTGGAAACCTGACTACTGAATTTGTACCGCTTGCCCAGAGAACGCTCTATGAAAAGGTAATAGATATCTCGGGTATTGATACAACTATAAAAATTCAGAAGAAGATGGAAGATGCCATCATGGGTATTTCCGAAGACAATCTTGTCAAGGTTGTTTTGACGGGTACAATTCCGATGGAGGCTGAGAAGGACATAAAATATCTTGAGAAGATATTGCTTGAGCGTTTTTATTTTGGTAAGGTCAAGGATTTGACGAGGGCGGAAATCAATTTCGAGGAATATCAGTTTGATGCAACATTAAAAGGTGAATTTATCAGACTTGTACTTGCGTCATGTCTGGGTGATGATGAAAAAGAGCAAATCATTTTAACAGGAATTAAAGCATTATCAGGGGAGGAATTAAACTGATGAAGCTGAGAAGCTGCTACATAGAAAATTTTGGAAAACTTCATGAATATAAGCATGATTTTACTGACGGATTAAATATTATCCTGGAAGAAAACGGCTGGGGAAAATCCACATTTGCCGCATTTATTAAGGCTATGTTCTACGGAATGGATTATACCACAAAAAAGTCAATTACTGAAAATGAGCGTAACAAGTATATGCCTTGGCAGGGTGGAAGATACGGCGGATATATTGTATTTGAAGCAGGAGACAAGGTATACAGGATAGAAAGGTTTTTCGGTAAAAGAGACAAAGAGGATACCTATAAGCTGTACAATGAAATTACCGGTGCACAGTGCAATGATCTTGGTGACAGACCGGGAGAGGAGTTATTTGGCATAGATGCATTCGGATTTGAGCGAAGCACATATATTGCACAGCAGGGGAAAGAACCGGCAATGAATGACAGTATGACTGCCAAGCTTAACAGCAGACAGAATAATGGCGAGGTTGAAAATTATCAGAGTGCAGTTGCTTTGATTGACGACAGGTTAAGGTTTTATAAGAAAACCGGAGACAGGGGAAGAATTGCCGAAATAGAGACAAGGCTTCACGAAATCGACAGGGAACTCGATGCGCTGATGAACAGGACTGAGTCGGTTGAGGAGTTAAAGGCAAGAAAGGCTGAACTTGAAAACTTAAGAATTGAATATTTCAATAAGCTGAAAAAACTCAAAGAAGATATCAAAAAAGCCAGCGAATATGACGGCCTGAAAGCAAAGAAATCACATTATGATTCGCTTGTAAAGAATTATCTTGATACCAAGAGCAAATTGGATGCCGCTACACTGTTCTTTGAAAAACCTGAACTGATTAAGGATATTTCAAGTAAAAAAGACGATTATGATTCACTTGAAATATGGGATCAGAAATACAAGGATGAGAGCGAGAACATTAAGGAACTTGAATATCGCAAGGATGGCCTTACCGCACAGTATCAGCTGCATAAAAAAACACCGGTTTTAAATATTGTATTGATGCTCCTTGGAATACTTTCTGCCGGATGTGGTGTGTTTTTGTGGGTAATGACTGAACTTAGCATATATATACCTGTCGGATGTGCAGTCCTGGGACTGGTTTTATTTGTAACAGGCATTGTGCACTGGTTTGTTGGAAGCAGCAGGGTCAAAAAAGAGTACGACCTTAAGATTGAGGAATACGATGAGCGTCTTGACTGTGCAAAGATATCTTTAAGAGAGTACACCGTTAAGAAAGAGCAGATTACAAAGGAACTGGAAAATTATATTAAATGTTTCCAGATTGAACAGTCAGGCAGCATTTTAAGGGCATTGACCGAAATAGAGGGTAAAATAAAAGAATTTAAGCAGCTTGCCGAGATTAATGAAAAAGCCAAAAACCAGCTTGATGAATTTGAAAGCAACAATGAAATGGATAAAATCAGGGGACTTGTTAAGCCGCAGTATGAGCTTTCAGAGCTTCAGAAGAATGAAAATATGGTTAACACTGAATTAATGAGTGTTATGGAAGAAAAGAATGCCATTGTAAGAAGAATGGATTCACTGATTAATTCTGATGAAGACGAAAATGATCTTATACAGGAAAAGGAAAATCTGACCGAAGAATTAAGGGAATGTACAAGAAATTATGAAATTCTTAGTCTGACTAAGGAGTATCTTGCTACTGCAAATGAACGTTATAAGACAAAATACATTCAGAATATGAAAGATGCATTCGCAGAGTACGTTGGAATGATTAACGGGCATCTTATGGACAACGTAACGGTAGATATAGATCTGAATGTAATGATAGAAGATTATGGTGCAAAGCGCGGTGCTGAGTATTACAGTACGGGTTACAGGGATATGTTTTCACTTTGTACAAGGTTTGCATTGATTTCGGCAATGTTCCGGGATGAGAAACCGTTTGTTATTCTCGATGATCCGTTCTGCAATCTTGACCGGGAGCATATGGGGAACGCAATGGAGTTTCTGTCTAAACTTGGCAAAAAACATCAGTTACTGTATTTTACATGTCATGAGAGCAGATGTTTATAGAAATGCTTGAAAATATCAGCTTTTCTGATATACTACTATGTGGGGAAAAGCCTCAGGAAAGGTATGGAAAATAAAATGATTAATAGTATGACCGGTTTTGGTCGTGGCGAAGCAGTGGGGGAAAATTATAAGGTTACTGTTGAAATGAAATCTGTGAATCACAGATATCTTGATCTTTCAATCAAAATGCCTAAAAAGCTTAATGCCTATGAAAGCAATTTAAAGGCAATGCTTAAGAAATATGTTACAAGAGGTAAAGTGGATATTTATATCTCTTATGAAAATGTTGCTGATGCGCAGGTTGACATTCAGTACAATGAGACTCTTGCATTAAAGTATCTTGATATTTTTAAGGAAATGTCTGAAAAGTTTAACCTTGAGAATGATATCAGGGTTTCTACTCTTTCAAGATATCCTGAAATTCTGGTGACTGAAGATAAGGAACCGGAAGAGGATGAATTGTATAAGGTTACCGAGGAAGCATTTGTTAAGGCATGTGAGCAGATAGCAATGGCAAGAAATGCTGAGGGTGAGCATCTTAAAAATGACCTTGTTGATAAGCTTAACGGAATGCTTGAGATGATTGATTACATAACATCCAACAGTGAGGCGATACTTCGCGATTATCGAAACAAGCTTATTGATAAGGTTCACGAAATATTGGGTGATACAACAATTGATGAGAGCAGAATTGCTACGGAAGTAGTTCTCTATGCTGATAAAATATGTGTCGATGAAGAAATGGTACGCTTAAAGAGTCACATAAGCAGTATGAAAAATGAACTACTTAACGGAAATGAAGAGGGTATAGGCAGAAAGCTTGATTTTATTGCACAGGAAATGAACCGTGAAGCCAATACAACTCTTTCTAAAGCTAACAACATAGCAATTTCACAAAAAGCAATTGATTTAAAGACTGAGATTGAAAAGGTACGTGAACAGATTCAGAATATTGAGTAAGAGAGGCAGAATGTGGCTAAATTAATTAATATCGGATTCGGAAATGTAGTAAACTCAAGTAAAATTGTTGCAATCATAAGTCCCGATTCGGCACCGTCAAGAAGAATGGTTCAAAATGCGAAAGACCAGGGAACCGTAATTGATGCGACCAAGGGAAGAAAAACCAAGGGAATCATTGTTACGGACGGAGGAATGATTATTTTGTCGGCGTTAATGCCTGAAACAATAGCAAATCGTTTCTACAGCAGGGATTCTGTTGAAGAAAATGAGTAAATTTTCTTAAAAAAGGGTTGCGAAATTTGAAAACTTATTTAATAATAGTATAAGATATGGTCGTAGGAACCATTGGAAGGAGAAAAAGATATGTTACATCCATCATATTCAGAAATTATGGAAGTTGTTAACGGAGATATTGAACCGGGTGAACAGCCAATAGTACAGAGCAGATATTCAATCGTTCTTGCAACAGCAAAGAGAGCAAGACAGATTATTGATGGCGATGAACCGATGGCATCTGTTCCAAATAACAAGCCTCTTTCAATTGCCGTTGAAGAAGTATATGAAAGAAAAGTTAAGATTTTAGGTGAAGATGAAGAAACAGAAGAGGAAGCATAATGCTTCCTCTTTTTGACTATATTTTGGTGCTCCATTTAGAGCAGTCCCATACTTGTGATACGATGTCTTCGTAGAATTCGGGCTCATGGCAGATAAGGATTATACTACCTTTATATGCTTTCAGGGCTCTTTTTAATTCCTCCTTGGCATCTGTGTCAAGATGGTTTGTAGGCTCGTCGAGGGCAAGTACATTTGTCTCGCGGTTGATTAATTTACATAAACGCACTTTTGCCTGTTCGCCACCGCTTAATACTCTTACCTGGCTTTCGATATGTTTTGTTGTGAGTCCGCACTTGGCAAGGGCGGACCTTACCTCGTACTGGGTATATGACGGAAATTCAGCCCATATTTCATCGATGCATGTATTGCTTGTGCCATTTACTTCCTGCTCAAAATATCCCAGATAAATGTAGTCGCCCATAACAGCATTGCCGCTTATTGGCTTATTCAGTCCGAGAATGCTTCTTAAGAGAGTGGTTTTTCCGATTCCGTTAGCCCCAATCAGAGCAATTTTTTCGCCTCGTTCCATTGAAAGATTGAGAGGTGAAGAGAGTGGTTCGTCGTAACCGATGACCAGATCTTTTGTTTCAAAAATATATTTTCCGGCAGTTCTTGCCTCTTTAAAGTTGAATTCCGGTTTTGGTTTATCTTTTGCCAGTTCAATTATGTCCATTTTATCTAATTTTTTCTGGCGCGACATTGCCATATTACGCGTAGCGACACGCGCCTTGTTTCTTGCAACAAAATCCTCTAAATCCCTGATTTTCTGCTGCTGTTTGTTATATGCAGCCTCAAGCTGGGCTTTTTTAACTTCATATACCTCAAGGAACTTATCATAGTTTCCTACATAACGGTTAAGCTCCTGGTTTTCCATATGATAAATAAGGTTTACAACGCTGTTCAGGAAAGGAATATCGTGCGAAATCAGAATAAATGCATTTTCATACTCCGTAAGATAACGCTTTAACCATTCGATATGCTCGGCATCCAGGTAATTGGTAGGCTCGTCAAGAAGCAGAATGTCCGGCTTTTCAAGCAAAAGCTTGCCCAAAAGTACTTTGGTTCTCTGTCCGCCGCTTAAATCTGTAACATCACGGTCAAGGCCAATGTCCATAAGTCCTAATGCACGGGCAACCTCCTCAACCTTGGAATCAATAATATAAAAATCATGAAGGGTAAGAGTGTCCTGTATTACACCTAATTCCTCCATCATTTCCATCATTGTATCCTCATCGGCTTCTCCCATTTTATCGCAAATTTCATTCATTCTTGTCTCTAATTCAAACAGGTAGGAAAAGGCTGATTTTAATACGTCGCGTATGGCCATTCCGGCGGTAAGTACCGTGTGCTGGTCAAGATAGCCTACACGCACGTTTTTTGACCATTCAACTTTGCCCTCATCCGGCATTAATTTACCTGTGACTATATTCATAAAAGTTGACTTGCCTTCGCCGTTGGCACCTACAAGACCTATGTGTTCCCCCTTTAATAAACGGAAGGATACGTTGTTAAAAATGGCTCTGTCTCCAAAACCATGACTTAAATTTACTACATTTAAAATACTCATGTTATTCTCCGATGTTATATTTGTGTTAATACACCAGTTGATTATACAATAAGATTTAAACGGCGTAAACTTGATTTTTATAAAGAAAGATTGTAAAATGAAAAAATAATGCTAACCAAGGAGTATGTTCTGATGAAGTTAATGTTTATTTCACTTGGCTGTGACAAAAACCTTGTTGATACGGAAATGATGATGGGAAGTCTTTCCGGCAGGGATATTACCTTTACTGATGATGAAAATGAAGCTGAAATAATTGTAGTTAATACATGTTGTTTTATAAATGATGCAAAGGAAGAAAGCGTAGATACAATACTTGCCATGGCAGAATTAAAGAAGGCCGGCTCATGTAAGGCACTTATAGTCTCAGGCTGTATGGCACAGCGGTATAAACATGAAATAATAGATGAGATTCCGGAGGTTGATGCAATAATCGGAACTGCATCATATGACAAGATAGCGGAAGTACTCGACAGTGTTCTTTCAGGAAATGAGTGTACTTCGTTTGAAGATTTGAGCAGGCTGCCTGATAATAATTCTAAAAGGCTTGTCACAACAGGCGGGCACTATGCATATCTTAAAATAGCGGAAGGCTGTGATAAATGCTGCACATACTGCATTATTCCGAAGATTCGCGGACGTTTTAGAAGTTATCCGATTGAGGACCTTGTGGAGCAGGCAAAGAAGCTTGTTGAGGGCGGCGTTAAGGAACTTCTGCTTGTTGCGCAGGAAACGACACTTTACGGTAAGGATATTTATGGCGAAAAGTCCCTTCACCGTCTTCTTCGTGAACTGTGTAAGATAGAAGGACTTGTCTGGATAAGGATATTGTATTGTTATCCGGAGGAAATATATGATGAACTTATAGAGACGATTAAGACAGAACCTAAAATATGTCATTATCTTGATATGCCAATACAGCATGCTAATGACGATGTTTTAAGGAGAATGGGAAGAAGAACCAATAAGGCTGACCTTCTGGCGATAATAGCAAAGCTTAGAAAAGAGATTCCGGACATAGCTATTAGAACTTCACTGATTGCCGGTTTTCCGGGTGAAACACTTAAGGCACATGAGGAAATGCTTGATTTTGTGGATGAGGTTGAATTTGACAGACTTGGAGTTTTTGCTTATTCGGCTGAGGAAGATACACCGGCATTTTCATTTCCGGACCAGATAGATGAAGAAGTCAGGAATAACTGGAGAGATGAGATAATGGAGCTTCAGCAGGAGGTTTCAATGGATAAATCCCAGGATAGAATAGGTCTTACCTACAAGGTTATGATTGAAGGCAGGGTTGCCGATGAAAATGCCTATGTAGGCAGAACCTACATGGATGCACCAAATGTAGACGGCTATATTTTTGTAAATACGGATGAAGAGCTGATGACGGGAGATTTTGTTCCGGTTAAAGTAACGGGTGCGTTAGAATATGATTTGATAGGAGAAATTGATTATGAATCTGCCAAATAAATTAACTGTTTTCAGGGTAATTTTAATTGTACCATTTGTTTTGTTATTATTAGGGGGACACTATGAATGGGGTATTTTTTCACCCATAGCCGCATACACTGATATTATTGCATGTGCAATATTTATCATAGCAAGTCTTACGGATCTGCTTGACGGTAAAATAGCAAGAAAACACAATCTGGTTACCAACTTCGGTAAGTTTATGGATCCGCTTGCAGACAAACTTCTTGTCTGTTCGGCTATGCTCTGTCTTGTTGACATGGGAAGACTTGCATCCTGGATTGTGATTATTATTATAAGCAGGGAGTTTATCATCAGTGGTTTCAGGCTTATTGCTTCAGACAACGGTGTTGTTATTGCAGCCAGTTACTGGGGTAAATTTAAGACAACATTTCAGATGATAATGATTATACTTCTGATTCTTAATATTCAGAATCCGGTTGTGTCTGTTATAACAACAGCTGTTACATATATTGCACTGGCACTTACTGTTATTTCACTTATAGATTATCTGGTTAAGAATAAAGATGTAATGAAGGATGGTAGTATCTGATGGAGGAAGAGGTAGTAGGACTTTTAAAGGAAAAACAGCTTAAAATTTCTTTTGCGGAGTCATGTACCGGAGGACTTCTCGCTGCAACGCTGATTAATGTCAGTGGTGCTTCTGCAGTGATTGAAGAATCATTTATAACCTATTCTGATAAGGCAAAGCATAAACTGCTTGGAGTTAAGAAGAACACATTGAAAAAGCATGGTGCAATCAGCCGCAAAACTGCCAAAGAAATGGCTAAGGGCTGCGCCAGGGTTTCAAAAAGTGACATCTGTGTATCTGTTACGGGAAATGCAGGACCTTTGGCTGATGAAAATAAAGCCGTAGGACTTGTCTATATTGGAATCTTCTTTGACAAAAAGGTTAATGCTTACGAGCTTAATTTATCGGGTGACAGAAGACAGATAAGGGAAGCTGCGGTAAATGCCGCACTGGACCTGATATATGATACAATTAAATAATTTATAAATATGGTATCCGGGATATTTTTTGATATGCCGGGTGCCTTTTTTGTTTGATTTTTGTTTGACAGGAAATTATGTATTGACTAAATTACAATTATGTTTTAATATTATTTTCGAACACAATTCTGTGTTCATTCTATAATCTTTTAATTCCCAACCAATTATTATTTTAAGAAAGGAAAACTGAATGAAGTACGATGAGTTTTTAGACTACGTGAAAGAAAGCGTTTCGCAGTTTATGGGCGAGGGCTATGATGTTTCTATTCATAAGGTGCTTAAGAATAATGGTCTTGAGTTGAATGGAATTGTCATTATGAAGGCTGGCAATCATGCCACACCTACTATCTATCTTGATGAATTTTACGAACAGTACAAAAGAGGAAAGGAGGTTTATGAAATTATTGAAGAAATCGTTGATTTGTATGACAGGCATAAGGACCGGATGGAAATAGATTTCAGCTTCTTTTCTGATTTTGAAATTATGAAGAATAAGATTCTGTACAGACTCATTAATTATGAATCAAATGAAGTGCTGTTAAGCGACGTACCGCACAGAAGATTTCTTGATCTGGCAATTGTTTATTATGTTATTGTTGACAGTGATACACTTGGAAACGGTTCCGTACTGCTGCATCAGTGTCACCTGGATATGTGGAAGGTAAACGAGGCAGAGATTTATGAAATTGCTAAAATAAATACCAAAAGTTTTCTTGAGTACAGATTATCTTCAATGCGTGACATTGCCAAAATGATACTCGGTGATGATGTATGTCTTGAACAAATGGGTATGGATAACGGGTGTTGCGATGATATTTACGTTTTGTCCAATAACCGTAAATTTTATGGAGCGGCAACTGTCTTATATGACGGAATGTTAGATGATATTGCCTGCAGTTTAAACAGTAATCTTTACGTTATTCCGAGCTCTGTGCACGAGGTGATAATCATACCACAGAATGTAATGCCTGATTGTAAGGACGTGCTTACGGGGATGGTCAGGGAAATCAATGAGAGAGATGTGGAAATTGTTGACAGGCTCTCGGACTATGTGTATGAATATGACCGTGAGCAGAAGGCGTTACATATATAACAATAAAAAATGCACCTGAGAAGACTCGAACTCCCGACACCCTGTTCCGGAAACAGGTGCTCTATCCACTGAGCTACAGATGCATCTTATGTATTTTACTATATTTTTTTAGAAGAATCAAGGAATATTCGTTGATAGTTTCAGCTCATTTTGATAAAATAAATTATTATCAGCAAGCATAAGTGCAAACGTGCCACTTAATTGTACACACAAACCAATGAGGGTATATTATGTCTGAAATTAAAGGTAAAAGAGCAATTTCATATGCCATTCTTGCATTTCTGTCAGTTTTGTTCTGTATAGCATTAATACCTGCAGGCAGTGCATTTGGTATTGGTGAGACGCAAAGCATCAGAATAACACGCAGTGAACAGAATATCACTGTCGATAACGGAGCGGAAACATCGAACGCATTATCCTTTTCCGAATGTGAGATTTTTGGTATCCGTAAACTGATTAATAATTTTTATGATGCATATCTTGGAGAAGACGAGCAGTTAATGAGATATATTGATACATTGGGAGCAATGGATTTGGATCAGAGGAATTTTGCAAAGGAACATATAGAAAAGTATATGGATATACGGTGTTACTGTATGGAAGGCAATATGGACGGTTCATATCTTGTAGTTACTTATGCATATGCCAAGCATTACGGAATCGATACTACAATTCCTACAGTAGGTCATTTCTTTGTAAGAATGAATGCTAACGGGACCTATTACATCTGCAACAGTATCATAAGCGATGAAAGCTCCAGCTATAATGAATTGATGTTTGAGAGCAGACAGGTTATGGAATTGTATGAGATGGCACAATATGAACTGGATACGGCGTGTGAGGTAGACGATAATTTAAAGGATTATGTGGAGACATACCGGGAATTCTTTGATTACAATAAATAGGACAGAGTTATGGAAGTAAGAATAAATAAATTTTTAAGCGAAGCGGGAATATGCTCAAGAAGAAATGCCGATGTGCTTGTGTCAGAAGGACGTGTCAGTGTTGACGGAGTCGTTGCGGCTATGGGTACAAAGGTGTCAGAAGGCCAGGTTGTCTGTGTTGATGGAAAGGCTGTTAAAAAAGAAGAAGAGACGGTTATTATTGCATTTAATAAGCCTGTCGGAATAGTATGTACGGCACAGCCGAAGGAAAAAAATAACGTAATAGATTATATAAATTATCCTAAACGAATTTTCCCTATCGGAAGACTTGATAAGGACTCAGAAGGTCTTTTGCTTCTCACGAATGACGGTGACCTGATGAACTCGGTTTTGAAGGCGGCAAATGGACATGAAAAAGAATATATTGTTTCAGTAGATAAAAACATTACTGACGAGTTTATTTACAAGATGTCGAACGGTGTGCCTGTGCTTGACCGTATTACCAGTCCCTGCAGGGTTGAAAAAATTAATAAAAATACTTTCAGAATAATACTTACACAGGGGTTAAACCGCCAGATAAGAAGAATGTGTGAATATCTGGGATACAATGTGATAAGTCTTAAAAGAATAAGAATAATGAATATAGAGCTTGGCAATCTTGGCCCGGGAAAATACAGGAACCTGACCGGGGAAGAAAGACAAAAGCTTTATGAATCAGTAAATAAGCAGAGTGGAGTGTAACGTGAACATGGAACGAGTGCAGAGAATTAAAGAGTTGGTTGATATTTTAAATAAAGCAGGTAAGGCTTACTATTCGGAAAGTCATGAAATTATGAGCAATTATGAGTATGATAAGCTGTATGATGAATTAACGGCTCTTGAAGCGGAAACCGGCTTTATAATGTCTAACAGTCCGACGCGAAATGTTGGATATGAAGTTGTAAGTGAACTTCCAAAGGAAAGACATCCTGAACCAATGTTAAGTCTTGATAAGACAAAGGATGTTGAAGTGTTAAAGGCATGGCTGAAGGATAAAGAAGGCGTTCTTTCATGGAAGATGGACGGACTGACAATTGTGCTATCCTACGAAAACGGAGAACTGGTTAAGGCTGTTACGCGTGGTAACGGTGAAGTTGGTGAAGTTATTACCAATAATGCAAGGGTATTTGCTAATGTTCCGCTTACGATTCCATACAAAGGAAGTCTTGTTTTGAGGGGAGAGGCGGTTATTTCGTATTCGGAATTTGATAAGATTAATTCTCAGATACCTGATGAGGCGCTTAAATACAAGAATCCGCGTAATCTATGCAGCGGAACTGTAAGGCAGCTAAACAATGAGATTACTGCGCAGAGAAATGTTTTGTTTTTTGCATTTGCTCTTGTTAGTGCTGAAAATGTAGATTTTCACAATTCACGCAAGTATCAGTTTGAGTGGTTAAAAGAGCAGGGCTTTACCGTTGTTGAATATAAGATTGTCAATTCTGACAATATTGAGGACTCGGTAAAATGGTTTTCTGAACACATTTCTGCAAATGATTTCCCGTCAGACGGACTTGTTATAACATATGATGATATTGCGTACGGAATCAGCCTTGGAAGAACTGCAAAATTCCCTAGAAACGCTTTTGCGTTCAAATGGAAGGATGAAATTGCAAGTACCACATTGAGAGAAATCGAATGGAGTCCTTCAAGGACAGGATTGATTAATCCTATCGCAGTTTTTGATTCGGTTGAACTTGAGGGTACAACAGTAAGCAGGGCCAGTGTTCACAATCTGAGCATAGTTGAGGAACTTGAACTTGGAATAGGGGATACAATTACGGTTTATAAGGCCAATATGATTATTCCCCAGATTGCAGATAATCTTACGAGAAGTAATAAGCTTGATATACCTGAATATTGTCCTGTCTGCGGCAAAGAAACCATAATCAGGAAACAGAACGATGTTAAGGTGCTGATGTGTATCAATGATAAGTGTCAGGCAAAGCATATAAAGGGGTTCACACATTTTGTATCGAGAGATGCCATGAATATCGACGGATTATCGGAGGCAACACTTGAAAAATTTATTCAGGAGGGTTTTGTACGCGAATTTTCAGACCTCTTCCATCTGGACCGTTTTAAGGAGCGTATTGTTTCAATGGAAGGGTTTGGAGATAAATCATATGAAAATCTGCAAAATTCCGTTCAAAAAGCCAGAAAAGTGTCATTGGCAAAGCTTATTTACAGTCTCGGTATAACTAATATAGGTCTGTCAAATGCGAAACTGATATGCAAATCTTATGGCAATGACCTTGATAAAATTATTCATGCAGACTGTGGAGAATTAACGGGTATAGAGGGTATTGGTGAAGTAATAGCGGACAGTTTTGTAAAATATTTTGAGGATGAAGACAATTTAAGGTGTTTTAATGACTTACTTGCTGAAGTGGATTTGGAGAGCGAGAGTATTAATGATGGTGATAGAAAGCTGGATGGGCTGACATTTGTTATTACAGGCTCAGTTGAACATTTTGCCAACAGAAATGAACTCAAGGATATCATAGAGAAAAATGGCGGAAAAACAACCGGCAGTGTTACAGGTAAGACGGATTATCTGATTAACAATGATGTTACATCTACATCTTCAAAAAATAAAAAAGCTATGGAACTGGGTGTAAAGATTATTTCTGAAAGTGACTTTTTGAAAATGATTGAATAAAAAGAAAGGATGAGCTTAATGGCAGATGAAAATACAAAATTAATATTACAGGTACTTGATGAACTACATGGATTCAAGGATGACATGTATGAGTTCAAGGATGAAATGTATAAATTTAAGGATGATATGTATGAGTTCAAGGATGAAATGCATGAATTCAAGGATGATGTATATGGCAAGATAGAAGAATTGCAGTCAAATGATAAACTTATTCTTGATGAAGTTCAACGTGTTCATCAGATACTTATAAGAAAAACTTCGGAATTAGAAAAAAAGATTGGATAAGATAGAGAAATTGCGTGGCAATTTCCTATTAAAAGAAGAGGAGCTACATCACAAATAAAAAATGATGCAGCTCCTTTTGTTTATAATTCATAAGGTGTATTCTGGTATACGTAGTAGTTAAGCCAGTTAGTGTAAAGATTGTTGGCATGGCTGCGCCAACTAAGAACTGGACGCTTTGAGCTGTCGTTGTCAGGATAATAGTTACATGGCATTTCAATATCAAGACCTTTGCCAAGATCACGTTTGTATTCCTGATCAAGCGTAATTCTGTCATATTCAGGATGTCCCATAACGAATATCTGTTTTCCTTCATCTGCCATAACTATAAAAACTCCGACTTCGTCTGATTCTGCCAGAATGGTAAGATTCGGATTATTTATTATGTCTTCTCTTGAAACCACAGTGTGTCTTGAGTGCGGTGCGAGGAAAATATCATCAAAACCACGAACCAGAGGAACTTTTCTGTTAAGAACCTTGTGCTCAAAAATGCCAAATGCTTTTTTAGGAAGGAGTTCCTTGTGAATTCCAAAATGATGGTAAAGACCTGCCTGTGCACCCCAGCATATATGTAGTGTTGAGGTAATATGGGATTTGGTCCAATCCATTATTGTTGTTAGTTCATTCCAATAAGTTACTTCCTCGAAATCAAGCTGTTCAACAGGAGCACCTGTAATAATCATACCGTCAAATTTTTGATTTTTAATATTGTCAAAAACACAGTAAAACTTGTTAAGATGAGATGCGGCTGTGTTTTTTGAAACGTGGGTTGCTAACTGCAAGAATGTAATATCTATCTGCAGCGGCGTGTTAGAAAGAGCACGTAACAGCTGTAACTCTGTATCCTGCTTTATAGGCATTAAATTTAATATAAGAATCTGAAGTGGACGAATATCCTGGGAAATAGCACGCAGTTCGTCCATAACAAATATATTTTCTTCTTCTAATATGGATTTAGCCGGTAAATCGCCGGGTATTTTAATTGGCATAAAAAATCACCTCGTATCATCAGTTAACAATAAATGTAACATTTATTAATAGTTTATTCAAGCAAAATATGATAAAATAAAATATAAATAAATTCCGGACGGGGCATTGACTATGACACAGGGTGTTTTTGAAGCATATAAGAAGGATGGAACGAAATATTATCGTTCTTCAATTACATTTAGAAATAAACATATAAGCCTTGGAAGCTACGATTCTGAAAATAAAGCAGGGAAGGCGTATGAAGAGGCAAAAAAGGTGTTAGAGGGCAGCTGTATCATTTCGGATTATTCGGAAAATCAGGTGCTTAAGTTTAATAAGCTTGTGTCGCTGATTAATTTCCGTGACAACGGGATGTATATAAAGACGCCGGTATATCTGCAAAAACGGTATTTTGAATATTATTACAGTCCGGATGTTATATATAAGTTTGATGTAGATGATTTGTTTTATTATTCTCATCATACAATAATGATGCGCGGAGGGTATCTGTTCGTTACAGATTACGGAATGCAGACCAATATTTTAAGCAGGTACGGGATTAAGAATCATGCGGTGGAAGGCAGAGATTTCATATTTGTAAATGGTGATAATACGGATTACCGTTATGGAAATATTGAAATAATTAATCGTTTTTATGGTGTTCTTAAATGTGAAAAGAACGGAAAGATTTATTTTAGAACCAGGATACATATTAATGGAGATTTTATAGTTGGAGATTATGAAACGGAGTATGAAGCGGCGGTTGCGTATAATAAGGCGGCTGATATGGTAAAAGACTTTGGAATAAACATTGACTTTCCGCAAAATTATATCGAAGAGCTTTCTGCAATTGACTATGCGAAAATCTATAATAAAGTCAAAATATCAAAAAAGATTAGGGACTTTGTACAGGGGTATTGATTTTTCAATTGGTACTATGCTACAATCTACATGATTAAGATTAAGTATTTAAAAGGAAGGTACAAAAATGGAATTATTATATAAGAGTACAAGAAGTGATGATGTGACAGTAACAGCATCACAGGCTATTTTGAAAGGTTTATCGTCAGACGGGGGATTATTTGTTCCAACAAGTATTCCTAAGCTTGATGTTTCATTAGATGCTCTTGCAAAGATGACATATCAGGAGACAGCATATGAGGTTATGAAGCTGTTCCTTACTGATTTTACTGAAGCAGAACTTAAGGATTGTATAAATAAGGCATATGACTCTAAGTTTGATACAGATGAAATAGCACCGCTTGTTAAGGCTGATGGGGCATATTTCCTTGAGCTGTTTCATGGAACGACAATCGCATTTAAAGATATGGCATTATCCATTTTACCACATCTTCTTATCACATCTGCAAGAAAGAATAATGTCAAGAATGATATAGTAATTCTTACGGCTACATCAGGTGATACAGGAAAGGCTGCATTAGCAGGATTTGCCGATGTTGAGGGAACAAGAATAGTTGTTTTCTATCCAAAGGATGGAGTAAGTCCGATTCAGGAAAAGCAGATGGTAACACAGAAGGGTGCCAATACACATGTTGTCGGAATCAGAGGTAACTTTGATGATGCCCAGACCGGTGTTAAGAATATTTTTGGTGACAAAGAACTTGAAAAAGTTATGAATGATGCAGGATTCCAGTTCTCTTCAGCAAATTCAATCAACATTGGACGTCTTGTACCACAGGTTGTTTATTATGTTTATTCATATGCCACACTTCTTAAAAATGAAGAGATTAAAGCAGGAGAGGTTATCAATGTCGTAGTTCCTACAGGTAACTTTGGTAATATTCTGGCTGCTTATTATGCCAAGAATATGGGACTTCCGATTGGTAAGCTTATTTGTGCTTCTAATGAGAATAAAGTTCTCTTTGATTTCTTTAAGACAGGTACTTATGACAGAAACAGGGATTTTGTGTTAACATCATCTCCTTCAATGGATATTCTTATTTCAAGCAATCTGGAGAGACTTATCTATAAGACGGCAGGTTCAAGTGCTGCTAAGAATAAGGAACTTATGGAATCTCTTAAGAATACAGGAAAGTATGACATTACACCTGAAATGAAGGCTGAGATGGCAGACTTCTATGGTAATTACACAACTGAGGCTGAGACATCAAAGACAATCAGGGAATTGTATGAAAAGACAGGATACATAATTGATACACACACCGCCGTTGCGGCAAATGTTTATAAGAAATATGTGGCTGAGACAGGTGATAACACCAAGACTGTTATTGCATCAACCGCGAGCCCATATAAGTTCACAAGAAGCGTAATGAACTCAATTGACAGCAAGTATGACACAATGACTGACTTCGAACTCGTTGATGAACTCAGCAGAATTTCAGGTGTCAAGGTTCCTCAGGCGATCGAGGATATCAGAACAGCACCGGTACTCCACAAGACAGTATGTGAAGTAAATGAAATGTGTGATGAAGTTAAGAAGTTTCTTGGGATATAAAAATTATTAAAAATTTAAGGCAGACCTTAGAACTAATGTTATCATAATGACATTGGCATCAGGGTCTGCCTGTTTTTATTGTGGATAAAAAATGTTTTTTATGTTATTATCATTGAATAAGATATGTTTAGAGGTGTTTATAAACATGTATTTGGGGAACGAAAAGATATGAAAAATGATAAAAAAATTATTATACAGATTCCGTATATGGTAGTTGCATATGTATTTATGCTGATGATATATGCTCCAATGGAATTGTATTTGGTTAATATAGATGAATATAGATTTGATATTTACTTGTTGTTTCCGGTTCTGTTAGTGTTTGCTGTGGTTGCAGCAGTTTTATTTGGAATGGCTTTATTGGCGGTAAGCAGCATTAGCGTGAATATGGCGAAAATTTGCTGGACATTTTTATTTGCGTTATTTGTGTATTTTTATCTTCAGGGGAATTTGCTCTCTTTCAAGCTTCCTGTATTTGACGGAGAGACAATAGACTGGTCAGTATACCGGGTAGAAAGGTATATCTCAATAGCGGTTCTGATTAGTGTCCTATTGATTTGTTTTGTTTTATATAAAAAATTTGAAAAAGCTTTTTTTCATTATTCAAAGCTTGTTTTAATGCTTGTAACACTGATGCTTGTATTGTCGCTTGTAACACTTCTTATCGGGCAGAATGGATTTCGGCACAAGGTAAATAATTTAATAATGACAGACAAAAATGAGCTTACAATGTCAGATGATGAGAATTTTATTGTTATCATTCTTGATACGGTTGATGCAGGAACATTTGGTGAAATATTGGAAGATGACATCGAATTAAAAGACAATTTTAAAGATTTTACTTTTTATCCGGATACAATGGGAGGATATCCGCTGACCCACACGTCTATGCCATTTATAATATCCGGTGAGTGGTATGAAGGCTTGCAGGATTATAATGAGTATAGTAAGAATGCCTATAATCATTCGAAGGTTTTGAATTATTTCTATGAAAATGATTATGTTATTGGAATGTATGAAACAGATATGCTGGAATGGGAAGATGTTATTCCTGATAATCTTGCAAAGGGGCATTGGCAGTATTTTAGTCTTGAGAAGGAGTGGCTTCGACTGGTGTTTTTCCGATATATGCCATATCAGTTAAAACCATTATTTGTTCAGCAGTTTGATGCTTTTGACAATATAATAAAGAGTTCAATTGAAAATAAAGAGATTGTTTTTGGTGATTCAAATAAAATATTATATGATAAACTTGATAATGAAGATGTTACGGTTGAAAATGAAAAGTATTTTAAGTGGATTCATCTTAATGGAGCACACCCGCCATTTGCTTATGACCGTGATTTTCAGAGAATACCAGGAGATGGCGTAACGTATGAGGAGAGTGTTCGTAGCAGTATTTCTCTGGTTAATAAATATCTGGATGAACTTAAAGAAGCTCATGTATACGATAATTCTGTTATCATTATCATGGCAGATCATGGGTATCTTAATATGCGCCAGAATCCGCTGCTTATGATAAAAGGAAAGGATGAACACCATGAATTTATGATTTCTGAACATCCTGTTTCCTATGAAGATATGGCTGAAACTTTTATTCAGATGGAGCAGGGGGCATCCGGGAATGCTGTTTTTGAATTAATATCAAATCACCCTGAGGGAAGGAGATATTTTGATTCCCTGGGTGAAGAATATGAAGAGTATATCCAGATGGGAAAAGCGTGGGACACTTCAACTATGTATAAAACGGGATGGAGTTTTAAATAGTAATTTTTTAGGTGTTATTGAACATATATATATGACAATTCGATTATTTTTAAGAAATATAATTATTAATAATACATGAATAAACTGACGAAAAGCATTTCGAAAAGTACTTGATTTGTGCAAAAATACGAAAATAAAGTATACTATTTGTTAAAATAGTCAAAAAAACAAAATTATGTAAAATTTATTAATAAAAAATTTACAAAAAATACAATTTATGTTATTATGTACTAAAGTAAGAACAATTTAAGCAGATGAATGCAGATAGGAGAAGTAGATGGCATCTTTTAATTATAAGGCACTTATGCCTGACGGAAAGGAACTTAAGAGCTCAATCAACGCAGTGGACCTTGAAGAAGCCAAGGCAATGGTTAAGGCTCAGGGCGGTATGGTTCTTGAAATTAATGAAGCTGGTGCGCTTGACAAGGAAATTGAATTACCGTTTAAACTGGGACAGAAAAAGGTATCATCACGAGACTTATGTGTATTCTGTAGACAGTTTGTTAGTATTATTGAAGCCGGCGTAAGTATTGTTCAGGCACTTGAGATGCTCTCTGAACAGACAGAGAACAAGAGACTTGCCAAGGCTCTTCAGGAAACAAGAGACAGTGTTGAAAAGGGTGATACGTTATCGGCTGCTTTTTCAAGAAATCCTGATGTATTCCCGGGACTCTTTATCAGCATGGTTGAGGCGGGCGAAGCTTCGGGTAGTTTGGAAGTTGCTGTATCCCGTATGGCAGTACAGTTTGAAAAGGATAATCATATCAAGGGTCTTGTCAAAAAGGCTATGATGTATCCGATAATCTTACTCTGTGTAACAGTGTTAGTTGTTATTGCGATTCTTACTTTTGTAATGCCGACATTTGTTGATATGTTCGAAACAATGAATATTGAACTTCCGTTTATGACGAAGCTTCTTATTAATTCGAGTAACTTTGTTATTAACAGGTGGTATGTTCTTATCATTATTGTTATTGCTATAGTTGGAGCATGGATTCTGTTTTCATCTAATCAGCAGGGCAAATACATAATAGCTAAGGTACAGCTTAAGGTGCCTGTGCTTAGTAATCTTGTAATGAAGACGGCATGTGCAAGATTTGCGAGAACACTTGAAACGCTTCTTGCAGCAGGTATGTCAATGATGGATTCGTTGGATATCTGTTCTAAGACGATGGATAATCTTCTTTATAAAGATGCATTACTTGATGTAAGAGATAATGTTTCACTTGGTTCGTCTCTTGCGGGAGAACTTAAGAGAACCAAGCTGTTTCCACCAATGATTTGCCATATGGTAGGTATCGGTGAAGAAACAGGTAATCTTGAACAGATGCTTGAAAGTTGCGCTAACTACTACGATGAAGAAGTTGAAAATGCAACGCAGCAGTTAACGGCAGTCCTTGAACCGCTTATTATCGTAGTAATGGCTGTGATTGTATTGTGTATTGTACTTGCAATTTACACACCAATGATGTCAATGTACGATAACATTGGCTAATGTTGAATTAATTCAGATGCAGTACCCGCTTCTGATTAATTATATAATTTTAAATGTATAGGGAGGATTTCATTATGAAGAATGAAATGAAGTTAAACAACAAAGGTTTCTCTTTGGTAGAACTTATCGTTGTAATTGCCATTATGGCAATCTTAGTTGGTGTATTAGCACCTTCTGTACTTGGACAGCTTGATAAGGCTAAGATTTCAAAGGATAAGCAGGCAATTGAAACAGTATGTACAGCAATTGCAACAGCATATGCTGACCAGATGGTAACAGGAACAAAGGATCAGGCAACAGCTGCAGCAGCAGTTACATTTATTACAACAGGTACACCTGCAGCAATTACAGATACTGATGTAACAAGCTTTACAGGTGCTATTCAGGATATCGTTGGTGCCTCACAGGTTCTCCTTGAGTCTTCAGAATTTAAGGATGCTACAATTACTATTACTTTGACTGACGCTGGTAAGGTTACAGCTAAGGCAACAGGTACTAAGTCAACTGTAGACTTTACTGTTACAAGATAATTTAATCTTATCTATTTGGTGAAACTATATGATATATGCATATATAATGATTTTTATATGCGGTGTCTTGATCGGTAGTATTGTTAATCTGCTGATTGACAGACTGCCGGAGGGATATAACAGAATATTTGTAAGGTTTCACTGCAAAAAATGTGGCTATAGTATCAAGTGGTATGACTGCATACCACTTGTAAGCTACATTTTGTTAAAGGGCAAGTGCAGGCACTGTGAAGCTAAAATATCGATTCGGTATCCGGTTATCGAACTGATAAACGGAATGGGGTACATACTGATTTTTGTTGTTAATGGTTTTAATGTGCTGAGTGCCTTGTACTGCTTGGCCTTTTCCATTCTGCTTACTGTGACGGTTATAGATTGGAATACATATGAGATACCGGTAGTTCTTAATATAGCATTGGGCATGCTTGGTATTATAAGAGTAATAATTGATTTTTCTAACCTATTAGACTACCTAATAGGATTTTGCGTTGTTAGTGGTTTTTTATACCTTCTGTTTATTGCGACCCGTGGCAGAGGAATTGGCGGTGGCGACATTAAACTGATGGCGGCTGCCGGATTATTTATTGGGTGGAAAAATATTATATTGGCATTGGCACTAGGAAGTATATTGGGTTCAATTATACACATAGTTCTTATGAAGACCTGTAGCAAGGAGCGGATGCTCGCATTCGGACCGTATCTGTCAGCAGGGATAGTTATTGCCATGCTTTTTGGTAATCAGCTTATCGGCTGGTATATTGGTCTATTATAAAAGGAAAACTATGTTAGGAGGCTTAAAATGGCTAAGAAAGAGAAAAATACTAATCAGAAAAACAGATATCTGACTATTAATTTTAACAATGAATTTGTTAAAGTATGTGAGGTTAGTAAGACTAATAAGGGATTGGTTGTACATAAGGTATTTACCATTCCTACACCTGCCAGAGCATATCGTGACGGCGTTATTCGTGATCGTAATGCGATCGCTAAGGAACTTACCATTGTTTTACAGAGACATGGTATTACAACAACAAATGTAATCTTTACTATTTCTTCTACGAAGATAGCAACAAAGGAAGTTATCATTCCTTATGTTAACAAGAAGAAGATGGCATCGATTATTCAAATGAATGCAACAGAGTATTTCCCTGTTAATATAGACGAGTATATTATTGAAAGTTCTATTCTTGAGGTTATCGAGAATCCTGACAATAAGAAAGATAAAAAGTTAAAGCTTATGGTTGCAGCTGTTCCAAGTAAGATGATAGAAGAGTATTATGACTTCGCATCTACAATGGGATTCAAGATTGTAGCAATTGATTATCTTGGT
Organism: Lachnospiraceae bacterium; assembly: GCA_051880495.1. GTDB lineage: Bacteria > Bacillota > Clostridia > Lachnospirales > Lachnospiraceae > MGBC120314. The sequence continues at coordinate 31,859 of JBJEOB010000130.1, forward strand.
AACTCTACATTACAGTTATTAAAGACACAGTCAGACGTTGAATCAAGTGTAATGGTTCAGATTGAAAATGACTCAACAATCATAAGTGTGTTTAACAAAGATGTACTTCAGTTACAGAGAACTGTTCCATATGGTAAGACAATGATTGTTAATGCCGTTATGGAGCGTAGAAAAATCTTTAACTATGATGTTGCTCTTGATATTCTTCAGAAAGAGCAGCTCATTCATCCGGAATTTGACGGAGATGAAATTACAGAATCATTAAGATACCTTGTAAGTAACGTATCACGTATTATGGATTACCAGGTATCAAGAAATTCAAATAAGCCTATCGATAAGGCATATATTGTTGGTAATGCTACATACATCCTCGGTCTTGAGGAGCTCTTCCGTAATTCTTTATCAGCACCTGTTGAAAGTATCAGTTTCTTAAAGGGTGTTACCGCTGATAAGAAGACATACGTTGAAGAGACAACATTGACAACATTTATTGCCAATATTGGTGCAGTTATTAATCCAATAAACTTTGTGCCAAAGACTGCTGAAACAGAAAAAAAGGGCAATATTGATTTTGATCAGATGAAGCTTGTACTCGGTGTTGCAATAGCGGGTGCGGCACTTCTTATTATAATCCCTTATGTTCAGATGAACATGGCAAAACGTGAAATGGAGGCAGCCAAGAAGAGACTTGACGGAATTAAGTCAATTGAACAGGTAATGGATGCTTATTACCAGGCAAAGGCACAATATGATGACGTTAATGAATTCAGATTGATTTCTTCAAATCACAATGATGTCCTCTGCCAGTTTATCGCTGACATGGAAACGGTTATGCCTCAGGGCGTCCGTATCACGGATATGGAAATTGAAGATGGTGTTGTTGAGATTAACGGCGAAGGCTTTAATAAGTATTCGGTTGCCAAGTTTATCCAGCAGATGAAATCAATCAGTAATTCATACGCTGTATTTGACGAGACCATTGAAGAGAGCATAGATGACAATTTAAATCTTGTTGCTGAATTCACATTTACATGTGCATTTTTTAATAAAGATGTAGTTATTGCTGAGGAGGAGTAAAATTATGAGTATGGAAATATCAGAAAAGGATAAACAGATTATTTATATTTTGGCTGCAATTGCAATCCTTGCAGCAGCATTCTTCTTTGGCTTCCGTAATCTGTCAAATCAGAAGAATAATTATAAGGCTCAGGCACAGGAATATAACAATGAATATGCTGAACTTATAGAATTACAGAAAAACCGTGACGAGTATATTGCACAGACGGCACAGTTCCTTGAAGACCGTGAAGCAATTCTTAATAAGTACGAAAAGGGTTACAATCAGGAAAACATGATTAAGACGTTAAGCGACATTGAGACTAATGACAAAATATGGTTTAGCAGTCTTAAATTTAACGAGTCTGAGGATGCTTATGAATTTACTTCAGAACCTGGACTTGTCGGTGTTGGAAATGAAACTGTTATAGAATTTGAAGGTACATATGAGGCGTTTAAGAATATGCTTGCTTCGCTTCTTAATATTAACAGTAAGACAATTATAAAGAGTCTTGAGGTATCTACTGATGATCTTGAAGACCTTCTTGCAGGTGAGCTTACAATTGCTCATTATTCACTGCTTGATGCCACAACAACTGAACCTGTAGTGGATCTTCCAATGGATACAGGTGTTGCCAACATCTTTAATTCAGCATATGTAAGAAGCAACAACCTTACAAATGCAAATGCAGGAAGCTATATACTTACAGATTATGATGCATGTCTTCTTATCAATCCGGACAATTCATCACTTGATGCTGTAATTATTGGTACAACAAACGATGCTAAGGCTAAGGATTCGTTAAGCTCAGACAAGAATGAAGCTACAGATGTTACAATCATTTTTGGCGGTAAGAATGGAAAATATACAATCGCTTACAAGATTGGAGATACAACATATCCTGCCAAGAATTTTGAAAAGGGCGTAACATTTAAGCCGGGCGATTCAATGGATTTATTAGTTGTAAGTTCCGTTAGAAATGGTAAGAACGATAAAGTTTCCGTAAACGCTACACTTATTAATAATTCAGATATGAAGGTTGGTGTCCTTGTCACAGGAGATGACACAACATCACCAAGATTTAATGCTGTTAACCGTGAGGGAGATATTACTATTTACAGATAGTATTGTATAGGAGTGTATTATATGAAAATACTCAATAACAAAGGTTTTTCATTAATTGAACTGGTAGTTGCGATAGCACTTATCACAATTACCGGAACAACATTGTTCTATGGATTCGTTGCGTCCGGCAGAACAAATGCAAAAAACATAAAATTGCAGAGAGCTGAGGACGTTGCACAGTATGTAGCAGAAGAGTTTAATTCATATTCGCTTGCGTCACTTAAGACCAAGTATTCTGCACAGTGTGTTGTTACAACGGATGACGGAACTACTTCCGGCAAGGTGACGGAGGTTAATTTTACCAATGTTCCGTATAGCTATAGTGCTGTTCCTGGTGAAACATACTATGCCAATATCAAATTGACACCAACGACCTTTGCCGGAGAGAGTACATCCAATAATACAACATATAAGCAGAATCTTGACGATACTGCTGCTATACCGTATTCAGTAAAAAGTGATGTAGGAACCAATACATTTATTGTTCCTGAAGTAATAAATGTTCTTGACGGTTCTCACGTAGTAGTTGGTGAAGAACTTAACCAGTGCGACAACAGGGTTGTAAGTGATTTGTATACGGCCCTTAAAAAACAGGTTGACATTTTTAATGACAGCAAGCTGCCTGCTGATAAACTGGATGCATCATCGTTTGATTCGGGATTTTCTGCAAAGTATATACCTCTTTCAAATGCAACAGGAAGCAATGATGTCGTAAAGAAGACAGATATCACAATTCATGCGAATACATCAGGTACTAATGAAGAGTATTATTATATCGTTACACTTACATATACATTTAGTTTTGATATGAATATTCCGTTCGTTGATACAGTAAAGCATCCTACGCCGGTTGCGTTATCATCATTGGTTACATCAGGTGTTGATATTGCTGAAAAAGATACGGCAGAGATTGTATGTACCATTAAAAGAAGCGGAACCAAGTATGTAGTAGTTTATTCGGGTAAACTTCCTGCTGACAAGACAGGATATACCGCTACATCAGGCAAGAGCGTTGGTACTTTTGCAGGCGTGATTAATGTACAGGATAAAAAAACTGCTGATCCTTCTGTTTATACATATCGTGAATATGGAAAAGACAATTCAGGCGATGAAGTTGCATATCTGTACTTCCTGTACACACCGTTTGATAAGTTTACAAGCGGACTTACGGCAAATGATGAGATAGAATTCCATCTTGACGGTACTCCAACCAATACAATGAGAGTTTATTTTATAGTCCAGAATGTTAAGCATCTTACGGCATCAGGTGATGTTAAGATTGATAACTGTAAATCACCGGGAAGCACTGCCACATTTAAACTGTACACTAACAGTTCAGATATAATTGACCGTACGCTTAATAATTTTACTGCTAAGGATTATGTAACTAACTCCGGCAAAAGCAGGATGAATATGTATAAGATGGAAATTGAAATAATAAAGGACGGACAGACAGTAGCAACCTATAATACAGTAAAGGAGGATTAATTATGAAGAAAAGTCTCAGACATAAGCTGAATAATGATGGTTCAACACTTTTGTTCGTAATTATCACTATAATATTCATAGGTTTGCTTGCAAGTCTTATTCTGGCTCTTGCAACGTCAAGCTTCAGAATGAGAAATATTGACTATAATTCAAGGCAGAACTTCTACGAAGGTGAGGAGTATTCCAGCAAGATTTATAGTGATCTTGGTATGAATACGGTTGGTATTCTTGGTGAGTCATACAGCTATGCGGTAGGAAAGCTGCATACATATGATATTACATCAGAAAAACAGTTAAATGATTTTGTTAAAGAATTGTTCTATAAAAATATGATTGTCTACCTGGGAATAAAACCTAAGGCAGATATCGGTGATATTACAATGTCTGCTACATATACTGTGGCGAACGCCGATCCGATTGTTACAGCTTTACAGACAAGACTCCAGAATATCGCAGACAATTCTGCAGATCCTGAAGTTTTAGTAACAATTAAAGGTGATGTTGTTTGTAATCCTGAAGGAATTAAGAAAACAGATCCTTCCACGGGCGCAGTTACTGACACTTATCCGACAATTACACTTAATGATGTACATATTAAGTATGTAAAGAAGGCGAACGGCTTCCAGTCTGACTTCACATTTGACCTGGTTGTACGTTATCCGGAATGGGATTTTAAGTATGGCAATCCGGTAAGTGCCAAGTCAGAGTATGACACATTTCTCGATTATGTGCTGATTTGTAGCGATGAGCTTACTTTTGACGGTGATAACGCTGAAGGCAACGCTATTCAGATTAAGGGAAGTATTGCTTCAGGAAGAAACAGCATTGTTGCCAGCAATGAAAGTGGTGGTATTACATTTAAGGATTCATCAAATGTTTCCATTTCACCTTCAGATAGTTACCTGTACTCAAGTATGGCTGTTGTTGCTACAGATAATATTAAAGTATTAAATTCCGTAACAAGAGACAATTCATTAAGCCTTTCGGGCGGAAGATTATGGTGCAACAGTGTTATTCTTGGTGAACTGTCGAACGGTATTACAGCGTCGACAACAGGTGCATCATTTATTTCAAATAATACCAGATTATATATACAGGATGATTTCCAGCTTGATGGCGATTTTAGTAAAGCATCAATAAACAATGGCGGTTATTACGGCTTCAGCAGTAACCAGAGCGACAGTAACAATAAGGATGTTGCCGGAAATGTTCAGAATCACAGTAGTGCCATTATTGTAAATGGTAATCGTTCTGCGATTGCAATGAATAATTTAACTGCCTTATACGTAAGTGGTCTTGCGTATCTTGATCTTGATAAGAACAGCGGTAACCTGTATCGTTCCGGTGAATCATTATCAGTAAAGGGTGTTCAGGATATGTATCTTGTGCCGGAGGGATGTATGGCTCCGGGATATACCAATCCGACACGTACAGCCCTGAATGATACTGTTACGGCTCAGATTACAGCGAATTTATTAAATTCCAATACATTCTGGGGTTCAAAATATCTTGATACGACAGAACCATTCATTGTTAAAAATGCAAATGTGCTTGTAAAGGGAAGCGTAAAGACTTACACATTCCTTTACCTTAATTTTAAATCAAAGTCTGATCAGAGTCAGTTTGTTGTAGATTTCTTTAAAGATGGAACGGCAGATGACACAAAACAGAATCTTAAGAAGACAAAGCAGATGGTCAAGGAAAACCTTGAGGAAATGATGCCGAATGATGTAATGAAACAGAATATTTTATCTGTAGATGCTACATCGAACATGTTTACTGCAGGTGCATTAGTTACTGCAGCAGGCGGTAATCAGGGTAGTGCTTCAGCATCAGCTGCCAATATTACTGAAGTTGTACTTAACAACTCAAATCTTCGAAACAGATATACTTTGATGAAAGCATTATTGTTACCGGCAGAAGATACTCAGGAAGATGGTACAACGTATTATCTTTCTAATTTCTCAGATGTATATACAACATTAAGAGATGCTGACGGTAATCTTGTTACTTCAAGAAGAGTAATTGATAACATGTCACTTAACCGTGATATGGTAACCAATTTCATAGATACAACAAGACTTCATGCATATGCTGATCCGGCAGGCGGGGTATGGAAGAGTGTTACATACAATGTTTCAGGTGTTAAGGGTCAGATTGCATATGTGGCAAATGATTGTAAGTTATCAGATCTTAGCATGTCAGGTGATGTCGGAATTGTTGTAGTTGACGGTGACATAATTGTAAATCGTGATTTTACGGGTCTGATAATTGCTACAGGCAAGATTAACGTTTTAGGCAGTGTTACACTTAAAAATAATGCAATGTATGTAGATAAGATTATGACTGCTGATATGAAATCTGATGATCCGCATAGTGATGTTTTCTATTATTACTATGTTGTAAATAAATTACCAAATGATGCTAAGAGTGATATTAAGGCATTAAAGTATCAGGATGTATTAAGCTATGATAACTGGCGTAAATATTAGGAGGAGTAAGGATGAAGACTGACAATAGAGGTGTTTCTTTAGTTGAAGTACTTGTAGTTATTGGTATAATGGCCATTCTTGCCTCTCTTACGGCGTCTGCTGCGGGATATCTGTCACGTGGTAATGTTAAGAAGGCAAGTAAAACTGTTTATTCCATGCTTGTATCCAGCAGGACTGATTCTATGGCTAAAAGCGGAACATGGGTTCTTACATTTTCTCAGAACTCAGAAGGCAGATTTCAACTTGAATCTTCAGTGACAGATTTGGTACTTTCCGGAGGAACTACATATTCAGGAAGCGATGAGAAGCAGATGCTTGAAAAAAATATTACAGGTTTGTCAGTCGCCGGAGTTGCTGTTGATGCATCAACGCCAATTGCAATCGAATTTGCCAAGAATACCGGTGCCGTATCCAGAATATATGTGGTCGGCGGCAGTGACATTAAGGCAACTACAGATCTTGCAGGATATGCCGATGTAGTTATTACCGCATATGGAAATACATTTACAAATCGCTTGTATTACCTCACAGGCGATGTTGAACAGAATCCTACGGATTAAACAAAGAGGTTGTTACAATGTGGAAGATTATTAAGGATAGCAGGTGTAAAATGAGAACAAATAACAAAGGTATTTCGTTAATTGAAATGATTGTTTCAATTGGTGTCATGTCAATCCTTATGGTTTTGGCAACTACGATGCTTACAAATGCAGCCAGATTTTTTGAAAAACATTCGGCGATAGTCGATTTACAAAATGAAGCACAGATTGTTACTAACTATCTGTCGGAAGCTGTTATGGAAGCTACCAGAATGGATTTTACACAGGCTCCTTCAGGTGGTGTTGATTGTTACAAGTTTTTTAAGGAAGGCTCCAAGGGAAATCAGAGAATTCTATATTTTGACCAGTCAAACACATCACTATATATGTATACATTCCAGGGTGTTGTGGATGAAACAACATTAACCGATTTTAATACATTAAGTGATGCACAAAAAAGAAATTATCTGATATCTAATGAGGTAACTGCGTTTGAAATAAAGCTTGATAAATATGTTGAGACACCGCCAGTATCCCCACCTGATCCGGCACCGGCACCGGTGGATCTTGTAAAGAATCCTATAAAAGCCAATATAACATTTACAATAGAACATGCCAATATTACAAGAAGTTTTTCAATAACGGCGGATTGCAGAAATATTTTGGATTATGTTGTTATAGACGGAACAACAATTGAAGCAGTAAACAGATAAGGAGGGGAAAAGATGAAAACAACAGTTTTAATGAAAAAGATATTTGCTTTATGTTTTATTACTGCAGTAGTATTACCTTTAACCTCCAGTGTAGGAGCCTTTAATAAATTATCAGATGATGTTTATGCGGACTCAACAACAAATACTGTTACAACTGTTTCGACAGAAACAGCTGAACCTGAAACACCTCTTCCTACATACAAATATGTATTTGAAATGGGTGATGAACTCATGAGCGATGTTGTTGTTAACGCAAACAATGATGGTAAAGTTACAGGTAATAACATTTACGATTATGAAAATGATATATACCGCAACAATTTCAAGGTAAAGAGTGCCAAGGACTCTACGCTTGCTGAATGTGGTACGCTTGATAACCCTTATGTGGTCATGGAGGTAACACAGGGACTTCGTTCGACACAATTAAGATGTATTATCGGAGATCAGGGTATATACGCCCTTACTAAGGCAGAAATAGATTCAATGACCCTCACAGAGGATGAAATCACGGCAGTAAAATTATTTACGTTATCTGAACTGTATAATGC
>JBJEOB010000131.1:0-1830 GCA_051880495.1 Lachnospiraceae bacterium
GCCGTCAGACACAACCTCTATGGTCTCGCCTGCGAGATACTCTGCGAAAGTTAAGACATGGTCAGACTGGGTTACGGATATTGGAGCTGGTGGAACTCTGTGCTGGGCGTTTTCGGTTTTGGGATCTGTGTACCGCAAAACAACCTTTAAGTCTTGAGCTTGCGCAGAAGAATTCTGGAAGATGCCATTTGGGAAAAGCTCCAAGATGGCAATACAAAGTAATAAAATTTTTTGTTTCATCTTAGCTGTTTTTTGATTAGTGCCGCAAAATTAATGATATGAAAGGATTAAGCCAAGAGAAACGAGGGTAATTAGTACATAAATAGTACACTAATGGTACATAAACAATACACACGTAATGTTATATATTTAACTACCAGTATATTACACAAAATGTACATAAAGACAGAAATCACATCTCCATATACTTTTTCAGATTGCCAAATAGCATCTTAGCACCATATTCACCATAAATTTTATAGTTGGCACTATTCTTGGCATTACTTACAGTCTGTTTTGTTGTGCCCAATATGGTAGATATCTCAAGTGTCTGAAAACCGACAGCAATGAGTAGAGTTACACGATATTCTGTTTTGGTCAACTTATGATTGCCAATCAATATAGAATACAAAATCGGGAAGGTCTCTTCTACTTTGTCTTCCAGAATCCTCCAGTCGCTTTCCTGTATTCCTTTTCCATCTACACTTGGCGTTGTACACATAACAAATTTTTGGTATATCTCACTTTTCTTGATACTGGCAATTTTATCACTTACTAATTTCTTCTTATTTTCTTCCATAATTCCGGTGTTCTCAATCATAGAGTCATCTCCCTCGCATAGAATATAATTGGGATTATCTGATGAAGTTTTTGTATGCATACCTACATCTCCAGATAAAGTACAGAAGCGGAACAGATGTAAAAGCTTCTTCCTGATGGTAGACTTTCGTGGGAAGAATATCAACAGCAACGAAAACAACAGGAGAATAATGGTTGATGCTAATATAATTGTCCTAATCCTTTTGTTGCCCTTCTCGTCCAAAAGTCTCTGGATTCTACCGAAATCGCAGATACCACTGCTTTGAGCTACAGGGTTGTTTTGAGTTGTCTTGACTATGCTGTCCACCTCTCTTTCACAAATAGCACTATATGTCCTCACGGAATCATGCTTACCGATTTTTGTAAACAGGTCACACAATCCACGTGCTGCTTCATAGTAAAAACCGCATTTCCAAAGTTTCCTAAAATAATATTCAGCAGAGTCATTCATGCTGATACCAAGAAAATACTGTCCGAGAGCCTTATAATAATGCTCGCGTCCCGGTTTTAGATTACCTTCTGCATCGAAATTCCCAGAGTGAAGTCTGTACTTTTTCATCAGGCGATGAGCCTGTTCGTACTGTCCTCGACATAGATAAGAGTATATAAATATCGGATAAACAGAAAAGGATTCCTTAATAAAGCCGTGTTTCCTATATTGTTTTTCAGTCTCCAAAGCTTGTTTTACAGCATCAAGAGTATCTCCAACTATGTAGTCGATATACGCTAAGGCCTCCATGTCGAAAATGGCTTCTCTAATATGTTCCGACTTGATAGAATACCAGATGCTCTTATTATAGGATTCGCGCGCATAAGAGGGGAGGTTACAAGAAGCATATATGCGGCCCATCTGACTGTATATGCACGAAAGCAAATAATAGTCACATCCTGTTTCTGTAGTATCAGCCAAACAAATAGCATCCTGATAGGCCAGGATTGTTTGGGGGTATTTCTCCTGGTCCCTGTATATACATCCCAGCAGATAGCGGGACAGCATGCGGTCGTTGGCAG
>JBJEOB010000132.1:0-1768 GCA_051880495.1 Lachnospiraceae bacterium
AGAGTAAAAGCACACATGGCAAGATATGACCGTCTGACAGGAAGTGTCGTAGAGAAAAATAAAGTCATTGAAATCCGTGGCCTTAAGATTGATACAACAGCCAGAAGAGTCTGGATCAACGGAGAAGAAAAGACCTTTACAACAAAAGAATTTGATCTCCTTACATTCCTCGCAAGCCATCCAAACCATGTCTATACAAAAGAAGAATTATTCAGAGAGATATGGGATATGGAATCGATTGGAGATATTGCTACAGTCACAGTACACATCAAGAAGATACGTGAAAAAGTAGAAATGGATACATCCAATCCTCAGTATATAGAAACAATCTGGGGAGTAGGATACAGATTTAAAGTTTAGGAAATTACAGTTTATCATATTATCATATTATAATACAACTTATAATACAACGCATCTATATACGCGGCAGGGCATTTTGCCCTGCCGCGTGAAATCTACCCGAGAGTAAATCGGAGTCATACAACAAATCTAAAAGCAAGTCAAGGAATCTACCGGGAAGATTGTGGTGGTCATACACCATGGGGAGAAACAAGTTAAAGAGTCTGCCGGGAAGGGTGTGATGGTCATACACTGTGAGAAGAAGCAAGATAAGGAGTCTGCCTAAAAGGGCGTGGTGGTCATACACCATGGGGAGAAGCAGGTCAGGGAGTCTGCCTAAAAGGGTGTGGTGGTCATACACCATGGGGATAAACAAGTTAAGGAGTCTGCCGGGAGGTAAATTAAAGTCATACACCATGGGGAGAAACAGGTTAAGGAATCTGCCGGGAGGTAAATTAAAGTCATACACCATGGGGATAAACGAGTTAAGGAGTCTGCCGGGAGGCAAATTAAAGTCATACACCAAATCAAAAAGCAAGTTAAGGAATCTTACCCGAAAGGGTTTAGAGTCATAGAAAACAAAAGGAGGAAGTTCAATATGGATATTTTATTCAATGAATTGCAAAAGAAAGAAAAAGAATTAAGCATGTTATGCGCACAGTTACAAGAACATTTACAGCATGCACCGGAAGGGAAATTAAGAATTTCTCATAAAAGGGGGAAGCCGATTTATTATCACAGGACTTGTTTCCGAAAGTCTGATCCAAAATCTCTTGGGAGATATATCAGGAAAGAGGACATTGCATTAGCACAAAGGCTTGCACAAAAAGATTATGAAGAAAATTTGTTGGAAGACATTGAAGAGCAATTGAAAGCAATACAGAAGTGTTTACAGAGTTATGATGTAAATGTGTTAACGAGAGCATATGAAAAAATGTCACAAGACCGTAAGGCTTTAGTAAAAGCACATATTTTGACGGATGACATTTATGCAGAAATGTGGCAGGAAGAAGAATATTCTTCCAAAGGATTTACGGCGAACGACCCTGAAATCTATACGGAAAAGAATGAAAGAGTTCGTTCAAAATCAGAAAAGATTTTAGCAGATAAGTTTTATATGAAAGGGATTCCGTATAAATATGAGTATCCACTGGTATTGCAAGGCTATGGAACGGTTTATCCAGATTTCACGATTCTGAATAAAAGAACAAGAAAAATTTTTTATTTGGAACATTTGGGAATGATGGATGATGAAACATATGCAGAAAAAGCAATGTTGAAAATAGAAACTTATGAAAGAAACGGAATATATCCGGGCAAGCAATTAATATTGACACATGAAATGAGAAATCGACCGCTGAATATCAAAATCGTAGAGGGAATGATAGAAGAATTTTTGATATAAAAAATCACATATAATTAATATAAA
>JBJEOB010000133.1:0-7582 GCA_051880495.1 Lachnospiraceae bacterium
GTCATAGTCTACATCATCGGTTCTTTTGATTCAAGCTGGTGAGTGAACAGTAACGGAACCGCAGTTCGGCCGGCTGAAACAGGGCATTTTTCTTTCCATTTCCGTAAATATGTGCTAAGATGGGTGTACGGTTAAGGTTGAGACAGGTTCGTGAGGAGGTGAACAATATGCCTGGAAGTGCAAATCTTTATCATGAAAGGTATGTCAAAATGTTAGATAGTATGTCGAAATCAGAACGGGAGGAATTTTTGAAAGATGAGGAAAATCAACGTCGATGGGAAGAAGATTCTGATGATGACGATGATAGTGATTATGGGGATTGGTGATAACGAAATGAAGATGTTGACATATTATTAGATTTATGATATCGTTCTATTAGAGCGCCACCTGAGTGCCATTGATTATGGCTCGGATTGGCGCTTTTTGCGTTGTTTTGAGCTTCTGAAAGGAGGGTTGGAGCATGAATAAGAAATTGAAAATGTTTTCTTTGTTGGTTTATGATAAAACAGGGAAAATAGCAGGTGCGGTTTGTATTTCTATGACCAAAAATGATGTTTTTTTTGACTTGTTTGAGTATTTGGAAGAATTTGGGTACATTGTTGACGCAAGTGTCCCTGGAACTCATTTCCATATAAGCGGGCAGTTTGATAATTATCAGTTTATGGAGAAAATCGATAGTATGTTATTTTGGTTGAATGAAGTTGTTAAAGAAGATCTGCATATTGATGAGAAGCCTTTTCATAATATGAAAAATTATTTTGATTTTAAAAGGTTTTACGTGGATAATTTTTTAAATTAATCAAATGATTAAAGGGTCTGTTTATTGACAGACCCTGAAAAGAACTCTTTTTTGATAAAAGAAGTATATATTTTTTTATTGGAAAAGAGTTTCTTTTATATGAACATTTGCTGTAGTAGCCCCTTCTTCAACTCCTCCCACGCTGCAAGTTCTTTTTTGAATTTTTTTATAACTTCATCCAAGGACGATAAGCAGTCGGCGATTTTTTGCTGTTCGGTAATACTTTTCGGCATTTTAACAGATATATCAAAAAAGTCATTTGCAGAGATATTTAAAAGTCCGTGATTCCTTGCCCCTTCAGCACATCTAGCAGCCACTTCTTTTTTCCATATTTGACTATCAAATAAGTGAACCATAAACTTAGAATCATAACCATTTTTTAAAGTAAAACAAATATATAAAGTAGACAATGCTCCTTGTTCATAATTGTCAAGTCGTTTAATTGAACCAAAATCAAATCCTTTTGAGTAGCTTTTATTATAAGCAAACTCCCCATTTTTTAGAAGATAATATCCTGACATGTCTTTACTTGCAATTGTTTTTCCAAAATATGTTCTTTGGTCAACTAACCCGTCTATAGATGATATTGTTAATGGAATGTCAGTTTCATTATTTTTATTTTTTCTTGTAATGCGGTCAGTGATATCTCTTAATTTCTTCTCTTCCCACTCCGGAAACTCACTCCCATCATCCGCATTAAACCTGACTTCCTGACTAAAGAGTTTTTTTATCACTCCTTTTTTCCGTTTTTCCCAGGCTTCCACCTCGGCGCGGGATTTGGCAATGATTTCGTCTATGGTTTTAATTAATGCTGCAATTTTTATTTGCTCATCATAAGAAGGAAGAAAAATTGTGCTATTAGCAAATTCTTTTTGTCCTAGTGTTTTGTTTCGACCTGCGCCTCCCGGTGATGCCAGAATTAAAATATTTTGCCCATATTTTGTAATAAAATAAGTCGTAATATAATCAAGCGAAACAATATCAGGCTTTGGTTTATACATTGGAAATCTATGTGATGCAATCATGCCAGTTTCGTTACACGTTGTACGAGCGACAGCGCGTTCCCATGCAAAAACGATATTAACTACAAAACAATCAGGTTCGACAAAAAAAACTCGTTTATTCCCAATTTCCTCTTTTGTCGTTGAGTTCTTATAGAATAATCCTTTTCCGTGTGACTTAATCCCAATTTCTACATATTTTTTGTTGTCTTGCACATCTACAGGTTTACCTACTCTTTCAAAAATTTCTCCAATTTTGTATTGCTTCCACTTTTCTTGGTATTGCTTAAACCTCAACTTCGGTACATTACTCATCCCATGCACCTCCCTTACAGTCCAAGCTCAGCCAGCATCGCTTCTGCCTTGTCAATCGCTACCTGTTTTTCTTTTGCAATCTGTTTTATTGATTCTTTTACGGCTTTTAAGTCAACCGGTTCTTCTTCCTCAAAGGTATCGACATATCTTGGGATGTTCAAGTTGTAATCGTTTTCTATGATTTCGTTCATTTTTGCCACATGCGCAAATTTGTCAATGTCTTCACGTTTTATATACGCTTCTATAATCTTATTAATATGTTCATCTTCCAATATATTTTGGTTTTTGCCCGGTTTAAACTCTTTGGAAGCATCGATAAACAAGATATTTCCGCTGTTTCCATTTCGTTTACTTTTCAGGACCAGAATGCAGACAGGAATGGACGTTCCGTGAAAGAGATTTTCTGGCAGCCCGATGATTGCATCGATCCGGTTTAGGTCTTTGATCAGGTATTTTCGAATAGTTTCTTCGGCTCCACTTCGGAACAGGACTCCGTGAGGAAGTAAAACAGAGATTCTTCCGTCATCTTCATCCATATGGTAAACCATGTGTTCTACAAACGCTAAGTCTGCATAACTTTTGGGAGCCAGTTTTCCGGCACCGCTGTACCGGGGGTCATCCTCAAATTTTTTGTCTGAAGACCATTTTAGACTGTATGGAGGATTGCAAACCTGTACAGTCATCTTAATATCACCGTATTTATCATCTTTCAGAGTATCTCCTTTATAGATATCAAAGTGATGCCAGTCAACACCATGCATGATCATATTCATACGGGCAAGGTTATAGGTTGTCGCATTCAGTTCTTGTCCATAAAAATGACCTACTTTTCCTGTTGTTAGATGCTTCTGTACTTCCAGCAACATAGAAGCAGAACCACAGGTACAATCCCCTACTGTCTTTGCTTCATCCAGTCCTACAGTAGCTAATGTGGCACAAAGTCTGGAAGGGCCGGCGGGGGTAAAGAATTCCCCGCCCTTTTTTCCTGCATCGGATGCAAACAGCCCGATCAGGATCATGTACGCTGTACCCAGAACGTCAAATTGAGAATCCTGCAGATCAAAATCGATGTCTGATACTTTAACCATGACCCGTCCGATCATATCAGTTCGATCGGCTACCGTTTCGCCAAGACGAACATCCTGCAGGCGCATATCATTGAACAGGCCATCAAATGCCTGATTAGATGCATGCCCCATGGTGGATCCTGTCAATTCGCTGATAGCACGTTCGAAATCTTCTACATTGAATTTATCATTTTCATCTTTAAATTTCACAATCTTACGTATCAGATTGCGGAACAAATTTTCCGGCTTGATGATATAACCTAAATGCTCCAAAGACCAGTTTTCTACAACCGGTCTGTAATCATCATCTGCAAATGCTTCTTCATAAGTGATCCTATCATTTTCCAAAAGTTCTGTCATATACTGTTCTGTGCGCTCGGAAAGGTATCTGTAAAAGATAACCCCCAGAATATAGTTTTTGAATTCGCTGGAATCCATCTGTCCTCTTAGCTCATTGGCAATTGCCCAGAGCTTCTGGGACAATTCATTGGCCTGGGCCTGATATAAATTTGTGTCAGCCATTTTTATTCTCCTTCAGCTTTGTATTTTCTATAAGTATCCTGCATGAATGCTTTTATGGATTTCGTCATTTTTGTCATTTTCAGCAGTCCAAGTTTATAATCTGCCAGTCTTTTCCGAATTTCCTCATCTGAAATTGTTCCACTGAATACATACATGGAAAACAGATCAGAAATAATTGCATAATCAATCTTGTTATTAAATGAGAATTCTTCCATATCTGCCTGCATCTGTTCTTTTTCAAATTGAGTAAAAGCTTCCATAATATCAATATCATCTGGTAAATCGTAAAAGCGGGTCATGATAAACTGTTTCATAATATCTTTTTTCAAACGTAACGATTCATTATCGGAACGTTCAATTTCCCGGAGGATCAGATCCACATCTTGTTGTTTTTCTTCCTCGGATTTGGTATTGGATTGCCGTGCTTTCTTTAAAAGATTCAGGATATACACAACATTGATCCGATCTGTCCGAACAAGTTCAATATCAAAATCTACATCTATCGGTACTGGAATCTTTGGATTTGAACTTGCAGACTGATCTTTATAATATAAATACCAGCTTTTGAAGCTTTCATATTCATTTTCATCCATGACAATTGCAAGGTCTTTCCAATCAAATTTTGAAAAAGTCTTTAACACCGCCAGTGTCTTTGCCATGGAGCGAAAAGCAATGATAAACATCCGGATATCGTCTTCTGACTGGAATTTACCGGCTGTATCCACATCTGGTGCGATCTTACGAAGTATTGGTTCCTGATTTATCCATTGATTCAGGTAATATTCGTAATTTTCAAGCAGATATTCGTTAGGATCTCCATCTCCGGAGAACAGAGTCAGTGCATCATCCTGCCACTTTTTTATATTTCGGTAGGTTACGATCTGCCCAAATTGTTTGGTTGTTTTGTCTACACGATTGGTGCGGCTATATGCCTGTACCAAAGAATGCCAGATCAGATTTTTGTCTAAATACAGGGTATTGCAGGGTTTAGCGTCGAAACCGGTCAAAAACATATTGACTACAAGCAGAATATCGACCTGAGGGAGATCTTTCTGTTTCATCCGTTTGGCAATATCTTTTCGATAAGCATCAAATGTATCCAGAGTGAAGGCAGTACCATATATTTTATTATAATCTTTCATGCAGCGCTCCAGAAGTTCCTGGGAATGCTCATCTGCTGTCCCGTCTTCCATGTCTTCATTTGCCTGATAAGAGAAAATTGCTGCTATTTTCAACTTTTTATTATCCGGAGCAGCTTTGTTTAACTCTTTGAATACATCGTAATATTTTCCCAGTGTCTGAATGGTATCGACAGCAAACAAAGCCGTATAAATATCTTTTCCCTGAGGATGAGTATGCTGCTCATGATGATCCATGATATGTTTGGCAATGCCATGAATCCTCTTGTCATCATGGTACAGTTCTGATATATCAATGCCATGACGTTTGCAATAATCCGGATCATCCAATTGTTCCGGATTGATCCCTTTTTGCATAGCATCGCGGGCGAAAATTGTACGCTGGTATTCAACAGAAAACCGCAGCACATTTCCATCTGCAATGGCATCTTTGATCATATATTTATGCAAACAAGCATCCATTTTGTCGCCAGCATGAAAGATATCTGCGGTCGTCCGGCCATCTGAGCCTTTATTGGCTTCAAAAATCGGTGTACCGGTAAAACCGATATAATTTGCTTTCTCGAAATGCTTCTGGATCTGTGCATGCATTTTCCCGAATTGAGACCGATGGCATTCATCTATGATAAATACAACCTTTTTTTCTTTATAAATATCCATGATCTTGGAGTATTTCGGGTTTTTGACTGCATTTGCCATTTTCTGAATCGTTGTTACAATCATCTTGTTTTCTGAAGATTTCAGACGATTAATAAGAACAGAAGTGCTGTTAGTATTGTCCACACAGTCCTTTTCAAAACTGTTGTATTCATCAACCGTCTGATCATCCAGATCTTTCCGGTCAATCAGGAATACCACCAGATCAATACGGGATTCATTCCTGAGAAGCTGAGCCAGTTTGAATGAAGTAAGTGTCTTTCCGGAACCTGTGCACGCAAACACATACCCATTCTGATTCACTTCCAAAATACGTTTTTTCGCTGCTTTTACTGCATATATCTGATATGGTCTCATAACCATCAGGACCGGTTCAGTTGTTTTAATCACCATATATTTATCAATAATTTCTGTTAAAGCAGCTTTCCTGAAAAACTCCCCAGTAAAACTATTCAAATCATTAATCCTGATATTTTTCTCATCGGTCCAGAAAAATACCAAGGACTTCAAAATCGGGTTATACTGACCATCCATCATCTCATTTTCATTGCAAAAATACTTTGTCTGAACAGAATTTGAGACAACAAATAGCTGCAGATAACGAAATAAACCCTTAAAACTAAACTTTCGATAACAGTTGATCTGGTTAATCGCTTCGTTAATCTCGACCCCTGGACGTTTCAATTCGATCTGCACAATTGGAAGTCCATTGATCAAAACTGTTACATCATATCGGTTCTTATATGAAACATCATCCTTATGGGCTTTATCCATGGTAACCTGATGTGTGACCTGATAAATATTTCGATCTGTATCAGCTGAGAAAAAATCAATATATACAGTCTGCCCGTCATCCAAAGACAAAATATATTTATCCCTTAAAATTTTTGCGGATTCATAAACAGAATGATTATCTACATGTATCATAATCCGCTCAAACTCTGTATCTGTAAAAGATGCTGTATGCCCCTTTTCTGCCAGCTTTTTTGCGTTAAATTTTGCAAGCTGATCCCGAAAATTGTTCACCACATCATCATATGTATTTAATTTAATAAAGCTGTATCCAATACCTTCCAGTCTCTCCAGGAAGATATTTTCCACTTCATATTCTGAAACATGAGCCATCTATTGCACTCCTTTCCGTTGTTCTCTATATTCCCGGAATAATTTATCAAGCGTTGTCCTACTAATTCCCAATTCTTGGGCTATAGAAGTCTTTGTGGCCTGTCTGGTCATATATTTCTGATAATAATCCCCAATATTTGGTACGCAGACAGCCTTCCGCCCCTTATATTTGCCGGCTCTCTTTGCGATCGCAATGCCTTCCCGTTGCCGTTCCAGGATCATGGCACGTTCGAACTCTGCGATCGCAGCCATCATTGTCATCTGTAGCTTGCCTGCAGGTGTCTTCGTATCGAAGTTTTCCTTCAGACTGATAAACTTTGCTCCCAAGTCTTCGATCTGCTGAACGATTGAAAGAAGATCTGCTGTGGATCGGCCAAGTCTGGAGAACTCTTCCACGTAAACAGTATCGTCTTCCCGGATGTATTCCAGCAGCTCCTGCAGCTTAGGACGCTTTGTGTCCTTGCCGGATGCTTTCTCGATGAACCACTTATCTATATTGTATGGCCGCAGAGCCTCCTTCTGCCGGGCCTCATTCTGTTCTATGGTAGAGACCCTGATATACGCTATATTTTTGCCTTTACCCAATTACTAAGCCCCCTTTTTGTCCATTTGAATTCATGATGTTAATTACAAATTGTCCATAAAATAAGAACTGACTCTATTTTAACACAAAAGAGCCAGTTCTGTAAACTTAACAATTGTTCATTTAGGGTATACCTTAAATTCAAAAGTAAGCGTCAAATAAATTGTGTCTAGAATCATGATTCTGCCTCCTGTATAATAGTCTTGAGACAAAATCCTATATCCCTCTAAAAAGTCCATGGACTTTTTAGAGTTTGTAGACCAGTGTATACTCTCTTAGTTTCATGATACACCGATCATGATCAGGCTGCCTGGTTATTCCTGTCTTTCTTTCTGGGAGTCTTAGGTACCTGAACAGGTTCCTGTTCTGAAGAT
>JBJEOB010000134.1:0-37797 GCA_051880495.1 Lachnospiraceae bacterium
CTCCCGAAAATAAAGGTTTTATAAAGAAAAAAAGGTAGTAAATTTGACACTACCTAAAAAGTGAAGGAGAGAACATTATGAAAAAATTTTCTATTTCTATATCAAGACAGTTTGGAAGTCTTGGAAGACCAATCGCAAAGAGATTATCAGAGATTTTAGGCGTGGAATATTATGACCGTGACATTGTTGATATGGTTGCTAAGAAACATAATATAAGTGTAAAAGAAATAAGTGAACTTGAGGAACATGCTACGCCATATTCGTTTATGAAATTCCCTCTTGGCACCGGTTCAACGGCGGCGCAGGATAGAATTTTCAAGGCGGAAGCGGCAATAATCCGTGAAATTGCAGCCAAGGAAAGCTGTATTATTGTTGGACGTTGTTCAGACAGTATATTAGAAGATTATGAGAATCACCTGAATGTATTTATTTATGCCCCATATGAGAATCGTCTGGTCAACTGTGTAAATGAACTGGGTATGAATACTAAGCAGGCGAAAAAGATGATTTCGGATACTGATAGTGCCCGCGATGCTTATCATATGAGATATGTAAAATACCTTCCGAATGATCCAAATCATATTGATTTGATGATTAACAGTGCTCTTTTTGGTGTTGAAGGTACTGCAAAACTACTGGCGTATATTGTAAAACAGGAATTTGGAGATGATTCGAATGAGTAAAAAGCTTATTAAGAAGGTATATGTTTTTGACGGAAAATCAGAGCGTCTGACTGATAAGACAAATATTATTATTGAAAATAATATTGTAAAGGAAATCTGTCATGTAGTCAGTGAAGAAGGATTTGACGAGGTGATTGACGGAAGATTTCTTACTGCCATGCCGGGAATGGTCGAATCTCATGTACATCTGGGTTGTACCTTTGGCGGAAATTCTACTATTGACTTTGATATTGCTCTTTCAGTAGATATCTGCAAAAAGCTTCTTATGCTTGGTTTCACTTCGGTCAGAGATGCGGGTGGAGTCGTTCAGGGACTTAAGAAAGCGTTTGACTTGAATGTTTTGGAAGGACCAAGAATTTTTCCAAGTAATTCGGCAATTTCCCAAACCTGTGGGCATGGTGATGTGGGTATGGATCATCTGGCAAAGGATTTACAGTATAAGATGCCGATGTTTGGCGTTATTGCGGATGGACCTTCTGAAGTGATGAGAGCTGTCAGAGAGCAGTTCTTTAAGGGTGCTTCGCAGATTAAGATTATGGCGGGCGGAGGATGCTCTTCTGAACATGACCCGGTTCAAACCTTACAGATGACTTATGAAGAAATGAAGGCAGCAGTTGATGTTGCCGCTGATTATGGAACATATGTTATGGCACATGTATATACTGCCCCGGCTATGATGCGTTGCGGCAAGGCTGGAATTCGCTGCTTTGAACATGCACATCTTATGGATGAAGATGCGGCAAAAATGATTTCATCCGAAGGAATTTTTGTGACCCCTATGCCACAGTTTGCACGTCCTCTTCCGGCAGACTCGCCGTTTGTTACAAATAAGAAGAGCAAAGCAAAGGGAGATGTCGTACGAAAAGGTGAGGAGACAGCAACAGAATTGATTAATAAATATAATATTAAGATTCTTTTTGGCAGTGACGTAATGATGTTTGGTCCTGGTTATCAGCTTCCGGAGGATGATGATCTTTGCTATTATAAACGCAGATTTGGTGACTACAAAACTCTTCTTGCTCTTACAGGAAATGCTAATGATATTATCAAAATGACAACTTATCAGAATCCTTATCAGGATGGTGATATTGGACTTCTGAAGGAAGGGTCATATGCAGACATTCTTTTGGTAGAAGGAAATCCCCTCGATAATGTGGAAATTCTGACCGAACCACAAAATATTAAGCTTATAATGAAGGATGCGCATGTTTATAAAAACACGCTTGATACAGTAGAGGTATAGTTATGGTAAATTTAGTGGTAAAGCAGGTTATGGTGATGTTCCTGCTGATGATGGTTGGATTTGTTTTGTACAAAAAGAAGAAAATTACTAATGAGGGCAGCAGGACACTGGCAAGTCTTTTAATATATGTGGTACTTCCATGTGTTATTGTAAATAGTTTCTGTATGGAAAAGACAGATGTGCGTGTCAAAGGTCTCATTATAAGTACGATACTTGCATTACTGTGTCTGATTATATCTATTGTACTTTCAAAGTTAATTTTTAATGACAAACCAATTGATATTTTTGCATCATCCTTCTCTAATCCCGGATTTTTTGGTATTCCATTGATTCTGGCAGTGCTAGGACAGGAAGCAGTTTTTTATATTGCGACGTTTATAGCATTCCTTAATATTGCACAGTGGACATATGGTGTAGCGTTATTGAAAGGCGAGAAGCCTAAGGTTAGTCTGAAACAGATTTTTCTATCACCTTTTATGATTGGTTTACTCTTTGGAATTACAATATTCTTTGTTCAGATACCTGTGCCGGAGATAATTAAAAGCGTGCTGACAAACATCTGTAATGCCAATACAGCAATTGCAATGCTTCTAATGGGTGTTTATATTGCTCAGGCAGACATAAAGTCAGCAGTAAAAAATCCTGCCATGTATCTGGTGACGTTGGCACGTCTTATATTTATTCCGGCAGTATGTATGGCACTTCTGTATGTTATACCCGGAATTTCGGCAGATATCAAAATCAGTCTGATTATTGCAGCAGCATGCCCGGTTGGCGCCAATGTAGCTGTTTATGCACAGCTTTACCAGAAAGACTATGTATATGCAGTCCTGACGGTGGCTGTTTCTACAATATTTTCTATAATTACTCTCCCATTAATTGTAACGTTTGGTTATATTTGCTATAATTAACAGTAAAGTAATTTTATGGTATATATAATCGGTATGACATGATATGAATGGACAAAACTATTTACAATATATTGCCGGGAAATCTGATGAGGGGCGTGAGGTTAAATCCGTTCTTCAGAATGAAATGAATCTGTCGGCAAGAAAAATAAGATCAGTAAAATTTAATGATGCAGGTATTCTTCTTGATGGTGTCAGGGTTAATGTAAGAGAAAAACTACATGAGGGTCAGGTGCTTTTGGTTCTTCTGGATGACGACAAAGAAAAGGAGCAGACAATTATAGCTAACCCGATGGAACTTGACATTATTTATGAAGATGATAATTATCTGTTTGTAAATAAAGAATCGGGAATGGTATGTCATCCTGCACAGGGACATTTAGTTGATACGCTGGTCAATGGTGTGAGAGCGTATTTTGAAGAAAACAAAAGCAACGCGAAAATTCATCTGGTAGGACGGCTGGATAAGGATACCTCAGGGATAGTTGCAATTGCCAAAAATAGTGTGGCAGCAGAACGGCTGCGTTTTGAGAAAGTGTACTATGCGTTGGTTACAGGTGTACCGAAACCTTCGAAAGGGTACATAGATATCGCCATGGAAGAATCATTTGACGGTGATGACGGAAGAATGCTTAAGATGAAGCAGGCGGATGCCCATGGAAAGATGGCAGGAACATTTTATGAAGTGATTAACGAGTATGAGGAATTTTCGTTATGCGAAATAAAGCTTGAAACAGGAAGAACCCATCAAATAAGATTCCATATGTCACAGATGGGGTGGCCGCTTATTGGTGACCCGATATATGGAAAAGGTAGTGTGGAAGGGATGAATCGGACCGCGCTCCATGCGGGTGAAATCCGGTTTATACATCCGTTTGACGGACGGGAAATCTGCCTTAAGGCACCGCTTCCAAAAGATATGGAAATGTTATTGAACAATTAATTTATAACTGATATACTAAAAATAAAGTATTTTAGTCTGTGGAAAGGTGCAGGAAAATAAAATGGATAAGGATATCAGAAAGAATATCAAAAACAAAAAAGCGTTGGCATTTTTTGATAATGCGAAGGTGATACTTGTGATTGGAGTGCTGCTGTTTGTTGCGCTTCTCGGAGTGAGTATTGCGTCGGTGGCATGGGGTGTTGTGTCTGCTAAGATTTTTATATGGGATGTAGTCTTTTTCGTGGTTTATATGATTATTTATGAGTCTGTTAAAATTACATTTGCCTACCAGATAAAAAAAGAAGAGTATGAGCTTGAGTGCAGGAAAGCTAAGAAGAAGGGAATGAAGCTTCCACAGAAGACAAAGCTTGACTTTTTATCAGAGGCAGCCAGTTACAAAAATGATATAAATAAATAGCATTTGTTCTTGTTAAATTTGAACGAAAAGTTTATAATATAATTAGCGAAATATAGTTATACATAACAGGAGGAACAAAATGGAACATAGATATAGCAACGATACAATCTGCGTACAGTCAGGATGGAAGCCGAAAAACGGTGAACCGAGAGTGCTCCCTATTTATCAGAGCACTACATTTAAGTATGATACGAGCGACCAGATGGGCAGGTTATTTGACCTTGAAGAATCAGGTTTCTTCTATACAAGACTTGAAAATCCTACGACCAACGCTGTTGCTTCTAAGATTGCCGAGCTTGAAGGCGGCGTTGCTGCACTGCTTACATCATCGGGACAGGCTGCCAATTTCTTTGCAGTAACGAATATCTGTCAGGCAGGCGACCATATTGTATGTTCATCAAGCCTTTACGGAGGAACATATAACTTATTCAGTGTAACCTTAAAGAAGTTTGGAATTGAATGTACATTTGTAAGCCAGGATGCACCGGCAGAGGAGCTTCAGAAGGCATTTAAGCCGAATACAAGGGTATTGTTTGCGGAAACTATTTCAAACCCTACTGTTGAAGTACTTGATATTGAGAAATTTGCGAAGCTTGCACACGACAACGGTGTACCGTTAATTGTTGACAACACATTTGCAACACCTATAAACTGCCGCCCATTCGAGTGGGGAGCAGATATAGTTACTCACTCGACGACAAAGTATATGGACGGACATGCAGTGACTGTCGGAGGATGTATTGTTGACAGTGGTAATTTTGACTGGGATAAGTATGCGGATAAGTTCCCGGGACTTACTACACCGGATGAGTCATACCATGGCATAGTTTATACACAAAAATTTGGCAAGGGTGCATATATTACTAAGGCAACAGTACAGCTTATGAGAGACCTGGGTTCAACAATGTCACCACAGAATGCATTTCTTCTTAACCTTGGACTTGAGACATTACATCTCAGGATGCCTAGACACTGTGAGAATGCACAGAAGGTTGCAGAGTTTCTGTCTAATCATGAGAAGGTTGCATGGGTAAATTATGCAGGTCTTGAGAATGATAAGTATCATGCTCTTAAGGAGAAATATATGCCGAACGGAACATGCGGCGTTATGAGTTTTGGTATTAAGGGAAGCCGTGAAGATGCAATTAAATTCATGGACAGCCTTAAGTTCATCACAATAGTTACACACGTTGCTGATGCAAGAACCTGTATTCTTCATCCGGCAAGCCATACACACAGACAGATGACGGAGGAACAGCTTCTTGAAGCGGGTGTTGCACCGGATCTTATGAGACTTTCTGTTGGTATTGAAGATGTAAATGATATTATAAATGATCTTGCAAAAGCGTTGGAACAGGTATAACAGGGGAAATTTAGTTAAGGAATATAAGAGGTATTTATGGGGTTCACGGAGAAAATAAAAGAGCATCCGGAGAAATATTTGATTTTCTTTAAGTTTTATAATGCTTTTTTGGGGAAGAATAAAATCAGGATTTCTAAAGGAACAAAATTTACAGTGCGAGGGGCACTCTTAAATAAGCTTACGGTAACTGTTAAAGGTGAGAATAATGAGATTTTCATTGATTCGCTGACACAGATTAGTGGAGGAAGCATTTACATTAACGGAAACAATAATAAGCTTGTTATAGGAAGAAGAAATGGATTTGACAGGTGTGATTTGTGGATTGAAGATGACGGCAATGAAATAGTTATCGGAGAACACAATCGTTTTGCCAGGGAAAGCCATCTTGCAGCACTTGAAGGCACCAGGATTATAATCGGTTCGGATGGTCTGTATGCACCGCATGTACAGATGCGCACGAGCGACAGCCATTCTATTATTGATATGAATGGTGTAAGAGTTAATCAGGCAAAGAACATAGTTGTAGGCGACCGTGTGTGGATTGCTGAAGGCTCTGCGGTACTTAAGGGAAGCCGTATACCGGAGGATTGTGTTATTGCCCTTAAATCACTGGTTAACAAACCTTTGGAACAAAGTCATTGTGTTTACGCAGGTAATCCTGTCAGGGTTGTCAGAGAAAATGTAAGCTGGGACAGTCACAGAAGATAGAAGGAGCACGGTATGGAGAGAAAAAGAAAAAATTTAGGCTTTTCAACAGTAGAGCTTATAGTTACAATTGCCATAATTGCAGTTATTGTAGGGTGGATGGTTCCGTCTCTTATCGGACAGATTGAAAAGGCGAAGGAAGTTAAGGCACTTACTGAGGCAAGAGCGATATATGCGACGGCACAGTATGCAATTATCAGTGCACAGACGGAAACAAGTGATTCTTTTAAATATGCCATTAAGTTTTTGCAGAATGTAAACGGAACTGATATGGAGCTTGGAAGATTCAGTAACCAGTCACTTTACAAATACTTAAAGGAAACGTCAGGCTCAGGAAGTTTATCTTCTGCCAAATCAAAACAGACGGACTATTATATAGCTGCCCAGCTTGCGGGAAGTATCCCCGGTGCGGATGAGGAAATTACGGAGAGTACGTTAAAAGACAAGTCGCCGTTTGGTGATACGCATTCGACATTGTATATATCACAGCATCCGGAAATTTATGGCAAGGTTGTATTTGCACTTACGTATGACAGCAGCGGTAAAATAATTACTTTCCAGTGCGTGTATTCGGGTTATTTTATGCAGCTTGAAGGAAGCACAATGGTTGCAGAAAAAGTAAGCGACAGCACTAAATTTAATGACTGGCCAAAGACAAGAAAGCCGGGAGCAGACGGCTGGTAAAATTAATAAAGTAATATATACACAAAAGCGATGTGAAGATGATATAATTCCTTTCAACTGACAGGAAGCATATCAAAATGCATCGCTTTTTTCTCTATCAGGGTGTCAAAAGCCAAATGATAAATTTTTCTTCGTCAGCTTGCACAAAATTTATTTCTTCGTCTGATAGGAAATTGCGTTGCAATTTCTCTATCTTATTCCGATGTGCTAAACACTGCGATGAACCTCGGCTGAGTTTCATCTCCGTAGCACATAAGTCACTCATCTAATAAATTTTGTGCAATCTGACGGATATATTTAATTAATTTGGCTTTTGACACCCTGATAGAGAAATTGCGTTGCAATTTCCCTATCTTGTAAAAAAATAGTTGACATTTAAAAAATATATGTTATATTACATATAGAACAGATATATGAAAGGGGAGTTTAGTATGAATTTAACAAAATTTACCCAGAAGTCAATAGAAGCAACACAGATGTGTGAGAAGATTGCGTATGAGTATGGTAATCAGCAGATTGATGAAGAACATCTGATATATAGTCTTCTTTCCGTAGAGGACAGTCTTATTTTGCGTCTGATTGAAAAAATGGGTATTGGAACAGATTTATTCCGTAACAGGGTTGAAGAATTAATTAATAAGTTACCTAAAGTATCAGGAGGTCAGCTTTATATTTCACAGGATCTTAATAAAGTCCTTGTAAATGCTGAGGATGAAGCTAAAAGGATGGGAGATGAATATGTATCTGTTGAGCATCTTTTCCTTTCGCTTATTGCATCACCTAATAAGGCTGTTAAGGAACTGTTTAAGGAAATGGGAATTAACAGGGAGAAGTTCCTGCAGGCATTATCAACGGTGCGTGGCAACCAGAAGGTAACAAGCGATAATCCGGAAGCTACTTATGAGACTCTTGTAAAATATGGTACGGACCTTGTGGATAAGGCACGAAACCAGAAGCTTGACCCGGTTATAGGCAGGGACGCTGAGATTAGAAATGTTATCAGAATCCTGTCACGTAAGACCAAAAACAACCCGGTTCTTATCGGTGAACCAGGTGTCGGTAAGACGGCTGTTGTAGAAGGACTTGCACAGCGAATTGTAAGAGGCGATGTTCCGGAGGGGTTAAAGGATAAGAAGGTATTTGCTCTCGACATGGGTGCGCTTGTTGCAGGTGCCAAGTATCGTGGTGAGTTTGAGGAGAGACTTAAGGCGGTGCTTGATGAGGTTAAGAGCAGTGACGGACAGATTATTCTGTTTATTGATGAAATACACACCATCGTAGGTGCCGGAAACAGTGAAGGCTCCATGGATGCAGGTAATATGTTAAAGCCGATGCTTGCACGAGGAGAGCTGCATTGTATAGGCGCGACGACACTTGATGAGCACAGAAAATATATTGAGAAGGACCCGGCTCTTGAAAGACGATTCCAGCCTGTAATGGTTGATGAGCCTACTGTTGAGGATACGATTTCAATACTTCGTGGACTTAAGGAAAGATATGAGGTCTTTCATGGAGTTAAGATTACGGACGGTGCACTTGTCAGTGCTGCGACACTGTCACACAGGTATATATCTGACAGATTCCTTCCTGATAAGGCAATAGACCTTGTTGATGAGGCGTGCGCACTTATTAAGACGGAACTTGACTCAATGCCGACGGAACTTGATGAGAAGCAGCGTAAGATAATGCAGCTGGAAATCGAGGAAGCGGCACTTAAGAAAGAGACGGATAATCTTAGCAGGGAGCGTCTTGAAACACTGCAGAAGGAGCTTGCAGAATTAAGAGACGAGTTTAACAACCAGAAAGCGCAATGGGACAATGAAAAGTCGGCTGTGGACCGTATCAGCAGGCTGAGAGAAGAAATAGAAGAGATTAATCGTAATATTCAGATTGCACAGCAGCAGTATGACCTTAACAAGGCGGCAGAGCTTCAATACGGAAGGCTGCCTGAACTTAAAAAGGCACTTGAGGCAGAAGAAGAAAAGGTTAAGAATAAGGAGTTATCCCTTATCAGGGAGAGTGTAACCGAGGAAGAAATAGCCAGAATTATTTCAAGATGGACAGGAATTCCTGTAACAAAACTGAATGAAACTGAGAGAATGAAAACCCTTAATCTGGAGGAAGAGCTTCACAAGAGAGTTATCGGACAGCAGGAGGGAGTTACCAAGGTTTCAGAGGCAATTATCCGTTCGAAGGCAGGAATAAAAGATCCGACTAAACCGATTGGCTCATTTCTGTTTCTTGGACCGACAGGCGTTGGTAAGACAGAGCTTGCCAAGGCACTTGCAGAGAATCTGTTTGATGATGAGAGCAATATCGTACGACTCGATATGAGTGAGTATATGGAGAAGTATTCAGTATCGCGTCTTATCGGAGCTCCTCCGGGATATGTCGGATACGATGAGGGCGGACAGCTTACGGAGGCTGTAAGAAGAAAACCGTATTCGGTTGTATTGTTTGATGAGATTGAAAAAGCGCATCCGGATGTATTTAATGTACTTCTTCAGGTTCTGGATGACGGAAGAATAACGGATTCGCAGGGAAGAACGGTTGACTTTAAGAATACAATCATAATTATGACTTCAAATCTTGGCTCATCATTCCTGCTTGACGGTATAGATGATAAAGGAGAAATAACGCCGGAGGCTGAGTCGATGGTTATGTCTGAACTTAGAAATCATTTCAGACCGGAGTTCCTTAACAGACTGGACGAGATAATTATGTTTAAGCCTCTGACCAAGGATAATATTGGAAATATTATTAATCTTCTTATTGCTGACATAAACAGAAGACTTGCAGATAAGGAATTATCGGTGGAACTGACTGATTCAGCTAAAGATTATGTGGTTGAGCATGGCTTTGACCCTGTATACGGAGCAAGACCGCTTAAAAGATATATGCAGAAAACGGTTGAAACACTTGCCGCCAAGCTGATTTTGTCAGGTCAGATAGGACAGCAGGATACTATTTTGATTGATGTAAGGGACGGCAATCTTACGGCAATTGCAAAGAAAAATTAAACGAATTTATTTTGACGGCTGTCATAGTGATAATCTATGGCAGCCAGTTTTTCTTTAAGCATACCTGCATCTATACCAAGATTGTCTGAAAGTGCTTCGAGAGACGGATAGAAATCACGAAGCTGTGTGTTTATATAGCTTAATAATATTACGGGATCATTTGGAATTGACATATTATCCTCCTAAAACATATTATAGCAGGCATTTGCAAAACCGTTGTATTTATGATTTTGAACAAGGTTTTTTGGGTACAAATTAAGCGGCAATTGTGAGCCGCCGGTATTTAGGTGCCGTTATTTGGCACCTTATGTACCGCTGCGAGCGAGCATTAGTGCAAACGTGCCGCTTAATTGTACCCACAAAACTTGTTTATTATTAAATAGTTTCGCAATTGCCTGAACAGTATAAAATGTATTATGGAATATTTTGAAAATAAAGTCAAGTTTGCCATTTACTAACAAATATATTATAATGGAAATGTGTTGGGGAGCACAAAGGAGAATGTATGGCAAAAAGGAACAGAATTAATGTATGTGCATTAATTGGTCTGCTTATGATTATTATTGGGATTATCTATGTAATAGTATGTACGGCACTTGGTCTGCATAACAGATGGCTGTACAGAATGATATTTGCTGCATGGGTAATGATATATCTGATTGTCACGGATTTTATTGAACCGCTGGCTATTGACAGGTTTAAGCGTAAGAGTAAGAGGCAGGTCAGGGCATATTATGTATATGCAATATTGGATGTAATTGGAATATTGGGACTTCTTTGGTTTGTTGTTATGGCAGGAATGCTTGACGATTATACGCACTATGCCGGAATTGCGATTTTTGTGGTGTGTTTTGTGCCGAAGAATGCCTTTTATAAGAAGTTTAAGCAGCGTCAGATATACTATGACTATGATGAAAGTGAAGAAGATTCTGAAGAATTTGATATTTCAGAAGATTAAATTGCATACTGAAAGAACATCTGCATATATTATACAAATCCTTTGGATGGAATATATATGCAGATTTTTTTTAATGATAAATA
Organism: Lachnospiraceae bacterium; assembly: GCA_051880495.1. Taxonomy (GTDB): domain Bacteria; phylum Bacillota; class Clostridia; order Lachnospirales; family Lachnospiraceae; genus MGBC120314. The sequence continues at coordinate 11,009 of JBJEOB010000134.1, forward strand.
TTGGGATAAGATGTTTATCGGTGTGGTCACCTGCTGTATGCTTCTTGTGGCTTCGGTAATCATTTATCAGGATAAAGAGGCGGCATCTGAGGCTGTGCCGGTTATGGCCCACTATGAAAAGGTAGTGGCACTTACATTTGATGACGGTCCCGGATATAAGACTACAATGACGCTGCTTGACGGACTTAAAGAGCGTGATGTCCGGGCAACTTTTTTTCTGCTTGGGGAAAAGATAGAGGAGAGACGTTCTGTCATTGAGAGAATGCATGAAGACGGGCATCTTATAGGTAACCATACATACAGTCATATTCAGCTGGATGCAGTAAATATTGCGTGTGCAAAAAGTGAGATTGAAAAGACCAATGAGATTATCAAAGAGATAACAGGAGAGTATCCTAAATATATAAGACCGCCATTTGGCTCATGGAATGTTAAGCTTGAGAGTGAAATTGATATGACTTCCGTGCTCTGGACGGTAGATACGAGTGACTGGAATACCAGAGATGTAAACCGGATTGTCAATCATGTTTTAAATGAAGTAGAAAGCGGTGATATCATACTGATGCATGACATTTATGATACATCGGTTGCGGCGGCGCTTGAAATTGTAGATCAGTTAAAAAGCCGTGGTTATGTATTTGTTACGGTTGATGAATTGCTTGTCGAATGATAAAATAGAATATGATGTTTAATTACGGAGTGATAACATGGATTTATTTGATTATGTACGTGAAAAGAATATGAAAAAAGAGTCTCCGCTGGCATCAAGACTTCGTCCTATGAGCCTTGATGAGATAGTTGGGCAGAAACATATACTTGGTAAGGATAAATTATTATACAGGGCGATACAGGCTGACCAGCTTGGCTCGATTATTTTTTACGGACCGCCCGGAGTAGGCAAGACAACGATTGCCAAAGTTATTGCACATACTACAAGTGCTGATTTTAAAACTTTAAATGCAACTGTTGCCGGCAAGAAGGAAATGGAGGAAGTTGTCGCGGCCGCTCAGGAGACGATGGGAATGTACGGAAAGAAGACGATTCTTTTTGTGGACGAAATCCATCGTTTTAACAAGAGCCAGCAGGATTATCTGCTGCCTTTTGTCGAGGATGGTTCTATCGTACTTATCGGTGCAACTACTGAAAATCCGTATTTTGAGGTTAACAGGGCTCTTGTTTCAAGGTCGAGGATTTTTGAACTTTATCCACTGGAAAAGGATGATATTAAAGAGCTTATTCACCGTGCCGTATATGATGAAAAAAAAGGCATGGGAAGTTATAAAGCCAAAATAGATGATGATGCGGCTGATTTTCTTGCGGACGTTTCAAATGGCGATGCGAGAAATGCATTAAATGCCGTAGAACTTGGTGTGCTTACCACGACGCGGAGTGAGGACGGATGGATTCATATTACGCTTGAGGTGGCGCAGGAATGTATTCAGAAACGTGTTGTACAGTATGACAAGGACGGGGACAACCATTATGATACAATTTCAGCATTTATAAAGAGTATGCGCGGGTCTGACCCGGATGCTGCAATATATTATCTTGCGAGAATGCTTTATGCGGGCGAGGATATTAAATTTATTGCAAGACGAATAATGATATGTGCCAGTGAGGATGTAGGCAATGCCGATCCCAATGCGCTCGTTGTGGCGACTGCTGCGGCACAGGCTGTCGAGAGAATAGGTATGCCTGAAGCACAGATAATTCTTGCGCAGGCGGTAAATTATGTTGCATGTGCACCGAAGAGCAACGCATCGTATCTTTCAATTAATGCAGCAATGGCATATGTAAGGGAAAATAAGACGGCGGCAATACCGGCACATCTTCGTGATGCACATTATAAGGATGCGGCTAAGTTAGGACACGGAGAGGGATATCTGTATGCACATGATTATCCTAATCACTATGTAAAACAGCAGTATCTGCCTGATGAGGTTGTGGGAGAAAAATTCTATAAACCTGAAGATATAGGATTTGAAAAAAATATTATAGAGCATTTTAAGCAAATTAAAGAATAAACTTGTGGTAGGGTAGTGATTCGTGTTATTATTAAGGGTGGATTATACTACAATGTCTGGGTGGAAGAATGAAGGATACAATTAACAGATATGCGAGGGGCGTGTTCGAATATGAGCCTCCTGTCATAGAGATTTCAGAACTTAATATTGATGAGACTATCGGTATAAATAGTATATACTGTGGTGAACTGCGCATAAAATCTGTTGATGGACAGTCTATTAAGGGAATAGTATCAAGTTCCAACCATGCAGTTACAATGGAAAAGTCTACATTTGTAGGTGTAGACAATGTTGTTTCTTACCGTGTGGATACAAGAGGAATAGGTAAGGGCGAGAAGATTGAGGGAAGATTTAATGTAATAAGTAATGGCGGTGAGACAGGCGTAACTTATTCATTTACTATTGTTGACAAATCTGTTGATTCATCAATGGGTGCGATAAAGAATCTTTTCCATTTTACCAATCTTGTACAGACAGAGCCGGAAGAGGCATATAAATTATTTGTATCAGATAATTTTGTAAATATTTTCATAAAGGATGATTTTGAACTAAAGAACCGCTATGAACTGCTTTTATACGGGGATAAGCCTAAATATCTTGGAACTAAGACGGATATAAAGCAGTGTGTTGAGGAATTTTTAATAAGCATCCACAAAAAGAACAGGATAAAACTGTCAGTTTCGGATGAACATAAGGAATATTTAAGCGTTGAGGATTCATTTACTGATTCAGTCACGCTGTTAAAGAGTACATGGGGTGCGTTAAATATTAAGGTTTCATGTGACAGCGACAGCGTTGTGCCTGAAACGGACTATATTGATGAGGATAATTTTGCCGGAAGTAAATATGAACTCCGCTATTTTGTTGACCGTACAAAGATGCATCCCGGAAAGAATTATGTCCGTATAACGTTTGAAACAGCATTTGAAAAAATACATACTGATATTCTGCTGGTGGCAGCAGAGCATAAGTCAGGAGCCAATGCCAATACACTTGTGATACAGAGAAATATTGCTTTTCTTGTTGATTCGTATATTAGCTTCAGGGTTAAGAAGATTAATATGTCCCAGTGGACAAAGCAGTCGCTTACGGCCATTGAAAAGATACGTGCAATTGATGATACGGATCCATTCTTCAGGCTTATACATGCCCAGCTTCTGATTTCTGTCAGAAAACGTGATGAGGCTATGTGGCTTTTGGACAGGGTTAGAGAATATATCGGTGACAGGATAGAAGATAATGCGGCGTTATACGCATATTATCTGTATGTTAATTCTCTTTGCAGACAGGACCCGGCGTATGCGCTTGAGTCACAGAATAAAGTTAAAAAATTATATGAGGCAGGACATGACGACTGGAGGATTCTCTGGGTTATTTTCTATCTTGATGATGAATATGAGAAGAACAGAAGCTTAAAGCTTGCAAGAATCAAGGAACAGTTTTATAAGGGCTGTACAAGTCCTATTATGTATCTTGAGGCTGCGCTTGTATTTGCAGACCAGCCGCTTCTTTTAAGGGTGTTTGATGATTTTGAAATACAGACACTTTTATTTGCATGCAAAACGGGTGTTGTTTCGGAAAAACTGATTGCACACGTAACAGAGATATCCGAGAACAAAAAAACGTATTCCAAGGCATACTGGAATGTCATGGTGAAATTCTATGAGATGAACAAGAGTAAGACCCTTTTGTCTGTCATTTATAAACTGATGATGAAAAATGACAAACTGCCAAAGGATGCGTTTAAGTGGATTAAAGCGGCCGTTGAAGCTGATTTAAGGATAACTAACCTGTATGAAAATTATCTTACTTATTGCGACAAGTCTGTAATGGAGCCGCTGCCAAAGCTTTTGTTATTATATTTTACTTATAACAGTACTCTTGATTATACCAACAAGGCATATTTGTATGCCAATATATATTACAACCGTTATGATGACACGACAACGTATGATAATTACAAATACCAGATGGAGAGATTTGTTCTGGACCAGGTAAGCAAGGGCCACAGTAACATTTATCTTGCAAGACTGTATCGCGATATGCTGGAACCGTCAATGATAAATGCTGATACGAGCAAGATGCTTGCAAATATTCTGTTCAGTTACCGAATTACATGCAAGAATCCTAATATATCAGTTGTATATATCAGACACAAGGAAACTGAAGAGGTTCAGACCAAAGCACTGGTAAATGGCGAGGCATATGTCAATATATATACCCAGGATGCCGGAATCGTGCTGGGAGACAGAAATGGCAACAGATATACCGACAGCAGTCTTTATGAATGTAAGAAGGTATTTGATGGGGACAAGTATATTCCGCTTGCATTTAAATACTTAAAAGATGACCTCTGGATGCAGCTGTATTTCTGCGAAAACGGCAAAAAATACGGATATTCAGATCGTGACATGGTTGAGTCTTACAAGAAGGTAATACAGGATAACCGTGTTTCTGAATATTGTAAGAAGGAGCTTATCGGCAGGATAATCGATTATTATTATCTGGAATATGAAGGCGATTCATTTGATGAAGAATATATACCGATTGATATAGATAAGCTTGACGAAGAATGCAGAATAAAGGTAATTGAGACATATATTGCGAATAACAGGTATGATGATGCTCTTGAAATTATCAGGAAGCGCGGGGCAATGGGCGTTAACCCTAAAAAGCTTCTGCGCATGTGCTCAAGCCTTATTGAAGATACCTGCGGCGAGCGCGATGATGAGGTGCTTGCAATATGTGAGATGGTATTTAAACAGCATAAGTATGATGAACAGGTACTTAAATACCTGGTGGATTACTATGAGTGTTCAACCAAGGATATGGTGGATTTATGGAGAGCGGCACGTGATTTTGAAATTGATACATCCAAACTCGAAGAGAGAATCCTTTACCAGATGATGTTTATACGCTCAAACAGCAGTGCGTTCCCTGAGGTATTTGAAAGCTATTATAACCGTGGTGCACGTGAACGTGTTGTAGAAGCGTACATTGCATATAATTCATATAATTTCTTTGTTAAAAATGTGGTGATTAATCCTGATATTTTCAGGGTTATTGAGCACAGAATCAAAGAGGAAATTGATACAATTGACGTATGCAAGCTTGCACTGTTAAAATTCTATGCTGAGGATATAGACAGTATTAACCTGACTGATTCGCAAAAGGTAATCGGGCAGAAGCTGCTTGACGAGATGACGGATAAGAAACTTATTTTCCCATTCTACAAAAAGTTTGTAGGCAGCCTTGAAGTGCCACACAGCATTCTTGATAAGACGATGATAGAGTACAGGACTAATCCGGACACGAGAGTATTTATACATTATGTCATGGAAAATGCAGGCGGCATGAACGAGTATATGGTAGAGAACATGGAAAATGTTTACGAGGGAATATACACAAAAAGCTTTGTTCTTTTCTATGGAGATACGATGCAGTATTACATTACGGAGAACAGGGCTGATGAGGAAGAACTTACTGAGAGCGGAAGTATCAGTAATGATGTTATGAAGTCAGATCTTATGCAGGGACGTTATGACATGATAAATGATATGCTCGCATGTATTGAGCTTCAGGATACACAGACATTGAAGAAAATGATGAATGGTTATGTAATGTCAGAGAAGATGGCAGAAAAATTGTTTAAACCACTTTAAAGGAAGACGAGGTGAAATGGTATGGCTGATGAAAAGAAAATGATTGTTGGAATTGATCTGAGCAGTAATTATATTCAGGCATCTTATCTTGTATCAGGGATGGACGAGCCTGAATCGGTGATCCTTGGATTCGCATCCCAGACATACCATATTTCAACCGATGCCTATAAGAAGAAGGGTGAAAACAAGTGGGCATTCGGCGACACGGGTAAAGGCTATTTCGAAAAAGGAGAATACTTGAGGGTTGAAAGTATTCTCGCAAGAGTTGTGGATGGCGAGACACTTGAAATAGAGGGCGAGCAGTATATGCCGGCTGATATTTTAGAAGGTCTTATAAGATTTGTAATAAGGGAATGTGTACGTGTAACTGATGTTGAGGAGGTTGCAAAGATTGCCATCTGCCTTGACAGGTTTGGAAGAAAACTGATTGACAGTATTAAGTCGGTTTTACTTCGAATGTCGTTTAAGGATGATGATATATTATTCCTAAACCGTACGGAAGGATTTGTATATTACAGCCTTAATGCCAAGGAGGAATTATATGCAAGAGGCGTAAGTCTCTTTGACTTTGATGGCAGAAAGGTTACATATTCATATATGAATTATGCACAGCTTGATAACAAGACGGTTGTCATGGTTGATTCGCAGAAGGACAGGGTGATGGTTGAAAATGAGCATGCCGTCGACCAGGCACTTGCACAGCTTGCATCGAAATATATGGCAGGAACGGCAGCATCATCCGTTTATCTTATTGGAAACGGTTTTGAAAAATATGATCACTTAGATGAATTTGTAAAAATTGCATGTAACAGGAAAAGGGCATTTATCGGACAGAATATGTATGCCAAGGGTGCTGCAATCGGTGCATGGGAGAATTTCTATGGCGGAAATTATAAGAACCGGATTGTTGCATGCGAAGACAGAATACTTGCCGATATGGATATAGACATAGTTGAGCGTGAAACACCAAAGGTATTTCGTGCGGTTAAAGCAGGAACCAACTGGTATATGGCCAAGAGGCAGCTTCGGTTTATCGTGGATGATGTAAAAGAAATAGTCATTCATGTTAAACCGATTGAAAAGAAACCTGATCAGGATATAACGATTTCTCTTGAGGATTTTCCAAAGAGGCCTGCCAAGATGACCAAGATAATGCTTGATATAGATTTTAACAGTGCATCTGTATGTAAGATTGCCTTAAAAGACATGGGATTTGGCGATTTTTATAAAACAACGGGGAAGACAATCTATCAGGATATTAAATTATAAGATAAGGAGAAAACAATGGGCGGATTGATATTATGCAGAAGTGAAGAAGCGCAAAAACCATATTACATGGATACGCCGGGCATCTATGTGTATTCGCTGGAAGAGTTGTGCTACGCAATATATAATAATATATATCTTTTAAACAGTGATTTCGTAGACGAAAAGCTTATTGATTTTCTCCGCAATGAAACCAAGGATAACTGGCTTGCAGACGAACTTGGCTTTCTTAACGAAAAGAAAGCAGGACTTCGTGAAAAGGTCATTACAATATTGCTGTATGCTGATTATTACAGCAAAAGTGAAGTGGATGAGATACGAAGCCTTATTGATAAACTGAGTGCACTTGGTATTGAAGAGAGGCTTAAACGGAGAGCTGACAATTTCCTTTCCGGTCAAAAGTATGACAGCGCAATAAGAAATTATACTGAAATACTCAATCAGGAAGAGCATACGATGAAGGATGATTTCTATGGAAATGTCTTTCACAATATCGGCGTTGCCTATAGTAAGCTGTTTTTGTTTGAGCAGGCGGCAGAATGTTTCAAGAATGCATTCGGTCTTAACTCATCGGAGGAGTCGCTTAAGGAATATTATATGGCGGCTGCCCTTGCAGGAGTCAGAATAGATGAAGATTTTCTGGACGAACAACTTAAGGATTCCTGTATGGCTGCTATGGATGATGTTGCCAAGGAAATTATGGACAGCGATGATTATATTGAGATTGCCAGAATAAGCAAACTTCGTTCTGAGGGAAATTATGCGGAGTATAATACAAGCCTTTCACAGATATTTGACAAGTGGAAGGCAGACTATATTGCATGTATGAAGTGATGGAGTTTATATGGGACTTTTTGATTTTTGGAAGAAAAGACGACGCTACAATTCATGGGAAGATGAAGAATCAGATGATATTGAACTTGAAGTGGTCGATTTCGGCAGCCTTTCTGCAAATGACAGAAATACATATATTGAAGAACAATGCGAAATAATTGTTCAATGCAATAATAATGTTGAAAATGCCAAAAGAGAATATAAGACAATTGGCTCGTGTTTTGCGGATATTCAGACGATAGAAAGTCAGGATGAAAAAACACGGGACAGGATAACCTATCTTGCACGTTCAATTGTAGATATCGGAATAGACAGAAAACAGATTTTTTCGGGTGAAAAAAAGATTTCCGGCACAAGATACATGCAGCTTGAACAGGAAGAGGATAATATTGTTGACGGGATAAAGAATCTTAAAAACAATGAAATATATCTTCAGGTTGTCAAGAAGGACATGAGTGCACTTACGGGTGAAAAGGCCGCTCTTCGCATGGATGAAGAGGAGCTTATGGACCGCCAGAAAATAATAAAAAATATTTCTATTGTTTCTATGGTATGTTTTGTTATAATATTTGGTGTGCTTATTGTAGCCGGGGCAGTGGCGGAGAATTATAATCCATCGTTGTTTTTCTGGGTGCTTTTGGGAGCAGCTTTATTCGTAGCGGCTGATATGCTGCTGTATCAGAGAACGACATATAATATAATGCTTACTGAAAAGAAGTTAAACAGGGCTATTTCTCTTCACAATAAGGTCAAGATAAAATATATAAATACAAAAAATCTTATTGATTATCAGTATGAGAAATATGGAGTAAAGAGTTCATATGAACTGTCAGATCTTTATCAGAGATATCTTGAGACAAAGGCTGCAAGAGAAAAGTACAGACAGGCAACGCTGGAGCTTAATGAGAGTGAACAGGAGCTTGAGGCTGTTTTAAGGAGTCTGGGTTTATACGATCCGTTAATCTGGATGTCTCAGGTCAAGGCATTGGCTGACCCAAAGGAAATGGTTGAAATAAGACATAATTACAGTGTCAGAAGACAGGCTTTAAGAAAGTATATCGAGGAAAATACCAAGCGGGCAGATGATGCCAAGCAGGACATAAAGAGGATTGTCCGTGAATATAAGGAGCTTGCCACAGAGGTATTTGATATTGTAGATAAATATGATTCATAACTTTACAAGAAGGAGACATATATAATGAGTAAAGAGTTGGAAAAAACATATAATCCTGCCGAGATAGAGGGAAGACTCTATGCTAAGTGGGAGGAAAAGAAATATTTTCATGCAGAGGTAAATCGCGATAAGAAGCCATTTACAATTGTAATGCCACCTCCAAATATTACAGGAAAGCTCCATATGGGACATGCTCTTGATAACACATTACAGGATACAATAATCCGTTTTAAGAGAATGCAGGGCTATGAGGCATTATGGGTTCCGGGAACAGACCATGCAAGTATTGCAACAGAGGTTAAGGTTATTGATGCACTCAAAAAGGAGGGTATCAGCAAGGAAGACCTTGGCAGAGAAGGATTTTTGAAGCGTGCATGGGAATGGAAGGAAGAGTATGGCGGAACCATTACAAAGCAGCTGCGCAAGCTTGGTTCATCATGTGACTGGGACCGTGAACGCTTTACAATGGACGAAGGCTGCTCTGATGCAGTTCTCGATGTTTTCTGCAAATTACATAAAAAAGGTCTTATTTATAAGGGCTCAAGAATTGTTAACTGGTGTCCTGTATGTCAGACATCAATTTCTGATGCCGAGGTAGAACATGAGGAGCAGGCAGGACATTTCTGGCACATTAATTATCCTATTGTAGGCGAAGAGGGAAGATTTGTTGAGATTGCAACAACACGTCCGGAAACACTTCTTGGTGACTCTGCCGTAGCGGTTCATCCGGATGATGAGCGCTATAAGGACATTGTAGGCAAGATGGTCAAGCTTCCGCTTACAGACAGAGAAATACCTGTTATTGCCGATTCGTATGTAGATATGGAATTCGGTACAGGTGTAGTAAAAATAACACCGGCACATGACCCTAACGATTTTGCAGTAGGACAGAGACACAATCTGCCTGAAATAAACATCATGAATGATGATGCGACTATTAATGAGCTTGGCGGCAAGTATGCCGGAATGGACCGCTATGAAGCACGTAAAGCAATCGTGGCTGACCTTGAAGAACTTGGTCTTCTTGTAAGGGTAGAGGAACATTCACATAACGTAGGTACGCATGACCGCTGCAAGACTACTGTTGAACCGATGATTAAAAAACAGTGGTTTGTTAAGATGGATGAACTGATTAAACCGGCTGTTGAGGGCGTTAAAAATGGCGATATCGAGCTTATGCCGGAGCGTATGGATAAAACATACTACAACTGGACTGACAATATCAGGGACTGGTGTATCTCAAGACAGTTATGGTGGGGACATCGTATTCCTGCGTATTATTGTGATGAGTGCGGTGAGACCGTTGTATCCAAGACGGCACCGGCTGTATGTCCGAAATGTGGCTGTACGCATTTAACACAGGATGAGGATACGCTTGATACATGGTTTTCTTCAGCCCTGTGGCCATTCTCAACACTTGGCTGGCCAAATAAGACGGAAGAGCTTGAATATTTCTATCCGACAGATGTGCTTGTTACGGGTTATGACATAATCTTCTTCTGGGTAATCAGAATGATTTTCTCAGGCTATGAGCAGATGGGAGAAAAACCGTTTAAGAAAGTATTATTCCACGGACTTGTGCGTGACTCACAGGGACGTAAAATGAGTAAGTCGCTGGGAAACGGTATAGACCCGCTTGAAGTTATAGAAAAGTATGGTGCAGATGCACTGCGATTTACACTGATTACAGGTAATGCTCCGGGAAATGACATGCGTTTCTACTGGGAGAGAGTTGAGGCAAGCCGTAATTTTGCTAACAAGGTATGGAATGCTTCAAGATTTATCATGATGAATGATATGGATGTCAGGGATTTTGACCTTAAGGAACTGACCGATGCAGATAAATGGATTTTATCAAAGATGAATCATGTTGTTGCTGAAGTTACCGAGAACATGGAAAAATATGAGCTTGGTATTGCAGTTTCCAAGATTAATGATTTCATCTGGGAAGAGTTCTGCGACTGGTACATTGAGATGGTTAAGCCAAGACTTTACAACGATGATGATACAACTAAGAAGGCGGCAGTATGGACGCTTAAGACGGTTCTTATCACATCGCTGAAGCTGCTTCATCCGTATATGCCATTTATTACGGAAGAAATCTTCTGCAATATTCAGGATGAAGAAGAAACAATCATGAAGTCGGCATGGCCTGTATTTACAGAGGAATATAACTTCCAGACAGAGGAAGACAGTATTGAAGTGATAAAGGAAACTGTAAGGGCAATCAGAAATGTCAGGGCAGGTATGAATGTACCGCCTAGCAAGAAGGCCAAGGTATATGTTGTTTCTGAAGAGGAAAATGTAAGAAAGATCTTTGAAAACGGCAGAGTATTCTTTGCAACGCTTGCATATGCGAGTGAAGTTGTTGTTCAGTCAGACAAATCAGGAATAAGTGATGATGCCGTATCAGCGGTTGTATCCAAGGCGGTTGTATATATGCCGTTTGCTGAACTGGTTGATATAGATAAAGAAATCGAGCGATTAAAGGGCGAAGAGAAGAAACTTGAAGGCGAACTTACAAGGTCACGCAATATGCTTGGAAATGAAAAGTTCGTAAGCAGGGCACCTGCCGCTAAGATTGAAGAGGAAAAAGCAAAGCTTGCAAAATACGAGCAGATGATGGCTCAGGTTCAGGAAAGACTCGCACAGTTAACAAAATAACAGATGATTTTGACCTCCATGAGAAGCATATACTTGTGGAGGTCTTATTTTTTGGGGAGGAAAAATGGAGAGTAACGAATTATACGATGGTTCTATTGATAAAATAAATGCCTTAACGGCAATCAGGAAAGAAATTAACCGTGTTATTATCGGTAAGGAAGATGTTGTTGATAAGGTACTTATGGCAATGCTTGCAGGCGGTCATATTCTTCTTGAGGATATACCGGGTGTCGGAAAAACAACAATGGCATTGGCATTTGCAAATGTATTGGGCATGAATTTTAAAAGGGTTCAATTTACGCCTGATGTTTTACCGTCAGACATTACCGGATATGAAATGTATAACAGCGCGACCGGACAGATGGAATACAAAACCGGTGCAGTGGCATGTAATCTGCTTCTCGCTGATGAAATAAACCGTACGTCACCAAAGACACAGTCAGCTCTTTTGGAGGTTATGGAAGAAGGAAAAGTCACGGTTGACGGTGTCACAAGAAAAGTACCGAGTCCCTTTGTTGTAATGGCTACACAGAATCCGAGCGGCTCTGCCGGAACGCATAGTCTTCCGGATTCTCAGCTTGACAGATTTATCGTGTGTCTGTCGCTTGGTTATCCAGAAATAGAAAATGAAATTGCAATTATGAAGGGACATGGTGTGGGGAATCAGAACGTTAAGGCGGACAGCCTTATAAGCGCATCGGATTTTGAACTGATGCAGCAATATACCGGGTCAGTATATGTAAGTGATGTTATGTATGATTATATAGCAAGGCTTTCAAAGGCAACCAGGGAGTGTGCTGATATTACACTGGGGCTTAGTCCGCGTGCAAGCATAGCAATGTGCAAAATGGCAAGGGCAGGAGCAGTTTTAAAGGGAAGAGATTTTGTACTGCCCGATGATGTAATGGAAATCTTTATGGATGTGGCAAAGCACAGGATTATCCTGTCACAGACAGCCAAGATGGAGAGAAAGAGCAAGAAGGAAATACTTGATAATATTCTTAAATCAGTCAAAATTCCAAAAATAAAGAGATAGGGTGAAGAAATGTTTCGTAACAAAATAATATACGCATTACTGATAGCGGAATTAGTTCTGTTATGTACACTGTATTACTGGTATCATCCGGTACTTCTGCTTATTGTGGCGCTCATTTTCCCGATTGTGTTATATGCTGTTATGATTATTGAATCTTTTTTCTTCAGATATGAGGCGGATGAGGAAAATATTTATATATGCAGGAATGAAGAATGTACTGAAGGTGTGAAGCTTATAAACAAGGGCATTCTGCCTACAGGCCCTGTACTGGTAAAAGGAAGGGTTGACGGCAGAAAATATAAACGCAGGACTTCGATAAAGGGAATGGACAGCCATACAATCGCATATCCTGTTGACAGCAGCAGATGCAAGATACATCATATTACGGTCGAAAACATTTATTTCTTTGATTATATTATGTTGTCAAAGCGTAATTTCCGTATAAAAAAATCGGTAAACGCAGCAGTTATTCCAAAACTGTACGGAATATGGGCACAGGCGGATGATATTTTGGGAAATGAGGCAGGCGAGGGCGACCACTACAGCGAGGATAAGCCGGGCGATGATACATCTGAAATTTTTGAAGTGCGGGATTACAGGGAAGGTGACAATATGTCACGTGTACACTGGAAGCTTTCGGTAAGACAGGGAAGAATACTTGTGAAAGATTTTTCAAGTCCCATATTTAAGTCCGTGCTTCTTATAGTAAATTCAGGGAGTAATGAGCCGGGACAAAATGTGATTTTCTCATTGGGTGCATTCTGCATTCAAAATGATATAGAACTGTGGGTTAATGGCAATCCGATTGTTTCATGGGAAGATTATGTAAATAAATTCCTTAGTGCAGAGGATTGTTCGCAGCAGGAAATTATAGAATATGTTAATTCATCAGACTGTATGGAAAAAGCAATGAGGGTGTATGCATGCTTTGACAGCATTGAGCCTGAAATGGAGCAATGGATTATATGTGATGATTCCAAAAAATACACGGTCATTGTGTCTGATGGCATGTCGGAAAGTGCTCTTACAAGAGAACACATAGAAACATATAATATGTCGCTTGTCGATGAAATGACAGTGCTGGAGAGAATAGTTAATGAATAGAAAAAATGACAGGAAATTGATATATGCAATGCTTTTGTGGGCGTATGCCTTGTTTGGAATAATTGCGTCAGTGCTTGCATTTGCATCCTGCTTTGGATTGTTTGGTAAATCTGTAAAATTCTATATATGTATAATTATTGCGGCAGGTGCAGCATGTACTGTCTTTGCGTTCTCTGTAATGCGTAATTTATTGATGACAGTATATATCGCGGCTTTCTTCGTTTTTGCAGTGCTGCGGTATAAATCATTTATTTCCGGCGCAGCAGAGGTCATCAACAATGTCATTGACAGGGTAAATGCATCTTATGGTATGGGGTATGGAAAGATTTCAATACAGTATGCGTATGATGTCAGGGATAAGGAACTGTTTCTTATTTTTGCGGTGGCACTGATAACGGTGATTATCTGTTATTTCACATTGGGATGTTTTAATTTAATAGTGACAATTGCAGTTACATTATTGTTAAATTCTTTTGGTATATTTTATGATATTTTTCCGGAACTGATTTACCTTGGTATGTCCGTAGTGTTCTGGACAATGACAGTATGCTTATACTGCTGTGGAAGCAGAAAAAGGAATGTGCCGGACAGTGCTGTATTAAGCGCTTATGTAACGGGATTAATTATCGTGCTGGTATTTGTGATAAGTTCACGTATCTTTCCGCAGGAGAAATACAGCCGTACAGATAATGCAGTTAAACTTGAGTCAATTATTACAGATTCACTCAACAAATTAAAATCGCAGAAAACATTTTTTGATGAAATCATAAATGTACAGAGTTCAGGGATAGGCCATGGCGAATTCGGACATCAGGATGGAATATCATACACCGGTGAGACAATGCTTGTCGTAAAGCTTCCGTACACGGCAGGAAATATATACTTAAGAGGTGCCGAGTACAGCCGTTATAAGGGTAATTCATGGGGAAATGAAAATACAGGATATAATTCATTTAGAAAGAAGTTGAAGGAGTTATCAGACTGTAATATTGTAAATGAAACATATACGCTCCTTGACGGAGTTGAGGATTATATTAGCCTTTTTATGGAACCTGATGCGTATAATTCGATTACGGATGAGTATTTTGTAACGGTGGAAAATGTAGGAGAAGGAAATTATGCATTTGCACCGTATGGAGCTTATGTAAATAACGACGGACAGTCGGACAGACTATCTGAGAATAAAACTCGAAAAATATCATACAACGTATATTATGCTGAACCGGGAACATTCTTAAATCGAATTAACTTTGATATATTGTCGGGCATCAGTCCTTCTGATGAAACTGAAGAGTTTATTAAGATGGTTTCGTATGAAAAAGAGTATTCTGAGTTTGTTAAGAAGGTATATACGAAGGTGCCGGATGACTTAAAGGATGTTCTTAAAAAGTATGCGCCGGAAACGGTGTCCTATGATTACAAGTCAGAATTGCAGTTTGCCAAAAAGATACAGGATATGTTTAATGAAGCTTATTCATATACTTTGAACCCGGGTAAGGTTCCGGCAGGGATGGACGGTGTAGAATACTTCCTTGAGGAAAATAAGAAGGGGTATTGCGTTTACTTTGCTTCGGCAGCCACACTTATTTTCAGGATGGCAGGAATACCTGCAAGATACGTGGAAGGGTATGTTGTGTCGCCGGCGTATGACGGATATGATTCATCCATAACATTTACTGACAGAAGGTATATTGCCGGTGAAAGATTCCTTAATGAGAAGGAATATGTGACGGTATCGGTTAAAGACAGCAGTGCACATGCATGGACGGAAATATACATACCGGAGTACGGATGGACACCGATTGAGGTAACACCGGGATATTCAGTTGCAGAGTATGATTTTTCATCGGGCGAAGACGAATATATGACTGAAGAGCATACTGATAATTCACAGGAAGATACCGACAGTCAGACGGATTCTGAAAGTGCTCCAAAAGATGATAATGAAGAAAACAGCACAACCGACAGTCAAAAGGAAATGTTGCTGCCTGGCGATTCGGATAGCGAAAGCGGTTCGTTAGAGAATTTAAAGGATATTTTAACAGTATTAAAGGGCATATTACTGATTATGATGGTTATTTTCCTGGCTGCATTTTTAGTTATCATGTGGAAAAAACATGCGGATAAAAAGATTAACATGCTCATACACGGAGTGCCGGGAACCGGCAGCAGGGAACGTGCAATTGAGGTATGGAATTACCTTGAGAGGATGTCTGCGTATCTTGGAGATTCTTTGGATGAGGAAATAACTTATGAAGAAAGATGCACCCGGTTGACTGAAAAACTGATGCAATTAACCGGTAAGGATTATGAGGAATGTATTAACAGTCTTATAGGAGCATATTTTGGAAATAAGGAGCTTAATGAAGAGCAGAGTGTTGAAGCGGGAGCTATGGTAAAAAAGCTTCGAAGGAGCGTATTGAAAAACTTAACGGGTTTAAAAAAGCTGTACTTTAAGTATGTAAGAAGATTATAAAATTTTTCTAAAAAACATATTAAATATTTCTCAAATATATTATAATAAAAGAAGGGTATAATTACTTACAATACTTTGGGATGGAGGTATTGCTTATGAAAATAACATTTCTGGGCGCGGATCACGAGGTTACGGGAAGCTGCCATTTTTTAAGGGCATGCGGAAGGAATATTCTTATTGATTGTGGTATGGAGCAGGGTAATGATGTTTATGAGAATCAGGAACTGCCGGTAAATGCATCGGACGTGGATTACATACTTCTTACACATGCACATATTGACCATTCAGGATTAATTCCGCTTATGTATGTCAATGGATTCAGGGGAAAGGTTTACACGACAAAGGCAACGACTGACCTTTGCCAGATAATGCTTCGTGACAGTGCACATATCCAGATGTTTGAAGCAGAATGGAGAAACCGTAAAGCCAAAAGATCCGGTAATAAGGAGTTTGTTCCGCTTTATGACCTTGAGGCTGCTGAAAATGTTTTGAAACATTTCATACCTTGTAATTATGATGAGGCAATTGATATTGAAGACGGAATCAGTATCCGATTTACTGATGTAGGTCATCTGCTTGGCTCTGCAAGTATTGAAATATGGTTAAATGAAGGCGGAGTTCAAAAGAAAATCGTATTTTCAGGTGATATTGGAAATATTAATAAACCGCTTATAAAAGACCCTACATATCTTACAGAAGCTGATTATGTTGTTATGGAATCGACTTACGGAAACCGCAATCATATGGCAGCGGCTGATTCGGTACATGAGCTTGCAGGAATTATAGACAGAACATTAAAGCGCGGAGGCAATCTTGTAATACCGTCATTTGCCGTGGGAAGAACGCAGGAGCTTTTATATTATATCAGAAAGATTAAGGCGGATAATATGCTGCCGGATATTCCTAATTTCAAGGTGTATATGGATAGTCCGCTTGCTGTTGAGGCTACTAATGTATTCAGTAAAAATGTTGAGGCATGTTTTGACAATGAAGCGATGGAGCTTATTGAACAGGGAATTAATCCGATAAGTTTTCCGGGACTTGAGCTGGCTGTTTCAAGCATACAGTCTAAAAATATTAATTTTGATCCTGAACCAAAGGTTATTATTTCAGCATCGGGAATGTGCGAAGCGGGAAGAATAAGACACCATTTAAAGCATAATTTGTGGCGGAAGGAGTCTACAATTCTGTTTGTCGGATACCAGGCTAACGGTACTCTGGGAAGAGCAATCTTAGAGGGCGCCAAAACAATTAAGCTTTTTGGTGAAGAAATAGAGATTCATGCCGAGATTGTTAAGATGGAGGGAACCAGCGGACACGCTGATAAGGAAGGACTGCTTAACTGGATTAATGCATTTACACCAAAGCCTTCCAAGGTATTTGTTGTTCACGGAGAAGATTCCGCTTGTAACGAATTCACGGAATGCCTGAAAAATGAATATAAGATAAATGCAGTAGCACCATACACAGGAGCTTCTTATGATTTATTCGACGGTTCATGCATAGAAGAGGGTAATAAGAATAAGAAGAGCAGGAGAACTACAAACAGGCGGGCAAGTGAAATGTTTGAAAGACTTCTTGCTGCCGGAAAGAGACTGCTTACTGTTATTAACCATAATGAAGGCGGAGCCAATAAGGATCTTGCCAAGTTCACTGACCAGATAAATGCATTATGCGATAAATGGGATCGTTAGAGGAGGTTTGTCATGAAGAAAATGTTGTTTGTCTACAACCCCAACTCGGGTAAAACGCAGATAAACGATTATTTGTCACAGATTTTACAGATATTTGCAGCGGCTGACTATGAGATGGTGGTTTATCCGACCAAAGCACAGGGAGATGGATATAACAAGATAAAGGAAAGCGACGGAATGTTTGATCTTGTTGTGTGCAGCGGTGGTGACGGAACACTTAATGAGACCGTTGCAGCGGTGATGGAACATAAAGAGAGCAAACCATTTATTGGATACATACCAAGCGGAACGACCAATGATTTTGCAAGAAGTCTTGGAATATCAAGCGATATGATACAAGCGGCAAAGGACATTGTGGATGGAGAGGCGAAAGGCTGTGATATCGGCAGGTTTAACGGCAGGTATTACAATTACGTTGCAGCATTTGGTGCATTTACCGAGGTATCATATGCAACGCCGCAGGAATACAAGAATGTGCTGGGACACCAGGCGTATGTGCTTGAAGGACTTAAAAGTATACCGTTTATTAAGCCGTCTCACATGGTGATTGAGACTAATGACGATATCATTGAAGGCGATTTTATATACGGAATGATTACAAATACCATGTCGGTAGGCGGATTTAAAAATATTGCAGGACGCAATGTCCTTCTTGATGACGGTCTGTTTGAGTGTACATTTATCAAAAAGATTGAAGAGATAAGTGATTTTACCAAAATCATAAATGCAGTCATTAATAAGGAAGCTAAGGGACCAAGTGTGTTCCACACCAAGGCAAAAAGTATTAAAATCAATTCGGAAACTCCGGTGCCATGGGTACTTGACGGTGAGTACGGCGGTGAGCATGATGAAGTAAATATTGAAATAATAAGTAATGGTGTGAACATCATTGTTCCGAAAGAGCAAAATTAAAAATAAATAAATTTTTTTTAATAATACTATTGACGAATGCGTTTAATGAAAGTATAATGTGCACATAGTCATTAAGAAACAAACGAAAATTAATTTTAAAACTTGAAAAATTAATTTTAAAATTTAAAAACTTAATAATATTAATTAAGAATATGGCAAAGAGGTCATGACGTAGCTCGTCGTGACCTCTTTTTTGTCGATTAGGAAATTGCATGGCAATTTCTCACATTGTTTCCTAGTGGATTTTATTTGCGTTTATTAAGAGAAAGGGATGTGAAAATATGGTAAGTAAGGCTGTTGGTAACAAGGCAGTGGGATTGTATGATCCGAGATTTGAACATGATAACTGTGGTATCGGTTCAGTTGTCAATATTAAGGGTATCAAAACCCATGAAACAGTCTCTAATGCACTTAAGATTGTAGAGACGCTTGAGCACAGGGCAGGTAAGGATGCAGAAGGCAAGACCGGTGACGGTGTTGGAATTATGCTGCAGATTTCCCACAAGTTTTTTTCGAAGGAAGCAAGAAAACTTGGCATTGATTTAGGCGGAGAGCGCGAATATGGTGTTGGTATGTTCTTCTTTCCACAGGATGAGCTTAAGAAAAATCAGGCTAAGAAGATGTTTGAGATAGTAGTTGAAAAGGAAGGACTCAAGTTCCTTGGCTGGAGAGAGGTTCCGACTGTTCCGTCAGTTTTAGGTAAAAAGGCAATAGACTGTATGCCGTGTATTATGCAGGCTTTCATAAAGAAACCGGCTGATGTTGAAAAGGGTCTTGATTTTGACCGCAAGCTTTACATTGCCAGAAGAGTATTTGAACAGAGTAATGAAAATACTTATGTAGTATCTTTATCAAGCCGTACCATTGTTTATAAAGGAATGTTTCTTGTGGGACAGCTTCGCTCTTTCTTTGAGGACCTTCAGAGCCCTGATTACGAATCAGCGATTGCAACGGTGCATTCAAGATTTTCGACAAACACAAATCCAAGCTGGGAAAGAGCACATCCTAACAGATTTATTGTTCACAATGGTGAGATTAATACAATTACAGGAAATGCAGATAAGATGCTCGGACGTGAGGAAACAATCAATTCCAAGATTCTCGGAGAGGAAATGCATAAGCTTCTTCCTGTAATCAACAGAGCAGGCTCGGATTCAGCAATGCTTGATAATACACTGGAATTTCTGGTAATGAACGGTATGCCGCTTCCGCTGGCTGTAATGATTATGATTCCGGAACCTTGGAGCAATGACAAGGCAATGAATCAGGCAAAGAAGGATTTTTACCAGTACTATGCAACAATGATGGAGCCTTGGGACGGCCCGGCTTCAATTATATTTACCGATGGAGATGTTGTGGGTGCAGTTCTTGACCGTAACGGATTAAGACCATCAAGATATTATATTACGGATGATGATTATCTCATCCTGTCATCAGAAGTTGGTGCACTTGAACTTGACCAGACAAAGATTGTAAAAAAGGACAGACTGCGTCCCGGCAAGATGCTTCTTGTTGATACGGTTAAGGGCGAGCTTATTGATGATGAGGCTCTTAAGATGGAATATGCACAGAGTCAGCCATACGGTGAGTGGCTTGACGGTAATATCGTTGAGTTAAAAGATTTGAAGATACCTAATAAGGGTGTTGAGGAATATGGCAAGGAAGAAAGAGCAAGACTTCAGAAGGCATTTGGTTACACATATGAAGAATTTAAGACTTCTATTCTTCCGATGGCACTAAATGGTGCTGAAAGTATCAGTGCAATGGGTATTGATTCTCCGATTGCTGTTCTTTCCAATATGCATCAGCCGTTATTTAACTATTTTAAGCAGTTATTCGCACAGGTTACCAATCCTCCAATCGATGCAATACGAGAGGAAATTGTAACCTCGACAAGCGTTTATCTTGGAAAGGACGGTAACATTCTTGAGCAGCTTCCTGAAAACTGTAAGATGCTAAAGATCAACAATCCGATTCTTACCAATACGGATCTTTTGAAGATAAAGAACATGAATGTTCCGGGATTTAAGGTTACCGTAATCCCGACAATATACTATACAAACACATCGCTTGCCAAGGCAATTGACCATTTGTATGTTGAGGTTGACAGGGCGTACAGGGAAGGAAGCAATATTATAATCCTTTCTGACAGAGGCGTTGATGAAAATCATGTTGCCATTCCTTCACTCCTTGCGGTATCTGCTGTCAGACAGTATCTTGTTAAGACGAAGAAGAGTACAAGTATTGCACTTATTCTTGAGAGCGGTGAACCGAGAGAAGTTCATCATTTTGCAACACTGCTTGGTTACGGTGCAAGTGCAATAAATCCTTATCTTGCACAGGAGAGTATTAAAGAACTCATCGAGCTTAACATGCTTGACAAGGACTATTACGCAGCCGTAAACGATTACAATAATGCAGTTATTCACGGAATTGTAAAGATTGCATCAAAGATGGGTATTTCGACGATTCAGTCATATCAGGGTTCTAAGATTTTTGAGGCAATCGGTATCAATTCAGATGTAATTGAGAAGTATTTTACGGATACGGTAAGCAGAATTGAAGGTATCAGCTTAAAGGATATAGAGGATGACGTTGAGGCACTTCACACAAGAGCATTTGATCCGCTTGGACTTACCACGGATGATACACTTGACAGTGCAGGAAGCCATAAATTCAGAAGCGGTAAGGAAGAACATTTATATAATCCTCAGACAATTCACCTTCTCCAGCTTGCAACAAGAACAGGAAACTATGAGACGTTTAAAGAGTATACAAAGCTGATTGATAAGGAAACAGAGGCAATGAACATCCGTGGCCTTATGGACTTTAAGTATCCTAAGAAGGGTGTTCCGATTGAAGAGGTAGAGAGTGTTGAATCAATTGTAAAGAGATTTAAGACCGGTGCCATGTCTTATGGTTCAATTTCACAGGAGGCTCATGAGACACTTGCTATTGCCATGAATATGTTAAATGGTAAGTCAAACAGCGGTGAAGGCGGAGAGAGTCTTGAAAGACTTGAGATTGGTGAGGACGGATTAAACAGATGCTCGGCAATCAAGCAGGTTGCATCGGGACGTTTTGGCGTAACATCAAGATATCTTGTCAGTGCTAAGGAAATACAGATTAAGATGGCACAGGGCGCTAAACCGGGAGAGGGTGGACATCTTCCGGGAAAGAAGGTTTATCCTTGGATTGCCAAGACAAGACTTTCAACACCGGGTGTAAGCCTTATTTCACCACCGCCACATCATGATATCTATTCAATCGAGGATTTGGCACAGCTTATTTATGACCTTAAGAATGCAAATAAGAACGCAAGAATTTCGGTTAAGCTGGTTTCTGAGGCAGGTGTCGGTACAGTTGCAGCAGGTGTTGCAAAGGCAGGCGCACAGGTAATTCTTGTATCCGGTTATGACGGAGGAACGGGAGCTGCACCAAGAAGTTCTATTTACAATGCCGGTCTTCCTTGGGAGCTGGGTGTTGCTGAAGCTCATCAGACACTGATTATGAATGATTTAAGAAATAAAGTTGTTCTTGAAACAGACGGTAAGCTTATGTCAGGCCGTGATGTTGCAATAGCAGCAATGCTTGGTGCGGAGGAATTCGGATTTGCAACGGCACCGCTTGTAACACTTGGATGTGTGATGATGAGAGTGTGCAACCTTGATACATGTCCGGTAGGTGTTGCGACACAGAATCCTGAGCTTAGAAAGAAATTCGCAGGTAAGCCTGAATATGTGGTTAATTTCATGAAGTTTATTGCACAGGAATTAAGGGAGCACATGGCAAAGCTTGGAGTAAGGACTGTTGATGAGCTCGTAGGAAGAAGTGATCTTCTTGTACCGAAGGAAGGTGTAACCAACGGCCGTGCAACAAGCGTTGACCTTTCCAAGATTCTCAATAACCCATATTATGAGAAGATGGATTACGAGCATAAGAAGGTATATGATTTCGAACTGGAGAAGACTCTGGATGAGAAGGTACTGCTTAAAAAACTGGGTAGTGCACTTGAGAGCGGCAAGAAGGCAGAGCTTAAGCTTAATGTTTCAAATACCGACAGAACCTTTGGCACTATCTTTGGTGCTGAAATTACAAGAAAATATAATGATACACTTGAGGATGATACATTTACCGTAAAATGTACCGGTGCAGGCGGACAGAGCTTTGGAGCATTTGTTCCGAAGGGACTTACACTTGAACTTGAAGGCGACAGTAATGACTACTTTGGCAAGGGTCTGTCAGGCGGTAAACTGGTAGTTTATCCTCCGAAGGGAATTAAGTTTAAGGAAGATGAGAATATCATCATCGGTAATGTTGCCCTGTATGGTGCGACAAGTGGAAAGGCATATATAAACGGTGTTGCAGGTGAACGTTTCTGCGTAAGAAATTCAGGTGCAACGGCAGTTGTTGAGGGCGTGGGAGATCACGGATGCGAATATATGACAGGCGGACGTGTAGTAGTTCTCGGTATGACAGGAAAGAATTTTGCCGCAGGTATGAGCGGCGGTATTGCTTATGTTCTTGATCAGGACAGAACACTGTACACAAGACTCAACAAGGAAATGATTTCCATTGAATCAGTAACGGATAAGTATGATGTGTTTGAATTAAAGGAAATGATTAAGGAACATGTGGCATACACCAACTCAGCAAAGGGTAAGGAAATCCTTGATAATTTCGGAGAGTATCTTCCATACTTTAAGAAGATTATTCCAAACGATTACAAGAAAATGCTTAATACGATTGTACAGATGGAAGAAAAAGGTCTTAGCAGCGAACAGGCACAGATTGAAGCATTTAATGCCGTAACCAAAAACTAGGAGGAGGAGAATATCATGGGAAAAGCAACAGGATTTATGGAATTTGAACGTGAGGTCAGCAAAGCAACTGATCCGAAGAATCGAATAAAGAATTTTAATGAGTTTCATACCCCTCTTTCAGAGACAAAACAAAGACAGCAGGCATCAAGATGTATGGATTGCGGTGTTCCGTTTTGTCAGTCAGGTATGATGTTAAACGGTATGGCTTCAGGATGTCCGTTAAATAACCTTATTCCTGAATGGAATGACCTTGCTTACAACGGAAGCTGGCAGCAGGCATACAACAGACTTCACAAGACCAGCAGTTTTCCTGAATTTACATCAAGAGTCTGCCCGGCGCTGTGTGAGGCTGCATGTACATGCGGACTAAACGGCAAAGCGGTAAGCACCAAGGAAAATGAAATGGCAATCATCGAAAAGGCGTATGAGGAAGGCTGGGCAGCACCTTGTCCTCCAAAGGTACGTACAGGCAAGAAGGTTGCAGTTATCGGTTCAGGCCCATCAGGACTTGCTGCAGCAGACCAGCTTAACAGACGCGGACACAGCGTGACCGTTTATGAAAGAGCGGACAGGGTTGGCGGACTTCTTATGTATGGAATCCCTAACATGAAGCTTGAAAAACACATTATCGACCGTAAGATAGATGTTATGAAAGCAGAGGGCGTTGAATTTGTTACTAATGCAAATGTAGGCGAAAATGTCAAGGCTTCCAAGCTGTTAAAAGAATATGACAGTATTGTACTTGCATGCGGAGCAGCAAATCCGAGAGACATAAATGCGCCGGGAAGAGATGCGAAGGGAATATATTTTGCGGTTGATTTCTTAAAGGCAACAACAAAGAGTCTTCTGGATTCTAACCTTGAAGATGGCAAATATATTTCGGCAAAGGGCAAAAATGTTGTTATTATCGGCGGAGGTGACACCGGAAACGACTGCGTGGGTACCTGTATCCGCCATGGCTGCAAGTCGGTGACACAGCTTGAAATGATGCCGCCGCTTCCGACAGAGAGGGCACAGAATAATCCATGGCCACAGTGGCCTAGAGTCTTAAAGACTGATTACGGCCAGGAAGAAGCAATTGCGGTGTTTGGCCACGACCCGAGAATGTATCAGACAACTGTTAAGGAGTTTATTAAAGATAAGTCAGGTAATCTGGTTAAGTTAAAATGCGTAAAGCTGGAATCTAAGAAGGATGAAGCAACCGGAAGAATGATGATGGTGGAAACCGCCGGAAGCGAATTTGAATTAGATGCAGATATTGTTCTTATAGCAGCCGGATTCCTCGGAGCACAGAAATATGTGGCCGATGCATTTGGTGTAGAACTGAATGCCAGAACTAATGTAAATACAGAACCGGGAAAATATGAAACCAATGTTCCAAATGTATTTACGGCAGGAGACATGCACAGGGGTCAGTCACTCGTAGTATGGGCTGTAAGGGAAGGCCGTGAAGCGGCCAAAGCTGTTGATGAAAAGCTTATGGGATATACTAATCTTTAGATTAGGGTTGCACTTTGGGGCGGGGCAAAATAGGGAATTTTCTCTTTTTTGCCCCGCCTCCCATTTGGGAGTCGTAAAAGCCTCAAGCAATCCAAGCTTGCAGAACTTGACCTTCATATTGAAAAAGATTATACTTAAAAGGATGTCATGTGTTATTTGTGCCATGACGGATTTTATAAAGACGAGGTGTTATGTTTGATTTATACAGTTACATTAAATCCATCTCTGGATTATGTGGTAAATGTCAACAATCTTAATATAGGTGGAGTTAACCGTGCACAATCCGACCTTGTTCTAGCCGGCGGAAAGGGTATTAATGTTTCACTGATTCTAAATGAACTTGGAATGGATAATACAGCAATAGGATTCGTTGCCGGGTTTACAGGAAGAGAAATTGTAAGGCGCGTCAGTGAGTCAGGCTGCAACTGTCGTTTTATCGAGATGGCAGAAGGCTTGTCAAGAATCAATGTCAAGATAAAAGACAAAAAAGAAACGGAGATAAATGCTGCAGGCCCAAAGATTGACAAGGAATATCTGGAAGAACTGTGGAAGATTCTTGATGAAATTGAAGCCGGAGATATGATTGTTCTGGCAGGAAGCATACCGGCATCAATGCCACAGAAGATATATGCAGATATAACAAGAAAAATGTCCGGTAAGGGTGTCAAGGTTATTGCAGATACATCAGGTGCAGTGTTACATGACCTTATTAACATGAAACCGTTTCTGGTTAAACCGAATCAGGACGAGCTGTATGAACTTTTTGACGTGCGCGTAAGTACGCTCGAGGAGGCAAAAAATTACGCGAAAAAGCTGCGTGAAATGGGAGCACAGAATGCACTTGTCTCAATGGGTGAAGTCGGAGCGGTACTTGCAGCTGCAGACGGAAAGGTATATTCATGCATGGCTCCGATGGGAAATGCAGTAAATACCGTAGGTGCAGGTGATTCGATGGTTGCTGGATTTATTACCGGAATCTTGGCGGAGGTAGGATATGAGGACGCACTTAAGCTGTCAATTGCGGCAGGAAGCGCGACTGCATTTTCAAAAAATCTTGCGACAAAGAAGGAAATACAGGAACTTTATGAGATTGTAAAAAAATAGAAAATTTTTTGTTAAAAATGTTAAAAAATGATAAATTTGATTGACTTCTTTTGTGAAAAGTGCGAAAATAAAATAGTAAATTGTTAAATAAAATACTATTTTGTATTTCACAGGCAGATGCCTGAACAAGATAGAGAAATTGCAGAGCAATTTTCTGTCAAATAAATAAAAAGGAGTGTGTATCAAATGAATCGTTTTGTATTAAATGAAACATCTTACCATGGAGCAGGAGCTATTAAGAGCATTGCAGATGAGGCTAAGGCAAGAGGCTTCAAGAAGGCATTGGTATGTTCAGATCCTGACCTTATTAAATTTGGTGTAACCAAGAAGGTATTAGATGTGCTTGATGGTGCAGGTCTTGCGTATGAGGTTTATTCCAACATTAAGCCTAATCCGACAATTGAGAATGTACAGACAGGTGTAGAAGCATTTAAGGCAGCAGGAGCTGACTATATTGTTGCCATCGGCGGCGGCTCATCAATGGATACAGCCAAAGCTATCGGTATCATTATTAAT
>JBJEOB010000135.1:0-37406 GCA_051880495.1 Lachnospiraceae bacterium
CTGTCTACCGGAATAATGTATTCCTCAATGCGGCCTTCCTTTACAAATGTCTCCACTCTCTCAAGAGTAAGACTTTGTGCGACAGTAAATCCGCTCACTCTCGTTCTTTTTAAGCTGTACATACAGCCACCGCAGCCTGCCTTCTCACCAATATCATGACAGAGAGTACGAATATATGTCCCTTTTGAACAATGAACTTTCATGTGGACATAAGGTAACTTCATCTCCACAATTTCAATATCATAAATCTGTACCTGTCTTGGCTCTCTTTCAATGCTTTGCCCTGTTCTGGCAATCTCGTATAATTTTTTACCATGAATCTTTATGGCAGAATACATAGGCGGTGTCTGGGCATACGGACCTATAAATGATTCTATGATTTTATACACCGTATCCTCATCTACTGATACTTCCTTTTTACACAAAATGCTTCCGCCAATATCCTGTGTATCTGTGGTCACTCCCAATAACAGCTCGGTCTCATAAACCTTGTCTTTATCGGTAAGCATATCACACAATTTGGTTCCACGTCCAAGACAAACCGGAAGAACCCCTTCTGCATCCGGATCTAATGTCCCTGTATGACCAATTTTCTTTTGTTGTAAAATTCCTCGCAGTCTCGCTACGACGTCATGAGAAGTATATCCCTTCTCCTTATAAATATTTAAAATTCCGTTATACAAATTATTTATCCCCAAATTCTTTAAATTGCTTAATTAACTGTTCTTTCAACAGACCTATTATATAATCAGGGTTTCCCTTAATCGAACAGCCTGCAGCACGTACATGCCCTCCGCCGCCAAACTCAGAACAGATTTTGCTGACATCAATATAATCCTTAGACCTCATGCTGACCTTATAAAACCCTTCAGTAAGTTCATACATGAAAATAGCGACTTCAGTCCCTTCGGTATTTCGAAGCTGGTCTATAACACCACCCATTTTTTTACCGTCAAGTCCGTAATAATCCATTGTACTTTTATCAGCAGAACCATATATGCATTTGCCGTCAAGTATAAGTTTACTTTCAAGCAGCACACGTCCTGTTATTTGATTCTGGGCATGACTCTTCATATAAAACCCATCATCAATTATGTGGGTGTGATTAATTCCTTTGTCCATTAATTTTCCGGCAATTCTCATCGTTTCAGATGTTGTACACTGATATTTGAAAATACCTGTATCACAAATAATACCCGTATACAGACATTCTGCCGTTGCCTTGCTTATCATTGAATCATCAAGACATGTATAAAGCAGTTCACATGTTGAACTAAGGTCCGGGATAACAAAGTTTTCCCTTGCGAAACCATCGTTCGTCATGTGATGGTCTATACATATTGTCAAATCCGACATTCCGAGAAGCTCCCGAAACGGCTCAAACCTGTCGATTGCGCCACAGTCAAAAACAACAAAAATATCATATTTTTTGAATGTATCAGTAATTTCTGTTTTTACCTTATCAATATTCCTAAGATAACTGAATTCTGACCCCGGCTGTTCAAGAAATAAATCAACCGAAACCTCCGGAAAATTATCAATTATATAGTTGTAAAATCCCAAACAAGACCCTATACAGTCGCCATCAGGTCTGACATGTCCTGTAATGGCTACTGTATTTACGCCTCTTAGTTTTTCATTTAAATTAACCATATTTTTACCTATTCTTCACTGTCCCTGATACCTGCATTAACCTCATCAATGAGCTTTGACATGTTAACACCATACTCAATAGACTGATCCAATACAAATGTTATTTCCGGAGTGTTACGAAGATTAATTGTTTTAGCAAGTTTAGTACGTATAAAACCTTCCGCACTCTTAAGTCCCTTAATTGTGTCCTTCTGGGACTGCTCATCCCCAAGCACACTTATATATGCCTTGCATGACTTTAAATCAGGTGCAACATCAACAGCAACAACTGAAGTCATGGGATTTATACGCGGATCTTTTATTTCTCCGCGTATAATATTACTTAATTCCTTTAAAACCTCACCATTAATCCTGGTGTTTTTAATACTGTTTTTTCTCATATTACCTCATTTCACCAAGCATTATCTTGGAATTTCAACCATAATATAAGCTTCAATCATATCATCCTCGGCTGCGCCCTGGAAACCGTCAAATACAAGACCACATTCAAATCCTTCTTTAACTTCCTTAACGTCATCCTTAAATCTCTTAAGTGATGCAAGAGGACCTTCAAATAACAGTTCACCCATTCTTGTGATACGTACAGATGATTCTCTTGTAATTTTACCGTCTGATACATAAGCACCGGCAATCATACCTACACCGGAAGCCTTGAATGTCTGACGGACAACAAGGTGACCGATTACCTTCTCCTCATACTTAGGAGCAAGCATACCCTTCATGGCTGTCTCTACATCCTCGATGGCATCATAGATAACTTTGTAAAGTCTTAAATCAACTTTTTCTCTTTCTGCTATAGTTCTTGCCTGATTATCCGGTCTTACGTTAAATCCGATGATAATTGCATTTGAAGCAGATGCAAGTGTAACATCCGACTCATTAATATTACCAACACCGCTATGGATGATTTTTACTACGACTTCTTCATTAGAAAGCTTTAACAGACTCTGCTTTACAGCCTCTACGGAGCCCTGAACGTCTGCCTTTACAATTATGCCGAGTTCCTTAAGGTTACCTGCCTGAATCTGTGTAAACAGATCGTCAAGTGAAAGCTTTGCCTTTGTATCATCAAGAAGCTTTTCCCTTCCCTCACGTATAAATGTTTCAGCAAAGTTTCTTGCTTCCTTATCACTATCAGTAGCAACAATGATTTCACCTGCATTAGGTACATCATTTAAACCAAGTATCTCTACAGGAGTTGACGGACCTGCTTCTTTCAGACGATTGCCCTTATCATCGACCATGGCACGGATTTTACCGTAACATGAGCCTGCAGCAACATTATCACCTACGTGAAGTGTACCCTTTTGTACAAGAACAGTTGCAACCGGACCTCTTCCCTTATCAAGCTGTGCCTCAATTACAAGACCTCTTGCCTTTCTGTCAGGGTTAGCCTTTAATTCTCTCATTTCAGCAACAAGAAGAATCATTTCAAGAAGTGTATCAATACCTTCCTTTGTATGTGCAGAAACAGGAACAAAAATTGTACTTCCTCCCCAGTCCTCTGCAACAAGCTCGTATTCAATAAGCTCCTGCTTAACTCTTTCAACATTTGCATTTGGCTTATCAATCTTATTGATTGCAACAATAATTTCGATACCGGCTGCCTTGGCATGGTTAATAGCCTCGATTGTCTGAGGCATAACACCATCGTCAGCTGCGACAACTAAAATAGCGATATCAGTAGACTTTGCACCACGCATACGCATTGCTGTAAATGCCTCATGTCCCGGTGTATCAAGGAATGTAATCTGCTCATTATTAATTGTGACCGTATAAGCACCGATATGCTGTGTGATTCCGCCTGATTCCCTTGCTGTTACGTTGGTTGAACGAATAGCGTCAAGAAGTGATGTCTTACCGTGGTCAACGTGACCCATAACACATACAACAGGAGGTCTCTTCTTAAGCTTATCCTCCGGTTCTTCCTCTTCCTTAAGAAGCTCTGCAATAACATCTACTTTTACTTCATGCTCGCAGAGGCAGTTAAATTCCAGAGCAATTTCCTCAGCGGTTTCAAATTCTATTTCCTGGTTAATAGTTACAATCTTACCCTGCATAAATAACTTCTTTACAAGCACAGAAGGCTGAACCTTCATCTTGTCTGCAAGGTCCTTAATTGTAAGCTTATCAGGTAAAACAAGTGTCTTGATTGTCTCTTCCTCTTCCTTTGTTTCCTGCTTCTTTGGCTTATTAAACTGACCCGGACGTGAATTGGCAAACTTCTGGTTTTCTCTTTCATCCATAAAGTTGTCTTTCTGATTCTTATTGTCAGGTCTTCTGCTCTCCGGCTTTCTTGCTTCCGGTTTTGTCTCGAATACAAAACTCTGCTTTGATTCCCTTGAATCCTTTCCAAAACCGGACTTGCCACGATTGTTATCTCTTCCCTGTGGCTGTGCATCCTTATTAAAAGGACGATTATCTCTTCCGGCATTATTGTTGTCGCGGTTAAACGGACGATTTTCTCTGTTTCCGTTATTGTTATCGCGGTTAAACGGACGGTTTTCTCTGTTACCGTTGTTGTTATCGCGGTTAAACGGACGGTTTTCCCTGTTTCCGTTGTTGTTATCGCGGTTAAATGGGCGGTTTTCTCTGTTTCCGTTATTGTTATCGCGGTTAAATGGACGATTTTCCCTGTTTCCGTTATTGTCACGGTTAAACGGACGATTATCTCTTCCTCCATTGTTGTCACGGTTAAATGGACGATTATCTCTTCCTCCATTATTGTCGCGGTTAAATGGACGGTTATCCCTTCCGCTGCTGCTGTTTTGTGGATTATACACAGACGAAACAGGAGTCCTTTTATCCTCAGTTCTCTGACCATTGTCAGTCTTTTTCACAACCTGTGATATAACCTTCTTCTGTGGCTGTTCAGGTACATTAGGCTTAACAGTTGGTTTTTCAGCCTTATCTTCCTTTACCTCTTTTACAGGTGCGCTCTTAAATACTTTGTCAAGGATAGAGATTTCAGGATCATCAATTGTACTCATATGATTCTTTACATCAATTCCCTTATCCTTTAAAACACTGATAACTTCTTTACTTTCTTTATCTATGGATTTTGCATATTCATGAACTCTCATTTTTGCCATTCTACATCTCTCCTTACTGATTTAAAACATCGAGCTGTTTTCTGATAGATTTGGCAAAACCCTCATCATTAACTGACAAAGATGCCCTGAATTCTTTGCCAATATAATGACCTAGTGTTTCCTTATCTGCCAGAAAATAAACCGGTACATTGTAATATTCACACATATTAGAAAACTTTTTTTTGGTATTGTCGGAAGCATCATCAGCAACAATTACAAGAAATGACTTGATTTCTTTAACGGATTTCTCCGTTGAAAATTCTCCACTTGCAATTTTACCTGCCTTCTGTGCCAGACTAATCAGAGATAAAACCCTATTTAGATTCATATTTTTCTAACTCCTCTTTTAATGCATCATAGATTTCACTTGAAATACTCATTTTAAATGCACGATCTAATCCTTTTGTTTTGATTACCTTATTAAGACAATTACAGTCAGGACAAATATATGCCCCTCTGCCATTCTTCTTTCCGGTGGTATCAAGAATTATTTCTTCCTGTGGCGTTTTGATGATTCTCAACAATTCCCTTTTATCTTTCATCTCACCACAACCAATACACTGCCTTAAAGGCTGCTTTCTAACTGCATTCACATTAACACCTACTTATCTTCATCATCTAATACATCATATTCTTCATCAGTATATGAGAATTCATGACCATTTACCTGTGATTCGCTCTTAATATCAATTTTGTATCCTGTAAGTCTTGCAGCAAGTCTTGCATTCTGACCTTCCCTGCCGATTGCCAGTGAAAGCTTTTCATCAGGGACAACAACCTCTGCTGTTTTATCGTCATAAACCGTAACAGAAATAACCTCTGCCGGGCTTAAAGCATTTTCAATAAGAATTGCCGGATCTTCACTCCAGTTAATAATATCAATTTTTTCGCCTCTTAATTCCTGAACAATGGCATTTACCCTTGCGCCGTTAATACCAACACAGGCACCAACAGGATCTACGTTCTTATCGTTTGACCATACCGCAATCTTTGTTCTTGAGCCTGCTTCTCTTGAAATACTCTTGATTTCAACTACACCTGACTTAACCTCTGCAACCTCTGATTCAAAAAGGCGCTTTACAAGATCCGGATGAGTTCTTGAAACAACTACCTTAGGGCCTCTGCTTTCGTTACGAACCTCAACAATATATAACTTAATTCTTTCTGTCGGCTTAAAATGCTCTGTCTTAACCTGTTCTTTTTCCTTAAGAACGGCATCAACTTTACCAAGATTAATATAAATATCCTTGTCATGAATCTTCTGAACAATACCTGTTATAAGATCCTTTTCTTTTTCATAAAAAACATTGTATAAAAGATTCTTTTCTTCTTCACGAATCTTCTGCTGAATTACGCTCTTTGCATTAGATGTTGCAATTCTGCTGAATTCTGTAGATTTGATAGGAATGTTAACCAAATCACCGATATCATATTTTGCATTAATCATCTTGGCATCTGCAAGTGAAATTTCTGTCTGTTCATCTGTTACGTTTTCAACAACTGTCTTTTCAGCTACAACCTTAAACTCTCCTGTCTTCCCATCAACAGATACCTTGATGTTATCTGTTCTTCCAAAATGCTTCTGGCAGGCTGTCATTAAAGAATTTTCAATAGCTGCAATAACAACTTCTTTTTTAATTCCCTTTTCTTCCTCCAAAACTTCCAATGCTTCCATTAATTCTCTGTTCATTTCTAATTCCTCCAATTCTAAAAATCAAATGTTAATCTTATTAAAGCAATATCACTTCTTTTAAAAGTTTTCTCATCACCGTTTTCCGGTGTAATGACTACGTTTTCCTTGTCAAAATCTTTCAGAATCCCGACATATTCCTTCTGCCTGTCAATCGGTTTATAAAGACGAATTTCAACCTCTTCACCCAGACTTCTCTTAAAATCCTTATCTTTTTTCAGCGGTCTGCCCAGTCCCGGTGAACTCACTTCCAAAATATAGGATTCATCAATATAATCCTCTCTGTCCAGAATATCACTCATCTGCCTGCTTACCAGTTCGCAGTCATCAATAGTGATTCCTCCTTCTTTGTCTACATACAGACGCAAATACCAGTTAGAACCTTCCTTTACAAACTCAACATCCACCAGTTCAAAATTATTGGCTTCAATGAAAGGCATGATAAGTTCCTCTGTACGGGTTTCATATACTTCTCTTTTTGCCATACATTTCCTCCTATCAGATTTTGACACAAGATAGAGAAATTGCAACGCAATTTCCTATCACAAAATGAAAGAGTGGACTCACGCCCACTCTTCAACTAGCATAATAATTAACTTATAGGTTATTTTATCATAAAAATAACAAAAATCAAGTGAAAAAATAAAAAAACTTCAAATAAATTGAAGTTTTTCTCGGGTTGGGCTATTCATATAAAATAGTCTAGTAGCTCGTACGGGAATCGAACCCGTGATTCCGCCTTGAGAGGGCGGCGTCTTAACCGCTTGACCAACGAGCCATGCCTGACACTTTGCTATCATACAATAAATCAAAACAAAATGCAAGCCTTTTTTTAATTTTTTTATTTACAGGTCAAAAAGTGACAGCTGATTAGAATCAGGAAGATTACCTAGTATGCCAAGCCTGTCTAAAAGCTCTATCTGCGTCTGTGTTGCTTTGGTTCTTATTCTGAAATCATCCTTTGACAAAAACTCGCCGTTCTTTGCAGCTTCCTTTATCGCTACGGCAGCATTTTCACCAAGACCGTCAATCGCATTAAGTGAAGGCATTATCTTTCCGTCAATTATCTGAAACCTTAACGCATCCGCCTTAAACAAATCTATCGGCATAAACTCAAATCCACGCGCATACATTTCCTGAACAATCCTCATATCTCTGAGCATGCCCTCTTCCTTATTTGAAAGATTGTCTATTCTCTTCTTAAAATCAGCCAGATGCACTTCCAGCTTGTCACGTCCCATGCACATTACTTCGTAAGAAAATGCTTTCGCCCTGATACTGAAAAACGACGCATAATACGCAAGCGGATAAAAAACCTTACAGTATGCAATTCGCCACGCCATCATAACATATGCCGCTGCATGCGCTTTAGGGAACATATACTTAATTTTTTTGCATGACCAGATATACCAGTCAGGAACACCGGCTGCCGTCATAGCCTCTTCCCACTCAGGTTTAAGACCTTTACCCTTACGTACGCTCTCCATAATTGTAAATGAAAGCTCACTGTCCATACCCATACCGATAAGATAAATCATAATATCATCTCGTGTACATATGGCAGTAGAAATTGTCGCCTTTCCCTCCTGAATAAGAGTCTGGGCATTTCCAAGCCATACATCGGTACCGTGTGACAGTCCGGCAATACGTACAAGATCCGAAAAATGCTGCGGTTTGGTGTCAATCAACATCTGCATCGCAAAATCCGTACCAAACTCCGGTATTCCAAGTGCCCCCAGTTTGCAGCCTCCAATATCATCAGGAGTAATTCCAAGCGCCTTGGTGTTCTGGAACAATGACATGACCTCAGGGCTGTCAAGCGGTATATCCTTAGGGTCAACACCTGTAAGGTCCTGAAGCATACGAATCATTGTCGGATCATCATGACCGAGTATATCAAGCTTTAGAAGATTATGGTCAATACTGTGGTAATCAAAATGCGTTGTAACAATATTTGTTGTCATATCATTTGCAGGATGCTGGACAGGTGTAAATGTGTTAATGTCAAATCCATGTGGCAGAACGACAATACCACCCGGGTGCTGTCCTGTTGTCCTCTTAACTCCGGTACATCCTTCTGCCACTCTGGCAATTTCTGCAGGACGTTTATGTATATTATGTTCATCATAATATTTTGCGACATAACCGTATGCAGTTTTATCAGCAACCGTACCGATTGTTCCGGCCTTAAATGTCTGGCCTTCTCCAAAAATCACTTCCGTATATGCATGTGCCTTACTCTGATATTCACCCGAAAAATTAAGGTCGATATCCGGCTCTTTGTTACCCTTGAATCCAAGGAACGTTTCAAACGGAATATCAAATCCCTCTTTGTTTAGCTTTGTCCCGCACACCGGACAGTTTTTATCAGGCATATCACAACCTGCACCGCCTGCAAACGCCTTTACATCATCCGAATCAAAATCCGAATAATGACAGTTAGGACACAGATAATGCGGGCTTAACGGATTAACCTCCGTTATACCTGCCATAGTCGCCGCAAAGGATGAGCCGACAGAACCTCTTGAACCTACAAGATATCCGTCTTCATTTGATTTCCACACCAGCTTCTGCGCAATAATATACATTACGGAATAACCGTTTGAAATAATTGAGTTAAGTTCCCTGTCGAGTCTTTTGATAACAATTTCAGGCAGGTTTTCTCCGTACATCTCCTTGGCTTTTCTGTAACAGATTTCACGCAGATCATTGTCGGAATTTTCAATTACAGGAGGACACTTATCCCAGCTTACCGGGTCTATCTTCTCGCACATATCCGCAATCAGATTCGTATTGGTTATAACAACCTCCTCTGCCTTCTCGCTACCAAGATACTGGAATTCCACAAGCATCTCTTCCGTAGTCCGTAAAAACAGCGGTGCCTGGTTATCGGCATCACTAAAGCCTTTGGATGCCATTATGATTCTTCGGTAAATTTCATCTTCAGGATTCATAAAATGAACATCACATGTGGCAACAACCGGCTTGTTAAACTTTTCTCCCAGCTTAACAATCTTTTTATTGATTTCCTGAAGGTCCTCTACTGATGAAACAGGATGTTTTTCACTTTCAATCATAAACATGTTGTTTCCAATCGGCTGAATCTCAAGATAATCATAAAAATTAACAAGACGTGCTATATCTTCGTCTGAATGATTGTTTAAAACTGCCTCATACAATTCACCTGCCTCACACGCAGAACCGATAATCAGTCCCTCTCTGTGTTTTATAAAATCGCTCTTAGGTATTCTCGGAAATCTTGCAAAATATGTAAGATGAGAATCTGAAATAAGCCTGTAAAGATTAACCCTTCCGACCTCATTTGTAGCAATAATAATGGCATGATGAGTAGGCATTTTCCTAATCATTTCAGGTGTCATTTCTTCCAGTGAATTAATATCCTTTAATTTTTCAATTCCCCGGTTCTTTAGCATTTCAATAAACTTGACAAAAAAATCAGCCGTGCAGCCCGCATCGTCAACCGCCCTGTGGTGTGATTCAAGCTTAACATCCATCGCCTTTGCAACCGAATCGAGTGTGTATTTATTAAGATTCGGTATAAGAATCCTTGCAAGAGGCACAGTATCAACTATCGCGTTTGTAACCGTGTATCCCAGCTTTTTGGCCTTATTTTTTATAAAGCTTGTATCAAATTCCGCATTATGCGCCACAAGAACAGCATCCTTTGAAAACTCTAAAAATTCAGGAAGAACCTCTTCAATTGTTTTCTCCGAAATGACCATGTCATCACTTATGTGAGTAAGCTGCTCTATTCTGTACGGAATAGGTATCTGCGGATTAATCAGTTTTGAAAACCGGTCAACAATCTTACCGTTCTTTACCTTTACGGCACCTATTTCAATTATCTTATCCGTCTCAGCACTAAATCCGGTTGTTTCAATATCGAATACAACAAATTCCGTATCAAGATCCTCATCCTTGGCATTTGATACAATATCCTTTAAGTCATCAACAAGATATGCCTCTACACCATAAATAATCTTAAAATCGAGTTCTTGCTCCTTCTTCTTGTAGTCATCACGTATCTTCTGAAGGGCATGAAGAGCTTCGGTAAATCCCTGGACAACACCATGATCTGTTATTGCGAGTGCCTTATGGCCGAATTTGATAGCCTTCTTAATTAAATCTCCGGCTTCAGAAACACCATCCATTTCGCTCATCTTGGTATGACAGTGGAGTTCAACTCTCTTTCTGATACTTGTATCTGTACGTTCAACTCTCATATCTGAGGATTTTTTAATGCCTACGACTGACGAAATATTCAATTCATGGTCAAAACGGTCATGAACAACCATTCCTTTTATCTTTAAGAATTTTCCTGTTTTTACATGTTCAAGTATCTGTGGCAGAACTTCATTTTTCAAAAACATCTTAACAGTCATCGTGTCTGTATAATCTGTTACGTCAAAAATAAGAATCGTTTTCTCATTTTTTATCTCGCGGGTCTCCACATTACGAATCTGTCCTGCAATAACAACCTCGCCTATTTCATCAAGAATGGTTTCGATTTTTGTTATTTCATCATCAAAATCCCTGCCATAAATAACATCAGGATTATCACTTTTCTTAGGCTCACGCCTGAATTCCTTTTTAAATTCCGGTTTTTTTTCAGCAAATGCAGGTTTGGCATTTTCAGACTTTTTTTCACCCTGCACCGCATTCTGCTGGTCTTTATTTTCTTTTGCCTCTTTTGCTGCTTTGTCAACCTTGCCGGCTCTCGCACTGATGTTTTTTAACTCGTTTTCAAACTGTTTTTCACTCTCATCAATAAAACTGAATTCAAATTCACTGTCAAATTCAAAATTTACATACAGCTCAAAGCCAAATCTGTAAAGAAAAATTCTTTCAATATCTTTTTTTACTATTTCAGAATAATAATCCGACACTATTGATTCAGCAGCATGAATGGTAAGATGCATATCATCCGTGAATGTATACTGTGCCTTTTTAAGCATACTGTATATAATTATATCCTGTTCCTTAAATTCAAGAAGCAGACTGTCATAGTATATATCCCACAATTTAGGTGCCGTATACTGTTTTGACAAATTATAGCGTTCAATAATTTTCGCCTTTGTTTTACCTTTGAATATATTCTTTGTAATGATTGCTTCTGCTTTTAAAATATATTCTTTTTCTATAAGCCTGTCACTTTGAATATGAAACCTATAGACATCATTAGCTGACGTTTTGGTTATTTTGGTAACCACGACGTCAGCTAATATATCTGTTAATTCTTTAGGCATGGAAAGTCCGTTAAATACTTCAAAAAACTTCTGTCCCATAAACTATTCCCCCGAATTTGTATATTACTTCCAGTTATCAAGTTCTTCCTTTAAGGCCGAAAGCAGTTCTTCTTCCTTAACCTTTTTGATAATTTCACCTTTCTTTATCAAAAGGCCTTCACCCTTGCCGCCTGCAATGCCCAAATCTGCCTCCCTTGCTTCTCCGGGACCATTTACAACACATCCCATTACCGCAACCTTTATATCGTACGGATAACCTGCCACAAGCGTCTCTACCTTGTTAGCAAGACCAATAAGATCAATCTGTGTTCTGCCGCAGGTCGGACATGAAACAACTTCAATTCCACCTTTTCTAAGTCCAAGCGAACGAAGAATTACCTTGGCTGCCTTGATTTCTTCTACAGGATTACCGGTAAGAGAAACACGGATGGTATCTCCAAGTCCTTCATTTAACATTATACCAAGACCTACTGCCGACTTAATGCTTCCTGAAAAAATTGTACCGGATTCAGTAATACCGATATGTAGCGGATAATTCATTTTTTCAGCAATAAGCTCATGCGCTTTCACGCACATCATGACGTCTGATGATTTAATACTTACAACCATCTGGTCATAGTCAAGCTCCTCAATAATACGTATTTTATCAAGTGCACTTTCCACAATACCCTCAGCCGTAACCCTGCCGTATTTTGCAACTATCTCTTTTTCAAGGGAGCCGCTGTTGACACCTACTCTGATAGGAACATGATATTCCTTAGCCTTGTCAACAACTGCCTTAATCTTATCAATCGAGCCAATATTGCCCGGATTAATGCGAATTTTATCAGCACCATTTTCTATCGCCGCTATAGCCATTCTGTAATCAAAATGTATATCAGCAACTAAAGGGATATGAATTTCAGCCTTAATTTTCTTTAACGCCTCGCATGCCTCCATTGTCGGAGCCGTGCAGCGTATTATGTCGCATCCGGCATCCTCGAGCTCACGAATCTGTCTTACTGTCGCCTTGACATCCTCCGTCCTCGTGTTGGTCATGGACTGTATTAATATCGGGTTTCCGCCGCCAATAACGCGGTCCTTAATGTGAATTACCCTTGTATCATTTCGAAAATTCATAACTAATTACCTCTTTTTAGAAAAGACTTATTATATCCTTAAATGTAATAAAGACCATCAAAATCATAAGAAGTATGATTCCTATAAAATGCACCATGCCTTCCTTTTCCCTGTCAATCGGCTTCTTTCTGACAGCCTCAATTATAAGAAATACAAGTCTGCCTCCATCAAGTGCAGGCAAAGGCAGTAAATTCATTACACCAAGATTGGCGCTTAACATAAGTGTCATGTTAAATAGATTTAAAAATACATAGAATAAGCCGTCTTCCTTGCTTTCCTCAACAACATTTCCTATAAGATTTACAACACCTACCGGTCCTGCTACATCATCAGCTGTTACCTGTCCTCTGATAAGCATTCCAAGACTTTCAAACACTGTTCTTATCCAGTAACCCACTTCATGAAAACTGATAACTACCGTGTTTAAAGCCCCTGTTTTGGTTCTTGCATAACTCATGGTAATACCATTTTCATATCCGGCAGTATGAACAATATTAGGAGTGACTGCAATATCCTTCTTTTCACCATTTCTTAAAACAGTAAAAATTAATTCGCTGCCGCCGCAGTTATTAATTGTATTTATTGCAAGCTCTGCCGAGTCAATTTGAACACCGTTTATGGCAACTATTTCATCATCTTTTAGAATTCCCGCTTCCTGTGCAGGTCTTCCATCAATTACATCTGCTATTTTGAGTCCGGAAATACTTATACCAACCTGGTATAAATCCCTTTCAATATATTCAGGCACTATAGTAGCCGTATATTCTTTTCCATCTCTTATATATGTTATGGTGAGTGTTTTTTCAGGTGAAATCAGCTCAACAAGGTCATATTCCCTTGCAAAAAGCACATGATTACCATTGATATTCTGAATAAGGTCTCCGGCCTTAAGTCCCGCCTTGTATGCCACGCTTCCCTGTTTTACATCAGCAATATAGCACGGATCATAGCCAATATTGGCAATGATAATTACAGCCATAACAAATGCAAGAATAAAATTAAAAATAGGTCCGGCCGCAATTACCGATATTCTTGCCCAGACAGATTTGTTGTTAAATGCTTTTTCATCATTACTGTCTTCGTCCTCACCGACCATCGTGCACGAACCGCCAAATGGAAGCAGTTTTATACAATAAAGTGTCTCACCTTTTTTTATATTTACAATTCTTGGTCCCATACCAACAGCAAATTCGGTAACACCTATTCCGTTTGCCTTGGCTAATAAAAAATGTCCAAATTCATGAATTATTACAATAACACTTAAAACTAACAGTGCAATAATAATGTTCATTTATTTCCACCTGCTTTCAATCAACTCATATACATTCTGTTCGGTTTCAAGAATCTGTTCTACGGAAGGATTATCTATATATTTCTCCTCTTCCATAGCCAGTTCAATTATCCTAGGTATATCAAGAAAACCAATCTCGTTATTTAAGAATTTGGCAACTGCCTTCTCATTTGCCGCATTAAAAACAGTAGGAACATTTCCTCCACGGCGTGCCGCCTCATACGCAAGTCCTAATCCCCTGAAATTAACAGGATCCGGAGCCTCAAATGTCATTGATTTAAGCTCAAACAAATCAAGTCTTTTTGAATTCATTATTTTTCTTTCAGGATAAAAAAGGGCATACTGAATCGGCAGTCTCATATCCGGAGTGCCAAGCTGGGCAATAATTGAACCGTCTATAAACTGAACCATTGAATGAATAACACTCTGTGGATGTACAACAACGCATACATCATCAAGGTTTACTCCAAAAAGCCATTTTGCCTCCATTACTTCCAGTCCCTTATTTACCATTGTTGCAGAATCGATGGTAATTTTTTTACCCATAGACCAGTTAGGATGCTTTAGAGCATCAGAAAGCTGGACATTTCGCATCTGTTCGATTGTTCTTCCTCTGAAAGGTCCGCCTGAAGCTGTCAGAAGAATTTTTTCAATTTTATTATTTTCCTCACCGTTTAACGATTGGAAAATAGCGGAGTGTTCGCTGTCAACGGGAAGAATTTTTACATTGTATTCTTTGGCCAGAGGCATGATAATGTGACCTGCACAAACAAGTGTCTCCTTATTGGCCAGTGCAATATCTTTTCCGGCCTTAACCGCCTCAATAGTAGGTCTGATACCGAGCATGCCAACAATGGCTGTTACCACAATTTCACACTCTTTCATTGTTGCCGCCTCAATAAGGCCATCCATTCCTGATACAATTTTGACGTCAACATCAGAAACAAGAAGTTTAAGTTCTCCTGCAAGTTCTTCTGTCTTTACACATGCCAAAACAGGATTAAATTCACGAATCTGTTCAGCTAACAGCTTTATATTATTACCTGCTGTAAGCGCAACGACATTAAGTTCTTTATTATTACGTACGACATCGAGTGTTTGCGTACCAATCGAGCCTGTTGAGCCTAAAATTGAAATATTTTTCATAGTATATGTGCCTCTGAATTCAAATAATCATTATAAATTTGCAAATAAGTTAACAATCCAGTAAATAATAGGCGCCGTAAAAATCATGCTGTCAAAGCGGTCCAGTATTCCACCATGTCCCGGAATAACATTTCCATAATCTTTTACCTGATGATCCCTCTTAATCGCCGATGCA
Source organism: Lachnospiraceae bacterium (assembly GCA_051880495.1). GTDB lineage: Bacteria > Bacillota > Clostridia > Lachnospirales > Lachnospiraceae > MGBC120314. Next base: position 15,434 of record JBJEOB010000135.1, read on the forward strand.
GCCAAGTCTCCTATCATTGACACTACTGCACCCAGTGCACATGCACCCGCACAAACTATGCATGGATTAGTAAGATTTGTTAACTGATTTCTAAAAATATATCCGTAAAGTGCAGCTATCAAAGCAGTACCGACAATTCCTCCAATTGCACCCTCAACGGATTTTTTCGGGCTCAGCTTCGGAGACATCTTATGTTTTCCGAATCTCACACCCACCAGATAAGCGCATGTATCATTTATCCATGAACAAATGAAAACCAGCCAGATAAGAACAAAACCATCCTCCATGCATCTTATTCTGAATACATATGAAAGCATTACTCCTACATAAACATACCCAAAAAATACCGACATTATCTGATTTGTATTATATTTTGGAAAGCAGGCAACAAAAACAAGCATACATACAATAAGTCCTGCAACAATTAGAAATGTTGAATACTTTTCGCCATAAAGCAATGCCGCAATATCATAGACAATAATTAGAAAATATCCGACATAACCCGGAAACTTTTTATCTATTCCGTAGATTTTATATATTTCGCTCATTCCAATTACTGATATCAAAAGAAGTATTGCCGCAAAAATATTGCTTCCTGCAAAAATTCCACCAGCCATTAAAATAACCAGAACCACGCTGCTTAACACACGTGCTTTCAACATATGTTATTCCTCCTTACGTCCTCCAAATCTTCTCTCTCTTGAATTATACTTCTCTATAGCCTTGATTAATTCATCTTTATTAAAATCAGGCCATAAAACTTCCGGGAAATACATTTCAGAGTATGCTAACTGCCATGGGAGGAAATTTGATAATCTCTGCTCCCCGCTGGTCCTAATCAGCAAATCCGGATCCGGTATTCCTTTTGTATCAAGATAATCGCTAAACATGTCTTCATTTATGTCATCAATTGACATTTTACCATCTAAAACATCCTGTGTCAGTTTCTTTACGGCACGTATTATCTCATTTTTCCCACCATAATTCAAACCTATTATAAATGTAAGACCTGTGTTGTTTTTCGTAACATCTTCCAGATGCTCTATAGTCTCAACAATATCCTTACTTAAGCCTTCTTTTTGTCCAATGACAATAACACGCATATTGTTGGTATTTGCACGTTTAATGCAGTCTTTTAAGTACGATCTTAAAAGCATCATTAAAGCAGATACTTCCTCCTCGGAACGCTTCCAGTTCTCTGTTGAAAAAGCATACACAGATAAATATTTTATTCCGATATTATATGCATCCTCACAAATCTGCTCTACGACCTTACTTCCGGCAGAATGACCGATGTTACGCGGAACATGATGTGCTTTAGCCCATCTTCCGTTGCCATCAAGAATTATTGAAACATGCTGTGGAATTCTAAGTCCTAATTCTTCGTTAAAATTATCCATTTAGCCTCCATAAAAATAGCTGTCACATAAATGCAACAGCTAAGATAATAATTAAACCGTAAGGATTTCCTTTGATTTTTCTTCTATTGCCTTATCAATCAAATCAATGTATTTATCAGTCAATTTCTGAATATCATTCTCAAGATTCTTTAATTCATCATCTGAAATCTCACTTGCTTTGTTCTGTTTCTTGAATGCATCGTTGGCATCACGTCTTACATTACGAACTACAACCTTGGCATTTTCGCCTTTTTTCTTAATATCCTTAACAAGTTCTTTTCTTCTGTCTTCAGTAAGCTCAGGGAAAATAAGTCTTACAACCTTACCGTCATTATTTGGTGTAATACCAAGATCTGATACAAGAATTGCTTTCTCAATTTCCTTTATCAAGCTTGATTCCCAAGGCTGAATCTGTATCATTCTGGCTTCAGGAACTGAAATGTTAGCCACCTGCTGAAGAGCTGTCGGTGAACCATAATAGTCAACCTTGATTTTATCAAGAATGTGTGGATTTGCTCTTCCTGCTCTGATTGTAGAAAAATCCTCTTTCATGGAATCAAGGGTCTTTGTCATCTTATCTTCATAAATTGTTAAATCGCTCATAATAACCTCCAGTTATTTTCTTATAATATGTTATACCGTTACCTTAGTACCGGAAAAATTACCTGTTAATGCATTAAGTATACTGTTTTCTTCATTAAGACCAAATACAAGAAGCGGAATTTTATTTTCCATACACAGTACCGAAGCAGCCATATCAATAACACCAAGTTTTTTCTCAACAACCTCTTCAATAGAAATGCAGTCAAACTTCTTAGCATTTGGATTAAGCTTCGGGTCAGAATCATATACGCCATCTATCGACTTTGCAAGCAATATTGCTTGTGCGTCCATTTCTACAGCACGCAGAGCAACTCCTGTATCTGTTGAAAAATATGGATGCCCTGTCCCACCCGCAAAGAATACAACCATTCCTTTTGAAAAATACTTATTGGCTCTGTCCTTTGAAAACAGTTTAGTAAAGCTGCCACATTCAAAAGGGGTAAGAACATTTGTCATTATACCATTGCTTCTGAAAATCTCAGAAACATAAATACAATTCATTACAGTTGCAAGCATTCCTATCTGGTCGGCCTTAGTTCTGTCTATACTGTCATTGGAACGGCCTCTCCAATAATTACCACCGCCGATTACAATGCCGATTTCCATTCCTTTGTTAAGTAATTCCTTAACCTGTTTAGCAATATTATCAATTACGGCATCATTATATTTACCGTCTTTGGCTAATGCTTCACCACTTAACTTAAGTATTACTCTCTTATACTGTTCCATATTCTAATTCTCCTTAAAAAATGCTGTAGGACTTACATCGGCATAACACTGTGAACAACGGCCTTCAATTGCTGCACCATTATTAATCTGTACAGTCTTGGACTTAATATCTCCCATGACAATTGCCGCCGAATCAACAATTACCGGACCGTTGACATCAATATCACCTTTAATTGCTCCGGCAACCACTGCACTTGTACCTTTAATATTTCCTATAATAACTGAACCTTGTCCGATTTTAACCGAACCGGTTGATTCAACATCACCACTGATATGGGCATTATTGGCAAATAATTCACCAACCTTGGAATTACCATAAATATTACCGCTGACAACCATCTTGCCCTTACATGTAATATTTCCCTCAACAGTACCAAAGATATTAATTGAACCCTCAGCTTCAATATCACCCTTGATTGTAATTCCTTTTGTTATTATCGCTGTATCTTCGCTATAATCATTTGCTGTATTCTCAGCCGCTTTAATTTCTTCCAATTTCTTTTCCTCTATTCTCTTCGCTTCAGCTGCTCTTCTCTCAGCTTCAAGTCGCTTTGCCTCTTCTGCCGCACGTTTTTCTTCTTCAAGACGCTTTGCTTCTTCGGCTGCAAGTCTTTCTTCCTCAAGTCGCTTTGCTTCTTCGGCTGCAAGCCTCTCTTCTTCAAGACGTTTTGCTTCCTCGGCTGCAAGTCTTTCTTCCTCAAGTCGCTTTGCTTCTTCGACTGCAAGCCTCTCTTCTTCAAGACGTTTTGCTTCCTCGGCTGCAAGTCTTTCTTCCTCAAGTCGCTTTGCTTCTTCAGCTGCAAGTCTCTCTTCTTCAAGACGTTTTGCTTCTTCGGCTGCAATTCTCTCTTCTTCAAGACGCTTTGCTTCCTCGGCTGCGCGCCTCTCTTCTTCAATTCTTGCAAGTTCTCTTTCAGTTTCTTCTGCTTCAAGCCGTTCAGCTTCCAGTCTTCTCGCTTCCTCTTCCTCCAGCTTCGCTTTTTTCTCAGCTTCATATCTTGCGAGTTCTCTTGCAGCTTCTTCTGCTTCAAGTCGTTCGGCTTCTAATGCAGCCATCCTTGATGCATCATATTGAGCCTGTTCTTCAATAATCTCAGGTTCAATTTCGTCAGGTAATACGTTCTTTGTTGCAGCAAGTTCTTTATTTTTCACTGTTTCCTTACTCTTTAGCCGTCTCCTGACAGCTAAGATTTCAGTATTATATGAATTTAACTTATTTTCAAGCTTTGATATTTCTGAATCAAGCCGGTCAATCTGGAGTTTTATGGATTTCTTTTCACCAATTGCAAGCACACCCAGCGTTGCTGCATATGCTTCCTTTTCAGTTCGTTCCTGCTTTAAATCATCATACTGCTCTATAATATTCTTTTTTGCAACAAGCAGTTTATTCAGGAATTCAACTTCTGCTTTCTGCTCATCTGTTTCTATTACATATTCATCCAGATATGCCTTGACATAAGAATCATCTTCAGGCAATGTCTCCGGCGCAGGTTTCGTCTCATACTGCACATCCGCATCAACAACATCATCCGTAACATCTATCCTGTCTATAGCCGCATCAAGCTGTGCTTCCACTTCCGACGATGATTCCAAAACATTTTCTTCCTGAAGAAGTTCCGGAACTGCCTCTTCTGTTACCTCTTCTTTTGCATCTAATGTATTAACAATAACATCATCCTCATCAGGATACTGACCTTCAAAATCAGCCTCATTAACCGGTTCAACATTCTCTGTATTTTCGGTATACTCAGGTCTGTTATAACTTTCTCTGGCAATAGTCAGTTCATTTGTATATGATTTAACAAGCTCAGCAATATCAATATCCAGCGTATTTACGTATTCATCCGATGCAAAATCATCTACAATTACACCAAGGCTTTTATTTTCCTGCTCATAATCGCTTTCTGTTTCTATATAGTCATCCTCATCCATATATTCTGTATCATCAGTGCTTTCAGATTCAGACTTTTTTTCTTCAATTGGCTGTTCATCATCTACAAGCATTTCCTCATCTGAAACGAGTTCCGTAACTGCCTGGGAAATTTCTTTTTTTAAATCATCAAAAAAACCCATCTGGCACCTCCTAGTTCTTTTTTGTATGTTGAATAGGAACTGAATCCTCCGTTATTGGTAGTAAAATAATATCATCCATTTCCAAAAAGTTTTCTAAAACAATTGGTAAGGCTGCAACTGTTGCATCTTTGTCACTTGCATCATGCATTAAAACAACAGAATCCTGATGCTTTGCGACTCCTGTCATGATATTTTCAGCTATAACGCTTGCAGGATAACCATTACCTGTTGCGTCACCGGATGCAACATTCCAGTCAAAATATGTAATTCCCTGTTCATCCAGGAAATCAATACAGTCCTGAACATTTATGTTCATAACCGTATTACTGGAGCCACCCGGAAAACGATATATTGACGGTCTTACACCTGTTATATCATATAAATAATTTTGTAGTGAAATAACATCATTCTTATAAGCCTCTATATCACCATATATCTGATTATATATATGTGTATACGAATGCATGGCCAGCGTATGTCCCTCTCTGACAATTCTGTTATATCTGTCCAATGAAGCCTTGTCATTTTTGGCAACAACAAAAAATGTTGCTTTAACATTATATTCTTTAAGAATATCAAGAATTTCATCTGTATTATCACTAGGACCGTCATCAAATGTCAGATATACCTTTTTAAGACCATCCGGTGTATCATTTTCAGTAATCTGTTCTGTATCATCAGGAAGAGCACCTGTATCCGTGTCATCAGGATTAACAGAATCATCTGTCATATCTGTCTGTTCCCCGATAACTTTTGGTTCTCCCGTCTGCTCGTTGGTTGCAACAAGTGTTTTGGCTGTTGCTGCCCTTAGATTAGCGAGTTCCTTCTCAAGCATTACAACCTTTACAGCCAGCATACCTGATATTGTAACAGGAACAATAATAGCAACTATCACAAGACATATGATTATCTTTTTAATTTTGTTAATACGCCTTCTGCGGCGATTTTCTTCTTCAATATTTACAATTGTTCCCATAATATTATTCTCTAAATCTTTCAAATAATTATTCGACAATAATGCGCATAAATATTTTACACTAAAACGTCAACTTTAACAACCAATTTCTAAAATAATTTATCATTTTGAATTAACAGCAAACTCTTTCATGATTTTATTACCCACAACGCCATACATATCATACGGATAAATTTCAATATAATACCTGCCCGACAGCTCCAAATCAGACAAATTATATGTCTTTTGTTTATTCCTGCTGTATTGCGCTATATCGCTGTAGGTACATTCCTCTTTAACTATTTCTCCCTTACTGTTACGCAGGACAATTCTGTAAAAAAGGACGCCATCCTTATCTGTTGCCTGCGGAAAGCTTATGTTGACATGCGTATTATCAAAATCTAATATGTCAATATAGGAATCCCTGAAAAATGATGGTGCATTACTCCATATTTCTTCCTTATCCTTACTGGTATACGCATAGGTATCCTTTTCTCCGGGATAAACAATATGCTCCATAATGTCAGTTTCTTCAGGATTCATATACAAATTACCGGTATTAAGGTCCATTGTATACATTACAACTTTTCCGCTTCCATAAACCTCAACAATCTTACACTGACTGACATTATTGATATTCTCGCCTATAATTTCCTTTGAAGTATCATAGCCGAATTCGTAATAGTTCATCCTGCCCTGGGTAATCACACCCGTATTAACATATGTAGCATTTTTTTGAAAAACACTTCTCACGGTATTGGCAGGGCTTGCCGATGATGAAGCAAAATCTACAACGGTATCATATTTTTCAAGTACATTCATTATTGCATCACTTTCTGAAGTATACCAGCTCTCACTTCCCCAAAAGGTATCTTTTAAGGAAAGATACTGAAAAACAAATACCGGACGGTTGTTGTACAATGTTGCTTTGTTTATCTCATTTTCAAGCCACTCTAATTTTGATTCATAAGATATATAAACAGGCGATAGAAAAATAAAATCGTAACCATTAATCTTTACGTGCTTATCTTCAATTTTATTTTTTATGTCAGGGTCATCGACCTCATCTGTTTCACCAACCAGGAAATCAAGTTCACCCATTGTAGCGTAGAACTTACTTCCGTTTTTTAAATGTTCATTCACAAGCTTTTCAACTGCATCAAATGCATTCTTGGTTCCATCGCCTGTAAGATTTCCATTTATAATAAATGCATCCACTTTATCATACGCCATTTTTTCAGCGTAACTATATACACTGTCAATAAAATTGGTTAATCTCACACATGACTCGTCAAAAACGAAGCTTTTGGATGTAACTGCAAATCTGAGCACTACTTTATCTGAATTATTTTTTTCTGAAATATTTTTAAAAAATAACGCTGTAAAGGAAATTATCATAATAAGTAATGATAATACGGATACATAAATCATCCTTTTTTTCATATAAACACCACCCTGGAAAAATTATGCACCACAGCCTGTACCGTGGTGCATAAACAAATCAATCTTTTATTATTTTTTTGTAAGTATGTACTTTACCATTTAAAGTTCTTGTCAATGTCGAGTTATTCAGTAAATTATAACTGTTACTGTTGGTTCCGCTTTTGTATGACAAATTTCTTAAATCAATCGTGTTACCGTCAACAGATAGGATTGCATTTCCATTATCATAGACCAGTTTCACAAAAATATGATCTTCAAAACCACCCTGGTCATTAACCTCTTTATCATTTGACGAATACCACTTATATTCTCCGACATATGCGATATATTTCTTTAATGTCTTTGTTATATTAGAAACATCTTTAAAATCCTTCGGCAATTCATTAAGTGAATCCAGGATTTCCTGTGTAACTTCCTTTTGCATTGCAGATAACGCATACTGATACAATGATTCCTGATATCTTTCTTCTGCATCCTGATAATCCTCTGCTTTTTGGAAGTATTCCTTAGCCTCCTCATAATTTAAGGAATTAAAAGACTTAGAAGCTAACATATAATAGCTGTGTTTAATCCATTCCTTACTGTCCTCATACTCCGGAATTTCTTCAAACATTTTAATAGCCTGTTCATATGACTGGTTTTCAAATTCTGCACGAGCTATCCTATACTTTTCTTTTTCAACAAGCTTCTGTGCATCTTTATACTGACCGGCATTTAAGAACATATCAAGTGCAGTCTTGTAATCAGCATTTCCATCACTTATAACACCAAGCTGATAATATGAATCACTGACAATTTTATCTGAATCCTGATATTTTTTACTATCCTTCAGCAAATCAATTGCGCCCTGGTAATCCTTTGCTTCATAAAGCTTTAAAGCTTTATTATAATTGATGATTACAGTATATTCTTCATCAAAAGAAATATCTGAATTATCGAGAAGCTTCTCTGCCTTTTCAAGGTCACCTGCTTCAATCAGCACGGCAATCCATTCATTGTAACATTCTGTAATATCATTATCCTTACCGGAAAGCTCTTTGTATACATTAATTGCCTCTTCGTATCTGCCTTCTGCTTTTAATGAATCAGCACATTTTCCCTTTGCCTCAATTAACATAGCCTGAGAGTTTTTGTAATTACCCAGTCTTGAAAATACAGTAACAGCATTCTCATACTGACCATTTGTAAAAAATGCTGTTCCACGATTATAATCTGATATCTGTTTATATTTCTTTATTGAAATTATGGCAACAGCAGCTAATATTGCAATAACAGCAATAATCAGAGTCATTTTAACCGGTTTTGGCATCGGCTTTTTAACTTTTTTACTTTTTCCCGAACTGTTTTCATTAGAACTGTATTGGTCAATTTCAACAGTCTGGTTCTGTTCCGGTTTAGTCTCTGTTTTCACATCTGCAGCTTCTTCTTTGACGCTTTCAGCTTTAACCGGTTCCTCTTTGACTGGTTCTTCTTTGACAGGTGCTTCTTTAACCGGTTCTTCTTTAACTTGTTCCTCTTTAACCGGTTCTTCAGGCTGTTTTGTTTCAAATGAAGCTGTTATTGAAGTACCCTCATCATTACTGATGTTTAAAGAGGAAAAACCTATATCTTCAATCGTTTCAGGAAGGTTCTCAACTACAGGTGCTTTTGTTGTTTCCGTTTCATTATCTCCGGCTGTATCATCCTCTTCTTCATACGGAACCTCAGGTGCCATTTCAATAATTACCTCTTCGTGTGAACCAATCTTTCTGGTCTTTTCATTCCAATAGTAATTATCTTCAAGTTCAACATCCGTAATGGTAACAGCAAAGCTTGAAATATCATCGGTAGGGCATGCAATAAGCTTATTCTGTCCAAATTCTCCTGCCTGTGCAACATTTAAATCACTGTATTTGTAATCCTTTATTGTACCCAGAAGTTTTGAGCCTTCACCAAAGCAGGAAATCTTTACCGTAATCTCTAAAACTGTATGCTGGCAATTGTTAACAAACTCGTTGACAAATACTTTGCGATTCGTAACCGTATCCTTATAAATTGTTGTCTTTACGGCAGCTACAGGACAATTGTTTACCTGTGCTCTCTGCATTATAATTTTTATTGCCTTAAATCTCTGCTGATCCATAATCCACTTCTCCATTCCAGTTATTATATGCCAAAAAGACATATCCGATTTGTCAAATATGTCTTTTTAATCAATCAATACAATTTTATTTCTTGTATGTATATAAAGTTCCATCAGGATTTTTTAACTTTACTGTATCCTTATTAATAATACATGTATCAGAACTCATGGATGTACTGTTGATTGGCTCACCATTAACCTTTATTTCAACCTGATCATCAACAATGGTCATTTTCACACTGACTGTCTTTATCTCAGCTTTCTCATCAGTACAGGTATATTTTCCAATATACTTTATATACTTTTCAATCATAGCAATACGCTGTTTTGAATTTTCATAATTCTTTGGCAGATTTTTATAAATATCGAGAATTGTCTCATCAATATTTTTCTGAATCATCGATTCGGCATACATATACTTAGCTTTGTTATACCCAGCCTCTGCCTCCTCGGTTTCTCCCATGTTAGCATAGAAGAATGCAGCCGCATTATAGTTTTTCTGATTCATTTTAAGTTCTGCCATGTCAGGATACAGGCTCTTCTCCTTGGCATCAGCATCCTCATAATCACCGGCACTTACATAACAGTCATATGCAAGTTCAATATCCTTTGCAGTAAGAGCTTTGTTACCCTTCTGATAATATGCCTTTTTAATCAGTTCCTTAACTTCAGCTGTATTATAAGACTTTCTTAATGTTTCAATGGCATCATCAAAACGGCTCTGATCCAGATACGTTTTACCCCACTGGTAATAACAATCCTTAATCTTTGTCTCAATACCTGACATGTCATCAAGATTCTTTAAAACATCAATACCGGCTGCATAGTCGCCGTTATTAATAAGATAATCAGCATATTCGAGCGTAATTTCATTATATTCTTCTTCAGAAACAAGACTGCCCGCTTTGTCAAAATATTCAAAGGCCTTGTCAAACTGACCTTCATCCTTTAATGTTTTGCCCCATTTATAATATACCTGGGAAATCTTTGAAGAACTATCCTGATATGAACCAAGCTCTGTATACATATCAATTGCTGACTGGTAATTACCCAAAGCAGTCAAATACTCAGCATACTCATACTTTGTCTGTAATACCATCTGCGCAGAGTCCTTGTAATCACCAAGACTTCTGTACGTCTTGATAGCTTCATCATAATTAAAGTTGGCTGCACTCTTCTTGGCATTCTCATATCTGTCATTAACACGGATAATCTGAACAAGCTGATAAGCTCCGAATGCAAGCACAACAAGAAGTACACATATTCCGGCGATAAATACACCTTTCTTGGCCGACTTTCTTGTCTGTTTCATATTGTACTGTCTTACGGCTTCCTTTTTGGCCATAAGAATTTCAAGTCTTGCTCTTTCTTCTGCTGCTTTTCTTTCTTCCTCAGCTCTCTTAGCTTCCTCTATAGCTCTGATTTCAGCAAGTCTTGCTTCTTCCGCCGCTCTCTCTTCTGCTAATCTTCGCTCTTCCTCCGCACGTCTTGCCTCTTCTGCAGCCCTCTCTTCTGCTAACCTTCTTTCTTCGGCTTCGCGTTCTGCTGCAAGTCTTGCTTCCTCGGCTGCTCTTGCTTCAGCAATTCTCTTCTCTTCCTCCGCACGTCTTGCTTCTTCTGCAATACGTTCTTCCTCTAAACGCTTCTCCTCTGCAATGCGTTCCTCTTCAAGGCGTCTTTCCTCTGCCTCACGCTCTGCTGCAAGTCTTGCTTCCTCGGCTTCACGTTCTGCACGAAGTCTGGCTTCTCTTGCAGTACGCTCCTTATAATCAATTATGTCTTCACGATTCAGGTTGTCCAGAATCCAGAATTTTGATGCACCACAAAGTCCACATACTAAATCTTCTTCATCATTAAGCTGTGCACATGTACATCTCCATCCACCATCAAATTCATACGGCCAGAACTTCGGAGCAACATTGTTTTCTTTACATCTTGCATTGACAACATCAATAACCGAATCATTAGGATCTATTCGAACAGGATTATCAATTTTAATACCTTTAAGTTCAAAATCATTTTTCCATGTTGTCTGGTCCGCATATGTAATACTCTTAATGACAATCTGGACTTTCTGCGTACCGTCCGGAATTCCAAAAAGCTTATTTCCTCCAAAAACAGCCTGTTTTTCTACATTTACTCCCTGATAAACACAATTGTCAATCTCTGAGATAAGAGTACCGTCTTCAGACTGACATAACATCTTTATAATAACATCTTTAATGCCCTTCTGCCCCACATTAGCCATTTCATTTACTATAAAAAGTTTGTTATTTTCATTATTTAAAATTATCTGGCTTCTTACTATAAAAACAGGGCAGCTGCGAAGCCATTCTGAATGATTAATAATACTTAAAACTTTAAACTTCTGGTTAGCCATATTATTTCCCCTTATTAAAAAAAATATTAACATCATTAAAGTTCTAACTATTATATCAAATATTTCTGCCTACTTCAAGTAAAACAAAAAAATGAATCAATAACATCTTTTACCGTTTCAATTTTTTCAGCCTTATATGCATTGGCTCCACAAAACAGCAGTGCCTCTTCAACATTACCTTTTGCTGCATTAATTAAGGCTTCCGTGATGCAGTAAGGTATTTCTGCCGGATTACATTTTCTAAGACATCCCCTGCATTTTTTCGGGGGCACCTTTTCCCCGGCCGACACCCTTTTCATAAAAGGATTCATTATTGCCCTTCCCGGCATACCCACCGGACTTTTTACAATTACAATATCATCTTTTTTAGCATTTATGTATGACATCTTAAACGCTTCATCTGCGTCACATTCTTCTGTTGTAACAAATCTTGTTGCTACCTGAATCGCGTCTGCACCAAGCATAAATGCTCTTTCTGCCTGCGTCTTATTGCTGATACCTCCGCCAAGCACTACAGGAATCTTCTGACAATATAAATCCTCAAACTCATTTACTTTTGCAATTATTTTCTTAACTTCTGCCTCGTAAGCCGTCTCATTAAATATATCAAGCTGGTCTTTTGTAAATCCGAGGTGTCCGCCTGCACACGGGCCTTCTATAACAATAAAATCAGGCATTCTTTTGTGTTTTTTTGACCAGTAATTCAAAATAACATGTGCAGATTTTTCCGTTGAAACAATTGGTGCAATCTTTATATTATAGTTTTTAACATATTCAGGGAGTTCAACAGGAAGTCCCGCTCCGCTGACAATAAAATCTGCACCGATTTCAGCCGCTATTTTTACATACTGCTCATAATTTTTCATTGCAACCATTATGTTAAAACCAATGAATCCATCCGGCGCAATAGTTCTGGCTTTATTTAATTCTTTCTCCATTGCACGTAAATTGGCCCCGAAAGGATTTTCATCAAAATCCTCCTCCAAAAAGCCAATCTGTGCAGCAGAAATAACCCCTGCTCCGCCTTCTTTTGCAACAGCACCTGCTAATCTGCCAAGACTTACTCCAATTCCCATTCCACCCTGAAAAATTGGGTATTTTAAGGTGATATCACCTATATTTAAAGAATTATTTTTCATTTATTCCACCTACATTCTTCTAAAACGCTCGTAACGATGATTTTTAATTTCATCACTGCTTAATTTATTGTAAGTTGATAAAAACTCCTGAATCTTTACTTTCATCTGGTTAAGTACAACAAAAAGATTGTCTTTTGAATATGATACCGGTTCAGCAAATACATGCTCTACAATCTTTGCGTCAAATAAATCCTTTGCAGTCAGCTTCATTATTTTTGACGCTTCCTTTGCCTTCGTGCTGTCCTTCCAAAGAATACTTGCAAATCCTTCAGGTGATAATATCGAATAAATCGAATTTTCAAGCATCCAGACCTCATCAGCAGTAGCAAGTGCCAACGCACCGCCGCTTCCGCCTTCACCGATAATGATTGAAAGAATAGGAACCGAAATGCCAAACATTTCGTAAATATTTCTGGCAATTGCTTCGCCCTGTCCGCGCATTTCTGCCTCAATACCGCAAAAAGCACCCGGTGTATCAACAAGGCAAATAATAGGACGCCTGAATTTTTCTGCCTGTTTCATCAGTCTTAATGATTTTCTGTAACCCTCAGGCGAACACATTCCAAAATTATGTTCAATATTTTCCTTTGTAGACTTACCCTTCTCCTGTGCAATAACAGTAACAGGCATTCCTTCAAAATAAGCTATACCGCCGACAACAGCCTTGTCATCCGCATAATATCTGTCACCGTGGAACTCATAAAATCCAGAAAACAGTCCCTCAATATAATCGCTTCCGACAGGACGTTCCTTGCTTCTTGATGCTAAAACCCTGTCCCAGACATCCTTAATTACATTGTTCTTACCATTAGGTTCAATTGGTGTGACAATATTTTTCTTTGCAGCTTTTGTTTTCTTTATAACCCTTTCACATGAATGAAGCTTTAAAATATCTGATAATGTTTTTTTCATTTCACTTCGTTCAACAATCCTGTCAACAAAGCCGTGTTCCAGTAAAAACTCAGAACGCTGAAAGCCCTTTGGAAGCTTCTGTCCGATTGTCTGCTCTATAACTCTCGGTCCGGCAAAACCAATCAGTGCACCCGGTTCGGCAAGAATGATATCACCCTCCATTGCAAAGCTTGCGGTGACACCACCCGTAGTCGGGTCTGTAAGAACACTTATATACAAAAGTCCGGCATCACTATGTCGTTTTAAGGCTGCGGATGTCTTTGCCATCTGCATCAGTGATGTAATTCCTTCCTGCATTCTTGCACCGCCTGAACAGGTAAAAATAATTACCGGAAGTCTTTCTTCTGTGGCTCTTTCAACTGCATATGTAATCTTTTCGCCTACGGCCTGACCCATACTTGCCATCATGAATCTTCCGTCCATTACACAAAGTACGGTTTCGCTTCCTTCTATCGTACATTTTCCTGTTACGACAGCCTCCTTAAGTCCGGTTTTTAATTGAAGGGCTGCTATTTTCTCACCGTATCCTTTGTAATCCAGTGGATTATTACCGACAAGCTCCTCATTCCACTCTTCAAATGAGCCCTCGTCAGCAACACGATTAACCCTGTCATATGCCTCAACCCTGAAGTAAGCCTTGCATTTTGGACAAATGTAATAATCATTTATAACATCTTCAGCAATTATTGCAGCCTTACACTTATTACATTTACACAAAAGTCCTTCCGGGACTTCAGGTTTATTATTATTTATTGTTAAATATTTTTTACTGGTCTTCTTAAAAACATTATCCAGATTCATATAAATGTCACCGCCTACATTCTTTCAATAAATTCAATATCAATATTTCCCGACAGGAAATCAGGATGATTTAATAATTCATACTGATAATCTACATTTGTATCGACGCCCTCGATGATTACCTCACCAAGAGCAGTCTGCATCTTTAATATTGCTTCATTTCGGTTTTCTGCCCATACAATAAGCTTTGCAACCATGGAATCATAATATGGAGGGATTGTGTACCCACTGTAAATTGCGGAATCAATTCTGACACCCTTTCCACCCGGCAGATGAAGTCCCGTTATGGTGCCCGGGCACGGTCTGAAGCCCTCGCTCGGATTTTCTGCATTAATACGAACTTCAATTGCATGGCCTGAAATCTTAACGTCGTCCTGAGTAATTGATAATTTTTCACCTGACGCAATCTTTATCTGCTCTTTTATAAGATCAATTCCCGTAATCCATTCAGTTACCGGATGTTCAACCTGAATACGGGTATTCATTTCCATGAAATAAAAATTACCGTTCTTTTCAAGAAGAAATTCTATTGTGCCTGCATTCTTATAACCGGCAGCTTTCGCAGCCTTTACGGCAACTTCGCCCATCTTTTTTCTCTGTTCTTTTGTCAGTGCGATTGATGGTGCTTCTTCTATCATTTTCTGATGATTACGCTGTATTGAACAGTCACGCTCACCTAAATGAATTACATTACCATAAGAATCTGCAAGAATCTGGAATTCAATATGCCTTGGTTTCACAATAAAATGCTCAATATACATTGAACCGTCACCAAATGCCGTTATCGCTTCTTTCTGTGCAAGATTGAAGCTTTTTTCAAATTCGCCTTTAGTATATGCAACTCGCATACCTTTTCCGCCACCGCCAAGTGCAGCCTTAATAATAACCGGGTATCCGATTTTATCTGCAACAGCCTCACCTGATTTTGCATCATAAATAGCCTCATCACTTCCCGGTATAACAGGTACTCCTGCTTTAACCATTGTGTTACGGGCTTCCTGCTTATTTCCAAGGCTTGCAATCACCTTTGAATCGGGTCCGATAAATGTTATATTACATTGTTCACATAATTCAGCAAACTTGGCATTTTCAGATAAAAAGCCAAAACCGGGATGTATCGCATCTGCACCTGATACTATTGTGGCGCTTATAATCTTCTCCATGGAAAGATAGCTTTCGCTAAGCTTTGCCGGTCCGATGCAAATTGCCTCATCAGCAAGCTTTGCATGCAGTGCCTCTCTGTCAGCCTCAGAATATATTGCAACCGTTTCAATTCCCATTTCACGGCATGCACGAATGATACGTACTGCTATTTCTCCACGATTCGCAATCAGAACCTTCTTAATCATACAATGTCACCTAGCCTATCATGAATGTCAGTTCAGCACTGACTACAACTTTTCCGTCTACACTTGCAATAGCCTCACCAACGCCTACAGGTCCTTTTTTCTTAATAATTCTTGTTTCGAGTTTAAGTTTATCTCCCGGAACAACCTTACCCTTAAATTTACAGTTGTTAATTGCTCCAAAATATGCTGTTTTACCCTTGTTTTCCGGCAGTGACAATATTGCAACGGCACCAACCTGTGCAAGTGCCTCTACTGTCAGCACACCCGGCATAACAGGTTCAACAGGAAAATGTCCTGCAAAAAAATCTTCACGAAATGTAACACATTTATATCCTACTGCGAACTCACCCGGATTGTAGTCTTCAATATAATCTACCAGAAGAAACGGATGTCTGTGTGGAATGATTTCTTTAATCTGATTAATATTTAAGTGATTCATTTTAATCCTCCTAACCAATCATGAACAATGGCTGGCCGTATTCAACCGCTTCACCATTTTTTACATATATTTCCTTTACAACTCCGTCTGCTTCGCTCTCAATTTCGTTCATCAGCTTCATAGCTTCAATAATTGCAAGAATCTGACCCTTCTTCACAGAGTCACCAACTGTTACAAATGGTTCTGCATCTTCACTCGGAGCCTCATAAAATACGCCTACCAGAGGAGACTTCACAATAAAACCGCTGTCTTCATCAGTATCCGGTACAGAAGTTGTGCTTTCAGACGAAACCTGTGCACATACTGTTTTTTCACCCGTCAGTGTCACGCCGTCTACTGCAACAAAATTTTTCTTGTTTTTTCCAAGCTTAATCTTTGTTCCATCCTCTTCATAAGAAAAGCTGTCAAGGTCAGACTTAGAAACCTTATCTATTAATTTTAAAAGATTTTCAAATTCCATTCTCAAAATCCTCTCTATGAAAATTTTAATTAAGCCTCATACTTTTTTAACAGCAATGTTGCATTATGACCGCCAAATCCCAAAGAATTGGTAAGTACATAATTAATGTCCTTCTCTATCGGTGCGCCAAATGCATAATTAAGATCACAACCTTCACCAGGTGTCTTACTTCCCACAGTCTGATGGATAAATCCTTCTTCAATTGATTTAGCACATACGATAAATTCAACTCCTCCTGCAGCGCCAAGAAGATGTCCTATCATTGACTTGGTTGAGTTAACAACAACATTTTCACAGGCATCACCAAATACATTTCTGATTGCTTTTGTTTCAAAAAGGTCATTGTGATGGGTACTTGTACCGTGTGCGTTAATATAGTCAACCTTATCAGGTGTAATATTGCCTTCCTTAATTGCAAGTTCCATTGCCTTTGCTGCGCCGCTTCCGTCTTCACATGGTGAAGTAATATGGTAGGCATCTCCTGTTGCACCATATCCTACAAGCTCAGCATAGATATGAGCACCACGTTTCTTTGCATGCTCAAGTTCCTCAAGGACTACTACACCGGCGCCTTCGCCCAATACAAATCCGTCTCTTTCTGCATCAAACGGAATTGAAGCTCTCAGTGGGTCTGTTGAAGTTGAAAGAGCTGTAAGTGCATTAAAACCTGCAACACCTGTCGGACAAATACAGCTTTCTGCACCACCTGCAAACATTATGTCTGCATCATCGTACTGAATTGCACGGAAAGCATCACCAATACAGTGGGTTCCTGAAGCACATGCTGTTACTACATTTGTACATTTTCCGCGGAGTCCAAGCTGGATTGAAATGTTTCCGGCAGCCATGTTGGAAATCATTAAAGGAACCATAATAGGATTTACCCTGTTTTGATTGCCCTTTAATATTTTTTCATATTCCTTCTCAACAGTACTAAGGCTTCCGATACCTGAACCAACAATTACGCCTGCCCTGAATTCATCTTCCTTAGAAATATCAAGCCCTGAATCCTCAAGTGCTTCCTTTGCAGCAGCTACTGCATACTGTGAAAATAATTCCATACGTTTTGATGATTTGAAATCCATACGGTCTGCTGCTTTGAAATCCTTAACTTCTGCTGCAAGCTTTACCTTGTAATCCGTTGTATCAAATCTTGTTATTTCACCAATACCTACCTTGCCATTCTTAATTCCGTCCCAGAATTCAGGTACTGTATTCCCAATTGGAGTTACTGCTCCAAGTCCTGTTACTACAACTCTTCTCTTCATTATATTTCTCCTTTACATGACCATTCCGCCGTCTACATTAATTACCTGTCCGGTAATATATTCAGCATCATCTGATGCAAGAAAACATACAGTTTTAGCAATATTTTCAGGCTTACCAAACCTTCCGAGCGGAATCTGTGCAACTGACATTTCCTTTACCTTATCACTAAGTTTATTTGTCATATCAGTTTCAATAAATCCGGGTGCAACCGCATTTACAGTAATTCCTCTGCTTGCAAGTTCTTTTGCAACTGTCTTAGTCATTCCGATTACCCCCGCCTTAGAAGCGGAATAATTAGCCTGACCGGCATTTCCGCAAACACCGACTACTGATGCCATATTAATAATTCTTCCGGCTCTTTGCTTTAACATCTGACGTGATACAAATCTAATTGTGTTGAATACACCTTTTAAATTTGTATTAATAACACTGTCAAATTCCTCTTCTGTCATCTTCATAACAAGGTTATCTCTTGTTATACCTGCATTATTTACAAGAATATCAATGCTTTTATATGTATCAATAACATACTGGATAAACTCATTGCATTTTTCATAGTCTGAAACATTGCACTGTATGCATTCAGCAATACCGCCATTTGCCTTTATTTCATTTACTACTTCCATGGCAGCATCCTGTGAGCCGTTATAATTAACGATTACCGATGCACCCTTTGATGCAAGTTCAAGTGCAACCGTTCTTCCGATTCCTCTTGATGCACCTGTAACAATCGCTACTTTCCCTTTTAACATAATTCACCTGCAACTTTCTCTACATCATCCCAACAGGTAACATTGTATACTACAGCTTCCGGATTAATCTTTTTGATAAATGCTGCAAGTGTCTTACCCGGTCCGATTTCAACGAATCTGTCAACTCCGTCAGCAAGCATATTTTCAACACTTTGCTGCCATCTTACAGATGATGCAACCTGCCTTGTAAGCAAATCGCAGATTTCATTTTTATCTGTTACTGTCTGTGCTGTTACATTAGTTACATAAGGGATATTCAATTCGTTTAATGTTACTTTTTCTATCTCAGTTCTTAACTGTTCACCTGCCGGTATAAGCATCGGCGAATGAAAAGGACCGCTTACATTTAATACAACACATCTTTTTGCACCTGCAGTCTTTAAATCTTCAGCCGCCTTTGTAATGCCCTCTGTTTTTCCTGTGATAACAATCTGACCCGGGCAGTTATAATTAGCTATGGTAACATCATCAATACCGCTTATAACCTGTTCAATTACAGATGCATCCAGTCCTAACACTGCACACATTGAACCAACGCCTGCAGGAACAGTGTTCTGCATAAGAATTCCTCTCTTACGCACAAGACGTATTGCATCAATATCATCCATACCGCCTGCTACTGCTATTGCTGCATATTCACCAAGACTGAGTCCTGCCGTAATATCCGGTTTTAACCCCTTTTCCATAAGTACTCTTGTCATTGCAAGACAGGTTGTTACCATTGCCGCCTGTGTATATTCTGTAAGATTAATCTTCTCATTTTCTTCAAAACATACCGCCTTAAGGTCAAAATCCAAAGCCTCCTGTGCCCTGTCAAAAATATTTCTTGCTGTAGTGCTGTTTTCATAAAAATCAGCACCCATTCCTGCTTTCTGGGCACCCTGACCCGGATAAATAAATGCTGTTTTACTCATACAATCCTACTCCTTTAATAAGTGCATCTGTTTCTCTTACTAATTTATCTATTAATTCCTTACAAGTCATTTCTTCCTTAACAAGTCCGGCTATCTGTCCCGACATAACACTTCCGTTTTTAACGTCGCCTTCAATAACCGCTTTTCTTAAAGCTCCAAGTGCAAGATATTCAAGTTCCTCTGCCGTTGCACCCTTGCTTTCCATTTCAAGATATTTTTTCGTCATTTCGTTTCTTAACGCACGTACAGGATGACCTGTCGTTCTTCCTGTTACTCGTGTATCAATATCTTTCGCCTTAATAATTCTTTCTTTGTAATTTTCATGAACCTGGCATTCCTTTGTCACAACAAAATGTGTACCCATCTGAACGCCCTTTGCACCTAACATAAATGCTGCCGCAATTCCTCTTCCGTCACCGATACCGCCTGCTGCGATAACAGGTATTTTAACTTCATCTACAACCTGCGGAACCAATGTCATTGTAGTACTTTCACCAATATGACCGCCGGATTCGCATCCTTCTGCTACAACCGCATCAGCTCCGCCTCTTTCCATTCTCTTTGCAAGAGCAACTGATGCAATAACAGGAATAACCTTAATATTTTTGTTTTTCCACATTTCCATATATTTTTCCGGGTTTCCTGCTCCTGTTGTTACAACTGAAACACCCTCCTCGGCGATAACTTTAGCTACCTCATCTGCATGTGGGCTCATAAGCATTACATTTACACCAAACGGCTTATCTGTATTCTTCTTGGCTTCCCTAATCTGCTCCCTAACCCATTCAGCAGGTGCATTGGCTGCTCCAATGATACCAAGTCCTCCGGCATTTGATACTGCTGATGCAAGATGATATTCAGCTACCCATGCCATTCCTCCCTGAATAATCGGATATTCTATTCCTAATAATTTGGTTAATTCTGTTTGCATTTAATTGACCTGCCTTTTTAATTATTTATGATTTTCAATATAATTGATAACATCAGAAATTGTTCCAAGCTGCTCAAGATCCTCTGAAGGAATTTCTACATCATATGCTTCCTCTAATGCCATTACCATTTCAAATAAGTCAAGTGAATCAGCATTTAAATCATCCTTGAAAGATGACTCCATCGTGATTGTTGATTCATCAACTCCAAGATTTTCAGCTACAATTTTCTTAATTTCTTCAAACATGTTTATTCTCCTTTTATTTTATTAAAAATTTTATATAGAAATCTTTGTGTAATTCACTCAAAGATTATCTCCACTTAATAACGCCTGCTCCCCATGTAAGTCCGCCGCCAAATCCGGCTATAACAATTACATCGCCAGATGAAAGCTTATTTTTTTTATTCATTTCATCAAGTAATATCGGAATACTTGCAGAGGATGTATTTCCATATTCATAAAGATTCATCGGAAACTTTTCAATACCCTCATTAAGATGCTTTGCCACCGCTTCAACAATTCTTTTGTTTGCCTGATGAAGAACGTAATATTTTATATCCTCTTTTTTCAGGCTGTTTTTTTCAAGCAGTTCTTCTATAACTTCCGGAACCTTCCTTACGGCAAACTTAAACACCGCCTGGCCGTCCATATTTATGTAATATTTTTCATTTTCATATTCTTTAGCATCTTTTGAAAGCATTCCGTTATCATGCCGGCTTGCAAGTGTCAATGCATTTCCAAGTTTTCCGTCGGAATGTGCAACAGGATAATAACCATCTTCATCAGAAGCTTCAAGAACTACTGCTCCTGCACCGTCGCCAAAAAGAATACAAGTTCCTCTGTCATTCCAGTTAACCGTATTTGATAAAGACTCACTGCCAATTATGAGTATTTTTTTATAAATACCGCTTTCTATATATGCGTTTGCCGTATTATAAGCAAGAACAAATCCACTGCATGCAGCACCAAGATCAAATCCAACAGCATTTACAGCACCGATTTCCTTCTGAACCTCACATGCAACGCATGGCATAATGACATTAGCCGAAATGGTGGAAACAAGAATCAAATCTATTTCACAAGGATCAATACCTGCATCATCAAGTGCGTTTTTAGCAGCATTTACTGCCATTGAAACCGTTGTATCACCGGAAATGATATGACGCCTTACCACACCTGTTCTTTCCTGTATCCACTCATCACTCGTTTCAACAAGCTTTGCAATATCATTATTATCCATTACATATTCCGGCACATACATACCGGTACCTTTTATAACTCCAAACATTTTTAATTTCCTCA
>JBJEOB010000136.1:0-37378 GCA_051880495.1 Lachnospiraceae bacterium
CAAGAAATGTAGCTGCAGACGGATTCTTCCACTCAGACGAATTCATTGCAAAGAACACAACGAATGCAGAATATGTATCAATCCTCTACCAGACATTCCTCGGAAGAGAGCTTGATGCACCGGGTTACGAGCTTTGGGTAGGTCTTCTTGACAGAAATGAATGGACAAGAGACCAGGTGCTTGACGGATTCGCAGATTCGGAAGAATTTAAGGCTATACTTGCAAGCTTTGGTTTATAAATACAGACAAAATTAAATAAACAAGCGACAAAAGGGATGTTACCGAAAAGGGAGCATCCCTTTTCTTACATTAAAAAAATTTGCAAAACCATACTTATGTATGGTGTGTTTTGAAAAACGATTCGATATAATACAACATAACATAGGGTTACTGCACCTTTTTATGTATCAATATCATCAAACCGGGCGTAAAAAGACGGTCTTGTTGATAATTTTATCTACGGTTCTGTTTCTTCCAGCTATTTTTCAGCACTCATCGACGCTTTGTAAGGAGAACAGGAATGTATCAAAATGTAAAGTAATCAGGCAGAAAGCCGGAAAGAAACAAGGAGGCAAAAATGAACAACTTAGGAAGAAAAATTATGGCATCAGTACTTGCTGTGCTTATGGCATGTAATGTCATCATGTGCGATGCCCGGTCGGCATATGCTGCACCGTCAGCAGGTGAAGGCACGTCATATCAGGATGATACGGCTGTAGCGTATTACCCGAAAATCGTATCGGTAACCTTAGGAGCTAACCACAGTGCCGCAGTATCAGAAAACGGAGAACTGTATATGTGGGGTGATAATTATTGCGGTCAGATTGGAGACGGAACAACTACAGATAAAATTATCCCTGTAAAAATCCTGGAAAATGTTGCTTCGGTAAGCCTGGGATATTACCACAGTGCAGCAGTAACGAAAGATGGAGAGCTGTATATGTGGGGTAATAATGGGGATGGTCAGCTGGGAGACGGAACAACTACAGATAAAATTATCCCTGTAAAAATCCTGGAAAATGTTGCTTCGGTAAGCTTAGGAGGAAACCACAGTGCAGCAGTAACGAAAGATGGAGAGCTGTATATGTGGGGTGATAATAAATATGGTCAGCTGGGAGACGAAACAACAGAAGATAAGAGTACTCCTGTAAAAATCATGGAAAATGTTGCTATGGTAAGCTTAGGAGATATCCACAGCGCGGCAGTAACGAAAGATGGAGAGCTGTGTACGTGGGGTAATAATAATTCTGGTCAGCTGGGAGACGAAACAACAGAAAAAAAGAGTAGCCCAGTAATAATCATGGAAAATGTTGCTACGGTAAGCTTAGGAGGATATCACAGTGCAGCAGTAACGAAAGATGGAGAGCTGTATATGTGGGGTAATAATGGGGATGGCCAGCTGGGAGACGGAACAACCGTCAAAAAGACAATTCCAAAAAAAATCATGGAAAATGTTGCTACGGTAAGCTTAGGAGTATATCACAGTGCGGCAGTAACCACAAGTGGAGAGCTGTATACGTGGGGTAATAATTATCACGGCCGGCTGGGAGACGGAACAACAGAAAATAAGAGTACCCCGGTAAAAATCATGGAAAATGTTGCTATGGTAAGCTTAGGAGAATATCACAGTGCAGCAGTAACGAAAGAAAGCAAGCTGTATACGTGGGGTTATAATGGGGATGGCCAGCTGGGAGACGGAACAGTGGAAAATAAGAGTACCCCGGTAAAAATTCTGTATAATATTGCTACAGTAAGCTTAGGAGAATACTACAGTGCAGCAGTAACCACAAGCGGAGAACTGTATACGTGGGGAAATAATTATTATGGTCAGCTGGGAGACGGAACAACAGAAGAGAAAACAAAAAGTGTAAAAATCATGGAAAATGTTGCTACGGTAAGCTTAGGATATGACCACAGTGCAGCAGTAACCACAAGCGGAGAACTGTATACGTGGGGAAATAATTATTATGGTCAGCTGGGAGACGGAACAACGGTAGCTAAGAGTAGACCTGTAAAAATCATGGAAAATGTTGCTACGGTAAGCTTAGGAGAATATTTCAGTGCAGCGATAACGACCAGTGGAGAGCTGTATATGTGGGGTTATAATTATTATAGCCAGCTGGGAGACGGAACAACGGTAGCTAAGAGTACCCCTGTAAAAATCCTGGACAATGTTGCTACGGTAAGTTTAGGACATGACCACAGTGCAGCGGTAACGAAAGATGGTCAGCTGTATACTTGGGGTTATAATTATTATGGTCAGCTGGGAGACGGAACAACCGTCAAAAAGGCAATTCCAGAAAAAATCCTGGACAATGTTGCTACGGTAAGCTTAGGAGAATATTTCAGCGCAGCAATAACGAAAGATGGCCAGCTGTATATGTGGGGTTATAATTATTCTGGTCAGCTGGGAGACGAAACGACAGAAAATAAGAGTACCCCGGTAAAAATCCTGGAAAATGTTGCTACGGTAAGTTTAGGACATGACCACAGTGCAGCGGTAACGAAAGATGGCCAGCTGTATATGTGGGGTGATAATGAGTATAGTCAGCTGGGAGACGGAACAACAGAAGGCAAGAGTACCCCGGTAAAAATCCTGGACAACGTTGAATCGGTAAGCTTAGGAGAAAACCACAGTGCAGCAGTAACGAAAGAAGGAGAGCTGTATATGTGGGGGAATAATTATTATGGTCAGCTGGGAGATGGAACAAAAGGATATTCTAAAGAACCACAAAGGTTGATTGTATTCGGGATTGTTTATACAATAACAGTTGAAAACGACGGCAACGGTACGGCAACAGCTGCTAAGACAGGAGCTGAAGAGGGAACAAAAGTTAACCTTACAGCAACACCTAACGACGGCTACCTGTTCAAAGAATGGGTTGTAACAGGTGAAGGTGCATCAGTTGCAGATAAGAGCGCAGCAACAACTACACTTACAGTAGGTCAGGCAGATGTTACTGTAAAAGCAACATTTAAGACGAAACCTGTATTGGATGAAGCTCAGGTAAAGGCGTTTGTAGAAAGACTCTATAACAATATCTTAGGCAGAGCCGGCGATGAAGAAGGTATAGGTACATGGGTAACAGCCCTTGCAGACGGAACACTTAACGGTGCAACGGTAAGCTACGGTTTTGTTAACAGTGATGAGTTCAAGAACAGCGGTCTCACTAACGAGCAGAAGGTAGAAATCTTCTACGCAACATTCCTTAACCGTGTGGCAGATGCAGAAGGAAAGAAGATGTGGGCTGATGCACTTAACGCAGGCGTTGATATTGAGAAGATATTTGAAGGCTTCGTAATGTCAACAGAGTTTGCGGGTATCTGTGATACATACGGAATCAGTCAGGGTCAGATGAGTGATATCCCTGGAATGACAGATATCTTAAACAGATACAGAAACCGTAACATATTCCTTGCATCATTTGTAGCAAGATGTTATGAAAAGGCACTTGGCAGACCGGCAGATGTTCCGGGTGTTGATGTATGGTGTGCACAGATTATCGAAGGCTACATGACACCAAGAAACGTAGCTGCAGACGGATTCTTCCACTCTGACGAATTTATTGCAAAGAACACAACGAACGCACAGTATGTATCAATTCTTTACCAGACATTCCTTGGAAGAGAGCTTGATGCACCGGGTTACGAGCTTTGGGTAGGCCTTCTTGACAGAAATGAATGGACAAGGGATCAGGTACTCGACGGATTTGCTAATTCAGATGAGTTTGCTGCAATTCTTGCAAGCTTTGGATTATAAATTTGAGAATTAAACAATAATGAGTGAAAAGCAGCTTTTCGGTGGTTTTGAGGGCTGCTTTTTTATTGACAACCTAACCTGATAAAAATCTGGATTAATAGTATACAATGTAATATAATAATTTAAAAAGGGAGAAAAATCAAAATCATATGTTTAAAAAGAGGATAAAGAATATGGTTATTATTTTTGTAATTGTTTTACTTTTGCTTGTTGTTTTAGGGGGATTTTTTTTCTGTCAGTATATAGTTAAGTATGGAACTCTGGATAAGAATGGCATGGAAAATCCTAATTATGCAGACTATAATGGTGAAATGCATATGGTGGACGGGGATTACACCTATGTAGATAATGGGGCACTGATGGAAATTGTTGAAGGAGTCTGGAACAGTGAAGATGGGCATTACAGTCTTACATTCAGACAGGACAGTAGTATTGAGCTTGTTATGGATGGTGAGAAAATTCTTGAAAGCACCGTACAGTTTACATATCTTCAGCCGGGGAAACCACGACGGACAGATTTTGAGCTGGACAACCCTGTGCTTACAAAACAGGACGGAACTGCTTGTGGTAATGTGACAGGTTTTTATTACGAGCCTGATGAAAAAGAAAGTCTGGTCATGTGTGTTTCATATTATACGAACCAAGCCACTGAAGGCGGCGAGACAATAGTTTTTGCAAATTATCAGAGATAATTATGTCAGGGAATGTAGAAAATGGATAATTTTTTCAAGAAATATCCGGGAAAACCGGATGCGGTAATAGGTGCAATATGTGGAATCAGCCTATTTTTTGCTTACAGGGTAGGACTTAGAATCGGCACAAAATGGCCTTATGTATTATTGATAATGCTTTCTGTCATTGTATATAAGCTTTTGCATGATTCATTATCTATGAAATTTCTTATGGTGGTAAATATTCTATATTCAGTATTTATGTTGGTGCAAAAGTACCTTAATCCGGATTGGGTATATAAATTAAAGGATAATGAACAGAAGGTTCTTGCATTACTATTTTTTGTGTGCATTTCTCTGGGATATATTATGAGTGTGGTATCCAGTTTATATGTATTAGTTTTCGGTTTCGTAGCCGGTGCCTGTTTTAGGTTGGTTTTATATGGCATTTCCCGAATTCTAAGGTTTCTGCGTTCCGTTTTTTGGGAAAAAGTACGGGGACCCATGCCAAATGTGCAAAGTATTGCAAAAGGAGATATAAAAGTTTATTTTCAAAAAGACTACCATGAAGAACAAATTCAATTGATTTATAGGAAAGGATCTAAAAAAAGAATTCTGGATACATACCAATGGAATGATTTTCACGAGGCACATTATTCCCTGGAGCATCATGGAAAGAATTGCCTGATCGTTCACAAATATGATCCAACAACATCTACGCAGGTAGAAGAAAAAGAATATAAGATATAGATATAATAAATACAGCGGGGCGGATATCGGAAAAACCAGTCAATCCGCCCCCCGCTTCTTTGAAATCAAAATATTTGTTAAACATTTATTAATTCAATACAACTCGGCAATTCTTGATAATCGTACATAGATGTCTGAAATTCTGTACCATGTTGCAAAATCAACCACTCCGGTCTGAGGCATGTTGAATATCCTTTGGAAGGTTTTTACGGCTTCGGCGGTTTTGGAACCGTAGATGCCGTCGACGGTCAGATAAGGAATTGCATTGTAATTTTCACGGATTCGGTTTAGCTGTTCCTGGAGCTGGCGGACTTTCTGGCCTTCAGAGCCGATAGTAAGGTCGCTGCCCGGCCATGAAAGAGGAATGCCGGATATTTCCTCAGCAGTATTGATATACATGTTATCACCATAATAATACCTCAAAATCTCAATTGCAGAATAGTTCTGGTCACCAAGGTATTTTGAACCCCACTGGCTCATCCAGTTAGGGCATTGAACGCGGTTGCCGTCGCAATACTGGGTAAGTATAGGCTGCTTCACGTTTGGACGTGATAAGTAGTTGTTAAACATTTCATCGACAATCTGGGAAATGTTTTCAAAAATATTTCTGCCGTAGACCCATTTGTGGTCAAAAGCAGTGGAGGATGTGATTGTAAAGTCAAAGCCCTGATTGCGGTACCATTCAGTATAGACTCTGTTCAGCGTAAATGACATTATTGCGAGAATATTTGCACGCAGGGTGGCGTCCGGCCATGTGGAGTAAATTTCACTGCTGGCAACATTTTTGATGTAGTCGCGGTAGCGGACGTAATAATCACGGGCAGAAGAATCGCTTGGCGGTCCGTCATGTACGACAACGTATTCGGGAATGACAACACGGCTTAATACGATTTCGCCGGGATTGTTAATCGGCTTAACCTCTGCTTCGGCAATCTTGGGTGGAAAGTTTCCAAAAAGAGTATTTGGAGGGATGACGATATTGGATTCCTCACTCTGCGGTGTTATGGGATTTAACCTGACCTGCTGAAGCGTCAGTTCTCCGGACATAATCTGGGAGCCTGTTACGCTGAAAGGTTCAAAGCCTGGGGCAGTGACGATTACGGTGTAGTCTGCAAACGGCTGATTTTCGGAAGGCTCCATACTGTATTCAAGTGGAGGGGCAGCAAGCGGGAACTGCTCCGTCTGACCGGAACTGTTTGTTGTAAAACGTTCTATTGTGCTTTGGGGATCACCGCTGTATGAGACGGAAACATTTGCATCTTTAATGGGCGCCTGGGTGACCGATGAAATGACATCGACTTCCATGTAGCCGGTGTCAATATTGTTGGATGAATTGGATGAGTCCATAAGGATCCTCCGGGCATTTTTTTATATTATATGCTTAAGCAATTATTTATTGACTAAAAGTGCGAATTGTTGTAGTATTTATATGTTAATCTTATTCTGGAAAAATGTCCCGGATAATATTAATATTACAGAAAAGGAGAAGAAGAAAATGAAAAAATTTTTAGCTTTAACTTCAGCTATGATTCTTGCAGTTTCAACTCTTGCAGGCTGCGGCAGCCAGCAGGCAAGCAATACAAGCAAGGATTCATACACAATCGGCGTATGCCAGTTAGTACAGCACGTTGCACTTGATGCTGCAACACAGGGCTTTAAGGATGCTGTTAAAGAAGCTCTTGGTGACAAGGTTGAATTTCTTGACCAGAACGCACAGGGTGATTCAAACACATGTGCAACAATTATCAACGGATTTGTTTCACAGAATGTAGATCTTATTCTTGCAAATGCAACACCTGCTCTTCAGGCTGCGGCAGCAGGAACAAATACAATTCCTGTTCTTGGTACATCTATCACAGAATATGGTGTAGCACTTGGTATTGACGGATTTACAGGTACTGTAGGTAACAATATTTCAGGTACATCTGATCTTGCTCCACTTGATGGTCAGGCTAACATGATTAAGGAACTTTTCCCGGATGCTAAGAAGGTTGGTCTTCTTTACTGTTCAGCAGAAGCTAACTCACAGTATCAGGTAGATACAGTTAAGAAGTATCTTGAAGATATGGGATATACATGTACATTCTACTCATTCTCAGATTCTAACGATCTTTCAGCAGTAACAACAAAGGCTGCTTCAGAGAGTGATATTATCTATGTTCCAACAGATAACACTGTTGCCAACAATGCAGAAATCGTTAACAACATCTGTCTTCCTGCAGGAATTCCTGTAGTTGCAGGTGAGGAAGGTATCTGTGCAGGATGTGGTGTTGCTACATTATCAATCAGCTATTATGATCTTGGTGTAGCTACAGGTAAGATGGCAGTTAAGATTCTTACAGGCGAAGCTAAGGTTTCAGAAATGCCTATCGAATACGCTCCACAGTTCACAAAGAAGTATAATCCTACTAACTGTGAAAAGCTTGGAATAAAGATTCCGGAAGGATATGAAGCTATTCAGTAAGCTTTTATTTGGTATTAATTCGGAAGTGCCGTAAGGCACTTCCGTTATATTAATCATTAAGTATGTTTTTGCTTAATGGCAAGAATGTTCTTAATGATTAATTTTATGAGAAGATTTTTTATTTAGGAGGAATAGACGTGCCTTACATGATAGCTTTAAGCTTACCAAACATTTCAGCACTGCTGAACGCACTTCCGGGAGCCTTTGCCCAGGGACTTATCTGGGGAATTATGGCCATAGGAGTGTACATAACATTTAGAATTCTTGATATTGCCGATCTTACTGTGGATGGTTCAATGTGTACCGGTGGTGCAGTATGTATTATGATGATGCTTTCGGGACACAATGTATGGGTTTCCATGCTGGTTGCTACACTTGCAGGAATGGCCACCGGTCTTGTTACAGGACTTTTTCATACATTTCTTGGAATACCTGCGATTCTTGCCGGAATCCTTACGCAGCTTTCATTATGGTCGGTTAACCTTAAGATAATGGGTAAGTCAAATCAGGCTATCAACGTTGATAAATTTGATTTGCTTGTTTCACTCAGATTTCTGAAAAATGTGGCTGTTTATAAGAACACATTAGTTGTTGTAGCCGTTTTTATTCTTGTTGTTGTTGGAATTCTTTACTGGTTCTTTGGTACGGAAATGGGTTCATCAGTACGAGCTACAGGATGTAACGGCAACATGGCAAGGGCACAGGGTATTAATACAGATTTTAACAAGGTTCTTGGTCTTATGATTTCCAACGGACTTGTTGCACTTTCAGGTGCACTTCTTACACAGTATCAGGGATTTGCTGATATCAATATGGGACGTGGTGCAATTGTTATCGGTCTGGCGGCAGTTATCATCGGAGAAGGTGTATTTGGTAAAATATTCCACAACTTTGGACTTAAGCTTATTGCCATAGCAATTGGTTCTATTATTTACTATCTTGTTTACCAGTTTATTATCTGGCTTGGTGTCGACACAGACCTTCTTAAGCTGCTTTCAGCACTTTTAGTTGCTGTTTGCCTTGGACTTCCGCATCTTAAGAGCAAATATTTTTCTAAGCCTGTAAAAAGAGGAGGTAGTGAAAATGCTTGAGATTAAAGATATTTATAAGACCTTCAACCCCGGTACTCAGAATGAAAAGAGGGCATTAAACGGTGTAAGCCTTACGTTAAATGATGGTGATTTTGTTACGGTTATCGGTGGTAACGGTGCCGGAAAATCAACGACACTTAATGCAATTGCAGGCGTATGGCCTGTTGATGAGGGTAAGATACTTATTGACGGCGTGGATGTAACCAGATTATCCGAGTATAAAAGAGCCAAATATCTTGGAAGAGTATTTCAGGATCCAATGACAGGTACGGCTGCCACAATGTCAATTGTTGAGAATATGGCAATTGCTGCAAGGCGCGGCAAGAAAAGAGGACTTGGCTGGGGAGTTACCAAGAGTGAAAGAGAACAGTACATGGAAATGTTAAAAAAGATAGACCTTGGTCTTGAGGACAGACTCACAAGCAAGGTTGGACTTCTTTCGGGAGGTCAGAGACAGGCACTTACGCTTCTTATGGCCACAATCCAGAAACCAAAGCTTCTTTTACTTGATGAGCATACGGCAGCACTTGACCCTAAGACAGCCAAGAAGGTGCTTGAGCTTACAGATGAGGTTATACGTGAGCATAATCTTACTGCACTTATGATTACCCATAACATGAAGGATGCCATTGCATATGGTAACAGACTTATCATGATGCATGAAGGAAGAATCATTTATGATGTAGCCGGTGAGGAAAAGAAGAATCTTCATGTTTCAGATCTTCTTGCTAAGTTCGGCCAGGCAAGCGGCGGTGAATTTGCAAACGACAGAATGATGTTGTCATAATACTAATATGAATATTTGAAACTCTTCCCCCATACATTAAATTATAATAATGTATGGGGGATTTTATATGCGAAAGGCAATATCGAAAATATTGTGTTTTGTAATGGTGTTTTACATAGTAATAAGTGATTTTGGCGCTTTGGTGTATGGCGCAGAATTAGAGATATCTTCACCTTCGGCGATACTTATTGAAGCGTCCACGGGAAGCGTGGTATATGAAAAAAACGCTGATGAGAGATTAAGGCCTGCGAGCGTTACCAAGATTATGACGCTGTTGCTTATTTTTGATGCTATTGATGCCGGGAAAATTACGCTTGAGGATGAGGTTACTGTGTCCGAATATGCTGCTTCAATGGGTGGAAGCCAGGTGTTTCTTGAACCCGGAGAGGTTCAGACTGTCAATACCATGATTAAATGTATAGCGGTGGCAAGTGCCAATGATGCTTCTGTAGCCATGGCTGAGTTTGTGTGGGGCAGCGAGTCAGAATTTGTAAATAAGATGAATGAACGCGCAAAAGGGCTTGGAATGGACAATACTACATTTGTCAACTGCTGTGGACTTGATGCCGACGGACATTTGACAACGGCAAGGGATATCGCACTCATGTCCAGAGAGCTGATTACAAAATATCCGCAGATTCATGACTATTCCTGTATCTGGATGGATACGATAACGCACGTGACAAGGCGCGGTGAGAGTGAATTTGGACTTACTAATACCAACAAGCTTATGAAGCAGTATGAATGGGCGACCGGACTTAAAACAGGCTCGACCAGTCTTGCCAAATGCTGTCTTTCTGCTACGGCAAAACGAAACGGAGTTGAGCTTGTTGCCGTGATTATGGCGGCACCGACAAGCAAAGAGAGATTTGCGGATGCGATTTCACTGTTAAATTACGGATACGGAGTATGCTGTCTGTACAAAGATGAAAATCCGCCAATTATCCCGCCGGTTAAGGTCAAGGGCGGAATAGAGGATACTGTTTCTTTAATAACGGCAAAGGAGTTTAGCTGCCTTTTTATGAATGGTGAGGATACTTCTTCAATTACATCAAGTATTGAGATTCTGCCGGATGTGAAGGCCCCCGTAAAACAGGGTGATGTGCTGGGTCAGCTTGTATATTCATTAAACGGGAATCCTATAGGCTGTGTTGACATTGTTGCCGGAAATAATGTCCGTAAGGCTGATTATTTTGACTCTTTGCTTAAGGCAGTGAAAATATGGGCAGATATTATCTGAACTTTTGGTTGACAAAATCCCCATTTATGCTAGAATACTTGGTAGGTTTATAATAGGCGATGAAGGTGCACAGTAGGTGCTTATTTTCCAGACAGAGACCATGACGTTTGCTGAGAGTCGTGGGGTACGGATAAGTTCTGAAATTCCCACCCAAGCCGTATTGCTGAAGGCTTTTGCTGGTAGGTGATACCGTTTCATGCTCGTTACGCATTTTGAGAGTCTGTTTTACAGGAATTAGGGTGGTACCGCGAAGTATATTACTCCGTCCCTTAGCACGAGATATGCTAAGAGGCGGATTTTTTACTTGATAGGGTGATTCGGGTACCAAAAGCCGATAATAAATTTTCCTCTGGTAGATTGCAGAAAATTTATTATCTTCGTTCCGATGTGCTAAACACTGCGATGAACCTCAGCTGAGTTTCATCTCCGTAGCACATAAGTCACTCATCCAATAAATTTTCTGCAATCTACCGGATATACTTTAATTATCCGGCTTTTGATACCCGAATCTTACAGGAAATTGCGTCGCAATCTGCCTATTTCGTGATATTATGAATAATAAAAGGAGAACAGTAATGAAAGAGAAGTTACAAAGTATCAGAGAAAAAGCTCTGGCACAGATTAACAGTTCTGATTCATTAGATAAGCTTAATGAAATCAGAGTAGCTTACCTTGGCAAGAAAGGTGAGCTTACGGAAGTATTAAAAGGAATGAAGGATGTTGCGGCTGAGGAAAGACCTGTTGTCGGACAGCTTGTTAATGAAACAAGAGCGGCAATCGAGGAAATGCTTGAGGCGACAAAGACCAAGATGGCTAAAAAGCTGCGTGAAATCCAGCTTGAAAAGGAAGTTATTGATGTAACACTGCCTGCAAAGAGAAATGCAATCGGACACAAGCATCCTAATACAGTAGCATTGGATGAAGTTGAAAAAATCTTTATCGGTATGGGATATGAGGTTGTAGAGGGGCCTGAGGTTGAATACGATTACTACAATTTTGAGGCACTCAACATACCTGCCAATCACCCGGCAAAGGATGAGCAGGATACATTTTACGTTAACAGCGAGATTCTTCTTAGAACACAGACATCTTCAACACAGATTCATGAGATGGAGAAGGGAAGACTTCCTATCCGAATGATTGCACCGGGAAGAGTTTACCGTTCCGATGAAGTTGATGCGACACATTCACCATGTTTCCATCAGGTAGAGGGACTTGTTGTTGATAAGAATATTACATTTGCGGATCTTAAGGGTACTCTGGCAGAATTTGCAAAGGAACTGTTCGGACCACAGACCAAGGTAAAGTTCCGTCCGCATCATTTCCCATTTACGGAGCCTAGTGCTGAGTGTGATGTCACATGCTTTAAATGTGGCGGCAAGGGATGCCGTATGTGCAAGGGCTCAGGCTGGATTGAAATTTTAGGATGTGGTATGGTTCATCCTAACGTATTAAGAAAATGTAACATTGATCCTGATGAGTATACAGGATTTGCGTTTGGTATTGGTCTTGAGAGAATCGCATTACTTAAGTATGAAATTGATGACATGAGATTGTTATATGAAAATGATGCAAGATTCTTAAAGCAGTTCTAATCAGGAGGTAAAAATAAATGAATACAGCATTATCATGGATAAAAGCATATGTTCCTGAACTTGACTGCACAGCACAGGAATATACTGATGCAATGACACTTACGGGAACCAAGGTGGAAGGCTTTGAACAGCTTGATGCAGACCTTGAGAAGATTGTTATCGGCCAGGTTGTGAAGGTTGAACAGCATCCTGACGCTGATAAGTTAGTGATTTGTCAGGTAAATACAGGAACAGAAACAATTCAGATTGTGACAGGCGCACCAAATGTATTTGAGGGTGCCAAGGTGCCTGTTGTATTAGATGGCGGCAGGGTTGCCGGCGGACATGACGGAAGCAGGACACCGGGCGGAATTAAGATTAAGAAGGGTAAGCTTCGCGGTATTGAGTCAAACGGTATGATGTGCTCAATCGAGGAACTTGGTTCTTCAAGAGATTACTATCCGGATGCACCGGAAAATGGTTTATACATTTTACCGGAGGATGCACCTGTCGGTGAAGATGCAGTTGCGTATCTCGGTCTTAAGGATACGGTATTTGAGTATGAAATCACCTCAAACCGTGTTGACTGCTACAGTGTAATCGGTATTGCAAGAGAAGCAGCTGCAACATTTGGAAAGGAATTTGTTCCTCCTGTTATTAAGGCAACAGGTAACAGTGAAAATGTAAACGACTATATCAAAGTAACCGTAAAGGATACAGACCTCTGCCCAAGATATACTGCAAGAGTAGTTAAGAACATAAAGCTTGCACCATCACCACAGTGGATGCAGAGACGTCTTGCGGCAAGCGGAATAAGACCAATCAACAATATTGTCGATATTACCAACTATGTCATGGAAGAATACGGACAGCCTATGCATGCGTATGACCTTGATACAATCGCAGGAAGAGAAATCATTGTAAGACGTGCAAATGATGGCGAAGAATTCGTTACGCTTGACGGACAGACAAGAAAGCTTGACTCATCTATCCTTATGATTTGTGACAGTGAGAAGCCGGTTGGTCTTGCAGGTATCATGGGCGGTGAAAATTCCAAGATTACGGATAATGTTTC
This sequence comes from Lachnospiraceae bacterium, assembly GCA_051880495.1. GTDB lineage: Bacteria > Bacillota > Clostridia > Lachnospirales > Lachnospiraceae > MGBC120314. The sequence goes on from JBJEOB010000136.1 coordinate 13,413, forward strand.
AACAATGCTTTTCGAAGCAGCCTGCTTTGACGGCACCAATATCAGACTTTCAAGCAAGAAGGTTGGTCTTCGTACAGATGCATCAGGCAAATTTGAAAAGGGCCTTGATCCTAATACAGCCAAAGAGGCTATTGACAGAGCATGCCAGTTAATCGAAGAACTCGGAGCAGGTGAAGTAGTCGGAGGAATGATTGACGAATATCCTGTTAAGAAAGAGGGCAATACAGTAACATTTGAACCTGATAAAATCAACAGCCTTTTAGGAACCAATGTCCCTAAGGAAGACATGATTAAATATTTTGAAAAGATTGATTTAAAATACGATGCAGCAAATAACCAGGTTGTAGTTCCGTCATGGAGACAGGATGTTCACTGCATGGCAGACCTTGCAGAAGAGGTCGCAAGATTCTATGGTTATGAAAATATTCCTACAACACTTCCAAGCGGAGCATCATCTGCAGGTAAGCTGTCATATAAGCTTACGGTTGAGAAGCTTGCGTCTGAGGTGGCTGAATACTGTGGATTTTCACAGAGCATGACTTATTCGTTCGAGAGCCCTAAAGTATTTGATAAGCTGTTGATTGATGCTGATGATGAACTTAGAAAGACTGTAGTTATTTCTAATCCTTTGGGAGAAGATTTCTCTATTATGAGAACAGTTCCGTTAAACGGAATACTTACATCTCTTTCTACGAACTATAACAGAAGAAACAAGAATGTAAGATTATATGAACTGGCTAAGATTTATCTGCCAAAAGCACTTCCGTTAACCGAGCTTCCTGATGAAAGAGTTCAGTTTACTCTGGGAATGTACGGCGACGGCGATTTCTTCACTATGAAGGGCGTTGTTGAGGAGATTCTTGACAAACTTGGAGTTACCGGCAGGATTGGCTATGATCCTAAGGCAGGCAAGCCGTTCCTTCATCCGGGACGTCAGGCAAATATAATTTATGACGGAAATGTTATCGGTTACCTTGGAGAGGTTCATCCTGATGTTGCTGATAATTATCAGATTGGCGACAGAACTTATGTTGCAGTTATTGATATGCCGGCAATCATGGATATGGTTAATTTTGAAATCAAGTACAAGGGTATTGCAAAATTCCCGGCAGTCACACGTGATATCAGTATGGTTATGCCAAAGGATATTCTTGTTGGCTCTGTTGAAGATGTGATTGCAAAGAAGGGTGGAAAGCTCTTAGAGGAATATAAGCTGTTTGACATTTACGAGGGTGCACAGATTAAGGAAGGCTATAAGTCTGTTGCATATTCGATTGTATTCCGCTCTAAGGAAAAGACTCTTGAGGATAAGGAAGTTAATGAAATCATGGATAAGATTCTTAAGGCTCTCTCTGAGATGGGAATCGAACTTCGTGGTTAATGTGAAATTACTGAATGGAGAAATAAAATGAAAAAACGGGCTGCGTGGGTATTAACGCTTTTGTTACTGATAAATTTCATATGTGTTAATGACGTGCAGCCCATTTTAGCTGCTGAGAACGGTTATACCGTGCGTATTGGCCTTGTAAGCCTTTTTAAGGACAGTGGCAGCATTACAATCAGGAATTCCTCCGTAAAGCTTGGATATGAGGTTAATGGAGCATTTGCCGAATCTGATACGTTAAACAGCACTACGGGATTTACATTTACACCGGATACAAGTTACTGTTATGGTTCGGTTGCAGTATATAATTCATATGCTGCAGTTACTTCTGCGATTAACAGTCTTAATCCGGCACATGCACAGTATGTTTGTGCAGGAGTTTCAGGAAACGGCCAGTTCAGGATTTATGTTACGGCTGATTCGGTCATAACGGCGGCATCTGTTGCACAGGGACTTGAAATTGGAGGTAAAGTAAGGTTTACTGCAGTTGAAAATGATATGAAATACCGTGTTAAGTTATCATGGTCAGAAGGAAACCTTATTATTGATGTGGGAACTGACGGAGTGTATCCGCAGTTTGCAGCCGCAACACCGAACGAAAATGGTGTCAATGTGATTGACCTGGGTGAAAGACAATACCGCGGACGCATGGAAATAGGCAGATTTGGAGGCTCATCGCTTTTGACGGCGGTAAGCGTTCTTGATATGGAAGAATACCTGTATGGCGTTGTTGCATGTGAAATGGTTCCTTCATGGGAAATGGAAGCACTGAAGGCGCAGGCGGTATGTGCAAGAAGTTACGCGTATGCACTTGACAGAAGAAGTGTAACATTTGGTGCTGAATTTGGTTATGCCCTTTTTGACACGACGCAGAGCCAGGTGTACAAGGGATACGGTTCTGAAACTGAGAGAACTAATGCGGCGGTTGATGCGACGGCCGGGAAAATGATTTATTACTATGACAATGTGATTAAAGCATTTTTCTATTCGACAAGCGGCGGACACACTGAAAACTGCGAGGATGTGTGGGATGTTGCGCTCACTTACTTCAGGGCAAGACCGGACAATACGGAAACTTACCAGGAAAAAGCACCATGGTTAATTGTTAAGACGAGGGACGAGGTGTCGGCAGCGGTTAATAGCTCGGGCAATTCAGTCGGAACTGTTACTGGATTGACTCCACAGATAAAATCTTCTTCGGGAAGAATTTATCAGTTAAAGGTTACGGGAACGGCAGGAGCGACAACACTTCTTAAGGAAAAGGTGAGAACAACATTTTCACTTCCCAGTACCAAGGTCAAAATCATCAAATATGGTGATGTGCCTGACCGTGTTGTTGTTAAGAGTGCCAATGGAACCAATACCAGACAAATCAGTAATTCTTATATAATCAGCGGTGATGGCACAATAAAACAGGCTGATAACGGACTTGAGCAGTATATTGTCATAAGTGATGACAATCTTACTAATTTTCCAAGGGTAGCACCGACAGACCCGGATACATATTATTTTGCGGGAATGGGTTATGGACACGGTGTGGGACTGAGTCAGTCAGGCGCACAAAGTCTGGCACTTCTTGGATATGATTATGAATATATTATCCACCACTATTATAACAAGGTGGAAATCAGATAGAGGGAATTTATGGAACGTAAGGATTTTTATTTTGATCTGCCACAGGAACTGATTGCACAGGACCCGCTGGAAGATCGTTCGGGTTCAAGACTTCTTGTACTTGACAAAAATACCGGCGAGGTTACTCACCGTCATTTCAGAGATATTAAAGAATACCTGCACAAGGGTGACTGCCTTGTAATTAATAATACCAAGGTTATACCGGCGCGACTTATGGGTGAACGCGAAGGTACAGGTGCCGTTATAGAAGTGCTTCTTCTTAAACGTATGGAAAATGATGTCTGGGAAACACTTGTGAAACCGGGAAAGAAAGCAAAAGTCGGTACCAGAATTATTTTCGGTGACGGAAAGCTTGTCGGCGAAGTTATTGAAATAGTTGAAGAGGGAAACCGTAGAATTAAATTCACGTATCAGGGCATTTTCGAGGAAATTCTTGATGAACTCGGACAGATGCCGCTTCCTCCTTATATTACGCATAAATTGAAGGATAAGAACCGTTACCAGACGGTTTATGCCAAGAATGAAGGCTCGGCAGCAGCCCCTACGGCAGGACTTCATTTTACCAGAGAGCTTCTTGAGGAAATAGAACAGATGGGTGTAGCAATCGCAAGCGTCACGCTTCATGTTGGTCTTGGTACCTTCCGCCCTGTTAAGGAGGAAAATATTCTCGACCATCATATGCACTCAGAGTATTATTGCATAGAGCCCTGCGAGGCAGAAAAAATCAACCGCGCAAAGGCAAATGGCGGACGTATTATCTGTGTAGGCACAACAAGCTGCAGAACCGTGGAATCAGCGGCGCTTGCTGACGGAACTGTTCCGGCAGGCAGCGGATGGACGGAGATTTTTATTTATCCGGGATATAAGTTTAAGGTACTTGATTGTCTCATTACCAATTTCCATCTGCCGGAATCAACGCTCATCATGCTTGTTTCAGCACTTGCCGGAAGGGAAAATGTATTAAATGCATACAACGAGGCGGTAAAGGAAAAATACAGATTTTTCAGCTTTGGCGATGCTATGTATATTGAAGACAAGAAAAACTAATATTTAGAATCAGACATTATCAAAGTCTCAGGGTCGATATGGCCTTGGGACTTTTTTATTGTATAGGGAACTTCGTTCCTATACAATAAAAAACGCTCCGCGAGGTTGCGCACTCGCGCGTACAAGGTAGATATCGCATACGCGACCGCGCTCGGCGCGAGAGTCCGCAAGCGGACTCTTTGTGCTAATAATTTCCTCTTGACATTATACCCCCTAGGGGTATAATAATGAATATATAATAGGCGTATGCGAAACTACTGATTAATGATATTAAACAAGGTTTGTTGGTACAAATTAAGTGGTAATTGTGAGCCGACGGTACTTAGGTGCCGTTGTCTGGCACCTTATGTACCGCTTCGAGCGAGCATTAGTGCAAACGTGCCACTTAATTGTACCAACAAACCTTGTTTATTTATAATTAAATAGTTTCGCAATCGCCTATGAATATATTAATTAATGAGGTAAACACTATGGATAATAACAAAACATCAGGTTGCTGTCAGTGTAGTGACAGAACCAAGAAACGTTCAGAAAAGGAATATAAGGACATGCTTAACAGGTTAAGCCGAATTGAAGGCCAGGTTCGGGGTGTTAAGGCGATGGTAGAGAAGGATGCTTACTGTGTCGATATTCTGACACAGGTATCAGCCATAAATGCCGCGCTTAACAGTTTTAATAAGGTTCTTCTGGCAAACCATATAAAGACCTGTGTGGCAGATGATATAAGAGGCGGCAGTGATGAAAAGGTGGATGAGCTTGTTTTGGTCCTGCAGAAGTTAATGAGATAGAGGTGATTTTTTGGAGCAGTATAATATTACGGGAATGAGCTGCGCCGCATGTGCGGCACGTATTGAAAAAGCAGTCTCAGCCGTTAGTGGTGTTTCGGGTGTTTCGGTTAATCTGCTTACCAACTCAATGGGTGTAACGGGAAGCGCATCGGATGACGCAATAATAGAGGCGGTAAGAAAGGCAGGATATGATGCAAGACACGCCCATAAGAGTGAAAAAAGCATTGCTGCACGTGATGAGGCTGATAAATTAGAAGACAAAGAGATGTCAGTCCTTTTGCACAGACTTGTTTGGTCAGTCATTTTTCTTGTTCCGCTTATGTATATTTCGATGGGGCATATGATGTGGAACTGGCCATTGCCGTATGGTCTTGCGGACAATCATGTGGGAATGGGACTTATTCAGATGCTTTTTACCATTGCAATAATGGTCATCAACCAGAAATTTTTTGTCAGCGGTGTCAAAGGATTTATTCATAAGTCACCCAATATGGATACGCTGGTAGCACTTGGAGCAGGTGCAGCATTTATATACAGTACGTATGCTCTGTATGCCATGACGGTGGCGCAGGCTTTGGGTGATACAAATGCAGTGATGGCTTATATGCATGAATTTTATTTTGAGTCTGCGGCAATGATTCTTACACTGATTACGGTCGGCAAGCTTTTGGAGGCGTATTCTAAGGGCAGAACTACGGATGCACTAAAGAGTCTTATGAATCTTGCACCGAAGATGGCAAATGTTATCCGTGATGGAAATGAAGTGCAGATTCAGGCAGGTGAGATAATTAAAGGAGATATATTTGTTGTAAGACCGGGAGAGAGCATTCCTGCAGACGGAACTGTTATTGACGGAAGCAGTGCCGTTGATGAATCGGCACTTACGGGAGAGAGCATTCCGACGGAAAAATGCACAGGCAGTCATGTGTCAGCGTCAACAATCAACCAGTCGGGTTTTCTTAGATGCGAAGCAACAAGAGTAGGTGAAGATACGACCTGGTCGCAGATAATTAAGATGGTGAGCGATGCGGCGGCAACCAAGGCTCCTGTTGCCAAGATTGCTGATAAGGTGTCGGGTATCTTTGTTCCTGTTGTAATAATAATTGCCGTTATTACCATCCTTGTCTGGCTGCTTGTGGGGCAAAGTGCCGGTTTTGCACTGGCGAGAGGTATTTCGGTTCTTGTTATCAGCTGTCCGTGTGCATTGGGACTTGCAACACCGGTTGCAATAATGGTTGGAAACGGTGTCGGTGCAAGGTCAGGTATTTTATTTAAGACGGCAGCTTCACTCGAGGAAACCGGTAAAGTATCGGTTGTCGTACTTGATAAAACCGGTACGGTAACGAGCGGGAAATCTGCTGTTACGGATGTTATACCGTGCGAGGGTATATCAGAGGAGGAACTTTTAAAAACAGCCTGCAGTATCGAGTTAAAGAGTGAACATCCGCTGGCAAAGGCAATAGTTACTTACGGTAAAGAAAAAAATGTGAGTACATTTGATGTGGCAGATTTTAAGGCAGTACCGGGAAACGGACTGATTGCCGGTACGGGGCAGGATAATTTATATGCCGGAAACCGTATTTTTATAGAAAAGTATATAAGCGAAAATACAGACAGGATTTCCGGTATGGCGGATGAGTTTTCTAAAGAAGGTAAAACACCGTTGTATTTTGCAAAGAACGGCTCTCTTCTTGGTATAATAGCCGTTGCCGATGTTATCAGAAAAGACAGCGCACGAGCAGTCAGTGAGCTTAAGAACATGGGAATAAGAGTTGTTATGCTTACAGGTGATAATGAGAGAACTGCAGGTGCAATAGGGTCACAGGCCGGCGTTGATGAGGTCATTGCGGGGGTACTTCCTGACGGAAAGGAAAGCGTAATAAGAAAACTTCGCTTGTGCGGCAGGGTGGCAATGGTAGGTGACGGAATAAATGACGCACCTGCGCTTACAGCAGCAGACATAGGGATTGCAATAGGAGCGGGAACCGACGTTGCCATTGATGCTGCCGACGTTGTACTTATGAAGAGCAGTCTGCCGGATGTACCGGCTGCAATCCGTCTAAGCCGCAGAGTACTGAATAACATACATGAGAACTTATTCTGGGCGTTTTTTTATAACAGTATCGGAATACCGCTTGCGGCGGGGGTGTTTTATTATCTTTTAAATCTGAAGCTTAATCCGATGTTCGGAGCGGCTGCAATGAGCCTTTCAAGTTTTTGTGTTGTAACCAATGCGCTGAGAATTAATCTTGTGGATATTCACAATAGTAAGAAAGATAAAAAAGTAAAGAATAAATTTAAAAAGAAAGAGGTAAAAATTATGGAAAAAACAATTAACATTAAGGGTATGATGTGCGGACATTGTGAAATGGCGGTTAAAAAGGCATTAGAGGCTATTCCTCAGGTAGATGAAGCAATTGTAAGCCATGAAAAGGGCTGCGCTGTTGTTAAGTTAAATTCCGTGGTATCGGATGAGGTGCTTAAGAAAGCCGTGGAAGAAAAGGATTATGAAGTGATATCTGTTGAGGACTAGTATCATAGGAATAATATTGGTATTTTTGTTGTAAAATGCTGTCGAATGTACTGGATTTTTTTGTCAAATTTTGCTATAATTAACATAATTATAATTAGGCGATATTATGGGTTTGATAATTGGAGGCAGCATGAAAAACAAAAGATTGTGGATTACACTGTTTTTGTTGCTTTTTTTATGTGTTACAGAAAGTGTTTTTGCAAATACATCAAAGGTAGTCAGAGTCGGAGTTATAGATTTTGGCGACTTTATTTACTGGAATGAGAAGCAGCAACAGTATGACGGGTATGGTGTAGGATACCTTAATGAGATAAGCAATCATTGCAATTGGGAAATTGAATACGTGTGCGGAACATGGGAAGAGTGTATTACCATGCTCCGTAACGGAGAGATAGATTTCTTATGTCCTGCGCAGAAGACTCCTGCAAGGGAGCAGGAATTTCTGTTTTCAAAATATTCTGCAGGCAGGGCGGAGACGGCGGTTTATGCCAGAAAAGGGTCTGAACAGCTGTTTTATGGCGATACTGATTTTCTTATGGATAAGAATATCGGTGTTATAAAGGGCAGTGCGCAGCAGATTGCATTTAATAATTATGCCATAAAGCATGGTATTAAATATAATGAGATTGTTTATGAATCGGGAACTGAGCTTTTTGAGGCATTAGACAAAGGCGAAATAGATATTTTTGCAGTGAGCAGCCTGTATTCCTCAACTGACTACTGTGTTATTGACCGCTTTGATGTTGCACCGTTTTATTTTATGTTTTCATCGGAATCTGAACCGATTCTGGACGAATTTGATGATGCTGTCGAAAAATTAAAACTTAACAATTATAACTTCGATTCGAAGCTGTTTGATTTATATTACAATAATTCACAGTCGGATTCTGATTTTATACTGACACGTGAAGAATATGAATATATCAAGAATGCGCCTGAAATCACGATAGGTTTTTATGACGGATTTTTTCCGTATACGGACAATGTTGACGGGAAAATGGTCGGTATCTGTGAAAGAATGACTGAGGAGATAGCCAAGAAAACCGGTCTTAATATTAAAATGGTATCTGTTCCGTGCAATGTCAATCCTAAAGATGTAATCCTTGCTGATAACGGCATAGACATTATGGGCGGAATAATCAGGTCCAAGGAGTATCTGGAAGACAGTGACCTTCAGATTTCGGATGCTGTATTTGATTATGAATTTTTGGCTGTAGTTGATAAGGACACAACACTTTCTTCACTGGTCGGAAAGACTGTTGCACTTCCGGAAAATGTAAGTTACAAGGCAGACGGTTTCGAGGATAATTATGATGATTTGAATGTACTTATTCTTCCTGATGTCGAGTCCTGTATGGAGGCGGTAAAACGAGGCAATGCAGACCTTACAATTCTTAATAAGTATGTCTGTACTTATCTGCTTCAGATGCCTAAATACGACAAGCTTAAAGTATCAAGGATAGTCAGATATGAAGAAACAAATGCATATGTGGCCAATAAAAATATTGATGAACATCTGATGTCAATATTAAACAGAGCTATTAATTCCATGAGCAAGGATGTTAAGAATAACATTATCGACCAGTATACGATTAATAACACATATAATCCGACTGTTATGGAGTATGTTTATTTACACCGCTATACTTTCATTATAATTGCATTATTAGTGGTTGTAATGCTTATAATTATTGCAATTGTTTATAAGAATATGATGAGGGTTATTTTTGAGAAAAAGCAGATAGAAGCTTCTCAGAAGGAAATTGAAAGAAGCAGTCTTACAGGTTTGTACAACAAACATGCTTTTTACCAGAAGGCAGAGAACCTTATTAAAGATAATCAGGAAGTTGATTACAGTATAATAATATTTGATTTTGTCAAGTTTAAAATAATAAATGATTTGTTTGGAACAACAGCAGGTGACGGCCTGTTAAAGTATTTTGCCAATAAACTGGAGGAACTTGTCGGACCTCACGGAGTAGCAGGATATCGTGGCGCAGATAACTTCGTAATCTGCATTGACAGTATGTATGTCCGTGATATTGAGAAGCTTGACAGAGAACTTCAGAAGTTTGTTAACGAATATCCGATTGATATAAAGATTGAAATCTGCATGGGTATTTATCAGGTAATTGACAGAAGCATTGCGGTCAGCCTTATGTGTGACAGAGCCAATATGGCTGCGGAGAGTGTTAAGGGCAATGAACTTTTACATTATGCATATTATGATGATTCAATGAGGCAGAAGCTTTTGCAGGATCAGGAAATATTAAATGAAATGCAAAATGCTCTTGACCATGGTGAGTTTAAGGTATTTATCCAGCCAAAATGCCGTGTTGACAGCGAAGAACTTGTAGGCGGTGAAGCACTTGTAAGATGGGCTCATCCTACCAAGGGCATGATTTCACCGGGTGTATTTATTCCTCTTTTTGAAAATAACGGATTTATCACAAAGCTTGATTACTATGTCTGGGATAAAACGTGTCAGCTTATACGTGGCTGGAAAGATGCAGGATTAAAGACAGTGCCGCTGTCAGTCAATGTATCCAGACTTAATTTCTATTTACCGGATTTTGCCGATACTTTTGAATTGTTATTAAAGAAATATGGACTTACCCAGGATGACCTTTATCTTGAAGTGACTGAAAGTGCATATACAACAGAGTCAGATGTCATATTTAATCAGCTTACAATGCTTCAGGACAAGAATTTCACTATTCTTATGGATGACTTTGGAAGCGGATATTCATCACTTAACATGTTACAGGAAGCACCTGTAGATGTTTTAAAGCTTGATATGAAATTCCTGCTTGGAAATGATGAGAAAAAACGTAGTGAAGTGATTATTGAGGCTGTAATTGATATGGCACACAAGCTGGGCTTCAGAGTTATTGCAGAAGGCGTTGAGACAAAAGAACAGTGTGATATATTGAAACGTCTCGGCTGCCAGCTTGCACAGGGATATTATTTCTCTAAGCCGATTCCGTCGGAGGATTTTGAAGAGAAATATCTTAGAAACATTTTGGCTGATTAATAATAGTATCACAGGCCGGAGGTGGCATAATGATTGGGTTTGCCGGTGATGAGGATATAGCTGGATTAAAAATGTTGTGGAATGAGGCATTTTCGGAAGAGGAATATGCCTCACTGTTTTATGACATGACCTTTAGCAGGGTTAAAATCATAACATATAAATCATTTAATAAAATTGTGTCAATGCTTCATTATATTCCGTGCCGTCTGTCCGTAAACGGTACGCAGTATAGTGGAGCTTATTTATATGCGCTTGCAACAGCAGGGGCATACAGAAGACAGGGGATAATGAGCTGTCTTATTTGTGAGGCAGAGAAAATAGCAAAGTCTTTGAAATCAGATTTTCTGTTTTTAATCCCGGCAGATAATAATATCTGCGGGTATTACAAAAAACTGGGGTTTGACTGTGGAGTAAAATATTCTATAACAGAAGATAATAAAAATATGCTGTTTGATAAGGATGTTGAGGAATATGTAAGGCGTGAACTTGCACTGGAGCAAAATGATAAAGCTAAGCATCCTGACAGCTTGTTTTTAAGGTTAAATAATAATCTGGATATCCCATACATTAATGGGCTTATTCCGTTTTAGACAGAGGTTTTGGTATGTCAGATTTTAAAAGAATTTCAATAAAAGACAGGGATTTAATATGTTCGTATCTTTCAGAAGGCGATAATATAGGATGTGAATTTAGTTTTGGTAATAATATTCTGTGGGATATTTCCGGAAAGCTTATGTTTTGCATTGTCGATGATATGCTTGTGTACCGCCTTGATAACAAATCCGTGTTTTATTATTACACGCCTTCATTTAAGGGAAACAGCGAAGCATTTGTTTCGTTCATTCAAAATGATGCGGTTTCAATGGGCAAAAAATATGTTATCGGTAGTCTTAATGAGAGTATGAAGAATGAACTTTCAAAAGCTTTTGGCGGTAAGTTTGAGTACAGCTTTGACAGAAACCTTTCGGATTATGTTTATCTGGTAGATGAACTGGCCGAATTAAAGGGTAGAAAATTTCACAAAAAAAAGAATCATTACAACAGTTTTGTTAAAAATAATGAGTTCGTCTATGAGACAATTTCAAGAGAAAATGTGCGTGACTGCCTTGAAATGAAGAACCGGTGGATGGCGCAGAGGGGTGAATTTACGGAATCGCTTCACATAGAAAATTCGGCAATAGATAAGGCTCTTACCCATTATGAGGCATTTGGATTTGAAGGCGGCCTTATAAGGATAAATGGTGTCGTGTGTGCATTTACACTTGGTGAGGGGATTGGTAAGGATACATTTGTAACACATTTTGAAAAGGCTGATGACAGTGTTAACGGACTTTATGCGGCGATAAATAAAGAGTTTACCACGCATGAGCTTCTTGGAAAATATCGTTATGTGAACCGTGAAGAGGATATGGGACTTGAGGGACTGCGTCAGGCAAAAATGACTTATAATCCGGTTATGATTTATGAAAAGTATTCAGCAACGCCAATTTGTTAAGTATATTTTTAAGTGCAAAAAAGAAGCTGTCGTTTGACGAGAATTAACTCGTTAAAACGGCAGCTTCTTTTGACTTATTTCTGATTATTCAAATTCTTCTGTGCTGTTGCAAGCATAAGTTTGATTCGGTTAAGCTGGTTAACTTCGCTGGCACCCGGATCGTAGTCTATAGCGATAATGTTCGCTTCAGGATGCTGTGCACGGATTTCTTTTATAACACCTTTACCTACAATGTGGTTTGGAAGACAGGCAAATGGCTGGCAGCATACAATGTTGTTGGCACCCTGATGAATAAGCTCTATCATTTCACCGGTAAGCAGCCATCCTTCACCGGTCTGATTACCCATGGAAACTATGCCTTCTGCACATTTTGCAGTTTCAGAAATTCTGGCAGGAGCATCAAAGCGTTTACTGTGTGATAATGCTTTAACGGCAGGTTTTCTGAAATACTCCATAACCTGTATTGCCAGATTGTTGGCAAATTTGGATTTCTTGCTGAATCCAAGATAGTCTGTCTTAAAGTTGGCATTGTAAGCACAATACTCAAGAAATCCCATTAAATCAGGGACAACGGCCTCAGCACCTTCAGATTCCAATAACTCAACGAGATGATTATTTGCAGCAGGCATGAATTTTACAAGAATCTCACCTACTACGCCAACTCGTGGCTTCTTGATATCGAGAAGCGGAAGTTTATCAAATTCTTCAACAATTTCTTTACATATTGAAGAAAACTCTGCAAATCTTACTTTATCCCTTGTGACAGACTTGATGCATTTTTCTTTAAGCCTTTCATGAAGGGCATTGGCTGAACCCGGTGTTGCCTCATAAGGTCTTGTTCTGTATAAGACATTCATAAATATATCGCCGTATACGATACACATGAGAGCCTTCTTAACAATCTCCAATGTAAAACTAAAGCCAGGGTTGCTTTCGATTCCGCTTGGGTTAAGTGAAATAACCGGAACATTTTCATATCCGGCCTTGGCAAGAGCTCTTCTGATGAAGCCGATATAGTTGGAAGCACGGCATCCGCCACCTGTCTGGGACATAATGATGGCAGTCTTGTTCATGTCATATTTGCCTGAAAGCACGGCATCCATGATTTGTCCTATAACCATAAGAGACGGATAGCAGGCATCGTTATTTACATATTTTAATCCGACGTCAACGGCATTTTTATTATCGTTGTCAAGGATAACAACATTGTAACCCTCTTTCCTGAGTGCAGGCTGGAGAAGTTCAAAGTGGAGCGGAGCCATCTGCGGACAAAGGATAGTATAATTTTCACGCATTTCCTCGGTGAACAAAACTCTCTTTAATCCATATTCATTGACTTCTGCTTTGTATTTGTTGTTATCGCGGACGCGGAGCGCTGAAATCAGCGAGCGTATACGGATACGTGCTGCACCAAGGTTATTTACTTCATCAATCTTTAATACAGTGTAGATTTTGCCGGCACTTGTCAGGATATCATTAACAGCATCGGTTGTTACGGCATCAAGACCACATCCAAATGAATTAAGCTGGATAAGGTCAAGATTGTCCTTTGTCCTTACGAAACTTGCTGCTGCATAAAGACGTGAATGGTACATCCACTGGTCTAAAACGATAAGAGGACGTTCTACCTGACCGAGGTGTGCAATTGAGTCTTCAGTAAATACGGCAATTCCGTATGAAGTAATCAGCTCAGGAATACCATGGTTGATTTCAGGGTCAACATGGTACGGACGACCTGCAAGAACGATACCGCGTCTTCCTGTTTCTTCGAGGTATTTAAGAACCTCTTCACCCTTTGAACGGACGTCATCACGGCAGTTCTCAAGCTCAAACCATGCTGCGGCTGCAGCTTCCTTAATTTCGCTTACCGGAATCGTATCCTTAAATATTTCTATTAAGCGTTTTGTAAGAATCTCTTCTGATGTAAATGCACAGAACGGATTCATAAAATTGATATTTTCAGTATGTAATTCCTCAACGTTATTTTTTATGTTTTCAGCGTATGATGTAACAATAGGGCAGTTATAGTGGTTGTTGGCATCACTGAATTCAACGCGCTCATAAGGAATACATGGGTAGAAGATGAATTTAATGCCATTTCTTATAAGCCATGTTACATGTCCGTGGGCAAGCTTGGCAGGGTAACACTCTGATTCGCTTGGAATTGACTCAATTCCGAGTTCATAAATCTTTCTGTTGGATTCAGGCGATAAAATAACCCTGTATCCAAGCTTTGTAAAGAAGGTGAACCAGAAAGGATAGTTCTCGTACATGTTAAGTACTCTTGGAATACCTACAACTCCGCGGGGAGCTTCAGTTTCTGCAAGAGGCTCGTAATCAAAAAGTCTCTTATTCTTATATTCAAACAGGTTAGGAATCTGTTCTTTGTTCTTTTCTTTGCCAAGACCACGTTCACAACGGTTTCCTGTAATAAACTGTCTTCCGCCTGAGAAACGGTTGATGGTTAAGTGGCACTGGTTGGTACAGCCCTTACATCTTGCCATTTTGGTGTCGTATGTAAGCTCATTTATTTTCTCAATTGTAAGCATTGTGGAAGTCTGTCCGTTGTAACGCTCCCTGGCAATTAAAGCGGCACCAAAAGCTCCCATTATGCCGGCAATGTCAGGACGCACGGCTTCACATCCGGAAATTTTTTCGAAGCTTCTTAATACGGCGTCGTTGTAGAAGGTTCCACCCTGTACAACTATGTGATTTCCTAAATCTTTCGGATCAGTAATCTTTATTACCTTATATAAAGCATTCTTGATAACCGAATAAGCAAGACCGGCAGAAATATCTGCAACAGAAGCACCTTCCTTCTGGGCCTGCTTAACTTTTGAGTTCATAAATACCGTACATCTTGTTCCAAGGTCAATAGGATGTGGAGCAAATAAAGCTTCCTTTGCAAAATCCTTTACTTCATAATTGAGGGATTTGGCAAATGTTTCAATGAATGAACCGCATCCTGAAGAACACGCTTCGTTAAGCTGCACACTGTCTACAGTCTGGTTCTTGATTTTGATGCATTTCATGTCCTGACCGCCGATATCGATTATACAGTCTACTTCAGGGTCAAAGAAAGCAGCGGCATAGTAGTGTGAAACAGTTTCAACTTCACCTTCATCCAGCATGAGTGCTGATTTTATCAAAGCTTCGCCATATCCTGTTGAGCATGAACGTACGATTCTTGCGGACGATGGCAGAAGAGAATAAATTTCCTTGATTGATTTTATTGTAGTTGCAAGCGGACTGCCGTTGTTGTTACTGTAGAAGGAGTAGAGAAGTCTTCCGTCCTCGCCGACAAGGGCAACCTTGGTAGTTGTTGAACCGGCATCAATACCGATAAAACAGTCTCCTTCATAGTCTGATAATGTATCTGTTGCAACACTGTGTGAATTGTGACGGTTTACAAATTCATCGTAATCCTCCTGTGATGCAAATAAAGGCTCCATACGGGCAACCTCGAAGTCCATTTTAATCTTGGCAGAAAGGCGTTCAATCATCGTGTTGATGGAAACGCATACGTCTTCCTTATAAGTCATTGCTGAGCCGACCGCAGCAAAAAGGTGAGAGTGGTCCGGAGCAATTACATTCTCCGGAGCAAGGTTAAGCGTCCTTATGAATGCAGCCTTAAGCTCTGAAAGGAAATGAAGAGGTCCGCCGAGGAATGCTACATTTCCGCGTATAGGCTTTCCGCAGGCAAGTCCGCTGATTGTCTGGTTGACAACTGCCTGGAAAATTGAAGCAGAAAGGTCTTCCTTGGTTGCACCTTCATTGATTAAAGGCTGTATATCTGACTTGGCAAATACGCCGCAACGTGCAGCAATAGGATAAATTGATTTATAATTTTTGGCATATTCATTAAGACCTGTTGCATCCGTCTGCAAAAGGGTAGCCATCTGATCAATAAATGATCCTGTACCGCCGGCGCAGATACCATTCATTCTCTGGTCAATACCATTTGTAAAATAAATAATCTTGGCGTCTTCTCCACCTAACTCAATTGCAACATCTGTCTGTGGCGCATAGTCAGTAAGTGCAGTGGAAACTGCAACAACCTCCTGGGTAAACGGCACTTCAAGATGATTGGCAAGCGTAAGTCCGCCCGAGCCTGTGATGACAGGATGGATGTCGATTGCCCCCAGTTCCTGTCTTGCCTCGGTTAACAAATCAGCAAGCGTCTCCTGAATATTTGCAAAATGTCTCTTATAATCTGAAAATAATATAGTATTTTTATCGTCCAGTATCGCAATTTTTACCGTAGTGGAACCAATATCGATTCCTAACTTGTAAAGTGTACTCATTAAATAAAACCTCCAGCCCTGAAAGTAACAGGTAAGTTGTTTCCTATTTATATTATGTAACCTTTGGAAACACCCATAAGATTATAGTACAAAAATGTCGAAATTACAAGAAAAAGTGTTCATTGACAAAAAATGTTATCATATTTATAATGAAGAAGAGTATTGACTACTAATATTTTTAGCGTATGCGGGGCATATATATTATATGAAATGGATTAATAAATTAGAGCGTAGATTTGGAAAATATGCTATTCACAATTTAATGTATTACCTGATTGTATTATATGCGGTAGGATTTGTACTTGAGGTTTTTGGCGGCGGATTTTATACACGCTTTTTATCCCTTGACATGGCTATGGTATTTAAGGGTCAGGTATGGAGACTTGTAACATTTATTATGGGACCTCCTGATACCAGTATTTTATTTATAATTATTTCATTATATTTCTACTACTGGATTGGAAATATTCTTGAAAGAGCCTGGGGAGCATTCAGATTTAACCTGTACATTGTTATGGGAATGATACTTCACATTCTGGCAGCTCTTCTGATTTATGTTGTCTGGGGCGTAAGCTTCCCATTTACAACATATTATCTTAATATGTCGATGTTTCTTGCATTTGCGACAGTTATGCCTGATATGGAAGTTTTGTTTATGTTTCTGATTCCTGTTAAGGTTAAATGGTTTGCCTATGCTGATATGCTGTATTTTGCAGTCACCATAATCGGAGGATTTTTATACAGATATATACCGGCAGGAACATATTACGGGCTTTTAAGCGCAGGAGTGATGCTTCATCCTGTATATGCGGTTGCGGCACTCGTTTCACTCATGAATTTTATTATATTTTATTTCTCAACCAGGAATTATAAATCAGTTTCTCCGAGGGAAATTAAACGTAAGGCTGATTTTAAGAGAAAGATTAATGCGGGAGGCAAAGGTGCGAAACATAAGTGTGCCGTATGCGGAAGAACTGAGGCAGATGGCGAGGATATAGTTTTCCGTTACTGTTCTAAGTGTGACGGCGCATATGAATACTGCAGTGACCATTTATACAGTCACAAGCACGTGACAGGGTCAAAATTTAATTACGACAATATGTGATGACAACCGATAAGGTTTCTATAAAATTTGAGGAGATTTAAAATGAAGAGAACAAAAATCATTTGTACAATGGGACCAAATACCAATGACAGAGAGCTGTTAAAGCAGCTTGCAATTAATGGAATGGATATTGCAAGATTCAACTTTTCACATGGTGACCATGAGGAACAGAAGGGAAGAGTTGATTTAGTTAAGAGTGTAAGAGAAGAATTGGGACTTCCTATAGCCATGCTTCTTGATACCAAGGGTCCTGAAATCCGTACGGGCAGTCTTGTAGACGACAAGAAGGTTACACTTGTGGAAGGTAATACATATACACTTACAACAAGAGATATCATCGGTGATGATAAGATTGGACATATTACATATAAAGGCCTGCCTGCAGACGTTAGGGAGGGAAGTACAATTCTCATTGATGACGGACTTATTGAGCTTAAGGTAGAGTCCACTACGGATACGGATATTGTCTGCCGCATTATCAATGGTGGTGAACTTGGAACAAAGAAGGGTGTTAACGTACCAAATATTCCAATTAATCTCCCTGGCATAACACAGAAGGACAGAGACGATATCATTTTTGGTATTGAGCAGGGATATGATTTCATTGCGGCTTCATTTGTACGTAATGCCACATGTATTCATGAAATAAGAGATTTGTTAAAGGAACATAATGCTGACATAAAGATTATTGCCAAGATTGAAAATGCAGAAGGTATTGCCAATATTGACGAAATTATCGAAGCTGCTGACGGAATCATGGTTGCCAGAGGTGACATGGGTGTAGAAATTCCTGCTGAGGAGGTTCCACATGTCCAGAAGATGATTATAAGCAAATGTAATGATAAATTTAAGCCGGTTATTACCGCAACACAGATGCTCGATTCAATGATGAGAAATCCAAGACCGACAAGAGCAGAGGTTACTGACGTTGCCAATGCTATTTATGATGGTACGGATGCAGTTATGCTTTCCGGCGAATCTGCAATGGGTAAATATCCTGTTGAAGCTGTTAAGATGATGGCTCAGATTGCGGAATCTACAGAGCAGCATATGGATCATGAAAAATTTATTAAGGCAAGAAAACTTCATGCAAAGCAGACAATTTCCGGTGCCGTAAGCTACGCATCTGTAAGTACTGCGCATAATCTTAATGCCAAGGCAATTGTTGCTCCGACTATTTCAGGATTTACGGCAAGGGTTATTTCAAAGTATAAGCCTGAAATGCCGGTAATCGGATTATCACCTAATGATTCCGTGCTCCGTCAGATGCAGATTTACTGGGGAGTTAAACCGGTAAAGTCTGTTCAGGAGAATTCTACAGATGATATCATACGACATGCGCTTGATTCTGTTAAAAATTCAGGCATTGTTAACGAGGGTGATACAGTTGTTGTAACGGCCGGTGTTCCGACAACGAAGTCAAAGACGGCTCAGAAGGGTATTACCAATATTATGAGAGTTGTTACAATAGATTAAAAAAGGCATATGCGCCCGGTTTATGCCGGGCGTTTGTTTTATGATGGGAAAATGACATGGAAAAATATACAGTAAAAAAACTAAATAACAAACCTGATATTTTAGTTTCCGTTCCGGGTTCTAAGAGTATGACCAACAGAGCATTACTTATGGCTGCGTTATCAGAAGGAACGACTTGTTTAAGCGGCATACTTTTTAGCGATGATTCAAGACATTTTCTTAGCTCTCTTGAGTCGTTAGGCTTTGATGTGAAGTACAGTGAGGAAGAATGCACTGCCACAGTCACGGGTATGGGTGGAGCAATTCCGAATAAAACAGGAAGCATTAACGTGGGAAGCGCAGGAACTGCAGCAAGATTTTTAACGGCAATGCTTGCGTTGTCTGATGGTGAATATGATATTCTGGCTTCTGAACAGATGGAAAAAAGACCAATGATGCCGCTGTTTGAGGCACTCACATCGATGGGAGCACAGTTTACATATCTTAAGGAAGAGGGACATCTTCCGGTCAGGGTTAAGGGTGGTGCAGCCTGTGTTACAAATGTTTCTGTTGATATAAGCAAGAGTACACAGTTTTTAAGTGCGCTCCTTATGACGGCACCAATGTTAAAGCACGGACTGGACATTCATATCACAAGTGAAAAAAAAGATGGTGCATATGTGCGCATTACAAGAAATATGATGCAACAGTTTGGCTGTGTTGCAGAATATGACGGCCACGATTATCATATTGCGGGAGGACAGGCGTATAAATCAGGAAATTATGTAGTTGAGCCTGATGTTTCTGCGGCATGTTATTTCTATGCCATGGCGGCTGTTACCGGCGGAAGTGCGGTGGTAAATCATGTTCATCCGGGACTTATGCAGGGAGATATGAAGTTTCTTAATGTGCTTGAACAAATGGGCTGTGATGTTTTTGACACGCCACAGGGAATTAAGGTCACAGGTCCTTTGGATGGCCTTAGCGGAGTGGATGTTGATATGAATGATTTTTCAGACCAGACAATGACGCTTGCAGCAATTGCACCGTTTGCCAAGAGCAGAACCCACATAAGGAATGTTGCACATATAAGCCTGCAGGAATCAGACCGTATGGCTGCGATAATTCATAATCTTACAAGTCTTGGAATCAGATGTGAAAAAGATGGCGACGGGCTTGTGATTTATCCGGGAGAATGCAGGAAATGTGAGATTGAAACATATGATGATCACAGAATGGCCATGGCGTTTTCAATTCCCGGACTTATGACGGAAGGGGTAGTAATAAAGGATCCTCTCTGCTGTCGTAAAACATTTGAAAATTATTTTTCGGTATTGGATGATATTTGTACTAAGACTCAGGTCGGAAAGGCGGAAATATGAAAAAAATCTGGAATGGTGATTTAGGTAACGGAATGTATGAAAATCCTATACTTTATGCGGATTATTCGGACCCTGACGTGTGCAGGGTGGGTGAAGATTATTTTATGACAGCGTCAAGCTTTTGTAATTCACCGGGACTTCCACTGCTTCATTCAAAGGACCTCGTTAACTGGAAGGTCGTTAATTATGTTGTGGATAAAGTGCCTACAGCGCGTTATGATGCGCCGATTCACGGATGTGGTGTATGGGCACCGTCTATCCGTTATCATGAAGGAACTTATTATGTGTGCTTCCCGATGCCTGACGAGGGAATATATATGTGTACCACAAAGGATCCGTTTGGAAAGTGGAGTGAACCTGTAAATATAAGACCGGGTGCAGGCTGGATTGACCCTTGCCCGTTCTGGGATGATGACGGAAGGGCATACCTTGTTGCAGGTGTTGCAAAAAGCCGTATCGGTTACAAGAGTGTGCTTCACATGGTTGAAATGCAGCCGGATGGAATGGGACTTATTGGCGAGGAAGTTAAGATTTTTGATGGAAATGAAAATGACCAGCATACTATTGAAGGTCCAAAGCTGTATAAGAGAAACGGCTGGTATTATGTTTTTGCTCCGGCAGGCGGCGTTAAAACAGGATGGCAGACGGTTCTTCGTTCAAGAAATATATTTGGGCCTTATGAATATAAGGTTGTTATGCGTCAGGGAAATTCTGATGTTAACGGCCCTCACCAGGGCGCGTGGATAGATACGGTTACAGGAGAGGACTGGTTTATTCATTTTCAGGATGTTTACGGTGCCGGAAGAATTATTCATCTTCAGCCGATGAGCTGGGTAGATGACTGGCCTGTTATTGGTATTGCCAAGGACGGAAATGATTACGGTGAGCCGGTAAAACAGTACAGAAAGCCGGATGTAGGCAATGTTAACTGGCCGGTATGTGAGCCTGACACGTCAGATGATTTTAAGAAGAATTCACTTGGCCTTCAGTGGCAGTGGAATGCTAATTTTAAGGAAGAATGGTGCGAATTTACCGGAGACGGACTTAAGTTAAATGCTGTTACAGGGTTTAATAATACCCCGATTGGAGATTTGCCGAATCTTCTGCTTCAGAAATGGCCTGCACCACAGTTTTGCTGTGTGACAAAGCTTGATATTTCTCATTTGGAATCAGGTGATATGACCGGAGTTATCTCGATGGGTATGAAGTATGGAGCATTTACAATTACAAGACAGGATGACCGGCTTAATCTTTTATTTGTAAATGGGGTACAGAAATATGGAAAAATTCTGGCCGAGCAGACAGAAGAAGAGGCAGGTAATGTTGAAACCGTAGCTTTAAAAGACAATGAAAATGTATATGTAAGATATTCTGTAAGACGTGTTGGAAAACAGGACCTTAATGAAAATGAAAAGGGTTTTCCGCTTGAAGAAGTTGTATTTGAATATAGCTTTGACGGAGAAAATTACAGGACTGCAGGCAGTATGCATGCGGTTCCGGGACGCTGGGTCGGTGTAAAGAATGGTATGTTCTGCATCAGAAAGGCAGACGGCAACGGCGGATATGTCTTGGCTAAAAATGTCGAATATAGTATAATCAACTAATAAGCTTATTTAACAGGAGGATGGGAAATGGCAACAGTAAAACCATTTATATGTGTAAGACCTAATGAAAATGTAGCAGATAAGGTGGCGGCACTTCCGTATGATGTTTACAACAGACAGGAAGCGTGCGAGGTGGTTAAGAATAATCCGCTGTCATTTTTAAATATTGACCGGGCAGAGACACAGTTTGATGATTCGGTTGATACATATGCACCGCAGGTGTACCAAAAGGCTAAGGAACTTTTGCTGAACATGATTGCTGACGGTACATTTATAACTGATGAGGATAAGGCATATTATGTTTATGAACTTACAATGAATGGCAGGTCGCAGACGGGAATTGTTGCCTGTGCATCAATTGATGATTATGCTTCAAATGTAATCAAAAAGCATGAGAATACGCGTGCAGACAAGGAAGTTGACCGAATAAATCATGTTGATACATGCAGTGCGCAGACAGGTCCGATTTTCCTTGCATACCGCGCAAATGATGTAATTAATGGCGAAGTGGCAAAGGCAAAGGCAAAAAGAGCTGTTTATGATTTTGTATCAGATGACGGTATCAGACATGCCGTATGGAAGATTTCTGCACCGGATTCTGTGGAAAAGATTCAGAGTGCATTTGCCCAAATAAATGAAATTTATATTGCAGACGGACATCACAGGGCAGCTTCTGCCGTAAAGGTTGGATTCAAGAGAAGAGAGGCTAATCCGTCATATACGGGTGATGAGGAATTTAATTTCTTTTTGTCAGTTCTTTTCCCGGATGAGCAGCTTATGATTATGGATTACAACAGAGTTGTTAAAGACTTAAACGGCCTTTCGGAAGATGAATTTATCTCAAAGCTGTCAGAAGGTTTTGACATAAGTAAGAGCGATGCACAGGTAAAGCCTTCCAAAAAGGGTGATGTGGGAATGTACATGTCAGGAAAATGGTATCTTCTCACGGCAAAAGATGAAATCAAATCAGATGACCCGGTTGACGGGCTTGATGTTGCAATTCTACAGAATAATGTACTTACACCAATTCTTGGAATTGAGGATCCGAGAACAGATAAGAGAATTGACTTTATCGGTGGTATAAGAGGACTTGGAGAATTAGAAAGAAGGGCAGACTCTGACATGAAGGTGGCATTTGCAATGTATCCGACTTCAATTGCGGAACTGTTTGCTGTGGCAGATGCAGGTCTTTTGATGCCTCCTAAGTCAACCTGGTTTGAGCCAAAGCTTAGAAGCGGATTATTCATTCATAGAATTTAGCTTATTAATGTGAAAGAAGGATTAAAATGTATGTATATACGATAAGGCAGTGGCTGTTGTTCTTTTTTGTATACTGTTTTTTCGGGTGGATTTTTGAATCTTCTTATGTGTCTTTAAAGAAACGCAGATTTGTCAACCGGGGATTTATGCACGGCCCTTTTCTTCCGCTGTATGGCTTTGGAGCAATCCTTATATTATTTGTTACCCTTCCGGTGCGTAAAAATTATGTGATGATGTATTTTGCAGGAGCAGTTGCAGCTACCATCCTCGAATATTTTACCGGCGTGGTGATGGAGAAAATGTTCAAAGTACGTTACTGGGATTACAGCAATAACAAATTCCAGTTTCAGGGCCATATATGCCTTGGCTCGTCAATTGCGTGGGGGTTCCTTTCCATTTTGCTTGTTGAGGTTATTCATAAACCAATAGAGAAGCTTATAATGAATATTTCAGCTTATGGTTATCTTGAGGAGCTGATTGTTTTCGGAATCACGATTTATTTTGTTGCTGACTTTACAATTTCTTTCAAGGAAGCATACGAATTCAGGGATTTGCTTCTTTATCTTGAACGTGCACGTGAGGATGCTGAGCGTATCAAAAGAAGGGTTGAAGATGAAATCAGCCAGAAGAAGGAAGAGTTCAGGGAAAAAAGCAGTGCATATGTTGAAGCTGTTGAAGAGAAAATGGAATTCTACAAAAGCCAGCTTACTGAACACAATACAAGAGCTGTACGCAGATTCTTTGAGTCGCACCCGACGGCTGCTTCTGAGAGATTTAAGACGGTGCTTGGTGAATTGAGGGAACACGTAAAGAATATTAAAAAGTAATTTTAAAAAGGAGACATCATTGATTACATCAGAGGGGTGTCTCCTAAATTATTTTCTTGTTTATATAATATTGCATTTTATATTTTTGTATGATATTATAATTATACAATTAT
>JBJEOB010000137.1:0-1709 GCA_051880495.1 Lachnospiraceae bacterium
TTTTCTCCATGATGCTCCAACTGTATCTTATTCAAGATCGTAGAGTCTGAAAAAATGTCCAACGCATGTGTCCTGTAGTTATATCCCATAATGGCAAGACTGTCGCCACATGGATATGAGCAACTTAAATAATAAGATTGCAAAAACTGTATAGAGTCCACAGGATGTATATACTTGGAGGAAATCTCCAAGGAGTCTATTTTTGATGTATTTTTATCTGTACTTCCAGACTTGTTACAAGAGAACATAACAAACACCACAAATGCTGCTACTAATGCAACGACAGATAATGACTTTATAACTTTCTTTCTCATCTTTGACCATGTTATTTATTAACTTATCTCCTAAAACGAATAAATAAACAATGTAAGCGCACAATCATCTTTTCGGGGTTTCCAATTAGGCAATGACTTGATATCGTCTGTTGAGTATATTCCAATAAGAGAATCGCCTTTCTGGAATATCGGCGAGAAAGGCCTACCGCTATTTATGTCAAAGCTGCCGGTTTTAATTGTGCCGTCCTCCTTTGAATAAATACAATAGTTCTGTTTGTGGTCATACACAAAACTACATATAAAATGTTTGGCCGTGACAAAATAGTCTTTTATGAAGAGTGATTGTTTTCCATCCACTCCATTTTCATTGCTGTTTGAAAAGTGTACAGTATAAGATTTTGTCATTTTCCCTTCTTTCCAACAATATATGTCATTAGACATCAGTTCGTGAAGGTAGTAATCGCTATTATGTCTTATCAACGACTTACACATAAATAATTCTTGTCCAATAGGTGAAGCTGCAACATCTGTATTGAGGATGGTTCCTTTTTTATCAGTGTGAATGAAACGATTGTCATCTTCTGCCACATCCATTTTTGAAAACAAGAAACCATCCTCTGTCACTTCAAAATCCCAAGGAACAAAGCTAAGAGACACCTTGTCCAAGTAATTGAGATTTTTATCGTATTCTAATACTTTCCTACTATTTGAATCTAATATATATACAGTATCGTTCTTTTCTGCGATTGCTTCAATCCCTAAGTATTCATGGGAAGCATGGCCTATATTAACCAACTGCTTTATCAACTTGCCCGAACCAATGTCAAACAATGAAATGCAGTTGTTGAAATCAGAAACATAAAGTAAGGAATCTGTCATATATATGTTTTTGATCATAGACACTGACGCGAACTCCTCGCCAACATAAAAGTATAATGTATCTACTTTTGATGCTAAAGAGGCAAAATCCATAGCGTTATCTTCGTATCCCGATATATTAATATCACACAATTCCGTTTTGTTGGAATTATTTGAACAGGATAACAATAATAAGCATACCGACAAGTAAAATATTAGCTTCTTCATTTTTACGTATTAGAAATTATTATAAATCATCAATCGAATTAACAATTATGGCTACAACAACTTTTTGCAGAATGATTGTGAGCTGTGGGACATTTCCCATTTGGGGCATAATAAGAAGTTGCAGTACACTTACCCGTCTCAAGACCCGTTGTTGGATTAATGTATTTAAAATGGAATACGTTGTAACCTCCGTCACTCACATCTCCCGCAGTCAATGCCTCAATATTTGCATCGAGAATGAGGTTTGCCGTTGTCGCTTTAGAACACCAGCTTTTGTAACTTGTGAATGTTGCCAATGCCACTACTCCCATGGCTAATACTGACATAAAATTTTTCTTTTTCATTTTG